>LAPX01000002.1 GCA_001858525.1 Vampirovibrio chlorellavorus | reverse complement strand
GTATTCAATTTTAAAGGAAAATCTCTACACTCCACTGGCCCTAAATTTCGGACGCCTGTCAAACGAATGGTTTGCCTACGACACGTATCGTCGCTTTGTGCAAATGTTTGGCAGTGTGGTGTTAGGGGTTCGCAAAGACTATTTTGATGACCTACTCACCCATCAAAAAATGCGTTGGGGGATTGTGGAAGATACCCAGCTCACGGTGCCTATGCTGCGCCAGTTGGTCACCACTTATAAGGAGGTAATTCTGGATCGCACCGGTCAAATCTTTCCAGAATCGCCGCCGGTACAGTTGCGCCTGGCCATTGAGGCGGTCTTTCGATCCTGGCAAACACCCCGAGCCATTGCCTATCGTAACCATCAAAAAATTGATCACACCTTGGGAACCGCTGCCATTGTTCAGGCCATGGTTTTTGGCAATCTCGGAGCTGATTCGGCCACAGGGGTGGCATTTACCCGCAATCCAGCCAATGGGGACAAGGAGCTGTATGGGGAATATCTGATGACGGCTCAGGGAGAAGATGTGGTGGCGGGGGTGCGCACACCCAAAAAGTTGTCAGCATTGGCCGTTGAAATGCCTCGCATTTATCAGGAATTATCCGAAGTGGCTTATCGCCTGGAACAACATTACCGGGATGTGCAGGATATGGAATTCACGGTGGAGCGGGGACGGTTGTTTGTTTTACAAACACGGACCGGCAAGCGCACGGTACAAGCGGCGGTAAAAACCGCGGTGGATATGGTCGAGGAAGGCCTCTTAACCCGAGAGGTGGCCTTGCTTCGGATTGACGCCAATCAGTTGAGTCAGTTATTTGTACCGGCTTTTGATGCGAATGAAAAAGAAAAAGCCAAATTAGCGGGACGCTTTTTGGCCACTGGCTTGAATGCCTCGCCGGGGGCTGCCACGGGCAAGTTGGTCTTTGATCCGAATCAGGCCAAGTTGTGGGCAGCGCAGGGAGTATCGGTTATTTTATGCCGGGTGGAAACCTGCTCGGATGATATTCATGGCATTTTGGCCGCGCAGGGGGTTTTAACCGCGCGCGGGGGAAATACCAGTCATGCCTCGGTGGTGGCCAGAGGCTTGGGTAAGCCCTGTGTGGCAGGCTGTGAGGCCTGTCAGGTGGATCTGCATCGAGAAACTTTGACTGTTCACGGAAAATGCCTACCCAAGGGGACTGTTATTTCCATTGATGGTTCCACCGGGGAGGTGTTTGAGGGGACGCTTGGGGCCGAACCACCTGGTCGAAATGCTGCCCTGGATGTGCTGTTATCCTGGGCGGATGAATTGCGTCGGTTGGAGGTGCGGGCCAATGCGGATACACCGGCTGATGCTCTTAAGGCGCTGGAAATGGGTGCGCAAGGCATCGGGCTTTGCCGAACCGAGCACATGTTTATGGCTGAAGATCGTTTGCCGGTGATGCGTCAGTTGATTTTAGCCCCTTCCTCTCAAGAACGCCGCCGGGCGCTGGGTCAGTTATTGCCTATGCAGCGTGAGGATTTTAAAAGCTTGCTGGAAATTATGTCGGGCAAGCCGGTGACCATTCGATTGCTGGACCCGCCTTTGCATGAGTTTTTACCCAACCGGGAGCAAGTGCAGACAGAGATGCTGCAACTGCATCAGGCGGATCCTTATCAAGTGGCCTATCAGGAGAAGCAGGCTTTATTGCGCAAGATTGATGAGTTGCGGGAAGTGAACCCCATGATGGGATTTCGGGGGTGCCGGCTGGGTCTGGTTTATCCTGAAATTTACGAGATGCAGGTGCGGGCTATTTTTGAGGCAGCTTGCGATGTGTTGGCGAAAGGCTGCATTGTGCGGTTGGAGATCATGATTCCGCTGGTGGGATTTGCCAATGAATTGAAGCAAATTCAGGGGCAGATGGATGCGGTGGCCCAACGGGTGATGCGTGAGCAGCAATGCGACCTGGATTACGTGTTTGGCACCATGATTGAAGTGCCTCGGGCAGCGTTAGCGGCGGATGAACTGGCCCAGTATGCCCAATTTTTTAGTTTTGGGACCAATGATTTAACGCAACTGGCATTGGGCTTTAGCCGGGACGATGCAGAGGGACGGTTTTTAACAAGGTATCTGGAAAAGAATATTATTGAGAAAAATCCCTTTGAAACGCTGGACACCCAAGGGGTGGGGCGCTTGATGACCATGGCCCGGGATCAGGGAAAACAGACTCGCCCTGATTTGAAACTGGGCCTGTGTGGCGAGCACGGCGGCGAGGCCGACAGCGTCCGTTTTGCCCATCGGATTGGGCTGGATTATGTCAGTTGTTCTGCCTTGCGGATTCCGGTGGCCCGCTTGGCCGCTGCTCAGGCGGCTATTTTAGCAAGCTCTGAGAGCATCGGCTTCAGTTCCAGGCCATTTCCTCAGTTGAGTGGCTGACGGTAGCCATTGGTGTGATTGGATTATTAGACCTGCAGGGGTGCTGAGTTAGACTGCCGGTTAATTGTGATGAGCTTGGAATCCCGGTTATGATGAGCCCGTTCAGATATGTAATGTTTGATGTTTGGATGTTCTGGAAAGTCCTGAACGCTTACTGGATCTTTTCTTCAATTGCCCCAAAATGCTTTTATCACAGCACCTTCACCACAACACCACCGCGTTCAAATGAATGGACCGGGAACAACTTCTACCCCCCTCAGGCTATTTGACCTACCCTGAGGGTGGGTTTTTTCTTTTTGAGACTTACTTTTTTTGAGCGTACACCATTTTCCAAATGGCCTTGTTTTGGATATGGTGGTTGGTATCGTGCCGAGAAGAAAGGGGCCCTCATGCTGGCTGGTGATTTGGAACAGCGAATTTTAGAGCGGGTTCGCAAAATTCCTGCGTTTGACAAGTTTGGTTTGCGCATTGTCGATCTGTCGCCGGGCGTGTGTGAGGCGGAAATGCCCAGAGACCCCGATTTCGACGGCATTTTTGAGTCTTTTCACGGGGGCTTGTTGATGACCGTGGCTGATACCATTGCCTGCTTTGCCATCATGACCCAAACTGGGCCCGATGAGCGCATGGCCACTACCGATATGAGCATTCGCTTTTTGGCACCCTGCTTAACCGATGTGCGGGCAGTGGCCAAAGTGATTAAGCTGGGCAAAAGCTTGTGCCCGGTGCAAGTGGATCTGTATGATATGAACCATCGACTCGTGGCTGTGGCCCAAGTGTGCTACGTGCGTTTGGGGTAATATAGGGGGATTCATAGTGGGTATAAACTTAATTGTTCTTAATATTATCGGTCTCAAATCCGATTGACGGGTTTTTACTGAAGGAACAGACCCTAACAGAGTCCTAGATGAATGTTAAATTCCCCTAATTTGCAAAACGGACGGGGGCGAGTGCCTTACTCTCCCTTTAGTACCGTGCCGATTGGGTCTTATGGCGCGGTTTTTCCGGCTAGCCAAACGCCTCAGGGTTTTCCGGGTTGGGGCACAACCGGGGATGACACTTTTCGCTTCAAGGCCACAGGTGCCGCAGCTTTGCCTGTGGGTTCGGACCCTTTTCGTGGGGGAGGGGGGCAGACTGCCTTTAACTGGGGGAATTCCTCACCGGAATCTGCCCAGAGCAGTCAACCCAAATCCTGGCTTTGTCGCAAGTCCGCTCCTCCGGACCCACCCCTCTGTGAGCCGGTCCAAGCGACGCCTGCTAAACCGGAAGCGCTCCCGTCTGGCAGCTCTGTGAAAGATTCCCCGAGGGCCCAACAGGGCCGCGTTTCGGGAAAGCCCTCCGGCAAGGCAAAGGACGGTACTCAGCAGCAGGAGTCGTCCAAAATAAATGGTTCCAAGCTGATTGGGGCTTTTAAAATTACCTCCGCGCTGGTGGTGACCGGGGCGGTGAATGCTTTTTTCTTTGGGGTGCCCATTTATGTTTCCTCGGGGATTGCCGCTGCCGTGGCTGGGGCTCAAGCCTTTGCGGCGCTTAAAATTCATAAGGAAGATACCCCCTTTACCCAGAAGCTGATGACTTTCACCCGGAAGGTCATGGGCCGGGAAAATGATTTGACCCCCGCAGGCAAGGAATGGTCCATGGTGCCGGTTTGGGCCGGGATTTGTGGTGCCTTTGGCTTATCCGAAGCCTTTTTAAACCATGTGTTCAAGGAATCTACCGGCTATCAGAAAAAAAGTTTTGAGGCCCGAAAAAAAGCCATTCTGGATGAGATGCAGCACAGTCGTTTTGGGCTGAAAAAGGCCATTCTGGGTAAGCAGCTTAAGGGGATGGCCTTTGTGGAATCCTCCAGGCAGGGGCTTATTGATAAATTTAGCCACTGGGCCAAGCAAGAGGGAGGCTTGGGCAAAGTCCTCACTCGAATGAGTCACTTCCTCAAGCGTTTCAATAAAGGTGGCGCTGCGCGCCCCAATTATCCGTTGATTTACCTGTGGTCACTGGGAATGGCCAGCTTTGCCGGGGCTACCCAAACCGCCATTGCCGCCCTGATGCAGCAAAAAATTGATCGGGCCAACGGGATCGGCAAGACCTCGTAAGCGTTTTTAATATTCGTGCAGTTTCAGGGTATTCTGGATGGCAATTTTATCCTCCAGGGCAGCATTGGTTTCTTCCCGAGAGCCATAGTGGTCGGCAGTACTGTCATCGGCCGGGTGTTTGGCCCCTATGGCTGGTCCGCTACCACCGCCGGCAAAATCTCCCCCGGTGGGCCCACCCATGCGTTTGCCGCCCAGGTTCATGTCATACCCTTTTCGGCTGACAGCTTCATCCAGTTCCAGACTGGAATGGGACTCTTGACTAAATGATTCCGAAAGGCCAGCTTCCGCTTTTTGAGGTTTGCTAGCTCCCGTTTTTTTCTTGGGTTTGTCTTTTTGGGTCATGGAAAGGCGCTCCCTTTCAATCCTTTGAAATCAATTGAGATCAATTTTTGTGAAATCAATTTTGTGAAACAGTCGATCATATTCTGATTATTTTGAAGGTGATTTTATCGACTGGCTATTCCCACATTGTCTAATGTTGTGCGGTTGATGCTTGGCATTCTTTTTGAGTTGCCGTGCGTCTGCATTAGCTGTTACGCATGAGGTTGGGTGTTGCCTTGTGCTACAGTATTGGAAGGCGCAGTCTTGGAGGTCGTCCATTTCTTTGGAATGATTATGGCAGCGCTTTTTGGGCAAGTTGTGAAGCTGGGTCTTAAAGTAGGATTTTCATGAAGCATTTAGATCATTCCACTCAAAAAGGCATGCGGTTCGTTAGTCTGTTTTTTTTGACACTGGCACTGATGATGACACCGGCCTGGGCTGAACCTCATTCGCCTGCGGTCAGCGATTCTGTCCTCACGTCCTCTTATGCCAGTTTGCCTGTGAAACCCTATGTTTGGAGTAACAGCAAAAAGTTGGCTTTGGCCGAAACCCTCAGCAATTGGGTGGTGGAGACCCTTCAGCGGCAGAACGCCAAGGTGGGGGTGCTGGCTCGGCAAGGATCGGTATTTACCCGCCTTTTTGATCCCACGGGTATGACCCATTCGGGCTTTGTATTTCAGGAGCCTGTGACCGGCGAGTGGATCACGTACAGTTTGTATTCGGATCCGGCCAATAACCGTAAGACGGCACTGTTGTGGCGGCAGAATATCAAGGATTTCTTCTACGGGCAAATCAACGATCGCAAGGAGGCCTTGCTGCTGTTACCCCCCATGGACTTGCAGGAGCGTTTGTTACAGCGTTTGCAGGCCAACCCCTTTCAATCCTTGCTGCCGGTCAATCACCATTACAATCTGGTAGCCCCCTTGGAATCGCCCTTGAGTTTTAACTGTACCAAGTGGGTGGTGCTGAATCTGTTTGCCGCTCGGGAAAATTCTGAGGATGTGCCTGCCCTGATCGAGCGCATGCGTCAGGAGTATGCGGTCAAGCCCTTGCGTCCCCGCTTTTTGGTGCGGTTGGTGTTAAAACGAAAACCGGACGTGAATTGGGACGAACTGAATCCCCCCGGCACGGTGCAAACAGTCACCGTCGACAGTCTGTACAAAACGCCGCTGTTTGAAAAGCGATTTCTGTTTAGCGATTCGGCGCGTTAGTAATCGGGGTATCCCGCTTGCTATACCCTGACTGAGCACGTCACTTTCAATGGCCTGTAATGGAGCAGCTAACTGGATTTTGTTTCTGATTTTTGGGGATTACCCTGAAACAGGGCCAGAAAATCGGTGGTTAAAATTCGCCAGAATTCTTGAACCCACTGTTTTACCTGCTGTTTGAGCGACGCTATGATTCCGCTGCTCGCTGGGTCTGCTTTTGGGGAGGCGGTGGGGGACTTAGCGGGTTGGGAGTCGCTGTTAGGAGGTGTGGGGGCGGGCTTGGGCTGCGTAATTTTTTGTGCGCAGCAGCTTCCCTTAAAATAGATGGCATTCGGTGGGTTGGAAATGGTCAGCATTGGGTTGGGGTTCAGAGGAGATTAGGGGCTTTGATTGGGAGAGGGGAAATGCGTCGGCGCCGTTTGAAAATAACGGAACCGACGCAAATTGGCATGATGACCCGAATGGGTTTCATCAACTAATGGCAGCAGCTTCCGCCGAATTGAGGACCCTTTTTTTCGAAGGTATCCGCTTGCAGGGCGTTCAGCAATTTGGCTTGCTGTTGTGCTTCTTGTTGTTGCTGAGCCACTTTTTTTTGTTGCAGTAACAACAACGGGTTGTTGCCTTTGAATTGTACGTTCATTGTGTGTTCACCTCCTTTTATTGGGATTATTTATGCTTGTCTGGTGTTTGCTGTTGATGTCCTTGCCACAGGCCCCCAATCATCTCGCCGATTTCACTCATGCAGATGATACTGGGGCTACAGCCACGGGGGCAGGTCTGGATGAGTGCCCCGGTTCCTAAAATTTCGGTCAGGTTTTTCTTCAGGTCTTGGGCTTTGCGTTGCAGCCAGGGAAAGTTTTTCAGGGGGAGTTTTTCAATGGGCAAATTGCGCAACTGACGGTGAGCCATCAGCGATGCCAAAACACCCAGGCCGCCTACGGATAGGGAGACCCCAAGGCGGGAGACTGATTCCGGCAGATTGCAAAGCTCTTTTAAATCTTTCACGAAAAACTGTTGGGCCCATTGGTTGGTCTGAACGGCTGCCGCCACCAAAGGGGCTACCAACAGTAAGGTCACCCCGGCTGTTTTGTTGAGGCGGAGGGCCATGGGGGTAATCACCGCCGCCGATTCAAGACCGGTGAGCCATGCGGGGGGCTTCCACTGAAAGCCCTTGTTGAGTTGTCCCACTGTAGCCACCCCCAATCCTACTCGGGCCCAGCTTTTCCAGTCGGGTGAGAGTAAGAATTTGCCTGTGTTTGGGCTGATCGCTTTTCCCGGTAAATGGTGGGTGGCCAGGCCCAGCGAGAATAAAAGTCCGGCCCAGGCCAGATTGGACCATCGGGGACTGTGTTTGCTCTCCGTCGGTGTCTTGCTGATGGAGGCTTGTCCTGCAGGGTTTGCCTTGGCGCTGCTGGGAGCAGCGGTGTTCGCCGGGGCAAACGGGAGAACAGATGGATAGGGCTGCATCCACGGGTTAGCGATGTGAGGCGGGGTAGACAAGGTAGACATAAAGACGCGCCTGCAGTAGTTTCCATCAAACAGGAGACTGGCACACCATACCGCAAACAGGCCCTGAAGATAAGCAGTTGTTTGAATGTGAGCTTTCGCAACTTGAAACTTTTGGCCCTCTAGCCACGTAACGGGATCATACGTTTGTTTTATGGGCGGCTATTTTTTGATTTTCTTGACCAAACTGTAAAATCAGTCAAAATTAAAGGATGAGTGTTCACCGCTTTCTTTTGAGAAAAGGGCTAGCCTAATGGGACGAAAAAAGATTCAGCAAAATCGCTCTGAGCTGATTTTGACAGCGGCATCCGCTCTGTTTGACCAGTTTGGCTACCAGAAAACCACCCTGGATGACATTGCTCTGCGGGCTGGCATCGGCAAGGGGAGTGTCTATCTTGAATTTGAAAGCAAAGAGGCTATTTTGTTTGCCCTCATTCTGGACAATAAGCGTGCTGAGATTGAGCGCATGCGCCAAGTGGCAGCCAGAGTGGATAAATCGGCCTTGGAATTGTTAAAAATTATGCTGGTACAGAACGTGGGAGAGGTCTTTGCCTCGGTACGCAGCAACCGCCGAAGTCCAGAGGAAATGGCCGCCAGCCGGGAGCGGGTTCGGCTTTTGCTAACCCCCTTTTTTCAAGCCCGTCAAGGATTGGTGGAAAGCTTGTTGCAGCGGGCGCAGGCTCAGGGCGAGATTGAGCCGCTTGTGGATTCAGCCCACTTTGCCCAGTTGATTTTACTGGCTTTGCGGGGAGTCTTGCCGCCTTACGAGGCTTCGGCTACCCGTGTGAAGTTGCAGCATCAGGCCGCTGAATTGCTGGAGCTGTTATTTAGCGGATTACGGGTCCAATCCAAAGGAGTGCCCTCATGAGTTCGGTCAGTACCAGCCCCAATCGCCTTAAAATGCCCCGTTTGTGGGGGGCTTTGGTTCTGGTGCTTCTATTGGTGGGGGGCTTTGTCTGGACACGGCAGCAAGAGCAATCCGCTGGCGAAAAAAAAGGCATGCGGGATTTGAAAAATACCCCTGTGCCGGTGACATTAGCCCCGGTCACCCTGCAAACTGTGCCCGTGCAAATTCAAACCATTGGCACGGTGGAACCCATTTCCACGGTGATTCTTAAACCTCAAATTGAAGGCCGCTTAACCGGGATTCATTTTCAGGAGGGGGCCTTTGTGGAGCAAGGGCAGTTGTTGTTCAGCATCGATACCCAGCCCGTTGAGGCTTCTCTGGCTCAGTCTCAGGCGGTGGTCAGCAAGGATCAGTCCATGGTGGCCCAAGCGCAGGCCAATCTGGTTCGTGATCAGAGCGCGGTCAAACAGGCTCAGGCCAATATTGATCGGGATGTGGCTCAGTTGGAGTACGCCCTGGCCCAGGAAAAGCGCTTTGCCTCTTTGCTCAAAGATGAATTTATTAGTCAGGATCAATATGAGCAGGCAGTCACCTCGCGTCGGGCTGCTGAGGCTACGGTCATTTCTGACCGCTCGGCGCTGGATAACGCCAAGGCCATTGTGGATGCGGATCGTTCCAGTATTGAAAGCGCCCGGGCCAATGTGCGAGCCGATCAAGCGGTGGTGAATAGCAACCGCATCAAGTTGGCTTACGGTACTATCAGGGCCCCGTTTTCTGGTCGAACTGGCAGTCTGAAAATACATGTGGGCGATACGGTCAAGCTGGGGGATACCGAGCTGGTGCAACTGGATCGCCTGAACCCCATTAATGTGGGGTTTTCTGTGCCGGAACAGGAGTTGAAGTCCGTGCGCACCCTGGCCAAAGCCCGCCGATTCCCGGTGGCTGTGGAAACCCGGGAAACCCCACCCACCCAGTTAACCGGGCTGGTGGATTTTTTGGACAACACCGTGGACACCAATACCGGCACCATTCGGATGAAGGCCCGTTTTGCCAACGAAACCCGCAAACTGTGGCCGGGCCAATTTGTAGATGTGGTATTGAAACTGGCCGAGCAAGCCAATGCGGTGGTCATCCCCTTACCGGCCCTGCAAAGTGGACAACAAGGCGATTACGTTTTTGTGGCCCAGGGCGGGTTGGCTAAAATGCGCCCGGTGGTGGTGGATCGCATTGTGGGCAATCAGGTGGTCATTCGTAGCGGTCTGGCTGCTGGCCAGCAAGTGGTCACAGATGGACAATTCCAGCTCTCCGATGGGTCCAAACTTCAGGTGAAATCCGGTTTATCTGAAATAAAACCGGCGCCCGGTCAGTAAATATTGAACGCATGAAAGTCTGATGACGTGAACAATTTCACCAAACTGTTTATCGACAGGCCCATTATGACCACCCTGGTCATGCTGGGGATTCTGTTGTTCGGCATTTTGGCCTATCGCCAGTTGCCGGTCAGCGACTTGCCCAACGTGGATTTTCCCACTATACAGGTTAGTGCCAGTTTGCCCGGTGCCAACCCCGACACCATGGCCGCTTCTGTGGCTACCCCGCTGGAGCAGCAATTTTCCACCATCGCCGGTCTGGATTCCATGAACTCCACCAGTAGCTTGGGTTCTACCTCCATTACCCTGCAATTCAATTTGAGTCGCAATATTGATGCGGCCGCTCAGGACGTGCAGGCGGCCATCTCATCAGCCTTGAGAAAACTGCCCAATGACATGCCCTCTCCGCCTTCGCTGCGTAAGGTCAATCCGGCTGATTCTCCCATTATTTACCTGGCCCTGACCTCGCCCACCTTGCCTTTGTCCGATGTGGATGAGTATGCCCAAAAGGTGGTGGCTCAGCGCATTTCCATGATCAACGGGGTGGCACAGGTTTCGGTGTTTGGATCGCAAAAGTACGCCGTTCGCATTCAGGTGGACCCAAAAGCGCTGGCCAGCCGTAATTTGGGTATTGATGAAGTTGCCACCGCCATTCAAAAAGGAAACGTGAATTTACCCACGGGCGTTTTGTACGGGGATTATAAAAACTACACGGTTAAGGCCAATGGTCAGCTCATGAACGCCAGCGATTACCGTCCGCTGATTGTGGCTTATCGCAACGGTTCGCCCGTTTATCTCAGTGAATTGGGCCGGGTGATGGACAGTGTGGAAAACAACAAAATTGCCAGTTGGTTCAATGGCACCCGTGGCATCGTGTTGGCAGTACAGCGACAACCGGGCACCAACACCATCGCCGTCATTGATAAGGTCAAGGATTTATTCCCCAGTTTTCAGGCCATTATTCCCCCTTCGGTCAAGCTGGAGGTGGTGTTTGATCGCTCCCAGACCATTCGTAAATCGGTAGAAGATGTGCAATTGACGCTGATCATCACCATTGTGCTGGTCATTGCGGTGATCTTTCTGTTTTTGCGAAATGTGTTTGCCACCCTCATTGCCAGTCTGGCCTTGCCCATGTCTATTGTGGGAACCTTTGCGGCCATGTCGCTGCTCAATTTCAATCTGGATAACCTGTCCCTGATGGCCTTGACGCTGGCGGTTGGCTTTGTGGTGGATGATGCCATCGTGGTGCTGGAGAATATCATTCGGCACATGGAAATGGGCAAAGGGCCGTTAGAAGCCGCTGTGGTGGGCTCTCGGGAAATTGCCTTTACCGTGTTGTCTATGACCTTATCGTTGGTGGCCGTGTTTATTCCCATTTTGTTTATGGGCGGTGTGGTGGGCCGATTGTTCAACGAGTTCGCCATGACCATGGCCGTTTCCATTCTCATTTCCGGTTTTATTTCCTTGTCCTTAACCCCCATGTTGTGCAGCCGATTATTACGCGTTCAGAACATTCATGCCGATGAAAAAAATGGCTTGCTGGCTGCCTTTGAGGTTGGATTTAATTACCTGTATGAGGCCTACCACTGGACGCTGAAAGCCTGTCTGCGCTTTCGGAAAACCACCATGGCCGTATTTGCGGTTTTGTTGGCATTAACCGTCCTGATGTTTGGCATGGTGTCCAAAGGCTTTATCCCTACCGAGGATACCAACCAGTTGTTTACTTCCACCGAAGGCCCCCAAGGCATTGCTTTCCCCCAGATGGTGGCCCATCAGCAGCAGTTGGTGGCTATCATTCGAAAAAATCCCAACGTGCAAAGCGTGATGTCCAGCGTGGACAATGGCAACACCGGGCGTATTTTCGCCACCTTAAAGCCGCTGGAAGAACGCAAGGAAACTGTCACCCAAATCATCCAGACCCTGCGCCCCCAACTGGCTCAGGTGCCGGGGATTCGGGCCTTTATGCAGGCCCCGCCGACCATTCGCCTTGGCGGGCAGTTGAGCAAAAGCCTGTACCAGTTCACTTTGCAAAGTCCGGATTTACCGGCTTTGTATCAATCCACCGACACCATGCTGGAGAAGATTAAAAAACTGGATGACTTGCAGGATGTCACCACGGACTTACAGATGACCAGTCCGCAGTTGACGGTGGATATTGATCGCAATAAGGCGTCCAGTTTGGGCATTACCGCCGAGCAAATTGAACTGGCCTTGAGCAATGCCTACGGCACTCGGCAAGTTTCCACCATATATGCGGCTAATAACGATTATCAGGTCATTCTGGAATTGCTGCCAGAGTACCAGCAAAGTTTGGAGGATCTCTCCACCATTTACGTGCGATCGGCCAATGGCAGCCTGGTGCCCATGAACGCCCTGGCCACCATGAAGCGCTCGGTTGGTCCGCTCAGTGTGAGCCATTTGGGGCAGTTCCCGTCGACCACCATTTCTTTCAACTTACGGCCCGGCGTGTCCTTGGGGCAAAAGGTATCTGACATCGAAAAAATGGCCCGAGAGACTTTGCCCTCTGCCGTGCGCAGCAGCTTTCAGGGTAGCGCGCAGGAGTTTCAATCCTCCCTCACTGGGATGGGGTTTTTGCTGATTATCGCTGTGCTGGTTATTTATCTGGTGCTGGGCATTTTGTATGAGAGTTTTATTCACCCTATTACCATTTTGTCTGGCTTGCCGCCAGCGGGTTTGGGGGCTTTGCTCACTTTGTATTTGTTCCACCGGGATTTGGATATTTATGGCTTTTTGGGCCTGATTTTGCTGATTGGCATTGTGAAAAAGAACGCCATTATGATGATTGACTTTGCCCTGGACGCCCAGCGCAAGGGCCACAAGCCCGCAGAAGAGGCCATTTATGAGGCCTGTCTGGTGCGGTTTAGACCTATTATGATGACCACGTTGGCCGCGTTAATGGGGGCGTTGCCTTTGGCCATCGGGTTGGGCGCGGGTTCGGAATCCCGGCGGACATTGGGCTTGGCCGTGTTTGGCGGGCTGTTGGTGTCTCAGTTGTTGACCCTGTATATTACCCCGGTGCTGTATATTTACTTGGATGCCTTTAAGACTTCTCTGACAAGGAAAACAGGATTTCAGTAGGGGAATTTGTATGAGGCGCCTGACCTTTATTTTTTGCCAATATAAAACCTGGCCGAAGACTTGCTAAGGCCAGGTTTTATTGTTTTCTTTGCCTTCCGTGGATGTTCTCTACAAACAACTATTTGAAGGTTACACCGATTGAGTGCTCTTATTTTTCCTCGTCACCACCTGCGGGAGGATCTTCCTTTGGCTCAGCAAGGGTTTCCTTGTTCTCCGCAACCGCCTTGGGCTGTTTCAAGGCTCCCGTGGAGTACCAATCATCCTCACGATCTGCTTCGTCCGGATCCATTGCTCCATCAGTGTTCGTAGCATCCAAAGAGGCTTCGAGATCATCGTTTTCCTGAACATAGGTCGCTGCAGCTTGTTGTTGTTCAGTTGCGTCTTCGAATCGGCCCTGACCCCTTGAGAGCGCATCTAAGTCGTCTGCAGAGAAAAGTGGGTCACCATTTTCGTCCTGAGCTGAGCTCAGATCCTCAACTGTACTGAGATGGTATAGTGCTTCTTGATCGCTATTAATTGCCTCACTGCTGGTTGGCTTCGCTTCTTCAAGTTGATCGGCCAGATCGCCATTGAGGAAGCCTGCTGTGTTGACGGAGCCGTCACCATCTGGATCCAACGTGTCAAAGTTATCTCCAAAATAGTTTGCTGCAGCCTGATCTTCTGCACTAACGCCGTCTTGATCTCCGTACGCCCAGAGTCCAGCTTGGGTGATACTGTCATCAGAGGTTCCATCAGCTGCGTCAAGCTCATCCGTATTATCTTTCAGGCTGGCTAGGTACTCTTCAGGCGTTAATTCTTCCGCGTCGCCGGCAGGCGGTGGATCACCGGTCTCATCGGCAGGCGGTGGATCACCGGTCTCATCGGCAGGAGGCGGATCACCGGTCTCGTCTGCAGGCGGTGGATCACCGGTCTCGTCTGCAGGCGGCGGATCACCGGTCTCGTCTGCAGGCGGTGGATCACCGGCTTCATCGGGAGGAGCAGTTCCTATGGCTCCATCTCCGTTCAAATCTTGACCAGTCTGCAATTCCAGGATTCCTAGCTGAGCTTCTGGACTTGGCGTGTAAGCATCCCCTGGAGCGGGTCCCTGAGCCCACCAAGGAACGCCTCCCTGGTCAGCCTCTGGCGCTCTGCGTCCACCTCCGGGAGCCGGTGGTGCTATTGTGGGTGCACCCATGCTTGGAAATAATAACGACCAAAGACTACTCATAGGCTTTCTTTCCTCTCTCTTTTAATTGACGTGTTGTTTGCGCTCGATCTGGCTGGATTCGCGCTGGGGGAGTATCAATTTGTTAGTGTTCAAGGCGGCTCTCTTTAAGGAGATAAACCGTTCACCACACTGGAGCTGGTTTTAACCCACATACGTGTATAAAGGGATAAAGGCTGGGATTACAACTGTACTCTTTTAAATATAAAAACAATTTTTATTAACTGATTGCTGGATAAACGTTATTTTTTTACATGCTGTTATATATCCAAGGGTTGTTAATTTTAGTGTCTCAGTCATTACTTTAGGCTGCTCACTCACCAATATGTTTCAGTAGAGAAGCGTGTTTAGTCGTCTTTTTTTAAGGACATTAAGCCTGAGTTTTGCCAGGTTGATGTCGGTATTTCCGTGTGTTGCTCAGTAAAATAGCCGTCGTAAGTTCTGCGGATATTCTGGTGAATTTGTGCGGGTCTCTGGCCAATTCAGGCGTCGATTCTCCGCAATAATCGGCATTTTATAAAGCAGGACAATTGCTACATATAAACCGGCGTATGAAGCGGGGTGCTTACATACAGGGGATTGAACCAACCGTCCTGATTGTTTGTATACAATTTGCCATCACGACCCAGTTGATCTAATTCGTGGAATAATCCTGGGCTCTTTATCATTATTTTTGCATTGGCCTTGATTGCTTAGTCTTGCATAGGGGTATAAACCCGCTCCGCGTTTTGCCAGCCCCGAATTTCGGTGGCCCCCCAGTCCCGGCAGTGGATGCGTCCATTTAAGTCCTGGTATGTGTTTTCGGAAATTACGATATCACAGCCCAGTTGTTTGGTGGTTTCCTGCAGTCGGGCTGCCAGATTCACCGGCACCCCAATGAGGGTGAAGTCTTTAAAATCCATGGAGCCGATATTACCCACCATGACGGTCCCGGTGGCAATGCCAATGCCCACTTGTATCGGTTTTTCATGGGGCTTGATTTCGTTTCGCAAGCGGACTTCCTGAATAATGTTTTGGGCGGCCAGAGTGGCGGTATAGGCATGTTCTTTATCGGCCAACGGGAAGCCCCAGTATGCCATAAAGCCATCGCCCATCAGTTTACTGATAACTCCGTTGTGCTTATGCAGCACGCAGTAGCTGGCAATTTCGAAATATTCTCCCAGATAGGCCACCACTTCATCCGAGGAGGCCGTTTGACTGAAAGAGGAAAAGCCTCTCAAATCGCAGAAAAGAACGCTCATATTGTAATGCTGGTTCTGGATGCCTTCAAAAGCGCTTTTATTCTGATTCAAATACTTCAATACTTCCGGGGAAAAGTATTGAGAGAAGGTTGATTTGAGGTCGTTTTTCTCGGTTTGTAAGGTCAGGTTCTCCTGTCTTAACTGCTGGATCATTGACCTGACCACCAGGTTGCCTTCCTGCTGCTTGTAACGTTCCCAGTCCTGTTGGGTAAATTTTTGAATGCGGGGCGCTTTTTGTTGCAGATTTTTAGAGTCCTGCAAGCGATCCTTGATCTTTTGCTGATCGATGGGCTGGGTTTGAGTGGCCACACTAAACTGGTTTTCCTGATAGGACTGTTTGGCCTGAATGGATCTTTTCGGCGCTGAGGTTGTCTGATGTTCTGAGTATTCGACCATGGCTTTCTGTACTTCCTGAATGGAAAATCCACTTTTAAGGAGGGATAGGCAATAGTAAGCAATCAATAGAAAGCATTGCCAAAACAGGATGCTAAGCAGCGGAATCCAATCAATATGGCCGCTATACTGGCTGAAAACAGCTGCGGGCTTTCCGGTAATCCCACTTAAAAAAAGTGGGACTGCCGTAACAGGAAAAAGGCTCTGCCATTGTCCGGGTAACAAGGGTGCCAGCAGGAATTTGTATAAACTGGTCAACGGGCTACACAAACCATACCCAAGGACTTTTAAAAACAATAGCGATGACGGAAATTCCAGATTCATCAATTGGATGCCAAAAGGAAAGCCCATAGCGACAGTAATACAGGACATTACCAGCCCGTTGAACATGAAAATTTTTGCGGTTTTCATTTTGTGCTGCTGACGTTCGGACGTTCTCATATGGTGTTTATGGCTGCCTATTTTACTTGTCCTGCTGAAGAGTTATCCAAAACCGTTGTCTCTGGGTTCTGGTTTGACTCCTAATTGCTCTATCGACCGGTCCCGGGAATTCTTGAATTTTTTTTACAAAAAGTTCCAAGTTACTTTACGAGCTTTCTGTTCCAATGCCCTCAACGACTTCGGGGAAACCGTTAGGGACTTCCCTTTCAGGGCTTCAGTATTGGGATTGCAAAGCGGGGTTTTATTAAACGGACTCGGTGGTTTTCACCTTTGAAGCTTTAACACCCGGATTTTTAAAGGAAAGCAGGCCGGGTTGCGATTTGAAATCGTGAATATATTTACAGGCATCAATGCATTCACCGCAGTTAAAGCAGCCATCGAATTGCCCTACCTTTAAAGCGCCGGTATCCCGTGGATCAATGTCAACCGGGCAGGCAATCTGGCAGGCGGTGCAGGTTTTGCAGTCCTCTGTTTTGCTACTCTGAAACTGGATTTCCAGGGGACGCCAGGGGGTGTCTTCATGATAGGCGGAAATAGACTGGGCCAGCCCGTAGGGGCAGCAGGTCCGGCAGAAGTCATTGCCCACAAACAGCAGAAACAGGCCAATGAGTACAAACAACCCATTGCCAAAGACCAGCGCAATGTGAGGATGGCCGCTGGCGTACTGCTGAATGACCCACTTAGGTGGCACCACATAAAAACTGAGTAGCAAACTGAGGCCAAAGGTCAGTCCTATGGCCAGCAGGGGGGACAGGCTCATGAATATTGGCTGAAAGTAGGGCCGATCCCGGAGGATTAGCTTCATCCAGCGGGGTTTGGGGGCCAGGCCCACCATGGCTCGAAGTGGCTGTGTCCATTCGGTCAGGGTATTGTGCGGACAAGCCCAGCCGCAAAATAGGCGTCCCCAGATAAAAGAAATAATACCGATCAGGATAACGGCTCCGTAAAAGCCGATGGGCAACCACTTGAGGTGCTCAAAGACAAAAGGCCACGGTTTCCCCAGAAACACCAGATGCTGATGAATCATATCCACCCTGAAAATGTCCAGAGCCGGGCTAAGGAAGCACAAGGCCCAGAAGAATGGCTGGACTAATTTGCCACGAAAGACGTGGTATCGATATTTCAAGGGGTTGTTGGATCGTTTCATAAGCGCTGTGAAAGGGATTTTTTGGGAGGCATTATTCAGTGGGACATTGGGCAATTGTATTTTACTGCCTTATCCTACAGCGTTTCGCTTCATTTACCAATGAGTTTTCCCCATTTGCGCAGGTTTAGCCAATGGACGAATTTTAGCCAGCGCTCACTTTTTTTACAATAAGAACGGTAAGCTTACCCGTGCTTTTGAGGAGGGCATTGTTCAGTTTTAGTCTTTGATTTGGCCGCTCTTCGGGAGGGATTGTTATGCGCATTGCCCAAATTGCCCCACTATGGGAGCTAGTGCCCCCCCGTGCTTACGGTGGAACCGAACTGGTGGCTCACCTGCTCACCGAGGGGCTGGTTCAGCGAGGTCATGAGGTGACCCTGTTTGCGGTGGCGGGATCGCAGACTTCCGGGACGCTGCGGGCTTATGCGCCTCAACCTTTGCGAGAGCTGGAAGAGACCATTATCAAAGATAAGACTCATTGCACGGTTATGGCCTCCGAGCTGAATATGCTGGGCGATGTATTTCTGGAGGCCGAGCGCTATGACGTCATCCACAATCATATGGGTTTTCAAGCCTTGCCGTTTGTCAATTTTGTGGACACCCCGGTGGTGACCACGCTGCACAATGCCCTCTCGCCGGAACCTGTGCGGGAATTGTTCTTCAAAAACGCCCATCAGCACTATATTTCAATCAGCCGTTACCAGCAGCAGTTGTGGCCGGAATTGCAGTATGCGGCCACTATTTACCATGGGATTGATTTGACCCGTTTTGCCCCGAAGTTTGCGCTTTCGGGCGAACCTTATCTGGCTTTTTTGGGGCGATTGTCTCCTGAGAAAGGGCCTTTGCAAGCCATTCAGGTGGCTCAGGCCTTGGGTATGAAACTGCTTTTGGCCGGAAAAATCGATCGGGTTGACCGGACTTTTTATGAGTCGGTTTTGGCCAGCCAGATTGATGGTACGCAAATCGCCTATATTGGAGAGCTTGGGCACACCGCCAAGGTGGAGTTTCTGAGAAACGCGGTGGCCTGCATGTTTCCGGTGCAGTGGGCTGAACCCTTCGGTCTGGTCATGATTGAAGCCATGGCTTGCGGTACCCCGGTGTTTGCCTTGCGCAACGGCTCGGTGCCGGAGGTGATCGACCACGGGGTGAGCGGCTATGTGGCCGATGGCTTGGAAGAATTGATCAGTGCCGTTCGAAACTACGCTCATTTTGATCGCCGATTGGTGCGCCAAAAGGCCGAGGAACGATTTTCCGCCCAGCGCATGGTGGTTGAACATGAGCGCCTGTATCAACGCTTGGTGAATACCCACCGACGGGGCGGGAATCTGCGGTATCGTTCCAGTCGGAGTATCGCTGCCAAGTCGCCTTTGCCGTTGCATTTGGCACCGGATCGCCCGGTGAGCCAATACGGGCATCCTGGACGTTCCGCCCCGTATCCGCTGGATTGGTAATTGGGGGCTTTTGACCCGTTGGCGGTGAATCCAGTATGGTCCATACCGCCTTGTGCCCAACTTGTTCCCGAAAGAGAGCGCCATGCAGATTAAACAGCCCGAGGATTTTTTATCCAGAAATCGCACCATCAAGCACAACCACTTGTACCTGGTGGATGATTTGCAGGGAAATATCCCGCGCGGGGATATGTCCGGGCTGGGCATGTACCATTTGGATACCCGTTTTTTAAGCTGTTTTGAAATCAAGCTGCATGGCACCGATCCCATTCCGTTGCTCTCTTCCACGGAAATGGGGTATATGTCCACCATTGTGTTTACCAACGGGCCGATTGAGACGGCCACGGAGGACGGCACCCCGGTGACGCTTCCCCCGGAGAGTATTCAGCTGAAGCGGGAAACGGTGTTATATGGGCACCAGTTTGAACGCTTTTGGTTGGTCAGCTACTATTGCAAGCCCGTTTACATCGAGCTGAGCCTGACGTTTGACGCGGATTTTCGGGATATGTTTGACATTCGTGGCATTGTGGAGATGCCCCCATTGCAAAAGCGGCCGCCCATTATGGATACCAGCGGGCAAAATCCGGTACTGATTTTTGGCTGCAAGGATCGTAGCGGGCGTAATTTGCAAACGGGGATTCGTTTTGTGGATCTGGCGCCGGAGGAAATGCCTGCCCAGGACTTGCCCACCGTCATTTATCGTACCTTGCTGAAGCCCCGACATCCCTTGAACTTTAACTACGAAATTCGAACCATTATTAACGATCGCATGATGAATGCCGGGACCATTGAGGCCAGCGTGCAAACCATGGATGAAGCCCTGGTTCACCTGAATTTCAGGGCGCGTAAAAACATTCAGGATACCGCGGTCTTTGTTTCTGACAACGAGGATTTTAACGAAATGATGTCCCGGAATCAGAAAGACATGCAGATGTTGATGACCCATACCGATGAGGGCAGTTACGTGGCCGCTGGGATTCCCTGGTATGTGGCTTTATTTGGACGAGACTCCCTGATTACGTCCCGGTTTGCCTTGTTGTACAATCCCACAGTGGCTCGGGAATCCCTGAAAATTCTGGCCAAGTACCAGGGGCAGGAAAACAACGCCCATCGGGATGAGGAGCCCGGCAAGATTTTGCACGAATTGCGGGTGGGGGAGCTGGCCCGTCTGGGCGAAATTCCGCATACGCCCTATTACGGCAGCGTGGATTCTACCCCCTTGTTTATCATTACCTTGTACGAGTACTTTCGCTGGACCAACGACCGGGAGTTGCTGTGCGCCTTATGGCCCAACGCACTGGCTGCCCTGAATTGGATTGATGAGAACCTGCGCAAGCACTCGCTGGGGTTTAGCACCTACCGCACCATGTGCGCTCGGGGTATTTTGCAGCAGGGCTGGAAGGATTCTCACGACAGTGTGATGGATGAGTTTGGGGTGATCGGTCAGCCCCCCATTGCCCTGTCTGAAGTGCAGGGGTATGTGTACATGGCCAAAACGCATATGGCCCGTTTGGCCGATTATATGGATGATAAAGAGTTGCGGCAGCGATTGAGGCAGGAGTGCGTTGACTTTCGCAAGCGTTTTAACATCCATTTCTGGATGGATGATTTAGAGTACTGCGCGCTGGCCCTGGATGAGGCGGGCAAGCCCTTTCGGGTCATCGCTTCCAATCCGGGTCATTGTCTGGAAACCGGACTGTTTTATGAGAATCACGCCGATCAGGCCATCAACCGGCTTATGTCCGCGGATTTGTTCAATGGCTGGGGCATCCGCACGCTCAGTTCCAACACGGTGGCGTATAACCCCATGAGCTATCACAACGGCTCTATTTGGCCGCATGACAATGCTTTAATCGCCCGGGGGTTTGCCCGGCTGAACCGGCCAGACTTGGTAGAGCGCCTTTTTACCGGGTTATTTGAGGCGGCCCGGCACATGCATTATCGGCGTTTGCCGGAACTGTTTTGCGGATTCCGCAAGGAGGACGGCAAAGAGGGTGATCCGCCGGTGCGTTATGCGGTTTCCTGTATTCCCCAAGCCTGGGCGGCAGCGGCCATGTATTCCATCATTCAGTCCATGCTCAATATGCGGGCCGATGCGCCTCGCAAGACGCTGTCTATCCATTCGCCCAGCTTGCCCCATTACATGTCATACCTGCAAATTAATAATATGCGTGTGGGCAATGCTATGGTGGATCTGGAATTTCGGCGCAACCACCAGAGCGTGACGGTGGATGTGCGAAATCGTAAGGGCGAATTGGATATTATTGTGCAGGTTTAGGGGGGTGGGCAAAAAGTAGTGACCCGGCCAGAGACAGACTTCTGACCGGGTCGGTTTCGTTTCCCGGAGCGTGTAACAGCAGTTTGGTGGCCGTTTCTCGCTCCGAGGAAGTTTGTGATTACCTACCTATCTACACTGTTGTGAGTGGTACCAACGACGACAATATTACATTGGCACCGGTTATTTGACTGACAAGATAATTATCGGCCGCATTTTTAAGAACTTTAGGCTGGCTTTGTAATTTGGGAAGCATTTCTGAGGTTTTTTCGCAAAATCCGAAATAGCCGCCTTGCTAATCCGCCTGAAACCATTAGCGAACATCTCACTAGACGAACAGGTAATTTAACCAAAAATGCCGGGCGCTATAATAACCAGACTTTCTCCGGTAACCCAGCTTGTGAACATCACAGTCACAAATGGGTTTGGTTGGATTGGGCGGTGACTTTTTACCGAGGGAGAGGATTCTGGTTAGACAATCGCCCCGTATTACAGGATAGGAGATGTGATTGCTATGTTGAATAAAACTGAAATCAAAGGAAACTGGAACGTTTTGAAGGGCAAACTCAAGGAAAAGTATGCCCAGTTGACCGATAACGATTTGCTGTACGTCGAAGGCAAGGAAGAAGAGTTGTTGGGCCGTATTCAGCAACGCACGGGTCGAACTCGTCGTGAAATTGAGCGGGAAATTGAAACCCTGTTGCCTCTTAAATCCCGCTAAAGATACGAACAGTTACCCTTTGCACCGTAGCACCCACGATGATCAATCATTGTCGTGGGTGTCGGTGCATTTTTAGCACTTTTGGCGCTGCAATCTCTGATCTGAGGAACACTTCTGAGTGTTTTTGGAGGATTTAGGCGTGAACACCCTCGTTGGTGCCTTCGTATTCCTCAACGTGGACCAGGACTTCCCGAACTTGCCCGTCAAAGGCCTCGGCCAGTTTGGCCTCCACCCGGTAGGAAATTCCGTGGGCTTCTTTCACGGTGAGTTGGGGATCGACCTGAATGTGTAAATCGATAAAGACGTGATCCCGCATACCACGGCTCCGGATTTTATGGCAGTCCAGCACACCGGGCACAGTCAATACCACCGCGCTAATGTCTTTGGGGTCCAGGGCTGCTTCATCGGTCAGGGCGCTAAAGTGGATCATAATCAGTTCAAAACCCACTTTCAGGATGATAAGGGCCACCACCAGGGCCAGCACCGTATCGGCCCATAAAAAGCCCAGTTGCACCGCGGCCATGGAGAACAATACCGAAATGGAAACCAGGCAGTCGGACATGGTGTGCTTGGCGTCCGCTATCAGCAAATCACTTTTTAATTCTTTTCCTTTTTTGTTCTCGTACCAAGTCACCCACAGGTTAATCATCAGGGTCACGCCAATAATCCAATAGCTGATGGGCGAAATTTGGGGGTGGCTGTGTTGGGGAGAGAAAAATCGTGAAAAGCCTTCACCGGCAATTTCAAAGCAGGTCAGAAAAATAAAAAAGGAGATGACCATAGAAGCGATGGCTTCAAACTTGCGGTGTCCGTAAGGATGATTGTGATCGGCGGGCTTCATGGAGATATTCAGGCCAACAATGCCCACAATGTTAGCTACAGCATCTAGTAGGGAGTGGAAACCATCGGCGGTAATGCTGAGGGTGTGCGTGTGGTATCCCCAAAACAGTTTGCTCAGGGAGACCAGCAGGTTGAAGAACAAGGTGATCCCGAACACACCTTGGGGGGTGTGTAGGATTTTGGAATAAAGGCTTTCTGCGGGAGTGGTTTGCATGTCAGGCAATAAAAGCTCGGTTTTTAATACTTTAATGCTAGTTTAGCAAAAACAGAGATTAACAAGCCTATATCGTGAAAATGCTTTGACCACAATGGTTTGAGGGTCATTAATTAATGTAAGGGCCGGTTTTATTGTCAAAACCAGTAATATCGTATATTCTTGATTAAAGTGTAAAGTGCGTGGGCTGTTCTTTTAGGGTTATTTTTTTATACCCACTCATTCTATTTTTTCGTTTGTTGGATGGTAGTGATGCTTGAATTGAACAGGCGTTTTTATGACAAAAACCAATTAATCAAAACGAGTGTGGATGTTTTAAATCAATTCCCCAAGGATTTACAAGGGGTGGTGGCCAAGGCATTGTGCTCTCTGGCCGTTCGGGATTACGATATTGAGGGGCGAATTCAGCATTTGCGATCCCTCGGCGCAGAGGTGGTTCTGCCGTTATATCGTTCTAAAAATAAATTAAGAACATATGATCAAGTGCCGGAGATTCATCAATCTATTAATTATTTGCGGTTATTGCAAGAAGATGAACGGGCCTTGATCGCCACCAAATTGCTGGATGTGGCCAGTTTGGTAGAGTACTACCTTGGTTTTGCCGAAGAGGTACCAATGCCTCAAAAGCAGGTGGATGTGGGAGAAATTCGGGAGCGTTATTTAAGTGGGGGGCAGCAATATGCCCGGAGTTTCGTGGTGCAGCGCAGTCAGGAAATACTGGAACAGTGTTTGCTGCAAAAGGCAAACCTGGATGCGGGTCGCATTGTGAGTCAAAAAAATCTTTGACGACTTCGCTTTTTGATTAAGGGGAGACGTCGTGTAATTTTTTATAAGTTTTGAACGGGCCTGTGGCTTTATTGCAACAATCACTTGCAACCCGCTTTGAGTTGATACAATGAGTAGATATCCTTCCCAAGTTTTAGGCCCTGTTCTCTATGAATTCCGTGACCGTTACCAGTCTGGCTGAAAAGATTCGGCGCTACCTGACTCAGAAAAACACCTCGGCCTTGCGTCGCTTACTGGCCCGACAGAATTTTGCCGATGTGGCTGAAGTGATGGAGAGTGTTTTGAGCCGGGAAGAGGCGGTGGGATGCTTTCAGTACCTGAATGTGGGGCAGGCCGCACAGGTTCTAACCAGTGTGAATGATAATTTACAACATGCCTGTCTGGCTTCTTTGCCCACGGTGATGGGCAGTCAAATCCTCCGTATGATGCCAACCGATGACGCCGTGGATATTTTGCAGGAAATGGACACGGTGGAAAGCCAGCGCATCCTGGAAGAGATGCCGTTCGATACGGAAACCCGTACCCTGCACCATCTGATGATGGAACAGCCAGATTCTGCCGCCGGGATTATGTCCACAGATTTTATGAGCATTTCGGTGGAAGCCACGGTGGGCGAGGCCATGGATATGGTGCGCCGGGCTGAGGAGAAGGATTTCATTTACTATATGTATTTGGTGGACGCCGAGGATGCCTTGGTGGGGGTGGTCAGCCTGAAGCAGCTGATTCTGCACGATGCCTCCGTTCCACTCAGCCGAATTGCCCAGTTTGACGTGAAGTCCTTGCTAGTCAGTTTTGATCAGGAGCTGGTGGCTAGTGTGTTTCGGAAGTATTACAACCTTCTGGCCATGCCCGTCACCGATCCGGACAACACCTTGCGCGGGGTCATCACCCTGGACGACATTATTGACGTGATCGACGAGGAAACGTCTGAGGATATTTACCGGGCCTCCGGGATTAACCTGGAAGAGGTGGACGAGCGAGGCTTGCTGATTGGGCCGGTCTTTGGCGCTTTCAAGGCCCGTTTCCCCTGGCTCTCGATTACCATGGGCGGTCAGTTTCTGGCGGCCACTATTATTGCCCACTTTAGCCACACGGTGTCCGCTGCGGTGGTGGCCATTTCGTTTATGCCCTTGCTCACGGGGCTGTCCGGCAATATGGGTACCCAAACCGACACCATCACGGTACGAGGCCTTAGTCAGGGCCTGATTACCGATGACAATATCTGGGAAAAGTTACGCCGGGAGATTAAAGTTGCCTTGTTGACCGGCTTGTTTTTCGCGGTCTCCGTGGGCATTTTGTCCCTCCTCATTTACCATCGCTGGCAGCTCAGCGCATTGCTGTTTTCGTGGATTACGGTTTCCCTGTGCATCTCCGCTACGCTGGGCATGATGATTCCGTATGGGTTCAAACGCTTGTTTCAGGTGGACCCAGCGGGAATGGGCGGGCCTTTTATCACCACTCTGAGCGATATTTTGACCTTCCTGATTTACCTGTCTGTGGTGACCATGCTGTTAAAAGAGATGATTTGACACCCGCCTTTGTGTTACTCTCACTACGTATCACACTAAAATTAAAAGTCACCAAACGCCCATGTCCGTCACCCCCTTAACCAATCAGCAACTTCAAACCATGATGGCTCAACAGCCCGATTTGCTGTTGCTGGACGTGCGGACCCCTCAGGAGTTTTACGGCTTGGGGCATATTCCGGGCGCCCATTTGTTGCCCATTCATGAATTGCCCGAGCATCTGGCCACGCTGGATGCTGCGCAGACCACGGTGGTTATTTGTGAGCACGGGGTGCGCAGTTTTAACGCCAGTCATTTTTTAGCGCATCATGGCTTTCAGTCTGTTTTTAATTTAACCGCCGGGATGGCGGAATGGGATGGCCCTCGTGCGTTTGAATCGAATTCTTCGTCTGCGCCGTCCACGACGGCGGACTAAACCGGTTTTATTTTTTCCAATTTTACCCACTCACTTGAATCAAAAAGGCAGGACTCCATGACTGAACTGACCCAAGAAATGGTAATGCAGGCGCTGACCCGTGTGGTTGATCCTGAAAAACAAAAAAACATCGTGGAACTGGGCATGATCGACTTTGCCTCCGTATGCGATAACAGCGTTAAAGTGGAGCTGATCCTGCCTGCCACCAACTACCCGGAGCGGGATGCCCTGCTGCAAACCACCCGTCAGGTGTTGCAAGAATTAGCGGATGTTAAGCTGGTGACCGTGGGCATCTCCCTGAAAACCCCAGCCTCCGTGAAACCCTTCCAGCGTCCTGCCGATAAACCGCTGGCCCCGGTGGCCCCCAAGCAGTTGCTGCCCAATATCAAAAATGTCATTGCCATTTCCAGTGGCAAAGGCGGGGTGGGCAAAACCTCTGTTTCCGTTAACCTGGCCTGCGCTCTCAGCCAGCTGGGGTACAAGGTGGGTATTGTGGATGCCGATATTTACGGCCCCAACGTGCCCCTGATGATGGGCTTGCGTCACGCCAAGATTACCGAACAGTCCGAGAGCGGCAAGCCCTTGCCCCCCATGATGCACGATGTGAAAGTGATCAGCGTGGCTTTCATGATCAAGGAAGAGCAACCGGTGGTTTGGCGCGGTCCTATGCTGGATCGCATTATTCGTCAGTTTTTAAGTGATTTTGAATGGGGCGAGCTGGATTTCCTGCTGGTTGATCTGCCGCCCGGTACCGGTGACGCCCAGTTGACCATCATGCAAGCGGCCTCACTGTCTGGTGCTATTATCGTGACCACCCCACAAGAGGTGGCTTTGCACGACAGCCGCAAGGGCTTGGCCATGTTCGTGGGGCAAAACATCCCTTGCCTGGGTATTGTAGAGAACATGAGCTACTTTGAAGGCGATGACGGCAAGCGCTACGAGATCTTCGGCCATGGCGGCGGACGCAATGCGGCTGCCCAACTAAACGTGCCCTTCCTGGGCGAAGTGCCCATTGTGATTGAACAACGGGCCAAAGCCGATGCCGGTCAGCCAGTGGTGGTGTATGAGCCCGATGGCAAACAAGCTGCCATTTTCCGGCAGATTGCCGATAACATGGTGGAGAATCTGCGCCGGGTGCATACTCAGGAAAAGGCGATGGCCCACGTTTAGGCGCTCTTTGGTAGCCTAACGTCCGGAGAATCTGCGCTATGCCCATTAAACGCCATGCAAGTTAAAATTGTACCGGGTTGTATTGCCTGTGGGGCTTGTGAGTCCATTTGCCCGTCTGTGTTTACGGTGTACGATTCGGCGGAAGCGGACAACACGCAGGTGCCCGGCAACGAATCCGAGTGCCGGGAAGCGGCCAAGGTCTGCCCGGTCAGTGTGATCAAAATCGAAGAGTAATTGAATCGTAATTACAGGGCTGGCAGTACCACAAAAAAGCGGCTGCCCTTTCCCTCTTCGCTTTCCACCCCGATTTGCCCTTGATGGGCTTCCACGATTTGCCGACTGAGGTACAAGCCCAGTCCAGATCCAGAGGAGCGCTGCTTGCTGGTTCCTTGGGAAAACCGTTGAAAAAGCACGGGAATATCCTGACTGGGAATGCCCCGGCCGTTGTCCACCACCTGAATCCGCAAGCGAGGCACGGTCTTGGGAGAGTCGTTTTCTTGCTGTAGAAAGACCTGAATGCGACCACTTTTGGGGGTAAAGTTGATGGCATTGCCGATGAGATTGACGAAGACTCGCTTGAGTTCCTGTTTGTCCCCATGGACTCGGTAATCGGACAAGGGAAGCCCATCCAGGGGTTCCAGTGTCAGAACTTGTTCCCGGTGTTTGGCCAATGCGTCCAGCTCTTGGGTAATTTGTCCCAGCAAATCGCCCACGCTGACAGTGTCTAAAATCAGGTTTTGCCGTCCGGATTCGTACTTGTAGACTTCCAACAGCACGTTGACCAGTCCCAGCAGTTCCCGGTTGCTTTGGGTCAGCATATGAATCAGTTCTAATTGCTTCTCGGATAGTTCTCCCAGGGTGCCATCGGCGAAAAAGCCCAGGGTTTGGATGGCCGCCAATAACGGGGTGCGCAAATCGTGGGTCAGGGTGGACATAAAGTCATCCCGTAGGCGCTCAATATCCTTGCGTTGGGTAATGTCCCGCAGCACCAGTACAAAACCCGGGGCGGTGCCATCGGGGTGGCTTTGCAAGGGCGAGACGTTGGCCTCCAGGGGCAGCTCCCCCAACAAGACTTCTTCTGTTTTAGGGCCGGGTGAGGTCTGAAACAGGCCCTCAAGCGGGCGAGGCTGGCCATTTGAAGGAGGGAGGGTCAGCACACTCTGAATGGGCTTGCCTTGCGCTTGCGTGGCGCTAAGGTTCAGCTTTTGTTCCAGCCATTGACTGGCTGCCGGGTTGACAGAAGTAATGGCCAGCTGGGCGTTCAGGGTTAAAATGCCATCAGCCGTGTTGTTAACGATGGATTGCAGCTTTTGGTAGGTTTCTTGCAAATCGCGGGTGCGCTCTGCCACCAGGCTTTCCAGATGCACATTGTGCTGTTCCAGTGAGCGACGGGCTTCGCTGAGTTCGGAGACGGAGGTTTTGAGATCCCCCACCAGTCGGCTGCGTTCCAGGCCGTTTTCAATGCTGATTTTAAGGTCTTCGTTGTCCCAGGGCTTCTCGATGTAGCGATAAATGCCCACGGTATTGATGGCCTCAATGGCATTTTTCTTGTCCGCGTATCCGGTCAGTAGAATCAGGGTGCTTTCAGGAAGCAGGGCTTTGACTTTTCGCAGAAACTGAATCCCGTCCAGTCCCGGCATGGAGAAGTCCGAAATGACCACATCGGGCCGTAGGGCGCTCACTTGCTCAAGGGCTTCCAGCGGGTTGTTAAAACAGTGCACCTGGTGTGGGGTTTCCAGGCTGAGCATGGTTTGCAGGCTGACGGTGACCATCATTTCATCATCAACAATGAAAATGACGCCGGTTCGGCCAGCCAAAACAGAGGGCGCATCCGTGGATGCGGTTTGAGCTTGCTGATTCATGGTTTCCTGTGGACTGGGGCTTACGTTATTATTATAAGCCCCAACCGTGGAGTGTGCCATTCGGCGTCTGTCCTGTGGTCTCCTGCCTGGTGCGGATTCCGTAATTTTTGAATAATCTGGATTGTTGATTGCCATCATGAACCAACCCGTCCCCGGCCATATTTACATCATTACCGGCCCATCCGGCGTGGGCAAAGGGTCGTTGTGCAAGATGTTGCTGGCCGTTGAGGCCAATATGACCCTTTCGGTTTCCGCCACCAGTCGGGGCATTCGTGCTGGGGAGACGGACGGGGTCAGCTATCACTTCAAGACCCGGGCCGAGTTTGAGGCATTGATCGCCCAGGATCAGGCCCAGCCCAATGCTGAGCGCCATCATTTGCTGGAGTGGGCCGAATACAACGGCAATTACTACGGAACTCCTCGCTCCGTGGTGCAGGATTCCCTCAATGGGGGAAAGAACGTGTTGCTAGAGATTGAAACGCAGGGCGCCCTTCAGGTCAAGCGAAAATTCCCCAAGGCCCACCTGATTTTTGTGGCCCCGCCCAGCCTGGAAGAGCTGGAGTATCGCCTGCGCACCCGAGGCACGGAAGCAGAAGCCGATATCGCCAGACGTTTGGAGATTTCCCGGCATGAGTTGACCTTGCAGGATCAGTTTGATTATGTGCTGGTCAATCAGCGTCTGGAAGCGTGCATGAATGCCATCCGGGAGATCATTGCCCGAACCGGTTTTGGGCACTCCTTGCGCTAAAACCTTTATCCTGTTCAGGAGTTGGAGTAAACTATACAAAGTATCAACCTGAGCCTTAAATTCGGTTTTATTTTATTAGTTGCAGGCATGTTCGAATGGACAAAGTTAAGGAGACCTTGTTTCAGGCAAATCGGGTTCATCGGATTGTTGTGGTTGACGTTTTGAGAAGATTTTCAATCGTTTTACCCGTTATGTCTGTTAAAGAACTTTCCTGACCCCCTTACTCTCAACTTGATAGCTACTTCAGACGGAATTTCGTGTAAAGGCACACTTGTGAAGGCATTTTTCTTACATTTAACCCTGTCAAAGGCCTTGAAAAAGGATTTTGAATCATAATGGCAACCTTGCTTTCAGACAATCAACGGAAAGTTAAATTGCGTCCCGAACAGGAGAACGCCAAACGCTTGGCTTTGTTGGGGGTCGATTTAAGCAAGTATCCTTCCGTCTACCATCGTGAGGTGTATGAGCCCATTCATTCCCGCACCGATCGCACCCTGTTTGGCCCGATTATGCGTGGCTTTGCCGCCCAGATGCTTTATCAGGTGCCGGACCCGGTCATGCTAACCCATATTGTGACCACCCGTTGTAATTACAGCTGCGGGTTTTGCTCCTTTGCCGACACCCTGAACGCCAAAACCAACGAGATGAGTCTGGCCGAGATTGAAAAGACCTACGCTTCGGTGGGTAAAAACCTTAACGTCATTGTCTACTCTGGTGGAGAGACGACCTTAAACCGTCATTTGCCCGAAATTATTGAAGCGGCTTACCGCCTCACCCCGGTGCAGTCGGTCTACATTATTTCCAATGCCTGGAAGCCTGAATTGCTTCTGGAGATTACCCACCGCATTATGCAGACCTGTCCCGACCTGCACTTGACCTGGAGTTTGAGCATTGAAGGCCCCAAAGAGGCCAATAACGCCATTCGTTATACCAAGTCCAGTTCCTGGGATGCGTGGCAGAACAGCGTTGATGCACTGGAAGCCCTGAAAACCATTCGGGAGCGCTACGACTACGATCATCTGGATATTCAGCTCTGCACGGTCTGCTCGCCCAGTAATGTCGAGGTAATGGATGATTGGTACCTGATGGTTCGGGATATTTTAAAGCCGGACAAGTGGAACCTGAACCTGATGCGCCGTAGTGTGCAGATGACCGGCCATGACTTACCCTCTTTTCAGGAGCGTCGGGCCAAGCGGGATTTGGAGCCTTTTGAGGCCAAGTACCTTGAAATTACCCAGCGGGTCAAAGAGGATGTCCTATCTGGCCGCCTGAAGTTCCTGTACCATACAAGCACCCCGGAAGATGGGGCGTTGAAGTCGGCTGTAGACCTGATTAGCCAAGAGGAAAATCGCCGTACGGTGGTGGAAGACAAACCCATGTTTTGCTGCAAAGCCGGTAGTTTGGGTGCCTACATCAGTAGCGAAGGCGAAGTCAGTGGCTGTGAAGAGTTTGCCCATAACCCGATTGAAAACAAGTCGTTTGGCAATTTGCGGCAGGCCGACTTTAACTTCCAAAGCCTATGGCAGGGCGAAAAGGCCAGAACACACCGCGAACAGGTCGGCAAGTCCAGAGAATGCCGTGGATGCACCCTGGAAAGCCAGCGGAATTACCCCTCCATTCTGGTGTCCTTTAACACCCTGATTAAGGCCAAGCAGTTGGCTGGGCAAATCCGCTAGGAGAGAATACTGGGCTTTACTTAGGCGGTCTTTCGGAATTGTCGTGCCAACGCGCTCCCCAGAAGTAGCAGGGGCAATCTTTTAATCTGTTTTGGGGCGGATATTTATTGTTGCTGGCAATAGCTGAACAGTTTTTGGGTCAGTTGCCCAAATAACTGGCTCTCCTCAGAGAGATGCAGGGTTTGGGCGTAATGATTCAAGCCAGCCATAATGGCCACATCACTCCATCCCAGTCGAGGATTGGCGGGTTTGCTGGCCGGTTGGGATTTACTCTTACTGCCTTTGCCGGATTTGGCGGGCTTTTCGCTTTCACTCAAGGCCTCCCGCTTGATGCCAATGGTCCAGATGCCTTCCTGAATTTTGGGCGCCAGGCTGGCTACCTCACTTTCGCTCAGGACATCCAGGGTGATCAGGGCGGGGAGAATGACCGTGGATACTCGGGTCAGGGCGTTCTGAAATTCCAACCGCTCCGGGGCGTTGTCGTTTTGCAGAGGGATTTTGACTTGCAGCCCGTGGCTGTTCAGGACAGTCTGAATGGTGCCCTGGGTCCACAAGTCTCCCCCGGCAATAGAGACTTGTGTGGGAACTATGGGTAAGGCGTTCAGTTTGGCGGTAATGGGGCCAAGGTCAAGCTCGCTTGGGCCGTGGGATGAATCCCAAAAGCCCCGTACAAAACGCCCGATAATGCGCATTCGAATGTCATCGCTTAGGCTGGGGTGTTCGTACTGTAAGGTTTTCAGGTTGATCATCAACTCTGTAATAAAGCGGCTGAACAGCAAGCCCTCCCCGGTCAAAATGGTACAGGGGATCAATTCGGTAACCGGGTCTCTTTGAATGATTTGCTTGCGGGGCAAGAAAAAGCCCAGTTTGGCCAATTGCTCAATGTAGCCGGTAAAAGCCAGAATATAGTCCGGAAAACGCTCTGCCGACGGGGCGGTTAGGATTACTTCCGGTAGCTGGCCCCGGTACAGGGCATCGCTGTAGCTGTTGTAAAAACGGCCATTCAGGTCCACCGTAAACTTTTGGCGCCCTTTGCCGATTTGTACACTGCTGGCGGCCCGGAGCGTGGGCAGCGATTCGGGTTGCCCGAAATCGATAATGCAATCGGTATGCCCGGCCTGTAAACAAGCAGTGGTCAGGGCGTTAAAGGGAAGGCCACCCAACGTGCCTTTTTTGAGGATGGGCTTGGGCACTTCCCCTTGCTTAATTCTGGGAGGCATGGCGTCTCCTTTGGCTCAAATGCTCAGGTGAAAACAACAGGAAAGGCGTTCTAAAGTCTGGCCAGTTTTCAGGAATCAGGCAGCTCCCTTGCCACCGGGGCTTTCCTCCGCAACCATACTTTTTATGACAGACTTTGTCTGAACCGAACTTTCCTACGTATTTTGATTTTAGCCGCTTTTCAGTAAAAGCGCCTCATCCCTTCCCTACAGCGGGTGGAGGATTTTTAGCGGTTGCCCAGTTTTAAGGCCCGGCTGATTTCCCGCTTGCTGTCTCGCTCGGAAATGGCGTCCCGCTTGTCGTGCAGTTTTTTGCCTTTGCACAAGCCCAACTCCACTTTGACCCAGCAACGTTCAAAAAATAGTTTCAGGGGAATCAGGGTTAGGCCGGATTCCTTGGTTTTGCCGATCAGCTTTTTGATTTCCGAACGGGTTAAGAGCAGTTTGCGAACCCGATCTGGCTGATGGTTGTTGTAGGAGCCTTGATCATAGGCGCTGATTTGCAGGCCGTACAGGAAGACTTCACTGTTTTGAATGCGAGCGTGACTGTCGTTCATGGAGACTTTACCGGCCCGCAGGGACTTAATCTCGGTTCCTGTGAGGACAATGCCTGTCTTGTAGGTCTCCAGGACATGGTATTCGTGGTAGGCCTTCTTGTTGTTCACAATCAGGCTGTTTTGCCGTTTGCTTGCTTTGTCTTTGGTGGTCATGGGCTTGGGTTTCAATTCAAACAGGCATCTGCCAAGATGAAGAAGGGACATTATAATAGGGGTGTACTATCTGAGAATCATAGCACAATGATTAAAATCAGGGCGCTGCGCCCCGGCGAACTTCGACAGGTGCTGACCTTACTGAATCGCTATAGCGATCGGGAGTCGGAATACTCTCTGTTGAAGACCATGCAACAGTTATACATCCCCTTGCACCGGGTTAGCCAGTTATTGCCACTGAATTTGCAGTTTATGCCCGCCATTTTCGTGGCGGTGGCCGATGACAAGGTCTTGGGCATGATTTGGCTGAGCCGGGACGGGAGTCATTCCCGGCGCTGGAAAATTGATCATTTGATCCTGGATCCCGATTCCTTTTCTTATGATGTGGGTACGCAATTGGTCAATTACGTGATCAACCGTTACGGGGGCGATGGGGTTCAAACCTTTTTGGCTTATGTGGATCAGCATTACGAAACGGGCCTAGCCTTGCTCAAGTCTTGTGGGTTTCGGCGTTGCACCCGGCAACACTACTTTGTACACCGCAATCCGGCCAATCTCAAATTGCCGCCGGTTACTCTGGAAGGCCTGCGGGATGGCAACAATGGGGATTGTGCCAAATTGGCCACCTTATATAACGATATTTTGCCAGTGGATGCCCGGATTTGTCTCAGCAAGGGCTGGCGAGATTTTTATCAGCCTATGCCGGTCAGACTGATTGAAAAGACGCAGGGGGCCTTCAAGCGGCGTTGGGTTTTTCAGGATCTGGCCCGGGATTGCTTCATTGGCTCCGTGGAGTTGGTGACTCGCGATTATAAAGACTTCACACTCAGTGTGCTGGCCAATCCGGGCTGGGAAAGCGCCTACCGGGATATGGTGACGTATGCCGTACAACAGGTGCTGCTGACCACCACGGGGGCCACTGTTTATGTGGAGTGCTACGAGTTCTGCAAGGCTGGCCTAGAAGCTTTGGAGCAGTTTGGCTTTCAGCGGCTGGGGATTGCCGAGGTGCTGTTGAAGGATTACTGGATTCCCATTGAGGATAAGGGAAGCCGCTTGCAGTCGCCGATTTTGCTGTTTTCCGGCCGCCCCACCCCGGCCATTAACTGTCGAGCTTGGGAGCCTTAACCGCTGATTGGGATAATCCCCTGTTTGGGTCATGTTTTATTGAAACACCGGGCTTCGCTACAGTAACCAACGCAGAGATTGGATGATTACGACTTATTAAATGTTTTTTAATTAAAAAGGTGGTAATCTGTTCACTAGAGATCGGGAGAATTCTTTATTGCATCAGGCTGAGTTGAGTCAATACTTTCAATGACGTTGATCGTCTTTAGTATGCAGCGCAATGCGAGCGTCTCGACAGTGTCCAAGCGCTTGGATTCTGGTGGCCTTTTCCTTGACTCCGGGCTCAAAACGAACGACAATGCTCCTGTCTTGAAATCCAATTATTTGGCTCTAAACCCCCATCAGTAGACCGTCCCTTAATCAATAGAGTAACGGTTACCCGGCATGGCATCGCAAAACGTCCTGATTCTTTCATCCGATACCGGTGGTGGCCACCGAAGCGCCGCCAATGCGCTTCAAAGCAGCTTGCTTAAAGTTTCGGGCGGACAAACGGCGGTGACCGTCACCCAGGTGCTGGAAGAAGCCCATTATCTTAGCCGTAAGGCCGCGGATTTCTATAATTTTTTGCTCCGCGATCATCAGGATTTGATGCATTACTACTTTAATGCCGTCAACAAGTTCAGGCCTAACGAGTCCCGTCTAATCTTCAAGAGTGCCATGGGCTATGCTCAGCGCATCTTCAGTAAAATGATGCCGGATGTCATTGTCTCGGTGCATCCCATGACCCAGCACTTTTTTGCCTACGTTTTGCGGCGGATGAAGCTCCAGGATCAGATTCCCTTGCTGACCGTGGTCACAGACCCTTATCACGGTTTCTGGCGGGGCTGGGCCTGTGAGGATGTTCGCCAGTACTATGTGGCCAGCGAATTTGCCAAAAAGCAGCTGATGGATTTTGGGGTGGATGCTTACAAGATCCAGGTAATGGGCATGCCGGTGCATTCCAAGTTTCATCCGGTGACGGATATGGAAAAGCGGCTGATTCGTAGTCAACTGGGGCTGGCCCCGGAGCGCTTTACTATTTTCATGAACGCTGGCTGGGCGGGCGGGGGTAATATCCTGAGTATTTATCAGTCGCTGGTTACTAGCTCCCGTTTAGCACAGGCCCCCATTCAGGTGGTGTTTCTGGCCGGGCGTAACGAGGGCCTGCTGCAGGAATCCCGAGCCATTGCCGCTCAGGCCGTGGTGCCGGTTAAGGTATTAAGCTATACCCATGAAATTGAGAGCCTGATGATGGCCTCAGATATTATGGTCACCAAAATGGGTGGACTGACCACGTTTGAAGCCTTGAGTTGCCGCTTGCCCCTGATAGCTGATGCGGTGACCCCGCCCATGCCCCAAGAAACCCAGACTGCCGCGTTTCTGGCCAGTACCGGTGCTGCTTTAATGTTAAAACAGCCCGAGCAAATTGTGCCTATGATAGAATCTTTGCTAGAATCTCCAAGTCGTTACGCTTCATTGAGAGAGGCCGCCGGGTTGCATGGGCGTCCAGGCGCTTCGGACCATATCGCTCAAGACGTGCTGCGCTTCATAGAAGAACCCGTGTTTCTGGATCAGCCTGTACTGGCATAATAATTTGGGGCTTCCCTGTTTTTTTTGATATATTTTCGATACTCGTCTCCTCTGTATTCTGAGTAGAAAGGTTTGCGGTAAATTAATGAGTGGATTGTTAGAAGGCAAGAAGGCCTTTATTTCCGGTGGTTCTCGTGGCTTGGGCAAGGCACTGTGCGAAGTATTTGCCAGAGAAGGCGCTGATGTTGCCTTTAACTACAACTCTAACGATGCGGAAGCCCAAGACACCGTTCGCCGTATTGAGCAGCACGGTCGTAAGGCCTTAGCCTTCAAGGTCTCCGTGGTGGATAAACCCGCCATCAAACAGATGGTGACTGATATTCTGGCCGAGTTTGGCCGGATTGACGCATTGGTAAACAACGCGGCCATTAACAAGGCCGACAGCTTTGCAACCACCACAGAAACTGCCTGGTTAAACGTGATTAACACCAACGTGAATGGTTTGTACTACATTACCAAGCCCTTCTTTAAACAAATGCTTCGTCAACGGGGTGGTAGCATCCTGAACCTGACTTCTATCGGGGCCATTCGGGCTTTGCCCACCTCGGTGCATTATGCCACCAGCAAAGCGGCCGTTATTGGCTTCACCAAGTGTCTGGCCAAAGAGGCTGGCACCTTTAACGTGAATGTGAACGGGATTGCCGCCGGTATTTTTGATACGGATCTGGGGCATTCTCTGCCGGACAAGTTTAAGGAAGTGTATGAGATGTGGTGCACCAAGGGCCGCATGGGCCGCCCGGAAGAGCTGGCCGAGTTTGCCGCTTTCATGGTGTCTGACCGAAATACCTACATGACCGGCGAAATTATTACCATTGACGGGGGCAGCGTGGTTTAAGCACAGATGGGAAGCGTTGAAAAACGTTGACGCTTACGTTATGCTTAGGCAAGATTCCCCTAAATGCGAAGGAGATGGTTATGGCTGAAATCGCCGAGCAAGCCCCTGAACAAGCTCAGAATTCCATTATTGAAGTAACGCCCGCAGCAGTCACCAAGGCACGAGAAGTGCTGAAAGACACTGCCAATACCGGTATTCGGGTGGCGGTGGTCGGTGGCGGTTGCGCTGGACTGCAGTACGACCTGCAACCCGCTGAGCAAGCCGCCGAAGGCGATATGGTGCTCAACTTCGATGGGGTGCCCTTCTTTGTGAATCCCATGGTGGTTCCCTACATCAAGGGGACACGCATCGATTTTTCCAACGCCCTGATGGATGGCGGCTTTAAATTTATCAATCCCAACGCCACCAGCTCTTGCGGCTGCGGCACCTCTTTCGGTATCTAGACCGGGATTGAGTTTCCATTTCCCCACACTCAACTGATGACAAGGAGAACGTCCATGGAAGAGACTCTGCAAACCCCGGCTGCTGAGGCCGTTGTAGTGGATCGTGACAAGGTTCAGGAAGTGCTGAACATGTTGCGTCCTTACCTGCAAGCCGATGGCGGCGATGTGGAACTGATTGATGTGACCAGCGAAGGCGTGGTTCAGGTTCGCCTGCAAGGTGCCTGCGGTACTTGCCCCAGCTCTACCTACACCCTGAAAATGGGCATTGAGGAGCAACTCAAGCAGTATGTCCCCGGCGTGACCGAAGTGGTTTCTGTGTAGACCACTTACTCACTAGACTTTGAAAACCCCGGCTTGAATCGAGTCGGGGTTTTTTGATGTGCGTTTTTGTAAACTGGCTTTGCCCGGTGCCAAATGCTTACGGATTTGTTATGCTTCAGGCCATGGCTGGTATCGATTCTTCCTTGCTCGCAGGCTATCAGGCCGAGTTGGCGCAAAAGGCTCAAGTGGGTCAGTTGCGGCGTTGTCGAGAGCTGGTCTGGACCCCTGAGGCTGGCCCCATGGCCGTTCAGGTGGAAGGACGGCCTGCCATTAATTTTAGTAGCAACGATTATCTTGGGTTGGCCCGTCATCCCCGTTTGCAGGGCGGGGCCATGCTAGCGGTGCAGAATTATGGGACTGGCAGCACCGCCTCTCGGTTGATTGGGGGCACCAATCCCTTGGTGCTGGAACTGGAAGCCAAGGTGGCTGCCTTTAAGCATGCGGAGGCCGCCCTGGTCTTTAACTCCGGTTATCAGGCCAATGTGGCGATTTTACAGGCCATTTTGGGGCCGGATGATTTTGTGTTCAGTGATCGCCTTAATCATGCCAGCCTGATCGATGGTTGCCTGCTGTCCAAGGCCCGTTGGACTCGCTATCGACATCTGGATTTGGGCCATCTGGCTGAAAAGCTGGCTCAGGCCCCGGCAGAGGCTCGCAAATGGATTATTACCGACAGCGTTTTCTCCATGGACGGGGATTACCCTGATTTAAAGGCGCTGGTGGCGATTGCCGAGCATTACGGGGCCTTGGTGATGGTGGATGAGGCCCATGCCACCGGCCTGTTTGGCCATGGCGGGGCGGGGTTGTGCCAGCAGTTTGGGGTCAGTGATCGGGTGGCCCTGCAAATGGGTACTTTCAGCAAGGCCTTGGGCGGGTCGGGTGCTTACGTGGCTGGTCCCAAGGTATTGATGGACTGGTTGGTCAATCAGGCCCGAGGGTTTATTTATTCCACGGCTCAGTCTCCGGCGGTGTTGGGGGCTTCTCTGGCGGCGCTGGACTTGGTTCTGGATGAGTCGGTGTGGCGGGAGCGCTTATGGCAGAACGTGCGTACTTTGGAGCGAGCCGTGATGACCCACGGTCTGCAAGAATGGATTCCCCTCCCCCTCAAAAGCCCCATTGTGCCCGTGCTGATTGGCGACAGTGCTCAAACCGTGGCCATTAGTGAAGCCCTATTGGCAGCAGGCTATTTTGTGCAGGGCATTCGTCCCCCCACCGTGCCACCCAAGACGGCTCGCTTGCGCATTGCCTTATCCGCTGCCCACACGGACGCCCAGATTGAGGCCCTGTGCGTTGCTTTAGTGACTTTATTGCGCTCTTTTGGCTGATAACCTCACATGTTGCTGTGCTGACAACCCAGTTGGCAGTGAGCCCCTGCGTTCGTTTAAGAAAGCCCCGCGCTTGGGGAACTTCCGCGGTTGTTTTCAAACTCGTGGTTGTTTCAGCAACCTAAGGAAGGTGCTGATGGCGAAACGCCACTCGCACCCTTTTTATACTTTGCATTCTCTTTGGGTTCACCCCCTTGAAAACAACCGCGGAAGTTCCCAAGCGTGGTCGCTCTGTTGTGTTGAAATAACGCTCTGCTGCCGCTGGTTTAGCGTCCAAAAACGCTGGGGTTCACTGGCAAGGGCTGGGGCATTCCCATGGGATTGATGGGGTTGGGGCCGTTTAAAGGCACCCCGATGAACATGCTGCCCACCCCTCGTCCGAGGTTGGCTCCCTTGCTTTGGCCCAGTAATTTACTGACCGCTTGCAGGCGGTAGGTTTTTTCCAGATTGGCCAGACGCTGTTGCTCGGGTAAGGCGGGGTACATTTGGCCCAGCAGAGAGGCTTCCAGTCGTCCGATACGGACAGGAACCGGTTCCACGGTATTGACTTGTTTGAACACATTGATTTCCAGTTGGTTCAGGCTTTGTAAAAAAGCAGGGTCGCCCACATAAGCCGGGTTCGCCATGGGGTAGGGGGTTGGGTTGCTTTCGGAATACTGAAAGACGGCTTGTTGACCGTTGGGTTGAATGACCGTGGTGGATTGGCTTTGGGTCACCGTGCCGTTTGGGCTGCTGTAATAGTTGTAATTCTGGATGGGGGCGTTGCCGTAGGTTTGAAAACCGGTGTTTGCTCCGCCATTGCCCATGTTTTGCCGCTCAATAACCACCGTACCGGGAGCGCCGATCACGGTTCCGGTGCTATTGGCACTGGTGCCATCCACCTGGGAACGGACATTGGGGGGCAGCATGGACATCATTTCCGGGCTGAAACTGTAGCTGCTGTTGCTACTAAAGCCGCCGCCAATTTGAATATTCTGGGGCGGCCTTGCATTGGTACTGCTGCTACTGCTGCTGCTGGATTGCCAGTTGGACGATGAACTCTGATAGCCGGGGCGTGGCTGGAAGCCCGGACGATTGACGCTACTTTGGCTGCTCAGTGTATTTCGGTTGGCGTTGCGGTTACTTTGGTAAGGACTCAGCAGGCGGGCTACCCGGTAGTCCACCGATTGTCCGTTGAAAGTTTGCCCGTAGGCCTTTAATTCCAGTCGATCCAGTCGTTCCGTAATCAGGGCTTTGGGATTGCCTTGGCCGTTAAAGTGATGCTGCTCCAGGGCGTCCAGTTTGCTGTAAATGTCTCGCTGGCTGCTGCTAAACTGACTGGAATCATCAGGCAGGCTTTGCAGGATGGGGTTGACCTTGGCAGGGGCAACATTGACCACATCCGGGGCGGTGCTGGCGTTGGCCACCACGTTGGGGTAGCGGGAGAGCAGGCTGTCCACCCGATCGGCCATGGGGCGGTTGGGGTTGGCTTGGCCAAAAACTTTTTTCTCCAGCCGGTTCAGGCGTAAGGGCACATCTTCCCGAATGAAATCACGGCCAAAGACTTGCCGCTCCAGGGCGGTGACGGTGGGGTAGTCCGTGGCATCCGGAATGGTGTTAGTGGGGGCCTCAGCGTAGCCGTTATTGGACTGTGAATTAGGGTCGGATAACCCCGGCTGGCTCTGGCCGCCGTTGGTTTGGGGTGTGGTGGCCGCTTTGGGCGGCGTTAGCAGATTTTTCAAGACGCCTTGCAGGCGGGCGCTTCGGGTGCTGTCCGTACCGGTTTGCACGTCTCCGAATACCCGCTGATCCAGGCGATCCAGTCGCTGGGTGTTGTTTTCCTGGGGGTAGGTGGTGGAAAACAAGCTCTGCTCTAAGGCATCCAGATGAGTGTCCGCCCAGCCGATGGGGCCGCCCCATTGGCAGCACAGGGCCAACATTAGGGCCATAACAGGATGGATACTAAGAAGTGTAGGGCGCATGATCCGTACCAATCGATTTACTGATTCAAACTATAAGACTTTTTGAAGGGCTTGCCTAGCGCTGGGCTGGCTATTCATCATATTGATAATTAAACCGGTGGGCCAATAAAAATGGCGCCCGAGAGAAAGGCGCCGTTACGAGATTTTTAGGGGAGAGACATTGAAAATGTAATTTCCACTGCTCTCCTCTTCGGACGCCCAAGCATTATTCTGAAGGGTGAACCGTATAAATTGAAACATTTGCTTACAAACGCAATGGTAAGCGACTGGCATGCGCCCTCTCTTTGGTTGGTTTCTAAACGCCCAGCCAGGTTTTTTTAGACCGATCGCATTTCAGAATATCTTTATAAAGGAGGGTGAATACAAAGGTCCCCAAGGGAAGCAATAGTAAGGTCAGGGTGCAGGACAGGCAGAGATCGGTCATGGATTGGGATAAGAATTGAACCCAGGAGAAGTCCTCGCCCAGTATATTTCCCATCATGGGTAGGCTGTTCAAGGTGGCCTCAGTGCCTATCATGGATTGCTGAATCAGCCAGGTGTGCAGCTGGTCTAGTGGGGCGCTCAGTTTGGAGAGCCGCAATGCCCATACCAAGGGCTGGGGAATGAGGATGTTGGTCAGAAGAAAGATGGCTATTTGCAGGAAAGTGGTTTTCCAGAATTGTTTCAGGCTGAGTTTGCAACTGAGCAGGAAGGTATGAGTGGGGTTGGACGGTAGACCTTTTTCAAAGGCGGCAATCTGGAAGATAAAGGTGAGGGGAATTAAACTGAATATCCAAATAGCCCCCAGAAACATACTTTGCAACAAGCCCGCAATCAGTAGGAGTTCCAGCATATTGGGGCCTAAAAAAGCACCCAACAGAGTCAGAAGAATCACGGGCAAGAATGTCAGGGCAGGCAAGCTGAAGTAGGTACAGGCCAAAATGGCGTAGGGCGCTTTTTTCTCTTCACTGAGGCTTTGGTAGGCTTTTTTAAAGTCCAGGGGTTGGCCGTTTTCCGCTTCCCAGGCATTGAGACATAGGCTGGACCAATACAGCATGAATTGCCATCCGCCGCGTAAAATTAACCCCATAAACAACAGGCTAATGAAAATAGCCAGTACAATTGCCACTGAAGGGTATTGCATGGCCAGACCCTGGTTGTATTCAAGCAGCCACAGGTTGATGACTTGGCTTCCGTAGGTGCCCAGAACCATTTGCCCGACCGGCCAGATTAAAACGCAGGTAAAGGCTTTCCAATGTGCCCCGTAAAGGGCCATGGCATGTCCCAGGATTTCCCAGGCATTTCTGCGTTTGGGAGGGCTGTGAGTCGTGCTTCCTTGTGCCTCAGCTCGCACCTCAGTCTGATCTTCAGCCCGATCTTCAGAAAACGTCATGAGGGACCATTTTGTTTATTGCTCACTCTTTCAAAAACTTCCCACTTCCTCATTATAGTATTTATTTTGAGAAAAAAGCGGCGCTGAGAATAGGCTTGGCTCCTCTGCATGGGGGAGACGAACAGGTTTTTGGGCGTTTTTTTAAGCACCCTGAAAACTCAGATTTAGCCTGGGTTTTACAGCTTTTCTCAGGATGGGAGCCTTCCGATAAACGGTGGAGTTTTTGGCGTCAGGTCTTCAGTTTGAGCGACTCTGACCCGATAAGCCTTATGTAAGCCAACAGAACGTGTTGGTGACACCAATGAATTCAGCAATGCTTTCAACGGTGTCTTGTTGGAAAAACTTAGTTACGCACAAACGCCCCCTCATCTGACCTTGGATGGCTCGCTGTCATCACCGGGTTAGTGTGCGGTGCCTGGAAGGGATTCCAGGTCCGTAACCTGTTTGAGGGATTTAGGAAAAAGGAGATTTCGAATGCCTCTAGTCATTAACACCAACGTTTCCTCATTAAACGCTCAGCGCAGTTTGGGTATGAACACCAGCATGCTGGGTAAAACGATGGAAAAGCTGTCCTCCGGGTACCGCATTAACCGGGCCGGGGACGATGCGGCCGGTTTGCAGTTATCCGAGAAGTTGCGGGCCCAAATCCGGGGTTCTCAAAAAGCCTTCGATAACACCCAGGATGGGATCAACGTATTAAACATCGCGGATGGCTCTCTGCAAACCATTACCGACAGCTTACAGCGGATTCGCGAGCTGGCAGTACAGGGGTCCAACGATACCTACAACACCGCTCAGCGTTCGGCCATGCAGGTAGAGATTGTTCAATTGCTGACCGACATTGACCGTATCTCGTTTGCCAGCCAGTTCAACGGGGTTTATCTGTTGTCCAGTGCCAGCCCTACCCAGTTTACGCTGCAAGTAGGCCCCAATAACGCCACCACCGATCAGATCGATATCGCCAGTGCCTTGGGCGACTCCAAGGCCTCCACGCTGGGGATCACTGGCTGGGATGGGCTAGCGTTGACCTCAAGTCTGGTCAACGGTTTAGCAGCCCGTAACCTGCTGACTCAGGTGGATGCCGCCATTGATTCGGTGAATACCAAGCGCGGTGTGCTGGGTGCGGTGGTCAACCGTCTGGAAGGAGCCGCCAATAACCTCTCCATAGGGATTGAGAACTTGAGTGCCTCAGAGTCACGGATTCGAAACGTGGATGTGGCGATGGAAAGCTCTAACCTTTCTCGAAACCAGATACTTCAGCAGGCCTCGCAGGCGATGTTGTCACAGGCTAACCAAACACCCCAGCTGGCGTTGCGATTGTTGCAACAGTAAGCCCGGGTGGTTGGCGAAACGATTCACACCGGTTTCGTTTTTCCAACAAACGATATGGGGCTCGGTTCATCCGGGCCCCTTTTTTTCATGGTTGTAACTTTATGGCTGTATGCGTGCAACTTTTGGGATTGACAGATTTTCTTGAAACAGTACTCTATTGGGAAGTTAAAAAGTTTACTCATTCTGAGTATATCTTTAGGAAAGTCTCTTTTGGAAAGCATCATGGAATTCTTCACTATTTTTGCCATTGTGATGATTATGTGTCCCATTATCCTTCGGGAGTGTGGGCCAATGCGCTGTGAAGAAATCTAAACCCCAGTTTTAACCAGATACAGCCAAACCGCCGACCTCCCTCCTAAACAGGTCGGCGGTTTTTTACTTTCACCGGTTTTATAAAAGCATCCATTGACCCAGAGGGTTTAAAATGTCCCAACCAACACCGCAAAAATTCATTCAAAGTAGTCAGGAGCCAAAATTTGGTGGTGTGGTTAACGTGGTTTCCAGCGTGATTACTCCCGAAGCTGTGAAGCAGTTTGCTCAAGATACGGCAGGTGTCTGGTTGCCAAAGGCACCGGTTAGCTTGTTGCGTAATGCACAGTTGGGTAAAGACGATCCGACTGCCCAGCGTGTGAACAAAATTCAATTTTTTGAAGATACATTTCTTGAATTTGTGGAAGATGGGGCTTTTTATTTCACGGTGCCAGTCGTGGGTACTGCGGTTGGTGCTTTAATCGCCAAGATGCAAGGTGGTCTGGATTATAAGCAAATTGGTCAAAGCTGGGCGCAATATGGCGTTAAGGATTTCTCTAAAACAGTGCCTACCAAGCTGCTTGCTGCAAAATCCGGGGCCATTTTAGGTGCCTTGGGCAGTGCCTTTGCCTTTGAGTATATGATCCAGCACTGGAAAAATGTCATTACGGCTAAAAAATTTCATACCACTAATTTTACCGGTGTGGCGGGTTTAGAGCATTCCAGAGTTCATATTGCCCAAGGGGAATCGGACCCGGTGGCCAAGGCCACTAAGCGCCAAAAGCAAGTGGGCGCCTTATGGTTGGGGACTATGGGTACTGCTTTGGCTATGCCATGGGTTTTCAAGCGTTTTGTAAAAGAGGAATCCCAGCGTATTCCCAAGCTGCTGAGATACCTGAATTTTGGTAGTTCCGGTAAATCTCAATTCGATACTCACAAAGGGTTTCAGGGCTTGCTAACACTCGTGGGTCTGGCCAGTTATCTCGATGCCTCCCGCGACAAACTAGAATTTAAAGAGCAGGCCACTCGTTTATCGGTTGTTATTCCTTATTTGCTTTTTGGGCAAGCTTTGGCCGGAAACTTTTTGGCCAAAGGGTTGGAAAAACTGGCATTTTTTAAAGACGCCCAGGGCAAGTTTCAAAGCCTTAAGGACTTGAATTTAACGCTGCTGGATGTCCCCAAAGGACAATCATTATGGGGCGCCATGTGGAATAAAGGCACTACGCCTGAAACCATTTTGAAGCTTGATTTGGGAAAGGAGGCCAGTCAGTTTAAAAGCGAGGTTGAAAAGCTCGTCACTTCTGGTGCCATTACTCAAAAGGTTGCAGACAAAATCAAGATGGCACAAAGTAAAGGGCTTTATTGGAGTTCTTTGGCTTTAGGGGCTGCGGTTTGCGGGGTGGGTATCAATTTGGTTGCCTATCGCCAGACCAACAAGCGGCATCAAAAGCAAGAAGTGGAAAAACAGAAAAAAATGGTGGCCTTGCAACCGGTCCAACCAGCGCAGGGGCGAACCGTGTTTCAGTCTTATGGCGGATTTGCCGCTCAGGGGAAACCGCTGGAAGATCCAGCCTCAGCTGCTGCCATTGCCGCGCCCAAGGTGCAGGCTCCCTTTCAAGGTGCGCGGCTGTCCACCAATCCGTATGGGTATGGACAATGGAGAATTTAACGAGAATGAGCCTGAGACATCACCGCTTTCATCACCGAGTGTTTTTGAGTTTTGAGTGTTTTTAGGGAACCGTGATCGATCCGGCCACCCAGCCAGTCTTTTGCCACTATTGGCCATGGCGGGATAGTGACTTTAAGTTGCGCCGGAACCCGTTTGGAGCGTTACTGCGGTTTGGGTTGAAGAGTGCTTCCCCGATCATTATTGAGGGGTGCTGGGTATCTTCTTTTTATTTTGTTAATATATATTAATGTCTTTTTTATCAGGCAGGGACAGGGTTTCAGGGGATTGGATGCCGATGGATTTTTTTAAACCCTAAAGTTTTAGATCTCCTCTACCGATAGGAGGCACAAGCATATATTTCCACCATTGGATGGAGATTTATGTCTGTCGGATCACACTTCAAGCACGTAGTAATTTATTCACCACACACGAAATGAGGATAACTTTCCGCCTCGGTCGCCCGGATGCTTGGGCAGGCAACGGCAATGGATTTGCTTTTGCTGTACGGGGATTGGAATGGGCTGCAATCGCGCACGGACAGGAGAAAATTAATGCCTTTGATTGTGAATACGAACGTGGGGGCCATGAATGCCCAGCGTTATTTAACCAGCAATACCAATAACCTCAGTAAAACCATGGAAAAATTGTCTTCCGGGTATCGCATCAACCGATCCGGAGATGATGCCGCTGGTTTGCAAATGTCTGAAAAAATGCGGGCTCAGATTCGAGGTTCTCAAAAGGCGCTGGATAACGTTCAGGATGGCATCAACATGCTGAACATCGCAGATGGGGCTATGCAATCCATCACCGATGCCGTACAGCGGATGCGGGAATTGGCCGTGCAGGCCTCCAACGACACCTACAGTAGTGCGCAACGCTCGGCCATGCAAACCGAATATGATTCCTTGTCTTCCGGCATTACACAAATGGCTCAGGCTGCCCAGTTTAACGGCATTCATTTACTCGATGCCTCGGCGCCCGCCAATTTGAATTTGCAGATTACGGCCAACCAAGGCGGAACGTCAGACGATTTTGATGTGATCAGCGGTCTGATGGATATTACCAGCATTACCTTTACGGCCTCCATGTTGTCTCATGCCAGTGCCCAAACAGCCATCCAGACGCTGGATACGGCACTAGACGCCATTAACTCAACCCGAAGTCGATTGGGGGCATTCACCAACCGGCTGGACTACATTGGCCAAAATCTGGCCACCAACTTTGAGAACACCTCTGCTTCGGAATCCAGGTTGCGAAACGTGGATGTGGCCCGAGAAAGTTCCAACCTGGCCCGAAACCAGATCCTGCAGCAGGCGGCTTCGGCCATGTTGGCCCAAGCCAATCAGAGTCCTCAAATTGCCCTCAGTTTACTGCGTTAACCAATAGTTTTACCCATCAACCTCACACAACCCAAGGATAGGAGAATCACTATATGCCATTAATTGTGAACACGAACGTGGCGGCAATGAATGCCCAGCGTTACTTAACCAATAACACCAATGGTCTTGGCCGGACCATGGAAAAACTGGCTTCGGGGTATCGTATTAACCGGGCCGGAGATGACGCCGCGGGTTTGCAGGTCTCCGAAAAATTGCGAGCGCAGATCAAAGGTTCTCAAAAGGCATTAGATAACGTTCAGGATGGCGTGAACATGCTGAACATTGCTGATGGGGCCATGCAATCCATCACCGATGCCGTGCAGCGGATGCGGGAATTGGCCGTGCAAGCAGCCAACGATACTTATAGTACCGCTCAGCGATCGGCCATGCAGACGGAATTTGATTCACTGGCTTCTGGCATCACCCAGATTGCTCAGGCTGCTCAGTTTAACGGCATTCACCTATTGGATGCCAGTAGTCCTGCCAATATCAATATCCAGATTACGGCCAATCAAGGTGGTAATGCTGATGATTTGGATTTGACCAGTGCCTTGACAGATGTGACGGCCAGTACTTTGGGAATCACAGTGGCCTCACTGGATTCACATAGTGCGGCGCAAAGTGCCATTTCCTTGCTGGATACCGCCATTGATACCATCAACACGGCTCGAGGTCAGTTGGGGGCGTTTACCAACCGACTGGAATACACGGCCCAAAACCTGGCCACCAACATTGAGAACACCTCGGCCTCTGAATCGAGGGTACGAAATGTGGATGTGGCTGCAGAGAGTTCCAATCTGGCCCGAAACCAAATCCTTCAGCAGGCGGCCTCAGCAATGTTAGCCCAGGCCAATCAAAGCCCACAGATTGCCCTTAGCCTGTTAAGGTAGCGCGAGAAGTCAGTTAAACAGTAAGTCGATAAGTAGGTAGTTTTGAGTAAAAGCATCTGGTCTTGGGTGTGCCTGATAGGTGGGTACGCTCAAGGTCAGTGACCTGGTGGTCAGGGCAAGGCAATGGATGCCTTGCCTCACCGGAACCGAGCTTTATTCAATCAAACGGAATAGGAGAATCACTATATGCCATTAATTGTGAACACGAACGTGGCGGCAATGAATGCCCAGCGTTACTTGACGAATAATACCAACGGGCTTAGCAAAACCATGGAAAAGCTGGCTTCCGGGTATCGCATTAACCGGGCCGGGGATGACGCGGCTGGTTTGCAGGTCTCCGAGAAATTGCGTGCGCAAATTCGGGGTTCTCAAAAAGCACTGGATAACGTTCAGGATGGTGTGAACATGCTGAACATCGCCGATGGGGCTTTGCAGAGCATTACCGATGCCGTGCAGCGGATGCGGGAACTGGCCGTGCAGGCATCCAACGATACCTACAGCAGTGCTCAGCGATCGGCCATGCAAACAGAATATGACTCACTGGTGTCGGGTATTACCCAGATGGCAGAGGCTGCCCAGTTTAACGGCATTAATTTGCTGGATGGCACCGATGCGGCCAGTGGTATCAATTTACAAATTACAGCCAATCAAGGGGGCAATGCCGATGATTTGGATGTATCCAGCGCTTTGATTGATGTGACTGGCATTGCCAGTACTATCTCCGCTGGTTTGCTGAATGGTCATAGTGCGGCCCAAAGTGCCATTGGCCTGCTGGATACGGCACTGGATGACATTAATGCAGCCCGAGGTCAGTTGGGGGCGTTTACCAACCGATTGGAATACACAGCCCAAAACCTGGCCACCAACATTGAGAACACCTCGGCCTCTGAATCGAGGGTACGAAATGTGGATGTGGCTGCAGAGAGTTCCAACCTGGCCCGAAATCAAATACTTCAGCAGGCGGCCTCAGCAATGTTGGCCCAGGCCAATCAAAGTCCGCAGATCGCCTTGAGTTTGTTAAGGTAAGTCTTTAAGCGGACACCGTGGTCGTTTCATCTGGGATCAGAGGCTCCTGGCATTGCCAGGGGCCTTTGTGTATCAGCTTAATTACCTGGCGTTGCCAAGGGCCTTTGTGTATCGGCTTTATTGGTTGGCATGTTCGGGTGCGTTTCATGGTCTAAAGCGTTTGTAGGACTCCCCGTGTTATGCGGGTCCTTCATGTGTTGCGGTAGGGTTGTTTGCACTGTTTTTTGAAACCCTGATGGCTAAAGGGTTTTAGGTGCTTGTTCCTCCGAATGCAGGAGTAGCTCACTCCGCTGGGTGGAGGAGTTTTGGAGAGGGTTTTAAAGTTTTTGGTCTAGTCTGTCGAAAGCAGATTTGTAGACGATACTACAGTGTTTGAGTGAGACACTGGGTCTATCATCTAGCTATTGATAGGAAAACATCAAGCCGAGAAATTGGCGTTCGGGCAACGGATTTGCTCAGGACGCAGCGCAGTCTGGAAGGGTCTCTTCCATTGCGTCGATTTCTGATGATATAAGAGGAGTTAATTGAACCCATGCCTTTAGTGATTAATACCAACGTCTCATCGCTGAACGCTCAGCGGTATTTAAGTAACAACACCGGTTCCCTGGGCAAGACCATGGAGAAACTGGCCTCCGGTTATCGCATTAACCGGGCCGGAGATGACGCCGCCGGGTTGCAGGTGTCCGAAAAATTACGGGCGCAAATTCGGGGTTCTCAAAAAGCGCTGGATAACGTTCAGGATGGCTTGAACATGCTGAACATTGCCGACGGTACCTATCAGGCCATCACCGACTCTCTGCAACGCATGCGGGAACTGGCCGTGCAGGCGGCCAACGATACCTACAGCACGGCTCAGCGATCAGCTTTGCAGATTGAGTACAACTCCTTGGCTTCTGGGATTAGCCAGATGGCTCAGGCGGCCCAGTTCAACGGTATTCATTTGCTGGATGCCAGCAGCCCCACCAGTTTGAATTTGCAAATTACAGCCAATCAGGGCAGCAATGCCGATCAACTGGATATTACCAGCGCCCTCAATGACATGACTTCTGCTACCCTGACCGTAGCCGGTGACTTGAGTAGTCACTTGACGGCTCAAAGTGCCATTGCCGTGATGGATGCCGCTCTGGATACGGTCAATGAGGCCCGTGGAAAATTGGGAGCCTTTGTTAATCGCTTGGAATACGCGGCTCAGAATTTGGCCACCAATATCGAGAACACCTCGGCCTCCGAATCGAGGGTGCGCAACGTGGATGTGGCCATGGAGAGTTCCAACCTGGCCCGAAATCAGATTCTCCAGCAAGCTTCCCAGGCCATGTTGGCTCAAGCCAATCAGGCCCCGCAGTTGGCCCTTCAGCTGCTGCGCGGATAGGTCTCTCACTCAAGGAAACCGTCGTGGAAACGGGAACGGCTTCCCAATTCCACGATGATTAACTCCCTCTCAAGGCCCAGCAAGATGCTGGGTCTTGAGGCGTTTAAGCTCCTTTAGTCAGTCTAGGTGAGGGGACGGAGATGCCTCTGTGAGTCATCCCCTGTTCGCTGGAAAATTTTATTGGCGGTTTAACATTGAAAAAAATGGGAAATACTGATGCTGCAGGCTTCTAAACTTTTTTGGCGTGGAATAGTGAATTTTAGGGGTCCACCGTTCAGAGGAGTTTTTGAAAAAAGATTCAAGGTTTTAATGTAGATTGCCGATAGGAGATACAGATACAGTCTCAGGTTCCATGAGCACCTGTTCGGTATCAAGGTTAGCAATGCTCAATGTATGAATCACACGAATGACACTATCAAAAACCCGGCGTTCGGAATAATGGATTTATTCTGGGGCGCAACGTGTTATGCAGCCAAATGGGGGTGTGTCACGGTGGTTTTTGCTTGTTTGACCAATCAAAGGAGTGCTTATGCCTTTAGTTGTTAATACCAACGTTTCATCCATTAATGCTCAGCGGTATTTGACCAATAACACCGGTGCCCTGGGTAAAACCATGGAAAAGCTGGCTTCCGGTTACCGTATTAACCGGGCCGGTGATGACGCCGCCGGTTTGCAGGTCTCCGAGAAATTGCGGGCGCAAATCCGGGGTTCTCAAAAAGCGCTGGATAACGTTCAGGATGGCATCAACATGCTGAACATTGCCGATGGTGCTTACCAGTCCATTACCGATGCCGTGCAACGGATGCGGGAACTGGCCGTGCAGGCAGCCAACGATACTTACAGCAGCGCTCAGCGATCCGCGATGCAAATTGAGTACAACTCTCTGGCTTCTGGTATCACCCAGATGGCAGAGGCGACTCAGTTCAACGGCCTCAATTTGTTGAACGGTACCGATGCCACCAGCGGTATCAATTTACAAATTACGGCCAACCAGGGTGGCAACGCCGATGATCTGGATGTGGCCAGTGCCTTGATCGATGTGACTGGTATTGCCAGTACCATTGGCGCTGGATTGCTGAGTGGTCATAGTGCGGCTCAAAGTGCCATTGCTCTCCTGGATACAGCAATCGATGACTTGAACGCGGCGCGAGGCCAATTGGGCGCTTATACCAACCGGTTAGAGTACACTGCACAAAACCTGGCCACCAACGTGGAAAACACCTCGGCTTCCGAATCGAGGGTGCGAAACGTGGACGTGGCCGCGGAGAGTTCCAACCTGGCCCGAAACCAGATACTCCAGCAGGCTTCTCAGGCTATGTTGGCCCAGGCCAACCAGGCACCACAGCTGGCCTTGCAGTTGCTGCGAGGATAATTGGTTACCATTTATTCAATTCACTAAAGGACCGAGGATTCCGCTGGAACGGCTTCTGGCGAACACTCACTCCTCGACTGGAAGACCTGGCTTCGGCCAGGTCTTTTTTTATGCGCGAACCAGCAGGGGAAATTTTTATCAGAAGAAATCAATCGTCTCTCCTCTGGTAAAAGGAGTGGGGTGTTTTAATGGTTTGATTGACTGGAAAGCTTTTGGGTAAAGGCGTTTTTGGCTCATGAACACAATTATTAATCACCCCTCTCTCCTCCAAACGTGGGAGAATTTCCGGTTTGTTTAAAGTATTTGGTGTACTTCGCCGATAGGACAAACAAGCGTGAATATCCATCTTGAATAGGAGATGACTATTGACGTGGGTCACTAACCATTCCCAAGTCACACGAGACAAATCACAGTTGCTTCTCTCTCAAACAGGATGATTTGGGGGGAGCGCGTTGCTTGCTTCTATTCGGCATGTGACGTCAATTAAAATGAAGAGGAGTCACTTCGATGCCTTTAGTTGTAAACACCAACGTTTCATCGCTGAATGCCCAGCGTTACTTAACGAATAATACCACTGGTCTTGGTAAAACCATGGAAAAGCTGGCTTCCGGGTATCGTATTAACCGGGCCGGGGATGACGCGGCTGGTTTGCAGGTCTCCGAGAAATTGCGGGCGCAAATCCGGGGTTCTCAAAAAGCACTGGATAACGTTCAGGATGGTATCAACATGCTGAACATCGCCGATGGTGCTTACCAGTCCATTACCGATGCCGTACAGCGGATGCGGGAATTGGCCGTGCAAGCAGCCAACGATACCTACAGTTCTGCCCAGCGATCCGCCATGCAAATTGAGTATGATTCTTTGTCATCTGGTATTAGCCAGATGGCTCAGGCCGCTCAGTTTAACGGGATTCACCTGCTGGATGCCTCCACCCCTGCGACTTTGGAATTGCAGATTACAGCCAATCAAGGGGGCACGGCTGATGAACTGGATATCGTCAGTTCATTGATCGATATTACCAGTGTGGTGCTGACTGGCTCAATGCTGTCTCACGCCAGTGCGCAATCTGCCATTTCTACGCTGGATTCCGCACTGGATGCCATTAACGCGGCCCGAGGTCGCTTGGGTGCCTTTACCAACCGACTGGAGTACACGGCTCAGAACCTGGCCACCAACGTGGAAAACACGTCTGCTTCCGAATCGAGGGTGCGAAACGTGGACGTGGCTATGGAGAGTTCCAATCTGGCCCGAAACCAGATCCTCCAGCAGGCCTCTCAGGCCATGTTGGCTCAGGCCAACCAGGCGCCACAGCTGGCCTTGCAGTTACTGCGAGGATAGCCAGGCAGACTGGGATAGGTCTGTTCATAACGCTCAGAGGACCCGGCTTCGGCCGGGTCTTCGCTTTTGAAGGGAGAGCATAAAAGTAAGAGCTCATTGGTTTGGTCTACAGTCACTGGAGGACGGAATGGGATCGGGCCTCCTCTGGATAGTGTTTTTGCAGGAATACCGGTATTTGGGGCAAAAGGCTTTCCCTTCAAGGGGGAGCGGCTCAAAACAGTTGTCAGATGGATACTTTTGTCTCCACCGTACAATGGAGATTTGGCAGGTTCTTTAAAGTTTTCAGACTAGGCTTCCGATAGGAGAAACAGAACTCAAGCTGGGCTATTCAATGGAGCACGGTTTGAATTCCGTTGATTACTGTCACACGAAATAAGGTTGTTCATTTAACTTTGCCTTGGCCAAGGATCGGGCCGGAGGCAAAGCGAAGCCTGCTGTTTCAGAGCTGGCTTTGGTGAGTGTATAAAAAAAGAGGAGTTACTTCGATGCCTTTAGTTGTAAACACCAACGTTTCATCGCTGAACGCTCAGCGTTATTTAAGCAACAACACCGGCGCCCTGGGTAAAACCATGGAAAAGCTGGCTTCCGGTTACCGCATTAACCGGGCCGGGGATGACGCTGCTGGTTTGCAGGTTTCCGAGAAATTGCGGGCGCAAATCCGGGGTTCTCAAAAAGCACTGGATAACGTTCAGGATGGTATCAACATGCTGAACATCGCCGATGGTACTTACCAGTCTATTACCGATGCCGTACAGCGGATGCGGGAACTGGCCGTGCAGGCAGCCAACGATACCTATAGTACAGCTCAGCGTTCGGCCATGCAGATTGAATATGATTCCCTTGCTTCCGGTATCACCCAGATGGCTCAGGCCGCTCAGTTCAACGGCATTCACTTGCTGGATGCCAGCAGCCCGACCAACCTAACATTACAAATTACAGCCAACCAGGGTGGCAATGCCGATGATTTGGACATTACCAGTGCCTTGACGGATGTGACCGCCAGTACCTTGGGGATTACTGTGGCCTCTCTGGATAATCACAGTGCGGCTCAAAGTGCCATTTCGTTGCTAGATACCGCCATCGATACCATCAACACCGCCCGAGGGCAGTTGGGTGCCTTTACCAATCGACTGGAGTACACGGCTCAGAACCTGGCCACCAACGTGGAAAATACCTCGGCCTCCGAATCGAGGGTGCGCAACGTGGACGTGGCTATGGAGAGTGCCAACCTGGCCCGAAACCAGATTCTCCAGCAGGCTTCTCAGGCTATGTTGGCCCAGGCCAACCAGGCGCCACAGCTGGCCTTGCAGTTACTCCGAGGCTAGGCCATGACATAAGACCATCGAGCCCTGTAATCAGGCACTCGATTCCTTCAGGCAGACGATCCGGTGCAAACCGGGTCGTTTGTCTTTGGCGGGTATGTCCCGTATCAATGGTCTGTTTTGTCAGAGGCAAGGTGGGCGGCAGAGTCGGGTGAAAGGAGATTAGTCGACAATGGGGGCAGGTTTGTTGCTTTGCGTGGTACGGGGGTGTTTTTGCTGTTCGGTTTGAATGTGCTGAATCAGGTTCATTAGTTCCGGCATGCACTTTTCGGTTTGCAGCTGTTTAACCGCCTCCTTGAAGCTGAGTTCAAAGGCATCGGCATCCGTTTTGGAAGTGGCGTCTTTGCTCTTTTGCAGGTTGGCATCCAGCAACTGCACCGATTGATCGTAATGGGTTTTGCAATCGGCCATGGCGGGCAAGTGGAATAACAGCATACAAACGATACCCATTATGCCAATGGCAATGCGTGATTGGGGCTTTTTCAAGGAGTAAGGCATACCAAAAACCAGAATTCTGATTAAAATATGGCCTATCATAGCACAGCCCGGTGTTAGCAAGGGGCGCTTGGGAGTGCGGCTTCTCTGGTTGCGGCTCGGGTGGCTTCCCGGGTAGCTTCAATGAGGCGAACCACAGGTACTTGCATGGCGGGGTTGTGCACACGCACATACGTTGCCCCCCGTTCGATGGCCAAGGCCAAGCTGGCCGCTGTGAGAGAATCTCTATCCAGAGGCGGGATGTTTTGATTTCCCAAAGTCAGGAAGGACTTGCGGGAGGTTCCGGCCAAAATGGGCAGGCCCAGCGTTTGTAGGGCGTCCAGTTGATGGAGCAGGGTCAGGTTATGGGCCAGTGTTTTGCCAAAGCCAAAGCCGGGATCCAGAATGATATTTTGTGCGGAAACGCCTGCTTGCTGGGCTCGATCAATTTGCTGTTCAAAAAACTGAAGGACCTCCTGAACAACGCCGTGCGGGTATGTCGGGTTGTCTTGCATGGTTTCCGGGGGACCCTGACTGTGCATGAGCACCACGGGACACCCTGCATGTGCGCAGGTTTCGGCCATGGCAGGATCGTACTGAAAGCTGGAGACATCGTTGACCATGCGGGCGCCTGCTTCAATCGATTTTTGAGCCACCAAGGCCTTTCGGGTATCGATGCTGATGCAGGCATCGGGAAAGGTGCTTCGTATGGCTTGTATGGCTGGAAGTACCCTGTTCAGCTCTTCCTCGGGAGTGATGGTGACCGCCTTGGGCCGGGTGGATTCTCCCCCAATGTCCAGGATGTCAGCCCCGGCTTCCAGCGCCTCTTGCGCTGCTTGCACCAGTGCATCCAGCGAGCCCAGCGTCCCTCCATCGGAGAAGGAATCCGGGGTGACGTTTAAAATGGCCATGATTTGGATTTTGGACATGCTGGTATTGTAAGTAAAGCGTTCTATAAATAAAATTAAAATTTTAAAATATTAGAATTTACTAATGTTGTGATTTTAATTGACCAAAGTCAATGGGATTTCTCTTAATGCGGTTTGTGCCGAGCACGTATAATGCCATTAGAACAGGATGGTCACTGTCAAACCTCGGTGCTGTATGTTAAGAAAGTCTTTGAGCGGCCATGGCTGGTGGATGGGCCTGCTGGTTATACTGGCAGCGCTGGGGTGGCCTAACTTGGCCGTTGCCGATGAGGCTTTGCGAAACGATTTGCAACAGTGGGATGTGGTTACTCTGACCCTGCCAGTCTCTCCGGGGAAGCGGGCGCTATGGTACGGGGAAGTGCAGCCTCGGGTGGGGAATTTACAGGACCGGGGTAGCAGTGGGGACTTCACCCAGCTCATTTTGCGCACTGCGGTGGGCTGGCAGTTGAGCAACCGGGTTTCGGTGTGGCAAGGCTATGCCTGGACCCCAGTTTTTGAGCCGATTAACGTTAACGAGCATCGGATTTACCAGCAGTTGAATATTCAGGGGACAATCCGTCGTCTTCAACTCACCAACCGTACCCGGCTGGAAGAACGGTGGATTGAAAATAATGACGGGAAGGTTTCCATTCGGCTGCGACATCTGGTTCGGGGTATGGTCCCTCTGGACGCAAAGCAGCGCTGGTTTATAGTATTGTCCGAAGAGGCTTTTGTGACCTTAAAGGGGGTGAGTAATGGGCCTGCGGCTGGTTTTGATCAAAACCGCCTGTTTGTGGGCATTAACCGCAAGCTCAGTGAGGCCGTGAATGCGGAGCTGGGCTATATGAATCAGTGGATCAATACCCGAGATCCAGTATCGGATCGCATGAACCACGCCATCCTTCTTGGCTTGAACGTGCAATTCCGTTGAATGCAGAATTCCCCGAATTTGATTCTTCTATTGAGACTACTAGCCGTGCTTCCCGGCCATAACCGGCCCGCCTTTGCTGCCAGCCACCCGCATCATGGAATCGATGCAGTGACGGGCTTTTTCGGCCACTTCTTCGGGGATGGTAATTTCTTCGTTTTGCCCCAGCAGGGACTTGTAGATATTCTCCAGTCGGGTCAGCTTCATGTTGGGGCACACGGCGGAAGCCCGCGTGGGGGTGAAAAACAGTTTTTCCGGGCAATCCTGAGACAAACGCTGGCTGACCCCGTCTTCGGTACAGACAATAAAGGTACGTGCCTTGCTTTCTTTGGCCCGTTTGACGATGGCCGTGGTACTGCCGATAAAATCAGCCATGTCTTTCATTGGCTGATCACATTCAGGGTGGACCAGAATTTCAGCGTCCGGATATTCTTTTTTCAGTTTGATCACATCGTCCGGGTTCATGCGCAGGTGGGTGGGGCAGAACCCTTCCCAGCAAATCAGCTCCACCTGTGGGAGTTGCGATTGCACGTAGGCCCCCAGGTGCTTGTCTGGCACGAATAAAATCCGGTTGCTACCAGTTTCCTTGGCGGCGAAGGCCACCACTTCCACGGCATTGGCGCTGGTACAGCAGTAATCGGCCTCGGCTTTAACATCGGCGGCGGTGTTAACATACGCCACCACCGGCAGGCCCGGGTTTTCCGCCTTGAATTGCACCAGCTCTTCACGGGTAATCATATCGGCCATGGGGCAACCGGCGTTGGGGTTAGCCAGATACACAGTTTTGGCGGGGCTCAACAGCTTGGCGGTTTCGGCCATAAAGTGAACACCGCAAAAGACGATAACTTCCGCGTCGGTGGATGCGGCCAACTGGCTTAGACCCAGAGAGTCTCCGTGGTAATCGGCCACATCCTGCACTTCAATGCGTTCGTACAAGTGGGCCAGAATGACCGCATTGCGTTCTTTTTTGAGCGCTTTGATATCCCGAATCAGCTGCTGTTTTCGTTCAGCCGGAGACAGCAGGTTGGCGGGAGGGCTTACGGACGGCTGGGCTGTGCTCATGGGGATGCTCTCTTTAAACAGACAACGGGAATTTAAAAAATTCAGGAGGGAAGGTGGTTCTACGATTTTGTTTTTTCCTCCTTATATATAGGAAGATAAAAACAAACAAAAGGAGCGCTATCAAAAATTTATGATGGCGCTAGTCTAGCTCAGACGTCTCGCCCTGTAAAATGTTCATCCCCGAAACTGGCAACGGTGCTTTGATTGTTTAATTTTATTTAAATTATTATTTGTTTTAAAAGTTGAAAAACCTTGGTTCCACTGGCTTTTTTGAACTTCAAATTCGGGGTAGGATTGCCCTTACAAAATATACAGGATTTCAATTAAAGAAATCCTCAAAGGGGCTGTCTCACCAATGTTTTGATACTCTGAAGCCCAAAACCGATCGTCGCTTTCCTCTGATTGAAAAGGAAAAAAGTAGGCTGTTCGGGGGAATTTTATATTGCACATCCTGTGACTACTGATATAATCTTCGTAGTCACAAGTTGAAAGGAGGTGTAAACAATGAACAAAGAAGAATTAGTACAAGAGGTATCCAAAAAGACCAAGACTTCTCAGAAGCAAGTCGCTGAGATTCTCACCCACACCATCGCTACTATCGAAAAGACCGTTGCGAAAGGTAAGAAAGTGACCTTGGTTGGTTTCGGTACGTTCGAGCCTCGCAAACGCGCTGCCCGCACCGGCCGTAACCCTCAAACCGGCAAAGAGCTGAAAATCGCTGCTAAAACGGTTCCCGCTTTTTCCGCTGGCAAAAAATTCAAGGAACTCGTCGCCAAGAAGTAGTGGGGCCGAGAACCAGAATTTCCAAGAAGCCCAGAGAAGCAATTTTCTGGGCTTTTTGATGTCTGGCAACCGAAATTGAGCAGTCGGTGGTATTTTTCCCTTGTTTGCTGGAATTTAAAAGATGGATTGCTCCCGAGATTGGCTTGGCAGCTTATAATGACAGTAGAGGCAACCTGGACCCGTGTGTGAGTATGGACGATAAACTTTTAAATTTGGCTGAATTTGCCTGGCACGACTCCCTTTTGTTCGATCGGGTGGAAGAGCCTACAGTGCGCAAGTTTATATCCATGGGGTTTAACATTCGCTATCAGGCAGGTGCTTCGCTGGTTTCTAACAACGATTTTGGGGAAACCTTCTTTTTTCTGTTGCAGGGGCTGGCCAAGTTGGTGCTCCACAACACGGAAGGCGAAGTCATCAACGTCACCCTGTTTCGGCCGGGAGACTTTTTTGGGGAGCTGTCCCTGTTAGAGGAAAATGCCATTCGGACCGGCACGGTTTTGGCCGTCAGTGAAGTCGAAGTGCTGACCATCCACAAAAAAGATTTTTTGAAGGTTTTGTACGAATGCCCCCAGCTCAGCATTAACCTGTCCCGCAACCTGGGGCAGCGGTTGCGCACCATGAACGAGCGCATGATTACCGATCGTTTGCCGGATGATTTGCACAAAGTGGCCCATACTCTGGTTTTGCTGGCCACCAAGGGCAAGCAGTTCTCCAAAGAGGGAGCGGTTTTACTGCCCCCCCTTTCCCTGAAGGAATGGGCGCTTTTTTGCTACACTAGTGTGGACGCTTTCCTGAACAGCATGGAGCGGCTGAAAGAAATGGGCGCTCTGGAGTGGCAAAATCAGCGCATTGTGATTACCAGCATGAAGCAGCTGAAGGCCTGCGCCGATGAGCATGTCAGCCAGATTCAAAAGGCCAGCGTCCAGTCCAGTGACTGAAGTCCCCGTTACTATTGCCTTTTGGACGATCGTATCACCATGACCATTGCTTTTTTTCTGGACCGGGATGGCACCTTAAACGTGGAGAAGGGCTATATCCGCAACGTGCAGGATTTAGAACTGATTCCCGGGGTGGCTCAGGCCGTGCGACGCTTGAATGATGCCGGGATTTTAGCCATTTTGACCACCAACCAAACCGGTGCGGCACGGGGCTTTTACGATCTGACGCATATCCATGCGCTGAACCAGCGGCTGCAGGACTTATTACTGCAAGAGGCCGGGGCGCATCTGGATGCCGTTTACTACTGTCCGCATTTGGGAAAAGGCATTGTGGCGGAGTTCGCTGTGGATTGTCAGTGTCGTAAGCCAGAACCCGGTATGATTCAGCAGGCCTTGGGCCGTTTCCCGGAGATTGATGTATCCAGCTCTTATGTGTTGGGAGACAAGGCCAGTGATGTGGCCTTTGGTAAGCAAGCTGGCTGTAAAAGTGTGCTTTTGAAAACGGGATATGGTCAACGGGTGCTGGAAGGGAAGTACCAAAGTCTGCCTGAACCACCGGATTATGTATTTGATGATATGCCGCAAGCGGTGCTTGGGATATTGAGTGAACTGGGCTTGTATAAAACCGGGTTGACCGCTTCCTAGTTTCTATTTTTGGGGATGCGGTAATGATCCAGGTTGTCAAAAAATTCCCATAACTGTTGATTCACGTCATCCGCAGGCAATAAATGGCGTTTCCGCTCAATTACCGCCAGTTTTTTTTGAACGCTGGCCGCTTTTTGGTAGAGGCAGTGAGCGAAGTCCACCGGCAATAGGGGATCCTCGTCCGCATGCAGAATGAGTAAGGGGCATTGGATGTGTCCCATTTTCTCGGCGCTGTCGAACTGGTTTTGAAGCTTTTTTGACAGGCCAGTCATTGTGGGGTGGAGATGTTTTTGCAGCAGGCGGTCGGCCGTCTCGGGGAGGCTGGTAAAGGTGGATTCCAGAATGACCGCCTTGAGGGGACGATGGGCGGCCAGGTGTGCGGTGACAGCCCCACCGAGTGACACCCCGTAACCAATTTGCTGTTCGGCGGGGATGTGGTGTTGCTGGGTCAGGTAGTCACTGGCCGCTTCCACGGAGCGGTAAAGACCGGCTTCAGTGGGCTTGCCAGCGGTTTTTCCGTACCCTGGATATTCATAGGTGAGAACCCCATAGCCCACCAGGGTAAATGGCAGCAGATCCAAAATGTGATTGAGGTGGCCCATATTGGGACCAGAAACCAGAATGGTGGGCATTTTCCCTTGCGGTGGAATAAACCAGGCCCGGTGTTGAAGCTGTTGGGAGTCGTGCTGGCTGACGAAAGAGACTTCCTGAATGCGATCCGCCAGGTGGAATTGGTAGGCATCGCCCGATTGCAGGAGGGCGGCTTTAAGCGCTCCAAGGGATGGGGCTTCTTTTCTGGCTTTGGCGTTGGCCCCGGGAAAAAGCAATTTTCGCTCGGCGAATTGGATCAGGGGTTTGGGGAGTCGTTGAATGATGTGGGAGGCCGGTGACTGCCACCATGAAATTTTTTTGGAAAGTGCTTTGGGGGCGCTGGTTTGTCGAGGGCGCCATTCGGTTGAATCGGTGGAAGCAATGCTTTTTGGTGCATCCACCGTTGAAAGGGAGGATACGCTTTGGGATGGGGTATCGGCAAGTGATGAAACCCCTTGCTTATTTTGGCGTTTTGGCTTGGCGGGGACTATGGAGATGGCGCTGATGGGCATCGCAACTGAACGCTTTCAATGGGCTGTTAAAAAAACAGCGGTGGGGACAACAATGGGGGACCACAGGGATAACCGTGTAAAATCGAGACAATGCTTTGAATTGCGCCTGCGATATGTTTATTGGAAACTATAATTCTCTCTGCCGCTTCGCACTGTGTAACCGCCAAGCTGGTCAATCAGCCCGCTTATCCCCAGTCTACGCCTTTTTATGATAGGATTCATTCTACTATGAACGCTCGCCATGCTTCCCGAGAACTTGCTTTACTGACCCTGTTCCAACTGGATAAACAGGGGGATGGTCAGCTGCATGCTGATGCGGTGGCCCAAAAGTCTACCATGCAAGAGCAAGTCTTATCTGCGGTGCGGGCTTTGTCTGCCGAGGCGGAATTTCAAATCCAGTCCGCGGCCGATCAGCTGGCTGAAGTCAGCCGTTACCTGCTGGATTATGAGCTGGAGCATCCCACCAACCTGGAATCCCCCATGGATGCCCAGGTGAAGGCGGTGGAAATTCCCACCACCCGTGAGATGGTGGAAAAGATTGAACAATGCCTGCAAGGGGCTGAGTACCTGTTTGAAGCCTTGCGGGTTCCTGAATTGGCCACCCTGATGGCCGCTGAGTCCGTTCAGGAGTATGCTTTTCAGTTGATCAAGCTGGTGGCGGAGCATCGTTCTGCCTTGGATGAGGCCTTGAATCAGCACATGACCGACTGGCGGATGGACCGCTTGGTGCGCATGGACGCTTATATATTGCGTCTGGCGGCTGCTGAGATGAAATTTATGGAAAAAGTGGACCTCAGCGTGACCATTAACGAGGCCGTAGATTTGGCCAAGCAGTTTTCCACCGAGGAAAGCTACCGCTTGATTCACGGGATATTGGCTTCTCTGGCCGAAAAAGTCTCCGAGGAAACGGGTAAACCCTTGCGAGGCAGCATTCGGGAGCAGTCGATTTCCTCCTAGCTGAAAGGGATGGCCCATGTTTAACTGGTTCGGTAAAAAAACGACGGAATCCGCGGGCGGGACAGAGACCTTAACGCCTCCCGTTGAAGAATCTGGCTTGGCCAGCTTACGCCATGCCGTTTCCCTGACCGGTAAATCCATTGTGGGCAAAATCTTTGGCTTGCTGAAAGAGTCCGAGATTGATCAGGACACCATTGACGAGATTGAGGAGATCCTGATTCGGGCCGATGTGGGGCTGGATACGGCCTCTCGCATCAGTGAAAAGATTCGTCAGCGCAAGGATGAGCTGGGCAATTCAGACCAGATGATGGCCTTTCTGCGGCAGGAATTTCTGGATATTTTGACCCCCTTCCAGCAGGCCAACCAGTTGCGTTTTGAGCCGGGCAAGATGAACGTCTATCTGGTGGTGGGCGTTAATGGGGCGGGTAAGACCACCTTTATTGGTAAGTTGGCCAATCGATTCATTCAGCAGGGCAAAACAGTGGTCATAGGGGCTGGCGACACCTTTCGGGCCGCGGCTGAAGAGCAACTGGAAGTGTGGGCTCAGCGGGCTGGCGCTACCTTTGTGGGCGCCGGTAATGCCAAAGATCCGGCGGCGGTCATTTATGATGCCTTAAAACAGGCCCGAGAAGCGCAAGCCGATGTGGTCTTACTGGATACGGCCGGTCGCTTGCAGAATAAGTTTAACCTGATGGAAGAGCTGCGCAAGATCCGCAAGGTCATTGATCAGGGCATGCCGGAGGGGGCTATACTGGAATCCTTGCTGGTGCTGGATGCCACCACCGGTCAAAACGCCTTGAAGCAGGCCAGTGTGTTCAAGGAGACCGTGGATCTCTCCGGGGTGGTGCTGACCAAGCTGGATGGTTCGGCCAAGGGTGGGGTGATTTTGACCATTGCCCAGGAATACCAGTTGCCGGTGAAGATGGTGGGCGTGGGTGAGGGCATTGCGGATTTGAAGGACTTTCAGGCCACCGAATTTATTGACGCCTTGTTTGAGAAGTAAGTCGGCCTTTAATTCCAGCTAAACCATGAGGGATCGGAGGCGGGAATGGCACTTCGGTTATAGTTGCAGTTGCTTGTCCCCGTATTATTCCAGACTGTATTGCTTAAAAGTGTGCCTTCTGTTCGGAGCCCGCCGTTGTTGTATAGGAAAAATCGGACTGCCTTTCCCGTACCATTGGTGGTGCCGCTGTAAACACCGTCTGGATCAAATCCGTAAGCAATGGCCGTGGGTGTTCCATTACAAAAATTATCTGTCCAATAATAAAGGACACCCCCATTGTGCAGGCGATAGCAAGGAAAACCGCCATTGCAATTGAATGAGGTACCACCCGGGACATCATCCACTTGGGATGTGGTATCGATGCTGGCATAGTTAAAATATGCGGTTAAGTCTTGGGTTCTCATAACGGTGGTACTGGCGCCTGATAGTTGATAGGCCTGATAAGCTCCGGAGATCATTGCAGCGGTTTCTTTGGCAACGGCGTTAAATTTTTGATTCTGCTGGGTGCTGAGGATTTTGGGGATGGTAAAAGTGGCAATGACGCCCAGAATGGCTAAGCTGATGAGCAATTCGGCCAGGGTAAAGCCTCTGAAGATTTTTCGGCGTGGATGGGGCTTGGGAAAGCGGTGCATGAACATTCTCCAGGCAGGCTTTTTGGGGAAGGTATATTATTTATCGGCGCAGGCTTGAAAAACTTTAGAGCCGAATCGGCAAATTTTCTTAAAACCGTTTGCTCCTAGTTCCAATTGAGCCAGGGTGGGTCTAAATTGGCGTCGGGATTCCTGCTGAGGTTGCAAGTACCGCCTCCGCCCGCGCTCCAGTTGGTTCCGGTATCCATCGTGGCACTGGTTTTAACCCGTCCATCGCTGTAGAGATAAAGTGCCAGGGTTTTTCCAGGGCCATTGGTGCTTCCATCAGTAATTTTTCCATCTGGATCGAAGAAGAAAGGCGCCGCAGCATTGGCGCCGGGGCATAAACCATCTAACCAATAGAAAAGAACACCGCCATTGTGAAATTTGAGGCATTGATAAGGGCACCCCAAGGTTCCCTGTGTTTGAAGTGCGTCCAGCGTCACGGTGTTATCTATACTTAAGTAATTGAGGTAAGGTGTTAAATCGCTGGTTCGCATGGTGGTTTTACTGCCACCATCCCGTAAGTAGGCTTGATAGGCGTTACTAAGCGCGGCCACCATTTGTTTGGCATTGGCGTTGTTCGCATTGTTTTGCTGGGCTATCAATATTTTAGGGATGGTGAAGGTGGCGATGACCCCCAGAATGGCCAGGCTGATCAGCAATTCAGCCAGGGTAAAACCAAGGGAGATCCTTCGGGTTGCTCGGAGCTTGGGAAAGCGGTGCATGAACATTCTCCAGACAGGCTTCTTTTGGAAGGTAGATTAAGTATCGGCGAAGGCTTGAAAAACTTTAGAGCAAAATCGGCAAATTTCTGAAAAACCGTTTGCCTTTAATTCCAGCTAAACCAGCTGGGATCGACCGCTGCGCTTCGAACAGAGTCACTACTGACGGTGTTGGGGTCTATGGTGCTGTAGGACTTGATTCTGCCGTTGTAATAGAGGAAGAAAACAACGGCGTTGGTATTATCGGCTGTGCCATCAGGGTCCAGGTGAAACCAGAGCGCGTTTAAAGCGCCCGTTCCGGAAAAACTGATGTTTGGCACCACTAATAATCTGGCGCCATTATGGAGCAAGAGACACTGCCCACCGAATAATGAGCAGGAAACACTCGCGCCGACTGGTAATGCTCCGTTTTCATTGATCATGGCCGTGTTACCAGTGCTTACGTAGTTCATGTAAGGCGTTAAATCGCCCACCTTGGTGCTGGCCGTTACTTGGTTTGATGCGGAATATTGCTGATACGCCTCTGAAATCATGGCGGCGACTTCTTTGGCAATGGCTTTATTTCGGGAATCTTGCTGGGTGCTTAGGATTTTAGGGATGGTAAAAGTGGCGATTACCCCCAAAATGGCCAAGCTGATCAGCAATTCAGCCAGGGTAAAACCAAGGGAGATCCTCCGGGTTGCTCGGAGCTTGGTAAAGCGGTGCATGAACATTCTCCAGACAGGCTTCTTTTGGAAGGTAGATTTCTTATCGGCGGCGGCTTGAAAAACTTTAATTTGAGTGGTCTAAGTCCAAAGATAGCGAGTTACAGACCGAACCCACTTCAAAAATGAGCGCATTTTTGCGGTAAAATCATAAGTCCAGCGATTAACCTTTAGGAACCCTCACGTATGTTTGATCAGCTTTCCGACCGTTTACAGGACGTCTTCGCCAATTTCAGGGGCGATCGGCAGCTGACGGAAGAGAACATGGAGGATGCCCTGCGGGAAGTTCGCCGGGCTTTGCTGGAAGCGGACGTGAGTCTGCGGGTGATTAAGGCTTTTATCTCCCGAGTGAAAGACCGGGCTGTGGGTGAAGCGGTTTTAAAAAGCGTAGAGCCCGGTCAGCAGCTGATTAAAATTGTCCATGATGAGCTGGTGGCTTTGATGGGCGGAGAAACCCAGGCCATCAATCTGGAGGGGCAGCCCAATATTATTGTGCTGTTCGGCTTGCAAGGCTCCGGAAAAACCACCTCCTGTGGCAAACTGGCCCTGAAGCTGCGTAAGGATGGCCGCAAGGTCTTGCTGGTGGCGGCGGATGTGTATCGTCCAGCAGCTATACAGCAGTTAATCACCCTGGGCAAGCAGATTGATATCCCCACCTTCACCATTGAAGGCTCCAAAGACGTGTTGGAGATTGCCCGCGCTGGGGTGGCACAGGCCAAAGCCGAGGCTTACGATACGGTCATTGTTGACACCGCCGGTCGTTTGCAGGTGGATACGGACATGATGGCTGAACTGTTGCTAGTGGAGCGGGTGTTGCAACCGCAGGAAAAGTTATTGGTCATTGATGCCATGACCGGGCAAGAAGCGGTTTCCGTGGCGGAAACTTTTAACGCCCAACTGGAAGTGACCGGTATTGTGGTCACCAAGCTGGATGGGGACGCCCGGGGCGGGGCGGCGCTTTCGGTGGTGGAAGTGACCGGCAAGCCCATTAAGTTGATTGGAACCAGTGAAAAGCTGACCGGTCTGGAGGTGTTTCACCCCGATCGCATGGCCACCCGGATTTTGGGCATGGGCGATGTGGTCAGTCTGGTGGAGCGGGCTCAGGAAGCTTTTGATATGGATGAGGCCCAGCGCCTCGAAGAAAAAATGCGCAAGGACTCCTTCTCGTTTGAGGATTTCCTGAAAATTCAGAAATCCTTCAAAATGCTGGGTTCAATGGAGCAAATTTTGGGCATGCTGCCCATTCCGGGTATCACCAAGGAAATGCGGGAAATGATCTCCCACAGCGGCGAGGGCCAGATGAAAAAGGTGGAGGCCATGATCTCCAGCATGACTCTGGCGGAGCGGCGTAAGCCCGAATTGATCAATGAAAGCCGTCGCCAGCGGATTGCCAAGGGCTGTGGCATGAAGGATGCGGATCTGGAAGCCTTTTTACGCCAGTTTGAGCAAATGCGCATGGTCATGAAGCAGTTGACCCAGTTCACCGGCGGCATGAATGCTGAGCCAGAAAGCGCGGCCGGGGGGATGTCCGGGTTGAAAATGCCGCGCAGCATCAAGAAAAAGAAAAAGGACCCTATGGCGGAGATGATGCAAGGCATGGGCGGCTTTCCGGGAATGCCTGGGATGCCATCCGGTGGTGGGGGGATGCCGGATTTATCCAAAATGAAAATGCCCAAGATGCCCAAAGGAATGAAACTACCACCGGGATTCTTCGGGAAATAAACGGCATCACCGAACAGAATAAATAGGCTTGGTGGGCGGAGAACGGAACCAGTCGAGCCACGCATTGGGGTGCGTGGCACGATTGCGATGCGGATGGGGTCGTGTCTGGGTTTTTAATGAAATGTAACAAAAAAGTTCAGTCCTCGGTATTTAGGCAATAACTAGTATTTTTATTTTTTATATTAAGTATATTTTTTCGTCTCCAAACTGAGGATATAGGCTATGGTAAACATTAATCCTAATCTGGCTGCTTTCAATCGAGCGCCTGTTCCCACTGCTGCCCCTGCGCGAGCCAATAGTGTGGGTCAAACCACTTCTCAGGATGCATTAAGCAGTTTTGCCGCACAGTTGAAAACCGGTCGTCCTGGCGCATCGGGCATCGGTTCGTCCCCTGCTTTTTTTCAAATTATATTGGCTTTTTTGAAAGCGTTGATTCAGATTTTGAATAGCGCAAAGCCGACGCCCACGCCGACTCCGACCCCAACGCCGACGCCGACTCCGACTCCGAAGCCGACTCCGACTCCAACGCCGACGCCGACTCCGACTCCAACGCCGACTCCGACTCCAACGCCGACTCCGACTCCGACTCCGACGCCGACGCCGACACCGACGCCGACACCGACGCCGACCCCAACCCCGACGCCGACGCCGACTCCGACTCCGACCCCGACCCCAACTCCCACGCCCACGGGTCCTATTGAGCCGGGTAGTCTGAAGTTATCGGATATTCCCGTCGATGCCAAGGGGAATATGACCACGCCATTCGTGAATGAGTTGTTCAAAACCTCCAAGGCTGTGGATTCCAAAATTTTGGATAACAGCGAGCCTTCCGGTTTAACCAAGTTTGCCCGCATTGGCTTGCGGATGTTGGGGCACGATCTCTACGATGGTGAAATTAACGGAGACGTAGCCTTCCGTACTTTGCTGGCACCGGATGACAGTCACAACCGAGGTATTTTCCAAGGGTCCAAGGATACCCCTGAGCAAATTGCCGCCAATAAGGATATGGTGCGCAAGTGGGGCCAACTGGATCTGAAGGATGATGGCAAAGTGAACGGTAGCGTCTACATGAAATTAGTTCAAGACGTTTGGCCCACCACCGATGGCGGATCTATTCCTGATTTTGCCAAAGACATTCAGACCCGCAACTCCAGTTTAAATGCCGCCGAGTTGCTGAAAGCCACTCCCAACGTGGAAACACCTCAAGGCCTGACTGATTTCACCAAAAAGTCCGGTGTTACGGCCAAGGAGTTGCTGAACTTCTCCTTGTGGGGCCACCGCATCATGGATCGCTCCTTTAAGACTGAGGATCTGGCCAAGGATGCTTTAACCAACCCGAGCTCCATTGACTTTGGCTTAACCCAGTTTAGTAAACAAACCCGTGATTACATGACCCAATTGACCAAGGATCCCAATGCCAAATCCACTGTGGGCTTGGGTGTGCTCAATCTGCTCATCAAGTTGTCCAACAACTTGGGTTAATCAAACGGTTTTCATAATCTTCAATCCCTCGCCTCAATACTGGCGGGGGATTGTGGTTTAAAGTTTTGGCAAGTATCCCTTCACAACAGGTTTGTCACTGTTTGAGTACAGCGAGTTAAAAAATGTGAGCTTGGCAGCATTGCCGGAAGTCATTGTGCGGTTTGTCTGAGCTGCGCGCAGTCTTAAAAAACTGTTGTGAAGGGATACTTGCCAAAATTTATTTCAATCCAGTGAAGAGCCTCGGATGCGCTTCAGATCCAACTGCGCATAACGGCTAACGCTGTCTGGAAGATCCGGTGTTTTGATGGCCGATTGTCCCAGTTCCAATTGTCTGGCCTTGAGGTAATATTCCGACAAATACTGGAGGTAATCCTGAGTTTGTCCGGGATCCAGAGATCGAATAAGGGCTTCTAGCTGATTCCGGTTTGCTCCGCTGGAGCGGGTGCTATGTCTGCCCGGCAATGTTTTTTGCCGCCGAATGTCATAAACCAGATGCTCGATTGTAGCGATTTTCTCAACTTGTGGCCCCCGAATTTGCAATTCTCCGAGTGTTCCGTCTGGAAAACGGATCTTCATTTGAAAGGCAGTGTAGCCTGATTTTTTCACCGCTTCGGGCACGTTGCGCAGAATGCGCATGGGGGTGCATACAGATGTGTTTTGCTGCGCTTGGGCGTTTGCCATTCGTAGGGTGCGAATGTGATGATCCGATAGATACGAGGGGATGCCAAGGCCGTGATAATCGGCCATCTCCAGAATTTGAAATTCGCCCCGGCGAATCAGTTGGGCCAAGCTTTTTACACAGGCGTCCACATCGGCGGGACTGCCCTGTTTTAAGGTCAGGCGAAAGCCCAGTCCATCGGAAATGCGACTGTGGGCCCAGTGTGCAGTGATCCATTTGCGATCTTCCTCAGCGGCCATTCTGCGCAATTTGTCGGCGATGGAAAAGGCCGTTTTGGCCCGGCCTGAAACGATTCCGTTTGATTGAAGTCCCTGACGCATGGCGTGTAAGTAATGACCATAGCGCTGCGTGTATTGCTTTGCCATGTCTTGGGCCACATCCGGGATTGATTTTTTTTCAAAGGCTGGGGTGGCTGGCACGATATTGGATTGATAATCGGGAAGCTGGTGTGTTTTGGGAAATCGCTCCGTCCAGCGGTCGGTGTTGGCTGGTGCCAGGTGAGGATTTTGTGATGACAGCACAGGAGCTCCCTTGCTTACTGTTCTTGGTCGTGCCGGTAAGCTTTGTTTGACTGCGGATAGAAACCCTGAATTTTGACTGCTTTGCGTTGGAAAGACTGAAACACGCATAAAGACCATAGTACCCCTCCCCCAATTGTCCCCACCAGAATGAAATGATTAATACTTGAACCTCATTCATTATAGAGACTGCTGGGTATTTCCGCTAGGACGAATCAGCATTTTCTTCTGGATAAGGACTCTATGGACTTTTGAGTATAAAAAATTGGGTGCCAGGCGGTCAAACCACCACAGCACCCAAACTGAGACGCTAGATATTCTCTAATGCGTCAGATTTTTTTTCCGTTTTCATAGCGATCCAGATTCATGACCTTGGTCCAGGCGGTCACAAAGTCTTGCAGGAATTTCTCTTTGGAGTTACTCGATGCATAAACTTCCGCCACGGCCCGAAGCTCGGAGTTGGAACCGAACAGCAGATCAACCGGAGTGGCTGTCCATTTCAGCGTACCTGTTTTGCGATCATAGCCTTCATAAAGACTGTCTGAACCGGCAGCCTTTTTCCATTGGGTGGACATATCCAGCAAGTTGACAAAGAAGTCGTTGCTGAATGTCCCGGGTCGGCTGGTGAACACCCCGGCCGAGGATTGTCCGTAGTTGGCGTTCAGGCTGCGCATGCCGCCCACCAGTACAGTCATCTCCGGAACGCTCAGGTTCAGTAGGCTGGCCCGCTCAATCAGCATTTCCGCAGGCGATTTGGGGTTGTCTTGTCCGTAGTAATTGCGGAATCCGTCTGCGGTGGGTTCCAGCACCGCAAACGCGTTGACATCCGTTTGCGCTTGGGAAGCGTCTGTGCGACCCGGCTGAAAGGGAACAATGACTGTTTTGTATCCGGCATCTTTTGCCGCTTTCTCAATGGCGGCGTTTCCAGCCAGAACAATGGTATCGGCCAACGAAATCTGTTTCCCGTTTTTTAGTTTGCCGTTAAAGTCCTTTTGAATGGCCTCTAAGCGGGGAAGCACCTTGCTCAGCTCTTCCGGGTTATTGACGGCCCAGTTTTTCTGAGGGGCCAGACGAAGCCGCCCGCCATTGGCGCCGCCTCGCAAGTCCGTACCCCGGAAGCTGGCCGCGGAGGCCCAAGCCACCCGAACCAGTTCAGGCACACTCAAGCCGGATTTCAGGATCTCGGCCTTCAGGGCCTTCACATCGGCATCGTCAACCAACTTGTAATTGGCTGCCGGAACCGGATCTTGCCACAGGAGTTCCTCTTTGGGAACTTCTGCACCCAGATAGCGGCCTCGTGGCCCCATATCCCGGTGGGTCAGCTTAAACCAGGCCTTGGCAAAAGCACGTTCAAATTCTTTGGGGTTCTCCTGAAAACGCTTGGCAATTTCCCGGTAAGTCGGATCAAATTTCAGGGCCAAGTCCGTGGTAAACATCATGGGGGCATGCCGTTTGGAGGGGTCATGGGCATCCGGAATCAATTTGGCGACCGATTCGTCTTTGGCCACCCACTGAATGGCTCCGGCAGGGCTCTTGGTTTGCACCCAGTCAAAGGCAAACAGGTTGTCCAGGTATTGGGTGGTAAAGGCGGTCGGGTTGAAAGACCAGGCCCCTTCCAGCCCGCTGGTAATGGTGTCATCGGCGTTGCCTTTGCCACACTTGTTTTCCCAGCCAAAGCCCTGCTTTTCAAGACCAGCGGCGGCCGGTTCGGCACCCAGACAAGTGGCCGCATGCGCACCATGGGCTTTGCCGAAGGTATGACCGCCAGCAATCAAGGCCACGGTTTCTTCATCATTCATGGCCATGCGCCCGAAGGATTCACGAATGTCTTTAGCGGCCGCCAGTGGATCCGGGTTGCTGTTGGGGCCTTCCGGGTTCACATAGATTAAGCCCATTTGCACAGCGGCCAAAGGTTTCTCCAGTTTGCCGTCCTTGCTGTAGCGTTCACTGGCCAGAAATTTGGTTTCAGGTCCCCAGTAGACCAGATCCGGTTCCCAGTCATCGGTGCGTCCGCCTGCAAAGCCAAAGGTCTGAAATCCCATATTTTCCAGGGCCACATTGCCGGTCAACACCATTAAATCGGCCCAGGAAATTTTGTTGCCGTACTTTTGTTTGATGGGCCAAAGCAAGCGGCGTGCCTTATCCAGATTGGCATTGTCAGGCCAGCTGTTAAGCGGTTCAAATCGTTGCTGTCCGCCATCCGCGCCACCCCGGCCATCGGTCAAGCGATAGGTTCCGGCACTGTGCCAGGTCATCCGGATAAAAAACGGTCCATAATTGCCATAATCCGCTGGCCACCAGTCCTGGGAGGTGGTGAGCAAATCATTGATATCTTTCTTGACCGCTTGCAGATCAAGACTGTTAAAGGCTTCGGCGTAGCTAAAGGGTTTACCCATTGGATTGGACGCTGAGTCTTGCTGGCGAAGCGCGCTCAGATTGAGCTGGTTTGGCCACCAGAACTGGTTGGTTCTGGTTTCGCCTTTGGCCAATGGTTCGCTCAAAGCGATGGTCGATGAGAGCGAAATCCCCAACAAGCTCACCAATACGGAAGCGCTTAAAAACCGATGTGTTTTCATGGTTTCAATCACCTTTTTTTATTTCAGAACGGCAGGATCTAACGATAGCTCTATGATACACCCTTAGAAAAGTGATAGTAGTCTGAGCTGATTTGGTTGCTTAGTCAGACCGCTCGGCGTAGGGGGTACCAAAAGCCAAATCGGGCGACTGAAACAATTCAGATTCATGGATAAGCCAGCCTCTGCGCCAGAGAGCGTTTTAAAATAACACATTCAATCGCTTGTTAGTTTACCACAGTGTGACCGCCCTACTGCGCATTGAAACTGATTTAAGGGTGTTAATTTATATTTAACTTCATTGCACAATTTGCAATGCGGCGAACAACTTTGCAATGTCCGCTTGTTGATTCATTAAAGTTTTTTCCACTTCAGGACTTGTTTGCAAATAGAGTGCATCCCAGGCTGAATTATCAACCACATAAACCCCATAGCGTTTAAAGGCCTCCAGTAAAATCAGTCCTTCCCGGGATTGAATGCCCAGTTTTTGGGCGGTGAGGGCTGGGGGAATGGCCAAGCGGCTTCCCATTTTCAAATTGGAGATACTGCCACCATAGTAATCATGGGATGCCGGATCGCGGTAAGCACTATCGGCCCGATCCGCCGGAGCAACGAAACCGCCATCCAGTTTACTCAGATATTTTTTGCCCCAAACGTTAATGCCAATGGCGTGGTTAATCTGCCCATTTTGTAATTCACTTAATCTAATTTCACCGCCACTGGTGCCAGATCCTCCGTGGGTGCAAGGCTTGGGACTCGATACATACCCCCATATCGGACCACCTGCTATCGGACGGGCGGCTGCGTTTAAATAGACCGCTGTTCGGTTGTCCGTGTTCAAAATAATGGTGGGGTTATTGGGGGTGTCGCCGTTGGCGGCATCCGGGAGGACAAAATTGGGATCTAGATGGGTCTGTCCCATGATCACGGTTCCAGATGTTCTGTTTGACCAGGAACCCGCGCCATAAATGGTCACCTTGGGCATTGCGTATGTGACCGGCACGCTGTAGTTTAAATCCATTCGGATATATTGGGCGTGAAGCCCCGGTTGGGTGTCAGCGGAAGCCTTGAAGGACTGATATGTGGCGGTTGAGGGAATGGGATTGACCCAGAAGGAATCCCAAGCTTGAATAAACAAATTGTCCAAATTAGCGGCAGTGTTAGAAGTCGTGGTCGTAGTCTTTTTCGATGTGGTGGTTGTTTTGGTGGTTGTGATTAGTCTTCTTGCTTTCTTGGTGTAGCCGGCAGCGTTGGCCAAAAGCGTTGAACCAGACAATGAAAAGACAAGCAAAAGTAGCAGAAGTTTTTTCAAAGCAAATCACCTCATAGCAAACTATAACCGTTGACTTTCTTGAATGTCGAATGCTCCACTTAAAGTTTCATACCTCAAAAATAACATTCAAAAACAAAATGGTTAACAACCATTTACACGACAAAAACCGCTTTTCAAGGACAGATAAGCAATCGCGTGGTGCAGCGCTAAGACTGGCAGGCTTTTTTTTAAGGAGGGATAAAAAATTACTTGCTCTATCGTTCTATGTTGCAGAGAATGGCTGAATTGGAAAAAATACCTCAACCGGACCCGTAAATCCGTTTTAACCCAATCACTCCTCCTTCTATATTTTGTGTGTTGAGAGAAAAAAGAGGCCACCCTCCCAATGGTGTGGACAGAGAATTCACAGCCATCCAGTGTTCTGGAGCGCAAAAACAATAGCATTGCCGCTAAAAAAATCACGCAATCGTTGCGTTTCCCGGCACACATGCTGGATCAAGAAACCAACAAGTACCATTGGGCTTACAACTTTCCCAAAACTCATGCGGTCAGCTGGCTATTAAAGAGGACTCTTGATATTTTGGCCTCGTTGTTGGCGATGGTCCTGTTGTTGCCCTTATTTTTGCTGATTGGGCTGGCCATTCGGGTAGATTCTCCGGGGTCCATTTTGTTTTCTCAGGAGCGGGTGGGCCTGCGGGGCAAGCGGTTCAGGATGTTGAAGTTCCGCTCTATGACCACCAACGCCGAGCGTGAGCTTAATGCCCTCAGTCCGGCTCCCGACGCCGGAAAAATGTTCAAGATGAAGCAGGACCCCCGCATTACCCGGGTGGGCAAATTCCTGAGGAAGTATAGTCTGGAGGAGCTTCCGCAGTTGATCAATGTGCTTCGTGGCGAAATGAGCCTGGTGGGGCCACGTCCGCCATTGGTTCGGGAAGTGATGCGTTATCAGCCATGGCACCATGTGCGCTTGGCCACCTTGCCGGGCATGACCGGCGTTTGGCAGATTTTCGGGCGATCTGATGTGCTGGAGTTTGATCAGGTGGTTGCCCTGGATCAACAGTATCTGGCCCGATTCAGCTTTCTCAATGACCTGATTCTGATTGCCAGAACCATTCCTGCCGTTATTGCGGCCAAAGGATCGTATTAAAAAGGTTCTTATTAAAATCGACTGATAGATTGGCCCATTCCCTTGACGCTGTTGAATCCCATCCAACAAGAAGAAACAATAAGACAACCCAGCGTTCCGGACATCACGCCGGGCATCTTACCGAGTATCGCGGTGATTGGAACCCGCAATCTGCCAGCCAATTACGGCGGGGTGGAAACCGCCTGCGAGAAACTCTACACTCGCTTGGCGGCCAAAGGGCATGCGGTCACCGTGTATTGTCGCAGCGACGATATATCGATTAATAGCGCCTTTCACAAGGGCGTTCGGGTCATTCAATTCCCGGCGCCCAATGTGCCCGGCCTTTCCACTTTTTTGCACTGCATGTTGGCCAGCTTGTTGGCCACTTTTTCCAAGGCGGACATTTTGCATTTCCACGCCCAGGGGCCAGCGTTGTTCAGCCTGATTCCCAAGCTGCTGTCCCCCCGTAAAAAAATTGTGTTTACCTGCCATGGTAAGGACTGGGAGCGCCCTCGCTGGGGCAAAGTGGCCAAAACCATCATTTGGTGGGGGGAATGGTGTAGCGCCCACCTGCCGGATTATCGCATTACGGTTTCCAATGAGTTACAAGGTTATTATCAATCCACCTACAAGGTGCAGGCCAATCGCCTGTACAATGGTGTGGAAACGCCCACTACCCTGCCACTGGGAGCCTTGGCCGACGGCTTTGGTTTGATTCCCAATGAGTACCTGCTTTTTGTGGGTCGTTTGGTTCCCGAAAAAGCGTCTGAAATTCTGATCCAGGCTTTCAACCAGCTCAATACCAACCTCAAGCTGGTCATTGTGGGAGACTCTCCGGAAACGCCCGCCTATGTGCAGGAATTAAACGCGTTGGCCAGTGGGAATCCTCGTATTGTGTTTACCGGCACCCTGCGAGGGAATGACCTGAAAGCCCTTTATTCAAACGCCAAGGCTTTTGTGTCCGCTTCCAGCCTGGAAGGCCACCCCATTACCGTGCTGGAAGCGTTGTCTTTCGGGCTGCCGGTTCTGCTGAGCGATATTCCGCCGCATCAGGAAATTACGGCGCTACTGGGAGCCTCTGCACTTCCTTGTTTTCCGGTTGGCGATGTGGCCGCATGCACAGCGTCGCTGGAACAGATCCTGACCCTGTCTCCGCAACAATGTGACACCCTGAAACAGCAAGCCCGGCAGGTGGTTAAAACGCACTTTAATTGGGACACTGTGGCCCACACCACCCAGCAGATTTACCGGCAAGTGTTGGCGTCCCCCAGCGTCAGCGCAGCGGAGTTCGGTCCGGCCAATCCCGCCTACAGTCAGGTGGGAGCGCCCCTATGAGAATAGCCCTATGAAAGTCGCAATTGTAAATAAGTTTTTCTTTTTAAAAGGTGGGCAGGAAACCTTGGCGTTGGAGCAGATGAAACTGCTGCAAGAAGCCGGGCATGAAGTGGCTTTTTTCTCCATGCACCATCCCCAAAACCCCACGGATTATGCGTGGTCGGCTTATTTCGCCGATTACGTGGATTACTCCCTGAAAGAGAATCCGCCGCACTGGTTGAAAAAGCTGACTTTGGCCCGAAATTTTATTGACAATCCCGAGGCCGGAAAGCGTTTCAGGGCTTTTCTGCAGGCCTTTCAGCCCGATATTATTCATTGCCACGGCATTGCCCACCAACTCACTTATTCCATTTTGCGGGATAGCCAGAAACTGAACATTCCGGTGGTGCAAACCCTGCACGATTATCAGATTATTTGCCCCGCTTATACCCTGCTACAAGGCGATCAAAGCATTTGCCACGCCGAATGCACCACCGATAACTACCTGCCTTGCCTCCAAAACCGCTGTGTCAAAGACTCTCAGGCGGCCAGCGCTTTATCGGCTCTGGAAATGTTTTACAATCGAAGGGTTAGAGATTACACCCCGTTGGTGTCCCAATTTATAGCCCCCAGTCGCTTTTTGGCAGATAAAGTTATTGCCGGTGGCATTCCGGCCAATCGGGTCAGCCATATTCCCAATTTCCTGACCGGGATAGATGCCTACCCCAGCGCTTCTGCCAAGTCGGGTGATTATTTTCTTTATATCGGCAGGCTGTCTCACGAAAAAGGGTTGTTTACCCTGTTGAAAGCGATGGAACAGGTGCCGGACGCGCATCTGAAAATTGTGGGCGATGGCCCCCTGAAGGCCCAACTCTTGCAGGCCTGCGCCGAACAGGGGCTTACGAATGTGGAATTTGTGGGGCACCTCAGTCGCTCTGGGGTTAGCGAGGCCCTGCAAAATTCGATAGCTGCCATTTTGCCTTCGGAGTGGTTTGAGAATCAGCCCATGTCCATTATTGAGGCCTATGCCCACGGCAAGCCCGTGATTGCCAGTGACATGGGGGGGATTCCGGAAATGGTGCAAACGGATTATGGGCAACGATTCCGCCCGGGAGACGCCCAGCAACTGGCCCAAATATTAAAACAGGCGATGGCCCACCCTGAAGCATGGCATCAAAAAGGACAACAGGCCCGCCAGTTCGCCCGGAGCCAGTATTCCTCGGATCGTCACATGGAAAAGTTGACCCAGCTTTATGATTCCCTCATGAATAATACAAATAATACAACCCAGTCCCCCCGATAAATTTGTTGCCCCCAGAGTGAACTGAACGCCGTGACCTCCCAATATCCACAGAGCCTGAAGACCTTATCAGCCCCCAACCGCTATTGGCAGTTGATGATGCTGGGCTTGGTAGCGCTGGCTTGTTTTACACTGCTGAAATTCGGGGTGTTGGGTTTTATAGGGCTCATCGGCATTGTGTTGATGGTGCTGCTGACCCCGTTGCTGTTGAACCGGTATTGGTTTTTTCTGGTGTTGTGGCAGTTTATTTCCCCCGTATTTGACAACATGCGCACGCTGTTGGTGGCGGGCACCAACCCGGTGATTTTTTTGATTACGGGCATCACCGTCCCCTTTGCCTTTTACCTCATTCTGCGGGATTCCTTTTCAACGCTGAAGGCGCTGCCCTTTTTGGGTTTTTTGATGGCTTTTAATGGGGTGATTTTCGTTAACTTATTTCGCCCGGACGCAGAACCCGGGGTGCTGTTAGAGGGCTTAAAACTGACCATCGAAATTTTTATTATTTTGTGTGGTTATCACGAAATCCGCTCAGGACGAGCGCAAAGGCTGTTTCAGGGTGTGAACCTGTTTATGTTGATCAACAGCGTTATTGCCATTTTTCAGCGGGTGACCGGCATTGGGATGACCCTGATTGAAGGCTTGCCCCGGGTCGGTGGACTGGTGGGGCACCCCAACTGTCTGGCGTTTGTGAACGTGCTCTATATTCCCTTTGGTATTTACCAGTACTTGCAAGCAGAGAATCAAAAAGAGCGCCTGTTCTGGCTGAGTGGGGTGCTGGTGAGCGCTTTGGCCTTATTGTTGACCCTTTGTAAAAACGTTATTTTCTGCGGGGTTTTACAGCTTTTTATTCTGTTTTTCTTTTTGCCAAACCGCCTTAAAATCCGGCTGGGCTTGGCCGTACTATTCGCCTCGTTACTGTTTTTGGGGCTGGATAGCCTGTTTCATTTGGGCTTTCAGGATCAATTCGCGGATCGCATGAATAATTCGGACTCCATGGTGTGGCGATTGAAAATCTGGGGCTACTTGCTCAGCCTGATTGATTTACCCGGCTTGCTGTTGGGGCATGGGGTCAATGCGGCTCGTGCCCTGATTCACATGGTGGATTCCCGAGGTTCTGATTATGTACATAATGCCTATTTGCAGCTTATGTACGATTATGGCATTAGCGGGCTTTTCTATTTAATGGCCTTTTTGCAGCCCACTTGGCACTTTTCGCAACGATTTTTCAAAGCGGAAAACGCAGTTAAATTATCTGCCATGATGCCCTTGTTAATCTTGGGAGCCATTTGGATTAACATGGCCAGTGACAATTCGGTGTTTTTACGCACCCCCATGAGTTTTGCCTGGTTAATGTTGTCCTACTTCTACCTGTTACCTCAACTCCAGAAAAATAAAAACACCAGTCAACCTGAGTGAGGCTTTTTAAAACTTCATCAAGTTCAAATATTAACTTATGCAACTAAAAAGGCTGCTTCTCAATAGAGCCAAAAGGCAAACAGGGTGGTTCGTTTCATAAAAAACGATTAAATATATCTCAATGAGGCAGCGGGGTGATGAACCTTTGCCATGTTTAAGAGATACTATTTGGTGAACAGGGCCACCACGTTCTTACCTCCAGTTCAATTCATTAAAACCTTGTGGAGTCTCTCATGCGAACGCGTACTATCCAGGTAGTTTCCCTTTGGCTGATGCTTCTGTTGCTCGTTGGGCCTGTGGCATTTGGGCAAGATTCCATTAAGGGAACCTCCAGGTTGGTTCAGGGTAGTATTTCCACCAGTAACCGGGTGACTCAAGACTATCGGGTGGCTCCGGGCGATGTTTTGGCGTTCTCTATCCACGAAGAAACGGCTTATGATCAGGAGCAAATACTGGTACGGCCCGATGGATACGCCACCATTCGACCCATTGGGCAGGTGTTTGTGGCGGGCATGAACATCAAGGAGTTATCTCGCCACCTGGAAGATAGCTTAACCGCCTATATCAACGATCCGCAGGTATTTCTCAATGTTCAGGAATTTCATACCCCTCGCATTTATTTAATTGGTGCGGTCAATCACCCAGGCACATTCCAGCAAGACTGGCGGCCACTCCCTGGAAACGATCCGGAAACGCGCAACAATACCAGCAAGTACTTTTCCAACATGGACTGGACCGTGTCCAAGTTAATTATTCGCTCTGGTGGGCTCAGTTATAACGCCGATATCAGTAATATTGAAATTATCAAACACGACGGCACCAAAGAAAAAGTAAATCTGTTCTCCTTCCTGATTGATGGGGATTTGTCCCAGGATAAACTGCTGGAAGAGGGCGACACCATTCAGGTGCATCAATTGCAGACCATGCCTTACGGGGATGAAGCCTTCAAATTATTGTGTGGCTCTGGTATTTACCCGGAACGGTTTCCGGTGCGGGTGATCGGTGAGGTTGAAAAGCCCGGTCTTTTCTATCTTTCATCCGATAGCCCTTATATCAATAGTGCTGTGGCATTGGCTTCCGGGTACAAACGCAACGCCGTGAAGCGGGCGGTGGTCATCAATCGAAAAAACAATACTCAGTCTCTGGCCCGTTTGGTGGTTGATCCCGAAAAAGTTGATTTAATGCTGCGGCCCAATGATATTGTGGAAGTTAAAGATGCCCAGGCGGCTAAGCTGGTTCGGGGCGCCGAAACCATCTCCAAGATGGTGGCCCCATTTTGGTGGGTCTCTCAGTTCTAATTTTAAACCTGTTTAAACCACGAAAGCTCATATTATGGATGCAATTTCTATTAATCAATACCGACAAATTTTGAACAAAGGGCGCCAGACTATTCTCTGCTGTGCCGCTGTATCTTTCTTGCTGGCTATCTTGTATGCGTTTTTTCTATTTAAACCATCCTATACCTCTCAGGCTAAAATATTAATTGAAGAAGTTGAATCCACCACGTTTGTGGCGGACCTTGGGCAGAATAAGAAGCTACAAACCAATAATTATGAAAAAAACCCGATTCTGACCCAAATGGAAATCTTATCCTCCTACGATATGGCGAAACGGGTTTATGAAAGCCTAAACTCAGAGCGGAACAATCTTCCCTCCATGCCTGATAGCACTGATGCTGAAAAATTCATTCAGCGTCTTCAGAAATCCATTAATCTCAAAAGCCCCCCTGCTACTGATATTATCAAAATTTCCGTCCAGTGGGATGATCCTGTTTTGGCCAAAAGCATCGCCGAGGCCTTTATCAGTCAGTATTATCATTATAACGTGCAGCAAAATAATCAGTCCGTCATCCAGACCAAAAAATATATTCAGAATCAGTTGGAAGATTCTGAGCGGAAACTAATCGCTACCCGCCAGAAGATCAGGGATTTCAAAAAAGCCAATGCCACAGTTGATTTAAATATCGAGACCAGCAATATCGCCAGACAAGTGTCGGATCTGGATAACACCATTACGGCCCTGCAAAGCCAGATGAATTATCATCAGGGCAAAGTACACGAGTACGCTCAAAAATTACAGATTCCTTCTCGCGATGTCCAGAAAACAATCAACGCCGTTGCCTTGGGGCAAAATCAAACGCTCAGTAACCTTCAGGAGCGTTTAAACACTGCAGAACAGGATTACGCCAGTATGAAAGTGCGTTATCCTGAGAGTGCCCGAAAAATGATAGTCTTCCGGCAGAATATTCAGGAATTGAGAAGCCAAATTAAACAGCAAGTCGCCAGCACTTTAGGCCGCTCTGTAACCAGTGCTAATAACGCCATTATCAAAGATGACATACGTGCAAAAATGCTGGGAGACTTAATTAATAGTCAATCCGAACTGATTTCTATTAACGCCCAAAGACAATCGCTGCAAAGTAATTTAAAAACACTGAAAAGCCACCAAAAAAATATTCCAGACCAGCAATTGACCTTGTCAGAACTTGAGGCTAACGAAAACAATCTGGCCTCCGTGGTCAATACCTTGCATTCCAAACTGGTGGAAGCCAGTGTGAGAGAATCTGAGATTGTCAGTAACGTGAACATTGTTCAAAATCCCACTTTGCCCTCAGCGCCATCATTTCCCTCTCATTGGCAAATTGTGGTTGTTGTAACACTGGCAGGGGCTTTGTTGGGTAGTCTGTATGTTATTGGGCAAACCCTGATTCGGAATGGTATTAGTAGTGCTTCGGATTTGGAAGAATTGCTTGGGGTACCCGTTTTGGGTCAATTTAACTGGTTGCCGGAAGAAGTGTATCAGTCCACTTCTTTGTCATTACTGAGTCACCCGCAATATATTCTGGCACTTCAAAAAATCGCAACTTTTTTGCGCATTCAGCAAGAAGAAAAAAGGACGTCTCTAATTGGAGTTTCCAGCTTGTCCAAAGGCGGTAAACGGTCTCTTATGATGGCAAGCCTGGCCAAATTATTATCCAACTGCGGATACACGGTTTTGCTGGTGGATGCCGATTTGCAATGCAACACGGTTCACAAAGAGTTTGGCCTCAGTACGGACGCTATCAAAGATTTTACGCCTTTACTGCAAGAAAGCTCAGTCTCTGCTTTTAGTGAGAAGACCACTGCGGTCATATCGCCCAATGTGGCGCCCTTTATTCAAAAACTGGATCAAGAGAAGTCAGTTTATTTGATGAGTAGCGGCAATACTCTCGTTAACGCCTATGAAACTGTTGGTAGTAAGGCTTTCCCGATGCTGCTTGAAAGCTTGAAGCCTCAATTTGATTTTATTCTGGTGGATATGGGCTCCATGCTCTATCAAGCAGAAACCGTCATGGTGGCCAGACATTTGGATGGGCTCATTGCGCTTTGTGGCGTGGAGACTTCTCAAACCGATCTAAAGGCATTTAAAAAACTGTGTGAGGCCCATCAAATTCCTCTAACAGGTGCCATTTTCAAAACCTTGAACTAACCCGTTATTCGCCCATGTCTGTAGCCCTTCAATCTGCCAGCGCCAATATCCTAAAAGCCACCGTCTGGACCTCTGGGGCCATTATTCTGGTTCGTATTTTCTTTTTGTTGTCCAGTGTGATTACCGCCAAACTGTTAAGTCCACAGGATTTTGGATTGATTGGAATCGCCGGCACTTTGTTTATGCTCATTAATACGGCCAGTACCACCGGCATCGATAATTTTTTAATTTTTAAATCCAAGCCCAGCCAACAGTCAATCAATACGGCATTCACCCTGCATTTTCTGGCCTGTAGCTTGTTTGCCGTGCTAATCATTGTATTAGGATTCGCCCTTTCTGGTTTTTACAAACAAGCCGCTCTCAAGGAAATCCTGATGTATGCGGGTTTAGCGTTTTGGGTCAATTCAATGGGCCGCATTCCCCGCGCCTTGCTTATCAAGGACATGCAGCAACAACCATTAGCCATATTGGATGCCAGTGTTAATTTTCTAAATGCCCTGCTGATTATTGGCTTGGCTTTTAGCGGTTTCAAATACCTCAGCTATGTGATTCCCATGCTCCTTTCCCAGGCACTATGCATGATTGGGCTATTTTTGATGGCCAGGCAACCGTTTCGCTGGCAGATCACCAAGCAGTCCACCCACGAAATTTTTCAATACAGTAAAGGCTTTATGCCCCAAACCTTGCTTTGCGATTTTCTGTATCAGGCCGATTATGTGGTGGGTGGTTTGTGTTTAAGTACGACTTTGCTCGGGTATTACTATTTTGGTTTTGAAAAAGCGTTTTTAGTGGCTTTATTAATCCGGGGATTAACGGAACAGGTGTTTTTTCCTGTTTTTTCAAAGGCGCAGACTGAACCCGAACTCCTGAAGAAGCAGTATTTTCAACTGAGTTCTTATTTAATGCTGGCTTTGTTTCCGGCTCTTTTATTATTGTCCGCTTTTTCCAAAGAACTGCTGTCACTGATTTACGGTACCCAATGGCTGCCTTCGGTTATAACATTTCAGGGAATTCTGATTTTCTGCCTGTTCAAGATCCTGTACGACGTTTCTATTTCGCTATTCAACGCCACGGGTAAAACAGGAGAAACCTTGCGACATTTTCTGTGGGTAACGCCACCCACGCTTTTACTGTTTTATGTGGGGAGTAAGTTTGGTGGGCTCTATGGCTTAACATTAGCAACGTTATTGGCCCACAGCATGGCCTCTTTCTGGATGATGTTCAGAATTGAGCGTTGTTTTCGGTGGCCAGTGACCGAACAGCTTGGGCATCTTTTCAAGCATCTTGGGCTTTTGGTGCTGCCTTGTCTTTTGCTTTTCTTGTTAAAAAATCAGCTAGCGGGCATGAATATGCCTTTATACCTTCTTTTCCCTGTGACTTCCTTGGGCTTTTTAATCTGCTATCTTGGGTCTGCCCTGTTGATTATGCCTGAAGGCACACAAGTAATTATTAATTTCCTCACCCAGAAAGTAAAAAGCTTTTTTTGAATAGGCTTAAGGTCATTCATATCCGCTGGTCATACTATCTGAGGAGTTTTCAAAAATTTCTTAAAAAATCTCCAAATAGTCCTGAAGCTAAAAATCTTCTCCCAGAGGTCCATTGACCGACAGGCCCATTGCAGAAAAACAAATAGAAAGGCAGCGGGATCCCAAAACACCCAAGCCAAGTAGGACAACATCGTTAAATTTTACGGACTAATTTTAGGCGGTCTCCTGCATGCTGCTGAGATCGGTGATAAACTAAGGCTTATTATTTTTGCAAGAGTGGCAAACAGTGGCTTTCCTTTATCTTTCCTTACTGGGTATTGTGGCAGGTGCTTTTAGCGGATTGGTGGGCATCGGTGGGGGCATTATTCTGGTTCCGGCCCTGGTATTTTTATTTGGGTTTTCACAGCAGGCGGCCCAAGGAACCACCCTGGCCCTGTTGGTATTGCCCATTGGCTTGCTGGGAGCGCTGGAATATTACCGCCACGGCTATGTTGACCTGAAAGTGGCCGGTCTAATTTGCCTGGGCTTTGTTGTGGGGAATTTTTTCGGAGCCAAGCTGGCCATCATTCTGCCCACCCATCTGCTGAAGCAGATCTTCGGGGGGACATTGCTGGTCATTGGGCTGAAAATGATTTTAGGGTTTTAATACCGTTTCCCGGACACGCTATTTATCGAGTCTTTCTCCTTTTCGAGGAGTGCTTTTGATCCACAATCCCGAATCACAACCACCCAAGGGTCTAGTCGCAAATTGCCTGAGTGGCCAATAGTGATTAGGCCTTCAATTTTTGATAATAAAATGCAGGAATGAAATGCTGGGCATTTTTTGATTGGATAGAAAAGTTATTGAATTTGAAAGTTTCGTTACCGCGCCAGCTTATTAAAGAAGACATTCATCAAGCGATTCTCCAAGGATAGCTTTGCGGGTTGAAGTCGCTTGTTATCCCCATGCTGCTGGCATTATTAACAGTTCTACCTGAAAAGACTAATGAGCAATGCCATCTCCACCTGAAGTCAAAAGTAGAAATCCAAATCGTGAACTCCGAGTATTAATTAATCAAATCGGATTCAAGTTTTCAAACCAGATTTTGAAACAACAGTTGTGAACTCATGAAAGGAGGAAAGCATTTATGAAAGCGATACATTCTACTTTTTCTCCCAGCCTGCACTATCAGCGGCTTGCTCAGGATAAACTGAGCCTGGCGGAAAGCCTGAAGATTTACTTCACCATTTTATCTGGCGTCATCCTCTTTCTGCTTTCTTTCTATCATATGCAGCTGCTGTCGGCGTCCTAGGGTCTGTCGCCGAAGCTTTAATCCCCATAGTTCCTCTATGGATCAAAGGAGACATGTCCGTGCCTCAGCCTATGCATCAAATTGATGAGGAAAAACTGGCCACAGTGGCCAGAGCGTTTTATCAGGCGTATCGTGTTTACGGGACGGTCAGGATGACTTTTGGCATTCGGAGTACCGCCGATAGCGATGGTAATAGTGTCATTGATGTTTACCTCAGTGCCAAAGACGCTCAGGCCAAATTCACCCTGAGCCAGGAGGGACACGCTCGACATCTGCAATTTTTAGAGTCCATGGTGCCAGCCAGCCTCATGGGCTATGCCTTTACACTCAAGCTCAGCCCCTTGCCAGGGGATCAGGTTGAGGTTGAAACCGTGCAGATTTCATCGCCACTGACCTATGCACCTGCGTCCTGATAGGGGTGATCTGTTCTGAAATCAATATTTTTTGGCAAGGCTGCCGTGCCTTATTTATTTTTTCAGGGAAAAGATCATCATAACCAGGCTTAACAGAGACGCACAGCCCAAGGCCACCAAGGGCAAGGGTGCCGTGCCCATAATGCTATTAAAGATGGGCGTGTAAACCGTCAACGCCTGCAAGCCTATGGCCAACCCAATGACCACCCAAGTGATGGGCGTGCTGAACAATTCGGACAGTGTCACCGGGCGATTCTGCAACACGTTGGACTGGGCTGTTTGCACATTGAACAAATGTAGGGTTTGGTTGATAGCCAAAGTCCAGAATGCAGCGGTTGCCGAGATGGCTGGCGTCAGTTTCAGCAGATACAAGCACAGGGCATAACTGCCAAACGTGGTCGCTGCCATGACCCCACCCCACAGAAGAACATTTATGGCATCTTGCCGGCTGAGGGGCTGTAGATTTCTAAAGCCCTGAGCGTCTCTATCAGCATTGGTTTTGGGTTGCCAGTCTCCAGACTCGTTACCACTGTCATCAGTCGGGTTTAAATCCTCAATGGAAAGGGCGGGCGGGGGCTGAATGGCCAGCACCAGTGCGGGTATGGAAACCACCACCAGACTCAACCACAGCAAGTGCACCACGGTCAGCGGTAAGCCAAATCCTAACAAGGCTGAAGCGGTTACCCACAGAATCATGCCCAGGTTGCAGCTGAGAATGTACTGTAAGCAGGACTGAATTTTACGCCGGGCAATGCGACTTTCCAGAATGGCGAAAACAATGCCATCCAGTCGGTCGTTCATCAGGATGATATCAGCGCAATCCTTGGCTGTTTGGGAGCCTTGCAGCCCCATTCCAATGGCCACATCACTTTTTTGCAGGGCCGGGGAGTCGTTGACCCCGTCTCCCACCATGGCCACCACCTGATGGCCTTGCTGTAACGATTCCACAATGGCCAGTTTCTCTTCTGGTTTGGTGCGGGCAAAGACTTTAACTGTCTCGGGAATGACCCCGGATTCACAGGCCTGCAAGTCTGAGCGTAGCCACACTTCATCGGAATTGCGACGGATAATGCCCAGCTCTCTGGCGGTCATTTCGGCGGTGGCCTTTTGATCACCGGTAATCATGATCATACGGGCTCCCGTGTCTTTTAACGCGCTGAGTACCTTGCGCACGCCGGGCTTGGGGGGATCCAGCAAACAAACCCAGCCAATGAAAATGGCGTTGGCATAAGGGCCACTGTCGTCATTTTCCATAACCGGTTTTTGGGCAAAGCCCACCACCCGTAAATTGTGTTCGTAAGCTAGCGTCCGGTTTAAGGTCAGGAATTCGGTGCGCTGAGACAGGGTCATTTCAGCCAACGACCCATCGGGCTTCATGTAAAAACGGCACTGCTCCATCACCGATTCCGGGGCGCCTTTAATCATGGAAACGGTTTGTCCCTCAGGGGTTTCACACAGGGTGGCTGAGCGCAACGTTACCGGGTCAAAAGGGATGGTCATGCGGGCATGGTAACCCGCTTCCAAGCTGGCTGGTGCGGCCCGGTAAAGGGCCACATCAATGGGATCTCCCATCAAGGCGCTCCGCAGACCTTCCAGCATGGTGCCGTTGTTCAGACGCCCCACCCGCAGACATTCTTCCACCGATCGGGTTGGGAGCCCTTCCCCATTCTGCCATTTCGATTCGTAGGTAATGGCCCCCATTTCCGGCAGATACAACTTGTCCAGCAGCAGGTAATTTTCAGTCAGCGTTCCGGTTTTATCGGTGCAAATTACGCTTAAATCACCCACGGTTTCCAGGGCCTGAAAATTTTTGACAATGACCTTGTTCTCATTGAGACGGCCAATGCCCAGTGAGAGGATCAGGCTGGCCAGTCCGGGAATGGTTTCCGGGAAAGCGGCAATGGCAATCACCAAACCCACCTGCACCAATTCCATTATGGGAATGTGTCGGGCCATGCCAATCCCGATGATGAGTGCCACCACAGCTAGGGTGATGAAAAATAGTTGCAGGCTTAACGCGTTTAACCGTCGGGTGAAGGGAGATTCCCGCTTTTCTGTTTTTTGAGCCAAGGCAGCGATGCGCCCCATGACGGTTTGATGGCCGAGAGCGGTGACAATGGCTTCTCCCTTGCCCGTTTTGACCAGGGTTCCGGCAAACACCATGTTGGAAAGGGCTGTGACATCTTCCGCCGGATGCAACACATCGTTGGCGTTTTTAGGCACCAGAACGGATTCTCCGGTCAAGGGGGATTCATCCACCTGCAGCTGGGTACTGGAGACCAATCGGGCATCGGCCGGTAAAACCTGTCCTCCGGCAATTAGCAACATATCGCCAATCACCAGCTCATGGGCCTGAATGGTAAGACTTTGACCATCCCTGCGCACGGTGCAGCGCAACTCCGGATTTTGAGAGCTGACCTTTTGGCTTTGCAGGGCTTTCCATTGTACCAGCCCCTGAATACCGCCATTTAATAGCATGGCTGCCAGCACAAACAGCCCGTTCAGGGGTTGGCCCATTGCAAAAGACAGCACGGCGATGGCTAAAAACAGGAAGGAAAACTTACGCTTCAGGTTATTCAGGAAAATAAAGGCAGGCCGAAGCGAGGCCACCTCTTTTTTATCCTGATTCTCTTGCTCAACCTTGCCTCTTTCCAGGGCTTCTTGCTGAGATAAGCCCTGCAATGTGGTTTTTAGCAATTGCAAACAGGCGTTTACCGACTGGGCATGGTAAGGCACCGCATCGTGGTTATGATTGGCATTGGCCTCCTCACAAACCAGCGCGGGCGCATCCTGATTGTGAGCCGAAAATGGATGAAGTGACATAACGTGGATTCCTCAACAAACTTCCTGTTATAGCTCAGCTCATAGCGAGAAACAGCGAGTGATCAGTCAACTGCAGTTGTTGGTGTCATTCCACCATTCGGCCCATTTTAAACCCCTGCCGCTCCTCTATTTGGCGGAGCTTTCTGTCGTTGATGGGATGCTGGTATCCGGAGATTCATCCGGCCATTGAAGAGGACAATCTAGCAAAATGGGCAATTGGCGAGCCGCCTCATATTCTATAGATTAAATCCAGCCGGCTGAGCCCGAAATACGCATCAGCTAGCAATCAGGAAGAGGAGATTGTTATGGCCACGCAACGTTTTCGACACAAAGAAGGATATGAGCAAATTTCAGGGCTTTTCAGTTCTTATCAGGATTTCACGGATCTGGTAGAGTCCATGACTCGGCGCGGATATAAAGAGGAAGATATCAGCGTTTTAATGACCGAGAGAACGCGCAATCAGTACATCGCCCCCCAGGAAAACTCTAAGGCTCCCGAAGGGGCCACCATGGGTAGCCTGTCCGGTGGGGTTTTAGGGGCCGTTCTGGGTGGACTGACTCTGGTGGGAAACATCATATTGCCGGGGACAGGCCTATTGGTAGCAGGCCCCTTGGTGGGGGCCCTGACCGCTGGCGCCATCGGGGCGGCTACGGGTGGCCTCTTGGGAGCACTGGTCGGTGCGGGTATTCCGGAGCACGAGGCCAAATTCTTTGAGGAAGCCCTGAAACAGGAAGGACAAATCCTGGTGGTGGCTCATGTAATGAAAGATCATATAAAGGAAGTCAAAGCGGTTTTTGAACGGCATAATGCCAATCGGGTAAAAGTCCATAAAACCTGAGCGATCAGGACCGGCAAGCGGGTCAATTCTTCGTGGAATTGGCCTTTTTGCCGTGAGCGCTCAGATACTTTTCCAGATATTTTCGCTGGGGCTCCACATGGATGTTGGCTTTGAACTGTAGCTGTTTATCCACAATGTCAGTTTGCTCCACCTGGACCTTGATAGTATGACGTTCCACCTTGATGTGATTCAGATTGACGATTTCACCAAAGTAATTTTCTATCAATTGAGAGACTTCCTTGAGTTCATCCAGCTCAAAGCCACTGACCTGCAAGTCCATATTTTTCAGATTCAGTCGGGAGTTTTCTGCGGATAATTGCCCACTGATTTGCACGGGCAAGCCCTTTTCCACGGGCTGGTTATGCTTGTTCACCAGCGAAACCAGGGTGATGCGATCTCCCTCAAAGTTGACCTTGGGGTTCAACACATCCAATGCTTGCTTTCCAAAGGGTGGAATAACCACCACCAGATTGTTCAGGAGTGTTTGTCCCTTGCGATTGTTCAGCATGGCGTTTACATCGGCTTCTGTCATGCGGGCGGTTAGTGAGAGATCCAAGGGCTTCAGCAAAATGGGTCGGCGGTCATTGCTCACAAACAGGGGGGAGTCCTCCCGCGTTTCTAATTGGAATTCACTGAGAGGGATCAAGCCGTTTAAGACCACCTGATGTCCCCGAATCTCAATGCGTCGGGCTTTCCCTCGCAGCAAGTCACTGCCGCTATACAGGCTCAGGTGAGATTGAAGCTTGCCGCTGACCTGTTTTTTCAATTCCCGTTGCAATATGCAGTTGGCCATCCAGCCGCTCAGTGGGGTAAAGCCAGTCATCGTTTGGGTAAACCGAGTGAAACCGTTGGCCGTTTTAAACGGCGGGTAGGGCATGGGTTTGGATTCGGCAAAACCCATTGGCAAAAAATAAACCAGGCAGAAAAACAGTAGTCCTATATAACCCAGCCTCGGCAACGTCCATCGGTTCAACAGTTCAGCCCTCATTCAAGTTGATGTCTGTTCTCTATTATACAGATTGACCTATTTCGATTACCACGTTCAGCCCCACGGACAGGGTGCGAGTCAAGTTGTCAGGGAACTCTCCCATTGATTTTTTCGTCAGTTCAACTGAACATTGCTATGATGATCAGGATGAGTACCGGTCTTCGTCCATGATAAAACCCATCAATATTGAAAGCAAAAATCAAGTGCTGAAAACGATTTTTAGTTGGGGATTGCTCTTTGCTATAGGGATGGCCATACCCCATGCTGTCTCGGCGGGTCCTGATAATGGTGCCGCCATCTCCAAGGTCGGAAGTCCCTTGAGCGGTGGGGTCTCTCAAGAAGTATTGGGCATGGGGGAAGAAGTCACTGAAGGCGAACGCAAAGTCAAAGACTCCCCCAACGATGCCGAGGCTCATTTTTTGTTGGCGTTGGCCTACAGTCGTACCCCTTATCTGGAACGGGCGCTGGAGGAGCTGGATTTATCCCGACGACTCGCTAAAAAAAGTCCGGAAGGCTTTGCCCTGTTCGATCGAAAAATTGCCGAATATGAAAAGCTAAAAGCGGTAGGCTCATTAGACCCCGTTCTTTTGTATCGCCTGGGCTTTGCCTATTATGTGCGCGGGTATGCGGTGGAAAAGGGCTATATTAAAGACAAAACCAAAGCGGTGGTTCCCAATCAGTTTTACGACAAGGCGGAGCTGGCCTTTCGGCAATTGGTCAGTCTGGATGCTGAGGATTTTTGGGCCAGAAACTACCTGGGATATTTGCTGGCAGAACGAAATCCCCAGGCCAATTATCAGGAAGCCGTCCAGTTGTGGCGGGAATCGTTGGTCATTAGCGAAGAGAACCCGGGTGCGTATATGTTGCTGGGACAAGCGGCCATGCAGCAAGGGGATTTAAGACAAGCCGTTGTGTACAGCGCCAAGGCGTTAAAAAGTAGAAATCAGTGGTTGAAAACCCGGGGTATTAATCCAGATACTGTCAAAATCCACCTGTAAGGCAGGCTGAGGCTTTCTAGAATATACCGATGCTCTCTTTTGGGGGCCAAAGGCATGCGTTTGTATGAACAAACGATTAACGTTTTCAACAACGTTGGCAATTAAAGCCACTTGGTTGTTTTTATTTTAAATAACAGATTTATATTCGCACCACAGCGTGTCCATTTTTGAGTGAGAGAATTTCCAGCATTTAATATCCAGCCTATAACAGCCAGTCCCAGCAATATTTTATGTATTCAAGCGCTATTATCTAAAAGGAGAGTTGACTATGAGCGGTGGAATTAATCAGGCAGGCCAGTCTCTGTTGAACTGGGCATTCGGGATGAGAACCCCGGTTTTTCAGAGCGGTGAAGGCAATATAAACTTGTCAGCCGATAATCCCTTTAGTCTCCAGACGGGCGTTGGTAATACCAACCTTTCTGCCTTTGACTTGCTCAATCTGCAATTTGGCTACAATAATGATAATCTTGCTATAGGGAACCTGCTTAGTTTGCAAGCAGGGGAAGAGAGCAGAAATATAGGCTTTGGTAACTTTTTGACCGCACAAGGCGGTGTGCACAATGAAAACTTGAGTGCCGGGAACTTGCTCTCTTTGCAAGAAGGCACTTACAACAACAATACCGCTTTTGAAAATTTGTTTGCCATTTTGGGCGGCTCAGGTAACTTCAACCAAGCCATTAATAATTTGATCACCTTGATTGGTGGATTTGGTAATACAAACGTCGTTGATAACTCTGGCAGCCAGACCGATACCATGGTCGATATTTCAGGTTCTCAAAATGCTAACACTTTTTACGGAGGACAGTATAGCGATGATGTATTTGGCGCAACCGCTGATGGCAGTTACACTGAAATTTACAGTGGCGAGGGTAACGATTTTACTCACGTTACCGCTGATTATGGCAGTACGGTCATCGCCGATGGCCAAGATGGTGACGACGTTGTTCTGACTGAGGCTTACGGAGGGAGCGCTGCCGAATCTCGAGGAGGAGCTGGTAACGATCTCGTAGCAGCCGGAGCTGCCGGTAAAGGAAGTAAGGCTAAGGCCTCCGGTGGTGAAGGCGATGATGTCGTAGCAGCAGTAGCTGTCGAGGGTGGTGAGGCCAAAGCACAGGGTGGTGACGGCAACGACATGGTAGGAGCCGGAGCTGCCGGTAAAGGAAGCAAGGCCAAAGCCTCCGGTGGAGAAGGCGATGATGTCGTAGCAGCGGTAGCCGCAGAGGGTGGTGAAGCCACAGCCTACGGTGGATCTGGCGACGGTGCGGATCTGGTAACAGCCGCTGCTGTTGGTGATGGCAGTAAGGCAACCGCCCAAGGGGGCGGCGGTGATGATGTCGTGGATGCTGCTGCTATCGGTGACGGTAGTAAGGCTAAAGCTTCCGGTGGTGAAGGCGATGATGTCGTATCAGCGGCAGCCGTAGATGGTGGTGAAGCTACTGCCTACGGTGGATCTGGCGACGGTGCGGATCTGGTAACAGCCGCTGCTGTTGGTGATGGCAGTAAGGCAACCGCCCAAGGGGGCGGCGGTGATGATGTCGTGGATGCTGCTGCTATCGGTGACGGTAGTAAGGCTAAAGCTTCCGGTGGTGAAGGCGATGATGTCGTATCAGCGGCAGCCGTAGATGGTGGTGAAGCTACAGCCTACGGTGGATCTGGTGACGGTGCGGATCTCGTAACAGCCGCTGCTGTTGGTGATGGCAGTAAGGCCACCGCCCAAGGGGGCGGCGGTGATGACGTCGTCGGTGCCGTTGCTATCGGTGAAGGTAGTGAGTCAATCGCTGAGGGCAACGATGGTGATGATACCCTGTTGGCAGATGTTGAGGATGGTGGTATCGCGGAACTGTCTGGTGATGAGGGTGAAGATACCGCTGTGCTCGAAGGTAACGAGGAAGACTGGAGAGCTGAAGCGCAGGAAGATGGCAGTACCCGCTATGTTCAGTTGGCCGACGGAAGCTATGTTTTGGTAGCTGCTGATGTTGAAGAGGTAGTCTTTGAGGAAGAATTAACAGACCAGAAACGTGCTGAGTTAGGATTGCCTGCAGCCGTGGCTCCAACGCCTGCTCCAGCTCCTGCTCCCGCGGAAGGGGCACAATCTGAGGGTGCTCCAACACCTACTCCGACGACCGCTCCAGCTCCTGCCCCCGCGGAGGGGGCACAGCCTGAGGGTGCTCCAGCGGCAGGTGCACCAGCGCCAGCTGCAGGTGCTCCGGCGCCAGGCGAAGCTGCTGCGGAAGAAGAGAAACCTACTGAATAATAAGACGGCTTAATTTAGTAAAGTGAAAAGCCAGTGACCAAAAGGCAAAAAGCCCGAAGGTCACTGGCTTTTTCACGGAAATCGTTTGTGAGTAATCAGGTAGTAAAGAGTCAAGCCTGAGTCTATTCTTCCCGGAACTGAAGCGAGGCCGAATTAATGCAATAACGCAATCCGGTCGGCTCTGGGCCATCTTCAAACACATGCCCCAAATGGGCCTCACAAGCAGAACAATGGATTTCCACCCGTGTCATACCATGACTGCGATCAACGTCTTGTTCTAGGGCCTCCGCTTGCAGAGGTTGCCAAAAACTGGGCCAGCCGGAGCCGGAATTGTACTTGTGCTCAGAACTGAACAAGGGTTGTCCACAGCAAACGCAATGAAAGGCACCTTGGCCTTTAAAATCGTTGTACTGGCCGGTAAAGGGCCGTTCTGTCCCTTTTTGGCGGGTAATGCGGAATTGATCTGGGGTGAGTTGCTGCCGCCATTCTTCATCTGTTTTCTGGATTTTGTGCGTTTTTTGAAGTTCATTTTCGGGCATGAGGGTCGTTTAACCTCCGCTTTTGTTTTGACAGAACAATGACTGAAACCAAATGACTGAAAGTCGGTGTTTATTATACGCCCAACACAAAAGCCCATTCAGGTAAACCGTAACAGCACGGCCCGAACCGGCGAGGCTTCCAGTTCAGTCAACTTCAGCGGCAGGGCGCTCAAAAAATACAGCTCCGGCAGATCCGGATGGATGGGCACCTGACTGAGATCCAGATTTTCCAGCCAGACCATATTAGCCCCGAGTAAGGCATGATGGGTTTCCAGCGTTTTGGAATCCACTGCGTCCACTGAGGGGGTGTCCAATCCCACCAGACAAACCCCGCGCGCCGCTAATGCCTCGATCAGGGCAACCGACAGCCAGGCGTAATCTTCCTCAAACACAGTGGGACGAACGACCTGACAGGTTTTAAACAAAATACGGGGCGGAAATACCGGAAAAGCTAGTAACTGGCGTTCCACTTGCTCCCAGCCAACCGGCCCTGAACACGGGGAGACATCCACCACCGCCACGGGTCCTAAAAAAGGACTCAGGTCCAGTTGAGCGATCGATTCCGTACCCAGGCCCGGCTGTGTAATATCGCCCCCAATATGCACCGGCGCATCGGCGTGGGTGCCCACATGTGGACTCATATGGAAAGCGGTCAGGTTCATCACCCCGGATTGCTGATAAGAAACCATCACTTCATGGCGAAAGGGGGTATCGCCCGGGAAGCAAGCCGTTTGGCTATTGACGGGTTGTGAAATATCGATGATCTCAAACGATGGAAAGGTCATGGAGAGGGGGGCTTTTGGGCAAGATCAAAATGAAAATGGGATTGCAAAACGGGATTCTCTTCGCCAGCAAGCTTAAGGGAGGCCAGCGGCGGACATAAGGACACCAAGTCCAATTGCTCTAACAGACGCAACACCATGCGTCGCAACTGCTGGGGCTCATACCCGGAGGCCACTTTGATCAGCAGCCCCAAGCCATCTTGAAAGCGGGCGTTTCGGCCAATCGAGACGGCCAGCAACCCATCCGCGCCCTCTTTGGCAATCAAGGGCAGTCCACCTTCAAAAGCGGATACCATCAAGGCGGTATCCAAGCGCCCCAAGCCTCCCATCAAGGCGGGGTGGTTTCGCATCAAGGCGGCAATGTCATCCCAAAGCGTCAAGCAATCGGTCAGTTCTTCGGGAGCTTGCCGTAACAAGTCCCGACTGACGGGCATCTGCAAGGCATGATACAACTGGGCCATTTCCACGGCGCTGAGGGCAATATTGGGCATGCCGCAACCGTCCACGGATTCGGCAAAATCCTCTCGTCCCAGCAAAAAGCCCAGCAGTAACCGCAATTGACCATAGGCCGGTTGATCGGGCGATAAGTAGTCTTTCAGCGGCAAAGCCAAACTTTTTTGATAGAGCAAATGGGCCAGGTGCTTGCCGGCACAGGGGTGGTTCAAGGCACTTTTGGCCTGTGGCGACGTTTGTCCCTGCTCCTGTCCTTGTCCTAGGGGTCGACAAGCCGGACATTGCAAATCGGATTCACAGAGCCCGGTTAACGCTATAATCTCTTGCAGGAGTTGGCTTTGAACGGCGTCCCCATTTTGGGAGGCCAGCATGAGGGCAAAATGGGTTGGGCCCAGTGAGGGATAAGCCTGCTTAAGGGCGGGGTAAAGCGCCATGAACTGAAAGGGCTTCAGCAGCGAACGACTCCACAAGGGGGCTTGCGGATTGCCAATTTTCAGCAGAGTGCGCCCTGCATTGGCATACAGGGAGCGATCTTCGGCCCATCCGTAAGCCAGCCCATGGATGGTCAGCTCCGGAATGCCAGAGCGGCAAATCGTGTACAAGGGCGCCCAGGGCAAATCAGCAGATTCCCCGGAAAATCCCCCCGAATGCTCCCAAGAAGAGTGGCTCATGGACAGGCCACCGCTTTGGATACAGGCTGGAAACAGGGCATCACTTCCTCCGCAAACAGGCGCATTTGTTCAGTGACCTCCTGATGGGTCAGCCAACCAAAGTTAAACCACAAGATGACGTGCTCGCATCCCATCTCGTCCCGCAGAGTCTGGAGTTGCTGGACGCATTCCTCCGGGGTGCCGATGATGTAGAGTTTTTTCAGCGCCTCCAACGGCGGACAGGTTTTAAAATCCCCCAAGGCGGCTTGATAGTGGGGCAGGTTTCGTTCGGCATATCCCTGAACCACAGCCGGATCGCGGTGGATATAAATCTGCCGAGTGACCGGAAAACGGGTTCGGGACACATCGTGGCCCAAGGGTTCGGCAATGCCCCGATAAGTGTCGTACAGGGCCAGTAAATGTTCTTTGCTGGAGGTGGAGAAGGACATCACCCCGTAATCTTTGCGGGCAGCCAGTTTGACTTGTTCCATATCCCCGGTGGCCAGGTACAGCTTGGGACGGGGTTTGGTGTAGTAAGGCTTGGGCACCAGTGAAACCTCTGGAATATCATAGTATTTGCCCTGAAAACTGAACGATTCGCCTTGCAACCCCCGATCCAGAATTTCCAGTGATTCCAGAAAGCGTTCCCGCGCTTCCGCCTGGTTGATCTTGAAGCCTTCAAACTCCCAGGGACGATAGCCGCAGCCCACCCCGAGATCCAGACGACCTTTGGAGAGGAGATCAAAAACCAAAGCCTCTTCCGCTACCAGCAAGGGATGGGTGAAAACGATGTTCCGCACGGCAGTGCCCACCCGAATCTGTCGGGTGCGTTCCACGATTTGCATACCAAACAGCAACGGTTTGGGCGTAATGCCGATTTCCCCCTGAAACTGGGGTAGGCCGGTGTTGCAGGAAAAATGATTTTCTGACAGCCAAATGCCGTAGAAGCCCATCTCATCGGCCATCTGGATTTGAGCCAGAGATTCTGCGTACTTTTGGGCCGGATCTTTCCCGTTTGGGCAAACCAGAGCGATAAATTTTGAAAACAGCATAATCAAAAAGCCCCTCCTACTGTCTTATAGTTTACCATTGAAGCAGCAAAGCGACTTGCTTTCCAGTATTTGCCCCTTTGTACAGGCGTTTAGCATCCCCGGCTTGGTCTCGTTGCCCTGCGTTCTCCAATGGCTGTGCTCACTTGGATAGGGGCATTTTTAAACAGTTGGACAATGGTAAGCCCTCGACCCATTTTGTATCATAAGGGGGTGAGGTGATGAAAGTCACTTCTCAAGAACCTTCTTCCAAGCGATTGGAAGGGGGTTCTTTTTATATCTGCCTACAATCGTCGGCAATCGGTAGGTTTAGGCCATCCCACTCGGAAGGCATACTGGCTGTAATACCGAAAACCTCAGTCGTTCGCGAAGATGGCGTATAAAATCCAGGCGGCAAATACCGTAACCCCAAAATAAACGCACACCCAGCCACACACGATGCTCAAAAACATAATGGCCAAAGTCTGCCAGGGGGCACGCTCCGCAGAGAATGCACATTTGGCCAGGGCGTAACGCAGTCCCAGCAGTGGGCATTGCTTGCCGTGGGTCAAAGTATCACTCAAGCCATTTTCAGGAAGCCCTGGCGAGGCGGATTCCGCCGAAACGCCCTCTTGACGACTGGCTGCCTGCAGGGCCTGTTGAATGTCCGCATCCGCGTGAGGGTCATTTTCTGGAACCATGGCCGTTGTCCTCATACTTCTTGACTCACCAGTCTACTTATCGACCTATTCCACCAAAACTGTAATCCTCAACAGCAAACTGTAAATTCATAGTAAAATAGGGAGGTTTCATTGCTCAAAAAGACCGTCCTGAAAAGCGTGAGCAAGCGTTCTCATCAATCAATAATCAGGGCAATAATTAGGGGCTTGAGTGGCACATGCGGGAAATTGACGGCTGGCGTTTTGTGGGATATTACGGCGTTTTGTATCTCATCATCATGATTTTCATTGTAGTGTCTTATCCCATGGCCCAAACCTTTGCCAAGCCCATTGCCTCCCTGATCTTTCCCATTGCCGGTAATAACTCGTTGATCAAGAACATGATAGTGACCACCCTGATGTACTGGGGTTCATTGCTGTTTTACACCATTTTCATCCAGAAGATCAGGCTGAAATTCTAATTGAGCGAGTTTTCCTCGCAAAATAGGTTTGCTTTAAGGCCCATGGGCTTGAATCTGGACAGACTGACCGGTTTGCCCTATGCTATTGCAGGGAAATATACGAATAAAAGGCACTCGTTTGTATGACTACATATGAGTTCAAAAAATTTTTTACCGTGGAAGATGCCGTGGAATGGATTCCCTGGGTTGTTGATCAACTCAAGCAAGCGCACGCAGAACTTCGGGAATTGCAAGACGGGGTCATTCTGAGTAAAAGGCTGCTGCTGGCTCGTAAAAATAGCGGCAGACAAACTTCTGAGGGTGAAGTAATAGCCCTTCAAAAGCGGTTTGATAGCTTTGAAGAGGCCGTTAACCGTTGGGTGGAGCGCTTTGCTGAGCAAGGTATTCTTCTAAGGGATATGCAAACTGGCTTGATTGACTTCCCCTACATGGCCGAAAACTCCGGGGATGTCTATTTTTTATGCTGGCGCTTGAAAGAGGATGGCATTTTTTACTTTCACGGTCTCAATGAGGGCTTTTCCGGTCGTCACCCCATTACGTTACTGCCAGACTAAGGAATTCCACCTTGAGCGAACAGTCATCCAAAAGGGCCTGGATGCCACGAAAAGCGGAAATCAAGTGGTTTCTGGTGGCGGCGGGCATGACCGCATTGACGCTAGGGGTTATCGGGCTTTATGGGCAACTTACGGAAGTGGGCTGGAAAGGCTTTCTGCCCGGTGGGTCTAAAACGGCCTCGACTATTAAACTGAAGTCCCAGCCGGTTTATCAGGTCAAGAAGAAGCTGGAATTGCTGGATATGAAGGTGGTGCGAGTCATCAGCAAGCAGCAACCCCAGGAATTTTTGATTCTGGATGGGGTTTCCAGTGGTCTGGTGGACAAAGTATTCGCCAAAAAGGTGGATTTGGGCTGGATCAATTTAATGGCCAATCAGTTTCTCAGGCTGCGAGAGGGTGGCGAGGGCAGCGGTACCCCCGTTTCCATTGAAGTTCAGGAACTCAAGACACTCAGCCAGGGAAATATTGAAGATGGGATCAGCAAACTGCCCTACTGGCATTTGGAAATTCGCTTTAAGCTGAGTAACGAGCCCAATTCCCGCTACTATCAGGCCGGTATTGTGCGCCATGCCAATGGGCAATCGGTAAAAGCCAGTGATAAAGACACCCTGCTGGTGGGCTACGCTCAAAAAGAAGCCTTTCAGAAGGCCTTGATTGCTGATTTAATGACTCAGCTCAGCTTTGAGCAGCACTAGATCCACCATGACCATTTTTTTGACGGGCAGTACAGGGTTCTTGGGGCGTAACCTGTTGAACTATCTGGTTAAAATCCAACCGCATCAGCCTATTGTTTGCCTGGTGCGGGATTTGAACAAGGCCAAGACCCAATGGCCCAATCCGCCCGCCAATATTCGCTGGCTAGTGGGGGATTTGCTTCAACCCGAAAGCTATAGAGAGGCTTTACAAGCTGCGGAACTGGTATTTCACGTGGCCGCTTTGGTGGGGTTGCGCAATGGGGACGCCTTTTTCACCCAGAACACAGAGGCTACCCGCCAACTGGTGGAAGCCTTAACCCCCAGCAGCCGATTACAGCGACTGGTGTTTGTCAGTAGCATTTCTGCCACCGATCGCGATCCAGCCAGTCCGGCCACGGAATGCATGACGGAAGCCTTTCCCCCGCAGCCGCAGACCGATTATGGTCGTTCCAAGCTTCAAGCTGAGCAACTGATTACGGCCAGTGGCTTGCCTTATACCATTATGGTGCCTGCCTACATTTACGGCCCCCACCTGCGGGTGGGCTCCAGCACGGACCGGCTGATTAATGATATGAAAGCGGGCAAACGCTACACCCGCTTTCCCTTTCCCGGTGCCATCAGTGAAATTCACGTGGATGATTTATCGGAAGCCCTGTGGATTGCTGCTACCCATCCCAAAACCCTGAATGAACGTTTTTTGATTAGTAACCCCCAGCCCTTATCCATTGTGGCGGCCTTTGCCACACTGGCTGAATGTTTAGGCCTTGATCACACTTTTACCCCTTCTCCAGCCAGTCATCTGGAGCGCTATCGTCGGCAGAAATCCGCCCCCGCTGCTAATCCCATTTTGCGGCGTATTTTATGGGAGCACTACTTTGCCTGTTCGCCGGCCAAGTGGTATCAGGCCACCGGGCACCAACCCCAAATCACTTTCTCTGAAGGCGTGCGTAAAACGCTGTCCCATTCGGCACAAGGCGCTTTGCCCGCCCGTTCTCATTAGCGGCAGACCAGCCAGTCGATTCTACCCACCTGCCCAACCGGGCAGCTCTCTGTCCCCCATCGCTGTGCTACAATGCCCCATGTACATGGAGGGGAAGTAGCCATGCCTCAGCCAGTTCATGGTATCCGACAACTCAAGGAAAGCATTGAAATCAACGCCCCGGCCCAAACTTGTTATCAATACTGGGTTAACCAGTCTCAATTTCCTGAGTTTATGAGCAAAGTGCTTCGGTTTGAATCCAGACAAATCCCAACGATGACGCTGCAATCCAACGAGTCCATACAATCGGTCCTGGAGCGGTTTGACGCGTTTATACTGCCAGTGGAGCGCATTAAGCATTGGTTGATCAGTGGCCCTGGCGGAAAATTATACGAATTTGAAAATAAAGTGATTCTGGACATTCCTGGCAAGTTTTATTCCACTGTTTCCACGGATCCGGACGATCTATGCACCCAGGCCTCTCTCTTATTCAATGAAACTGAAAATCCGGGAGTAACCCGGGTGGAGTTTGAAGTTTCCTTTTGGGAGTCCACCAACATTAAAAACGGCACAGCCACCCAGCTTGCCTCTGATATTTTGCAGAATGAAGATTCATTTTTCTGCGATTGCCTGCGAGATTTTAAAACCTACGTGGAAAAGATGATCGCGGGCACCAACACCTCAACTGCTTCCGAGCCGCCATTTTCTCCGGCTTGAATTACATTATTTTCGCTGTTGAAGCCAGATTCAGACGCTTTTGCGCCTTTGCCATATCTCCCTGAGCCAAATCATCCAGCAGTACCCGATAATGTTGATGGGCCAGGATTCCCGTCTCTTTGAGGGTTTGTGCTTGTTTCTGAAGCTCGGCTCCCCGTTGGGCCTTTTTAAGGATGGCAGGCAATGTCGGATTCAATACAAAAGCCTGCTGAGCCGGTCGTGTCAGCTGATGTCGCCAATTGTAGCCGTAACGGCGCATCTCGGCAAAAGCCTGATCCTGACTGTGTCCAGTGGCCACCTGATAAGCGGCCACCAAAGCGCCGGTTCGATCTACACCTTGCTTGCAGTGAACGTAAACGGTTTCGCCGCACTGACGACTTTTCTCAATCACCCGAAAAAACAATTGCAGTTGTCCTAAAGTGGGAGGCGCATGAGAATCCATGGGCAAATGCAGGTAGCGCATGCCGTTTTGGTGGCACTGGTAGCGCTCGTAGTCTATAAAAGCGGGCTGGGAAGTTTCCCAACCGCGAAGATCGATGATGGTGCCCACGCCGTATTTTTGTTTTAAGTGGGCAAAATCGGCTGCCGATTCTGGCATGGCGCCCCGCAGAACCACCGCATCAACGGCGTGAAAGTTGCCCAACTGTGGATCTGTGGACTTGAAAGTCAACCGGGATAACAGGCGGTTCACCCGTCCCCGACGGGGGGCAATCCGTTCCGGGGCCACGGCAGAGGATGTAATGTGGCCTGACGGACGGCAGCTGTAGAACCCCAGTTCCAGATGATCCATCGCACCCATCAGGCAAGAGGTTTTGGCAATTTTGCGGGAGCCTTTAGGGGGGGCTGTTTTCAAGTAGGAATCGGCTTTAGTTGGTTGGGTTTGTGTCCCGCTGAGATAGTAGGCGTCTGATTGCCACTGTTCTTCAAGAGAATTGGAAAACTGGCGATCAAATGATTGCCCGGTGGGAGAAGCACTGGCTGAGGTCGCCGAAGAACCGTGAGAACTGTCCAGACTGGTGACAGTGCTGGAGGCGGCCGAGGACGACTCGATCTTCAATTTAAACGGCAGGGGGCGTAGAGAGACCATAATCCTTGGGGCAAAAGGGATGACATTAAATCCCATCACAGAGATATGCAACGGGATATATTCCCTTTAAAACCGGACCCGCCTTAAAAATGCCTCTCCTCATCGAGAGATTCGCACAAAATGGCCGATCTTTGTTTTTATGCAAGTATCAAATCGGGACTCTTTCTTTCAGGACATAGGCGAATTCGTGGCCTAAGGGCCAACGATACGAGGTCGGTGACAGTGGCGGCAAAACCCAATCATTTCCGGGGACATCATAACCCTATCCAGCCTTCGGCGGGTGCTGCATCCGATGGTGCCTGCAAGGACGATACTTTCAAACTGGTTGCGGAAACCCGCCAGCAAGTGAATCAGGTGGCCGAATCGGCCCGGGAAGCCATCCAGTCGTTCTATACAGAACCGCACCGACTGGCTGAATTCATTGAAAGCCAAGGCACGCCGGTCTACATTTTGCCGGGCGGGCCCATCCCTCAAATCGTTTTAAAAACGCTGGGACTGGAGCCGGGCTTTATTTTACCCGATCAAAGTCCTCAATTTCGGGCGCTGCAAAAATTACTGGAACGCTATACACCATTGGGCAGCACTGTAAAGCCCGATTCCCAGGACTTCCAGCACGGGGTCTTTGTCATCCCCAAAGGGTTGTTCACGATGGGTTTTTTATCCCATCAACTCCACCACTGGCTGGCGTTTCGCTCCGGCATGGACGGATACTGCCCTAAAGCTCGGCGCCTTTACAAACGCTTTTGGAATGATCAGCAGGGTAAAATTGGCCGGGAAGTTTACAAAATGGACGTTGAGGACATTTTGGCCCTGAAGGCGGCCATTGCCCGGGATTTGGAAGCCCTGCAATTCCTGAAAAACATTGCCAACGAAGTTTTAATACCGGCCCGTCAGGCCAAGCGTATTACTTATGGGACGGCTTCAGCCTGAACCGTTGAGACTCGCTCAAGGGGTTCCAGGGTAAACAACCCATCGACGCGGTTATCTTGCCAGTGTTCGCTTTGGCGGCCTCTGCCTCTAACCGGCTGAGCATTTGATACAAAGGCGTTTCCGGTGGCACTGTCTGCCGCCAGTGGCTGGGCTGGGCAGGTTGATCGCCCCAGCCCAAATGAACCTGAACCGATGAGGGCACTGGTGAATCCACTGGATCAAGCATTTGTTCGGCTTTTTTAGTGGGCTCAATGGCAGCTGGGGTTCGCTTAAAATAGGCGAAAGCAACCGCATCGGGATCGGCATGGCCCGGCTGTAAATCTTTGGCAAAGCCCAACGGCAAGCCGGGGGACAGTTGATCACTCTCTGCAAAAGAAAACCGGGTTTTGGGTTTGCTCGGGCTGCTGTTCTTACCCACTTCCTGAAACTGAGGGTGAACCGCAATGTACTGGCCCAGCCGATCGTGTTGGGCGGCAACCCCCATGAACTGGTAGGTGGGGTCGATTAAAAAAGCTTCTTTGGGGATTCTGGCGGTGGGCTGCTTGGTAAATGGATGAAGCGCCCCACGGGTTTTGTTCAGAAAGTAGGCATCTTCCCGGGCGGGCCAGCCCATTAAAAAGTAATGCACCCGCCAGGGGGACTGGGGATAATTTCCGGCCACCATATAGAACTTGTACCTGCCCTGAAAGCGTTGATGGAGCCGCTGGCCCAACTGCATGGCCAACTGCTGGCAATCTCCCTGTAGGGCTTGTAAGGGGTCGGCCTTGGGTTTGGCGTGATAACCGGAAAATTGCAACTGTTCATCGGGAGTCAGTTGCAGTCGAATCCGACTTTTGGGATTGAGCCACTGCCAGCCCAAGCCGTAACGACAACGGGCCATTTCCTGACGAATGATCCCTTGATCGAGGGCGTTAAAAGCCTCAGGCAATAATTGTGTGCCAAGGCTTCCGGTGGAGGAGACCATAGAGGTGCTCCAGGTGTCGCCAGAGGCTTGCGAACTAACACTCAGGCCGCCAGAACTGGTTCTGCTCAGGGCCTGCGTGGTGCCTGTGGTAACGGATTGCTCCGATCCGCACCGACCTCGCTCAGTCCCGGACCCCTGCCGGAGCTTGGCCGTCCATTGGCCCCAGGAGCCGGGAGCGCGCATTAGTTGAAATATCGGCTGTAAGCCCACGCGGGTTTACTCCATGCACACGATTAGGTGGTGATGTATCCAATAAAAGGCGGGTAAAGGTGAAAAGATGCCATTCCGTTCCGTTCACAGTAATATAAACAGCAAGACACCCGCTAGTAAAACACCTGTTCGTAAAACTGATTCTAGCCATTTGCCTATTTGCCAATCAAGGAGCTTTTGAAAAATGAGTCAGCCCACCAGCCCAGTCAGTACCGCCAATCGCACCCGCTCCGAAGCCGCTTTTTTAGAGGCCCAGAAAGTATTGCCCGGTGGGGTCAACAGCCCGGTGCGGGCCTTTCGTTCGGTGGGTGGCAACCCGGTTTTTATTGAAAAAGCCAAAGGGGCTTACCTGTGGGATTTGGACGGCAATCGCTATATCGATTACGTGGGCAGCTGGGGACCGGCCATTTTGGGACACGCCCACCCGCAAGTCATTCAGAAAATCCAGCAGACCGCCGAAAATGGCACCAGCTTTGGCGCCCCTACCCTGATGGAAACGGAAATGGCCAACTTGGTCATTGAGATGGTGCCCTCCATTGAGAAAGTTCGCTTTGTCAGCTCCGGTACCGAGGCGGTTATGAGCGCTATCCGCTTGGCTCGGGCTTATACCGGTCGCACCAAAATCATCAAGTTTGAAGGCTGTTACCACGGTCACTCCGATTACCTACTGGTCAAGGCCGGTTCCGGGGCGGCCACCCATGGGGTACCGGACAGCGCAGGGGTTCCGGCCTCCACCGCTGCGGAAACCCTGAACGCCCGCTTTAACGATCTGGACTCGGTTCAGGCACTGTTTCGGGCCTATCCTGGTCAGATTGCCGGGGTGTTGATTGAACCAGTAGCCGGAAATATGGGTTGCATCCCTCCCTTACCGGGTTTTTTAGAAGGCTTACGTGAACTCACAAGCCAAGAATCGGCTTGTCTGATTTTTGATGAAGTCATGACCGGTTTCCGTCTGTCCCCCGGTGGGGCGCAAGCGCGTTACGGCGTCACGCCGGATATTACCTGTCTGGGGAAAATCATTGGGGGCGGCCTCCCGGTGGGGGCCTACGGTGGCAAGCTGGAGATTATGGCCCAGGTGGCCCCGGAAGGCCCCATGTACCAAGCGGGAACACTGTCTGGCAATCCTTTAGCCATGGCCGCCGGGATGGAAACCCTCAAACTGCTGCGTCAGCCGGGTACCTACGAACGACTGGAATCCCTCAGTCAGCAATTGGGCGATGGTTTGCAAGCCATCTGTCAGCGCAAAGGGATTCCGCACCACTTGCATAGCGTGGGGGCCATGATGACCCTGTTTTTCGCGGAAGGCCCCATCCACAATTATCAGGATGTGTGCCGCTTTGACCGGGATCGCTTCAACCGCTTCTTCTGGGGCATGCTGGATCGGGGTGTCTATCTGGCCCCTTCTCAGTTTGAAGCTGGATTTATATCGCTGGCCCACACGGACGCCGACATTCAGGCCACCCTGGAGGCGGCTGAGCAGGCCATTCACTAGCGAATCCTGCCTCACCCGAAACTTCACAGACGCTTCAGCCCTGGAAGACCCACTCCCGGAGAACCTGGGTCTGCCCGGTAATGAGTTGATTCACTGGACATTTTTCGGCAATCTGTTGCAGGCGAGTCTGTTGTTCCGCGTCTAACGGGCCGGTCAGTTCAATCCGCTTGGTCACCCAGGTTTGTCCCTCTCGCCGTTCTTCGGCAAAGGAGGTCTTGACAGCGGCGAGTGGCCAGCCTTTTCGCTGGCAGTAAAGTTGAAGGGTCATGTTGGTGCAAGCGCCCCAGGCGGCGTAAAACAACTGATGCGGATCCGGGGCGCTTCCCTCACCGCCTTTTTCCGTGGGCAAATCGGCATGAAACTGGTATTTGCCCGCTTCAATGGTTTGTCGATACCCATGGCCTGCCTCAGTACGAATTTCTGCCAGCATCCCGAAATCTCCCAATCAACAGACCTTCATTATCGCATTACGGTTATGCTCACAATAGAACGGGCTGGCCTCACTATTCATCATGCGAAAAGCCCGCTGGCTTCTTTGTAGGAAACCAACAGGCTTTTATGAACAAATTTTTAGTCTTAAGGCGTAGATTGTGTATTACCATTGTCTACAGAGACCGGCTGAATGGATGGCGCCTCAGTTGAGCTTGGAATTCTGCCGCTTACGCTTTCAAAGCCTTGCGATTCCACCTCAGCGGGCTGTAATCCTCCCAAATCCGCGGATTGAGATACAGTGCTAGGCTGCTGTAACGGCGCACGATGTACGGTTTTCACAGCGCCGCCTGCTTCAAATAGTTTGGCCATATCTTTTTGGGGCAAGCGTACCGAAATAATGGCTCCCTCTTTCAAGTTGGGCTCCGCAGAAGTGGTCATCATATGGTAGGCCCCGGTCAGACCAGTGCCCCGCAACATGCCATACCCAACCCGGGTTTGGACCGGATAGCCTTTGGCTGGTGAGTTTTTATTCTTACCGCTCATCTCCCAGGCAGCCCCCATAGCCATACGGGCTGCCAAGGAAATGGGGGTAATTTGCCAAAAGCCAAGTCCGGCCGCATATTTTAACGGCACGGCATCAACAGCGCTAATGGCTGTAAAGGGAATAGCGCTGAGGAATACCCCTTTAGCCGTATGCGCTTTGGGATTGTGATATTTTTTGGTCTGCAGGCCCTGTCCGTTTTTTTCAAATTGATACACGTCTCCGGTTGGTAGGACTGCTTCCTGAATGTCCAGAGACACGTAACCTGGCATGCCCAAAATCATGGAAGGATGTCCTCCCACCACTTTTCCTTTTAACAGGGTTCCAGCAGGCAAGACTTGTTGACCGAGACGATGATCCTCGGTTAGTTGCCCCTCAAACGGATCCCCGTAGTGAGAACGATTGGTGTCCAGGGTTTGATTCAGTTTAATCTCAATGGGCTCCTCAGCGGATCCCAGAGCTTTTTCCGCCACAGCAGCCGGTGCACCCGCTAGCCCCACTAAAAGGCTCAAGGAGATGGCTTTGGCCAAAGTGGACTTTAATGTTGCCAAACGGTACTCATTTTTTTCCATCACGGAAAAAGCTCCTTCTTCAATTCAATTGTTACCCAATAATGCTCTGACTCGGTACGGATGAACTTATTCAGCGGACGGAATAAAGAGAGAACTCAACGAATTGGCCAGCACGATTAATAAGACTGAAAGCTCCATCAACTGAACGTTCACAACACAGCATGTAATACCCAATGATCGCGTAGATATATAGAAAGCTTCCACTATCATAATCGACATTTGAATATTTCTGCTAGGGGTCTATCGGACAATTTTTCTCAAGCAACCCGTCTGTCCGTATGATCTTTTTGATTTTATAAACATTTTTAAAAGCAATTCAGAATCAGCCCTTGTCTACGGTTCAGCCTGTCAATCCCACACTGGGCGTTCGAAAGCTATCCAGCTCACTAATTGGAGGATCCGTTGGGGGAAGCGATGATAGAGACTGGCGACCTTGAGTATTTTGAAATGCGGTAAACAGACCATTAGACAAGAAGACCGTATCAGTAAGCGTCGCGTCTTGATGGATTTATTGTGGCTGCGAAATAAACCGGAGGATCTTAGTCATGGGGAATAAACAGCGGGGATTTGCGTCCATGTCCCCGGAAAAACAACGGGAAATTGCTAGTAAAGGAGGAAAGGCAGCCCATCAAAAAGGCACGGCCCACCAATTTACGTCAGAAGAAGCCAGAGCTGCGGGACGTAAGGGTGGACAGGCCAGTGGACTGGCCCGAGCTCAAAAAAGCAGTCGGGCACCCGTTGAAAAAGAGGTAACCCCGGTGTCCTCCCCCGGGGATTCTGAAGAGGATGATTAAAGAATCCCGATTCTAAGCAGTTCACTGAAAATCAACTCACTCACACCCCTCTCTGATTGGATGTGCGTCTTGTTGCTGACCTATTCCGACAGGCCCCGATGTTTACAAACGGGCATGTTGTGATGATAATCGGGCCATTGAGGCTGTGAAGTCTTGTAGAAACCTTGGTTGCCATTAGGCAGCCCAACAGGCTTTTGCCTTGCTATCGAAAGAAAATAGCGTGGTTAGTCCTTCTCTATCAATAACAACCAAGTGGGAAAAGCCGCCCGGGAGCGGTGAAATTTTAGCGGGCTTTTTAGCCCCCCATCCGCCCCATTTGGTGTACGGGGAAAACCCGTCCCAAAATCGCCCCAAATCCCAAGGTGGCTGGGACACTTTGCGCTGGGGGTATCAGCGCTGTCGGGAAAAAATAAAAGCCCTCAAGCCCGATGTCATTCTGGTGCACAGCCCCCATTGGCAAACCGTGGTGGGGCATCACTTTTTAAGGGTGCCAAAGCTTTCGGGTTTGTCCGTCGATCCCATTTTTCCTCATCTGTTTCAGTACGAATTTGAGATGAGCGTGGATGTGGAACTGGCCGATGCCTGCGCTGAAGCCGCAATCGAGCAGGGGCTTCTAGTGAAGCAAATGACCAACCCCAACTTTCGGGTGGATTATGGCACCATCGTTTCGCTGCACATGCTAAACCCGGATTGGGATATTCCCATACTGGGCATTTCCGCACATAACTCGCCCTATTATTTTTCTCATGATGATGCTCAGGATCAGATGATTAAACTGGGACAAGCCACCCGTCAGGCCATTGAAAAAACGGGGCGTCGGGCGGTTTTAGCCGCCAGCAACACATTGTCTCACTTGCATTTTGACCGGGAACCGGCCTTGCCCGAAGATATGAGTCAGGAGCATATCTACAATTTTGAGCAGTACCAGTGGGATATGAAGATTATCGAACTCTTAAAACAAGGGCGCTGGGATGAATTTCAGCGGATGTTTCCGGAATTTATCGAAAAAACCGCCGCAGAAATCAAAGCGGGTTCGCTGATGTGGATGCTCTCGGCCATGAACTTTCCCGCTGTAGAAGCCCAGGTACACGCTTATGGGCCGGTCATCGGGACTGGTAATGCGGTGATGGAGTGGGACTTGCAAGCCTGTCGTTCTTCAAAGCCTCATGCCGAGGGGAGACTATGAGCGGTGTGGTAAAGGCCTTGATGGTGCCTGGTTTCCCCCATTTGGCTTTCCCCGGGGCCTGCCAGGGACAGTGGCAGCGGTTGGAAAGCGCCATGCACCAAGCGGTCCAACAAGTTCAGGCGGCCAAACCCGACGTACTGGTTCTCTACAGTGCCCAATGGATTTCTGTATTGGGGCATTCGTTTCAGTATGCGGCCAACCCGCAGGGACTTCATGTGGATGAAAACTGGCATGAACTGGGGGACTTACCCTTCGCCTTTCAGATTGATCGTTCATTAACCGCCCGGGCCGAAGCGCTGGCCCAGCAATCGGGTTTAGCCACTCGGCTGGTGGATTACGAAGGGTTCCCCATTGATACGGGCACCCTGGTGGCCTTAAGTTACTTCAATCCCAATCACCAACTGCCGGTGGTCATTGTGTCCGCCAATATTTACGCCAGCCCAGAGGATTGCATCACACTGGGGCAGTCCATGGCCCAAGCGGTTGAAGAGAGTGGAAAGCGGGCGGTGTTTATTAATTGCTCGCTGTTGTCTCATCAGTTTTTAAATGAAGCGATCACCCATGAGTCCGACCGGTTCTCCAGCCCTCAGGCCGATTCGTGGAATCAGCGCTTTTTGAGCCTGCTCCAGCAAGGGAAAACCCAGGAGGCTTTGGCCCTAGCCCCTGCCTACATTGCCAATGCTCAGCCCGAAATGAACCTGAAAGGCTTTTATTGGTTAATGGGAGCTTTAAATACGCCAGACCGTCCGGCAGAGGTGTTGGCGTACGGGCCATTTTGGGGAACCGGCGCCGTGGTGCTGTCTTACAACAACACTTTGGTACCCTGCACACGCTAAAGTTTTAAAAATAGATCAATCAGCGAGATGACAACACATTTCAAAAAGTTGTTTTCATGCTTATACAAACAATAAGATTGATTTTCTGAACACTGAACATCAGATCCATTTTTTCAAGGGGAACCTTTATGTCACCAATGGGATTGATCGCTTCGGCCGCTGCTGAGGCTGTGCCGGTTATTGGCAAAAAAATATGGGAAACCGGCTTGAATAATGCCGTGCAAAGCCGCATAGAATCTCATTTGGTTGAGCGGGCTGTCTCCGCGCAAAGTTCTCAAACCTCACGGGAGCTGACCCGACGGGCTTTCCAAGCCTATGGTCAATTTAGCGATGCCAATACCACCCTTGAAATCAATACCTTTATGCAAAAGGCAGCGCGATCCACATTCTCGCCCAGCAAGCAGCGGGTCATACCGGCCTCACCGGGTAAACCACTGTCTCCTCATCAACGGAAACCGGCAGTTCACTCGCCGGTCAAACAGCCAAAGCACCCACTGGCATTGTCGTCTCCAATCACCAAATCAAAGGCACTCTCCCCCAGAAATCCATTTAGCGCCAGAAAGAGACAACTCTTACAAATACCCAACCAGGGGATGGATCACGTCCGAGCGTTATTCAGGTCAATTCGTTAGGCAATTAAAGAAGCTTTCTTGAGGTCTCAGTCCCTTCCACTTCCTCAACAGCCTGCCGGATGATGACTTTTAGTGCTCGAAGATCAACTTCCTGGCGCACCAACTGCCGCTCTTTGGGAAAAGTCCGTGGAGAATTGCTGTCAGGGGTATTTTTAGACGCTTGTTGTGATTTGAGGCTAAAAGGCTTGAGGCCACACAGGGTCGGCAAGTACAAGATAAAAGCTCCCTTGGCTTTGTTGCGATCTTTTCACTTGGGTTGAGAAGCAATGGGGCTTCAGCGCCCCAGACGCACCGTGTCTTTCAGCTTTTGTAAGCGTACTTGAGCGGCTTGCAGTGTCTCCGGGCGTTTGGCGAAACAGAAGCGCACAAACTTACGTCCCAACTCCGGACGGCTAAAGAAGCTGGAGCCGGGCACCACGGCCACCCCAATGTCTTTCATCAAGAAGTGTGTAAATTCCACATCGGTTTTGTAGCCAAATTCCGAGATATCGCTGAACACGTAATAGGCTCCTTGGGAGCGGAAATACTTGATGCCCGCCTCATCCAGAATGTTCATCATGATCAGGCGTTTTTCATTGTACTTTTGGGCCAAATCCAGATAGTAGGACTGGGGCAACTGCATGGCCGTAATGCCCGCCCGTTGGAGGGGAGCCGCGGCACCCACGGTCAAAAAGTCGTGCATTTTACGCACGGCGTTGGTAATGTCTTCCGGGGCAATGACAATGCCCACCCGCCAGCCGGTCACGCTGTAGGTTTTGGACAAACCGTTGATGGTCACAGTCAGGTCTTTCATACCCGGCAGGCTGGCCATGCCCACGTGCTGATGCCCATCATAAAGAATATGCTCATAGATTTCATCGGTGAAGGCCAGGACATTCCACTTTTGGCAGTACTTGGCGATCATTTCCAGCTCAGCCCGGCTGAATACCTTGCCGGTGGGGTTGTGGGGGGTGTTGATGATGATGGCACGGGTTTTGTCATTGAAAGCCGCGGCCAGTTCCGCTTCATCAATACGCCATTCCGGGGGGTGCAAGGTCACATAACGAGGCACTGCACCGGCAATAATGGCATCAGGGCCATAGTTTTCGTAATAGGGCTCAAATACAATCACTTCATCGCCGGGGTTGATGGTGGCCAACATGACCGCAGCCATGGCCTCGGTGGCCCCGCAAGTTACCGTGACTTCGGTGTCAGGGTTGATGGAAATGCCCAGATACGGGCCTTCTTTTTCGGCAATGGCCTGCCGGAACTGGGCGTCGCCCCAGGTGACCGCGTATTGGTTGATATCATCGTGAATGGCCTCGCAGGCGGCCACTTTCAGTTCTTCGGGACAGGGGAAATCCGGAAACCCTTGGGCCAGGTTAATGGCTTCGTATTTGCGGGCCATTTGGCTCATTTGACGAATCACAGACTCGTTAAATTGAGCGGCTTTGTGGGAAGTGCGGTTGGCCATGAATGAGAGTCCCTCTGTTTAGCTTGTTCCAGTTAGAATCGTTTTAAAAACTTATAAAAACCAAAAAACCGATATCCCAAGTAGGAAATCGGCTTTGGTGAAATTTGGTGGAGCATAGGAGATTCGAACTCCTGACCTCTTCAATGCCATTGAAGCGCGCTACCAACTGCGCCAATGCCCCTTGGGTCTTAATGTTATAACGTGACCTCTCCCGGATTACAAGAGGGGAATTAAAATTTTTGTCACCATCTCGCACGATTTCAAAGGAACCGCTGTGCCCAGGGGCGTCAGCCCGCCATGCCGAGTGGTCTGATAACCCGCCAAAGCGCATGCCAGATGCTGCCTTCCGGGTCATTAAGGAGCCCGCTATGGCTGGGCTCATGGCCTTTGCCTTGGAGGCATTATGATATAGAAATATTTTAACAATCATATTTGCATTGTTTTTTAAACTATGGTAGTTTATTTGCTCAACAAGATATGGGATGAGTTTTTGGAAGGGATGCCCCGTCACCAGGGGATCTTTGGGTTTCATTTTTTAATACATCAGCTATATGCACATTGAAGGGGGTTTATTCGTATGGAATCCGTGCAATTTTTTGGCGGTAATTTTTTCAACCGTTTAAATAACAAAGCAAAAGAAAAGATCGCCGCGAAGCCGCCAGCATTGGACTATCTGCAATCGTTCTCATCTCCAGAGGATCAGTTTGTTCAACGTTCCCGATTCACCGAGGAACCATCGGAAAGTTCCAGCATTCGCCCGGAGTCTCTGCCTGCCACCAGTCCAACGCCCAGTCGTTCTGTGTCGTCAGACCAGCCTAGAGCCCCTCGCTCAGGCAAAGCGCTGGAACGGGACTTCATCCAGAACCTGCAAGAGAGTGATAATCCTGAAGAGAAGGCGGCCCTGGCTGAAATACTGGGGAGAGCCGGGAGTATTGAGGCCCTTCCTGTTCTGGTGGATCTGCTGAATGATGATGAGGAGAATACGGAAGTTCGCACCGCCGCTGCGGAAGCCATTGGCGCGATTGGTAGCGGCACCAATCCCAACAGTTACACGGTGACCGAACTCAGCGGGGTCTTGCTGGACAATTACCAGCGTCGCAAGGCCGAAATGGTAGAACGTTTGGCCCAGCCAACCCTGCGCCTCCCCTTTGCCGATCGCCGACCGGAGGAAACGGCCCGAAAAGACCGCATGACGGAACTGAAAACGCTGCTGTTGGGCATCAGCAGACTGAACACCAAAGTGGGACAAAAAGCCCTGCAACAGGAGTATCAAAATACTATCGGCATGACCCTGATGGATGACGGGGAAGTGCAGCAGATGATTCGGGCTACGGAACTGGCCGAGGAAGAATTCCAGAAAGATCTGGAGAAAAAATACCAACGCCCTGCTTCCGAATTGCTGGCAGAAATTCCCAGAAACGAGCTGGAGGCAATGAAAAAGAAGGTCTTACTGAAAACTCCGCAGGGCAAAACCATTGATTTGCTGGAAGCCTTGGCCCAGATTGCCATTTTAAAAGAAAAACAGGCCCAGTTTGGCACAGAACTGCTCTCTGGCCTGATGGACGCCTTGGCCCTCCAGAATGATAAATCGAGTACGGCGGCCTTAAAACTGGGGCTGATCAACGGCAACCCGGCCATTAAAGCCAAGGCCCTCAAACAGCTGCGTCATCGCAATGGACTCAACTACAATAGCGATATTTATCCCAACCTTTACGCCCGAGATGCGGAAATCCGCAAAGCGGCCCTCAAAAGCCTAGTTCATGCCAAGGAGTCAGCGGCTCAGCAAAAAACCATGGAGTTGCTTAAGCCCAAAACCTTCCTGGAACTGATGGGGGGCTTCAATGCCAATGGGCTGAGAAGCTATGTCAAATTTCTGGAGCAAGTGGCCGAAAACGGGGATGAGTTTATCGAGGCCCTCAGCAACCGGGCCTTGCACAGCGATTATGATCTGGAAACGCGGCAAGTGGCCTTGCTGGTGTTGGGCATGATGACCCAGGGGCCCGCAGCACAGGCCGTATCCTTGCAAACCAGACTGCAAGCCATGACGGCCATCAAGGTGTTGGCGGTCAAACCGCCGGCCCGCTCAGCGGAAGATCTGGAAGCCCTGCGATTGACTGCCACCCAGCTTTGGGTGCTGCAACAGGACCCTCAGGCCATTGCCTCGGCCATTATGCTGGCCGACAGCAAGCACATTCGCATGAGTGGCGCCCAGCAGGTTGCTTTGCTCAACGCCGTCTTCTCAGTGCTGCAAGCGGACCGCAAAAAAAGTGAGAGCGAACGTCAGGTCGACACCCAGCACCAACTTTTGGATATCCTGCGTAGCGGAAAACATCCCAGCATTGGCCCAGATGAAGAACAGGCCCTGCGGAAGGCGCTTCCGGAGCCCAGGGTCTACCAGCAACTTAACCCTCAAAACAGTTCTGATTTTCTGGGGTTGAATTTGGGCCTGCCCCCCAATCTCAGCCTCCAAAAGCTGTTGGCTACCCAAAGCACTGTGTTGCGACCCTTTTTAACGCGACTGGCTGAAAGCGAAAAGTCGCCCATGGCCCAAATGCTGGCCATCCGCATCCTGGGAGTGCTGAAAGATGCGGGTAGTCTGGGGTATTTGAAGGAACGAACCCGTGATCCCCTCAAGGGCAAAATTGATTGGGACGCTGATCTGAGCTATCGGGGGAATCCAGCCAGCGCTGCGGCCAACGTTCGGCTGAACAGCCTGGCCGCTCTGGGCGATATCGGACGATCGGAAGCGCTGGATGTAATGCTGGATGCTTTGGATGATGCCGTGTTGAAGAACTTTGTACCGGAACCCTTGGGTCAAATTGCCGAACACGCCAATCAAAACGCTTCTGATGAACAAATTCGGCAAGCCAAAACCAAGTTGGTCCGACTTATGGAAACACCCAATACCACCCGCGCTATGCGGGCGGTGCGAATCAAAGCGGCCAGCGCCTTGTACCAGTTTAAAGACGGGGTCAAGGACATTAAGGCCTTCGTGGAGAGAACCCCCGATCCCAACTTCCGCAGGCATGCCCTGTCCGCGTTGTTGAGCCATGATCATGGACTGGAGGCCGATCATGAGGACCACTCGTTGGTCCGATCGCTGATTCATCCCGGTTTGGGCATTGAGCAACTGCATCAGCAGGGGGTGACCGGCAAAGGCGTTCAAATGGCCATCGTGGATGGTGGTTATGTGGATCCGGAGAACGAAGAGGCCTTTCAGGATCGGGTGAAGTTGCCCGCTGCCGCTGAGGACCCAGAGCATACCCACCCCACCATGGTCATGAGTACAGCCGCGGCCAACGGTAAACTGAAAGGGGTGGCTCCGGATGCCGTGGTTTTCTCTGACAAGTGGCCTGATTTTCAGGCCAAAGACACGATGGCGGTGTACAAAAAAATGATCGAAGGCAAACTCCGCGGAGAAAACGACATTCGGGTCATCAACAACTCCTGGGGCTTCAGTAACCCCAACGCCATCCTGCATAAAGATGTCCGAACCATTCTACGAGACTACAAAAAAGTGGTAGATCTGGCGGAAAAGGCCGGCATACAAATGGTGTTTGCCGCCGGCAATGAGGGTGAAGGCATGGCCTTCCCCAAAGTGGGTACCCTTAGCGTCTTTGGTCTGGATTTGGACAAGCTGACCCAGGAAGACGCCAAAACGGTGGACTACATTCTGGATAAGGTCATTCTGGCAGGCGCTTTGAACACCCAAGGCGATGATCAGAACCGGGCCCAACATCGCATAGCCGACTTCAGCAGCCGCGGTGACAGCCTGAATACCAGGCTCGTCCCCACTGTTTTGGCTCCCGGTGCCGATATGATGGTCTACAGTTGGGATCAGTACAAAGGGAATCCCAAAACGCTGGTCAATGGTACTTCCTTTGCCAGTCCCTACGTCAGCGGCCTGCTGAGTCTGATGCTGCAACAAAATCCCAATCTCAGTCCGGCGGCGTTGCGGGAAATTTTGAAGCAGACCGCAGTTCCGCTCCCGGATGTGCCCCGTTCAGAGCAAGGACATGGCGTGGTTGATCCACAAGCCGCGGTGAAACTGGCCGCAAGCTACGGGCAGACTATCCGAAAGCGCAAATGGGACAGCCAGGACAGTGACAGTGCCAGCGGAAGCTCCGGTCAGTCCGGCGCTAAAAAGCCAAACCAGACAAGTAAGGATGGTCCCAAAGCCGCTTTGGCATCACGGCCCATTGGGGACATCAACTTACCAGAGGACATTGTGGCCCTTCCCACGTCGCTGAAAAAAAAATGGCAAACGGCTTTTTCCAAGCCTTCCCAGTCACCGCTTGATGAGCAGGAAGCCACCGGCTTGATGCTCAAGCCACCCACTGATCGCTGGCTATCCTCTGGCAAAAGCTTCTTAAAGGGTCAGCCCTTACTGAAAACAGTCAATCGCCCACCCGCTGCTCCCAAGGCAATGCCTTCCAAGCTCAATAAACCTTCTTTAAGGGCCAAAGCATCCGCACCCCGGCCACTCATGAATCCCCCTAAGCCCCCGGCACTGGTAATGACCCGATGACAAGGCAGGATAATGGGTAATGGATTTCGTCCCAAGGCGCCGCCCACCGCACGGGCCGCCTTGGGCTTGGCCGCCTGTTGGGCCAGCCACTGATAAGGGCGGGTTTCTCCATATGGAATGCTTGCCAGACTCCGCCACACGGATTGCTGGAAGGGCGTCCCCGTCAGTTGTAAGGGCAGATGGTCAAAAACAACCCGCTCCCCTTGAAAATACCGGTGCAAAAGGGCCACCGCCTGATGCTCCAACTCGGTCTCTGGTTGCGATGAACAATCGGGTGCGGCAAGGAATTGCGTCCCTTGCCAGTCCAGACGCAATAAAGCCTGATCGGTACTCTGCAGGCACCACCCACCCCAGGGGGAGGCAATCCACAGACGTCGTGTTGATTCAATGACTGGACTAATGACGACCATGGGGCTGAACGATCCCACCTACATATCAACACACTGACTTCATCTTGAACCAAACACCATCGTGGAACAACAGGGCAGTTGAAAATGCCATCAGGAGCAGCCGCTTCCCAGTTACAGCAGAATCAAGGGCAAGATGGTTAGAATGATGGGCAGCAAGTTTTGAAAAGTGGACTTGGCCTTGGCTTGCGGTGAAGAAGGTGCGCCACCGGCAGAGGCTACGGCAATGACCCGCTGCATCCGCTCATTGGGGTCCATTTCCGGCGATGTGGTATGAAATACCTTGCCTTCCAGACGATCCAGCCGGTTATTCACTGGATCACTGGGGTATGTATGCCCCAAGACCTGTTTTTCCACTTCATCCATAGCGGCTAGCAAATCAGGAGAAACCTGTCCGCTGCCAGACATGCCCGGAGCCGCCATCACTGGCTGGTAGCTGGCCTGCTGATCGCCGCTGTTGCTACCGTAGGCCTGCGGCTGATAATTGCCCGGCACAGGTTGTCCGTAGGCAGGGGGATTGCCATAAGCAGGGCCATTGTTTGTCGCTACCTGAGAGCCAGGGTAGTAATTTGATTGGCCGGCATTACCACCATTGCCGCCATAGGCGGGCGGTGGGGTGTATCCGTTGCCCAGTTGACCGTAAGGCGGTGGGGTATAGGTGGAATAGGTCCCAGTTGGGCCACCCACGTTGTTACTGCCCCCGATGTAGGGAATGACCGTGGATGGTGGCGCAGCCACACCGGTATCCCCCAGAACCACCATTTGTAAATTGTCCATGCGATCCGATAAAGCCCCGGTCTGAGGGACTTTAAAGACATCTTTTTCCAAACGGGCCAATCGCACGGTAATATCTTCTTGCAAATAGGTTTTCCCGAACAGTTTTAGTTCCATTTGGCTGATGGTGGGGTAATCGCTTTCTCCGGCGGTAGGCGCGGGCAAAGCGGTTCGGGGTGTACTACTCGAGACGGGCGCTCGGTTGCTTGGTACTTTATTGCCAATGCTGTTGGCTGTTGTCTTGTTAGCGGAAGCCACGGACTTGTTATCATTCTTCGTATCAGTGCTTTTAGGCGGGGTCACTGGATTTTTGGGCTGTGCCGACAAGGGTCCCAATGTGCTGGGAGAGAGGGCTGTCTTTAATTTTTCAATGCGAACATCCAGAGAGCCCGTTTGCCGCTGACCAAAAACCGTCTCTTCCAGGCGACCCACCCGCGAATCCAGAGGTTCTTGATCGTATTGAACGGCAAACAAGGTAGTTTCCAGGGTTTGCACTGCCTGAGTAGACCCTTGTGCGGGCGCAGCCATAGCTGGTGCGGAAACCATCAATGTGGTCACCATACTCAACAATAAAAGCTGGAGCCCAAAATTCCGTCTCTGCATCATCAGCTTCAAGCACCCTTCCTATCGTTATAGAGAAGACTGTTTTTGAACCCAAGTTGTTCCTGAATCCCCACAAAATTAAGTGTTGAGTAACAGTTAAAGAAGTGTAAAGATAAAGCTTGAATTAAGTTTAGCGGCTATCATTTAAGCTGGGATTATAAACAGGAAATGAGTCACAGTCGGCGGTTAATTCTTATTGTAAGCCCCATGGGCTGAAAAGAACAAGTGTCCGCTCGGGTAATACCCATAGAATGCAGTCTTTCAGGCCATGCCAAATATGGTAATATGGATATACTGAGCTTTTTAAATGTTACAAAAATCAAATCAGGCCCAACGGAGTGAGCAAAACAATTAGCAAAGGTCGCTTCCAGATTAACAAAAACGTTTATGCTGCCTGTTATCTGGATGTTATTGAGGCCAACAATCAAGAAGTCCGTTTGGTTCTTAGCACCAAGAAACGCGGTGATCATCAGGTTGCCATTGGAACGCGTATTTTTATGGACGTGCCCACCAGTCAGGAAACGGCCCAGCCTTTTGACACCCTTTCGGTTACCGTGCTCAAAATAGAAGAGAAAGACCAGCAGTTTATCCATTTTTGTACCCCCATCCAAAAAGCCTCTCACCCGGACCGTCGGCAACAACCGCGCAAAGCGGTGGATTTTCCGGTACTGCTGGTGGATTCTCAGACTTTGTTTTTAGCGGTCAATGGCACTCCCACTGGCCTGACCCTGCGCTATGCCGCTCAGCGGGCCATGCTCAAACTGACCATTGGACAGACCTATCAGTTTAAATTCAACTGCAAGGGTGAGGACTGCAATATTCAAGGGGTGGTTAAACACATCCAGTACGATTGGCAGACCTTTGAACACCGGGTGGGTGTCCATTTCCCCAATATGAGCAAGGATGAGCAGATTATGCTAAACCTGATGGTGGACCCAAACTATGTTGTGCCCATTTCCACCAAGCAGACTATTGATACCGGGGCGGGTAAAATCTCACTCAACGACTAAACCCTGGATCACGAAGAGTTGGCCTGAGAGGTCAGCATGAGGATATACATTACAAATATTGTTAAAATATTTTAACAATAGGTCGATATCGATCAATACTATAGTCGAACTCTCCTTTATATACTTATAGAACACTTTAGATAGGCTGAGTCCAATCTCTCTATAAAGGAGAATCCAATGGGTTTTGCAGCAAGTCAAGCCAGATATATGATGCTCACCGCTCGTAAAAGCGATTTGGAGCTCCAAGGGCAATTCATCAACCAGGCCCGTATGCAGTTGGCAAACGTCACGGGTGCGTTGTTTACTATTGCCTCCAACCTGGAACCGGAAGGCCCGGAAGCGCAACAGCTTCAGGCTCGGGTCAGTGCCATTCAGGCCATTGATAAATCTCTGGAGCTTCAATTGAGACGGGTGGATACCCAGCGTGAAGCCGTGCAGACCGAGATTGATGCAGTCCGGAAGGTGATTGGGAAAAACATCGAGTCCACCTTTAAAACCTTCGGATAAACACGGACTAAGCTGGAATCAGTGATGTTTATAATCGCACGTGGGGTGCGAGATTGCGGTATGATTTCCTGCATGTCTGTCTCCTCTCGCCGAACGGGTTGTCGGGGCGAAAAGATCGCGCAATCCTATATGCAGAATAAAGGCTTTCGATTGGAAGCCTCTAATTGGCGCAGCGGTAAACTTGGGGAAATTGATCTGGTTGTTTACCATCCTGGTCTGGAAATGCTGGTTTTTGTAGAGGTTAAAACCCGCAAAACACAATTTCTGGAGAGTCCCCTGGATGCGGTAGACGCAAAGAAGGTTCACCAAATGATCCACTTGGCGGGTGCGTATTTGGCCGCCCACCCCGACTATACCGAGTGCAATATTCGCTTTGATCTAATCAGCATTACGTTTCCTGGCAACAATCAACCGGCAGAAATTCTGCACCTGGAAAATGCTTTCAGTGCAGACGGATAGAAATCTCCGGATAGGGGGCTGATTCAGTGTGGGGCGTTTGCTTGATCGCGGACCGCTGTTTACGATGTATCATAGAGAAATGGCACCCTTCGATGGCCTCACCGTGAAGTCTGCCCGCATTGAGAGAGTTCAGGAAAGCGCATCATGCCCAAAGTCACTTTTTTACCCAGTGGACAATCCATTGAGATTGACAGTGAAACCACCCTGCGGGAAGCAGCCCATCTGGTCAACGTTAGCGTACACGACCGTTGTGGGGGAATGGGTGCTTGCTGTAACTGCATTGTGACTATTCAGGAAGGATCGGAAAACGTGTGCCCCAAGTCCGTGGTGGAAGAGGCTGTGTTTTATCTTTCGGCCAACGATCGACTGTCCTGTCAGTGCCGTATCACGGGTGATGTGGTGGTCAAAACCATTTAGTCAACTGGGTTGTGTCATAATAAAAATGGTGATGTCAACGTTGTGATTGACTTCGGGCGGGAGAGCCAGGCATGTTACCCAAAGGGCGTTTTACAGGATTGTCTTTAATTAATGGCTTATTGATTGGGCTGGTTTTACTGATTATGGCGCTGGGTGGGGTGGCCATTTACCGGTCGCTGAGCGTGCAGGAAGAGGTTGCCCGTAGTTTTGAGAGCTGGTTTGAGGATGCCAATGGGTATCAAAAAGCGCTCAGCATTCAGGCCAAGACCCGTCAGCCTATTTTGCTCTACTTTTACGCCACCTGGTGCCCGCATTGCAAAGATTTTGCCGCCGAGGTCCTCTCAAGACCGGCAATGCAGACTTTTGTGAAAAATTATCCCCACGTGCGCATTGCCCCGGACAATGGTCAGGCGGAGCAAAAACTGATGTCCGAGTTTGGGGCGCCTGGGTATCCGACCTTTTATGTGGTTTTGCCCGATCAAAAACGCGTTCAGGTGGACACGTTTACCCAAACCAATCCACCCCGACCCAAAACGGCGGCGGAATTTGTTCAGTCTATTCAGGATGTGTTGAAACAATAAGCCAGACCTAACCGAGGGGGATCGTGATGGACATTCATTCAAGCAGTCATCTTCTGGACGCCAATAATAGTTTGTTACTGGTGGTGGATGTGCAGGAAAAGCTGCTGCCTGCCATGAGCCATCCTGAGCGTCTTACGGCTGCCATTGCCACCCTGATCCAAACCTGTGACCTGCTGAACGTTCCCATGGTGGTGAGCGAGCAGGTCCCCCATAAATTGGGACATACCGCCGCCGAATTACTCAGTCACTTGCCGGTGGAAGCGGCCACTTTTGAGAAAACTGCCTTTGGTTGCGGGGAGTCGCCCGATATTCTGGCGTTTATAAATAGCCTGGAACGGAAGCAGGTTATTTTATGCGGGTTGGAAACGCATATTTGTGTCAACCAAACGGCCCATCAGCTTCTGGAGCGAGGCTATCAGGTTCACCTGATCACCGATGCGGTTCAATCTCGGGCTAAACACAACCACAAAGCGGGCATTGCCCGGATGACTCAGGCCGGGATAATCCCTTCCACGGTGGAAGCGGCTTTGTTTGAATTGCTGGGCCATTGCGAACATCCGCAATTTCGAGCCATTCAGGCCCTGGTAAAGTAATCGAAGCCCCAAGCGAAAGCCGAACCGGCTAGTTGTTCCGCTTACATTGCTCGGTGGCTTCCAGCAAGGCGTCCAGAATACCCGGCTCATCGTAGGCGTGCCCGGCATCGGCGATAATGCGGAGTTCCGCATTGGGCAAGACTTGACTCAGTTCATAGGCATTTTGGGCCGGACAAACCACATCGTAGCGCCCGTGGATAATCCAGGTGGGGATGTGGGCAATTTTCGGAGCGTTTTGTAGCAGTTGGTTTGGCTGTAGCCAGCAGTTATGAATAAAGTAATGGCATTCAATACGGGCCATGGATAAGGCGTGATGGGCTTCTTCGAAGTGATCAATCACCGTGGGGTCGGGCTTAAGCTTGCAGGTGGCCCCTTCCCACTTGCTCCAGGCTTTGGCCGCTTCCAGACGAGTGTGTTCACTGGGGCTTGTCAGTAGCTCGTAGTAGCTTTGCACCATGGTTTCCCGCTTCTCCGGCGGCACAGGCTTGAGATACTCGGCCCAGAATTCGGGAAAAATCCAGCTGGTGCCTTGCTGATAGAACCACTCAATTTCTTCCGGTCGACACAGGAAGATGCCCCGAAGCACCAGATGCGAGACCCGCGCCGGGTGGGTTTGGGCATAGGCCAAAGACAGGGTACTCCCCCATGAGCCCCCAAAGACCAGCCACTGCTCAATACTCAAATGCGTCCGGATGGCCTCGATATCGGCCACCAGATCCCAGGTGGTGTTGTGCTCCAGGGAGGCGTGGGGGCGGCTTTTCCCCGCTCCCCGTTGATCAAACAGAATAATGCGGTAGTGGGCCGGATCGAAGAGGCGGCGGTGGTTGGTGGAAATGCCCGCACCGGGGCCGCCGTGCAGAAACAGGGCGGGTTGTCCCTGGGGGTTACCCACTTCTTCCACGTACAGGGTATGCCCCTCGGACACTGGCAGGTAAAAATGGTTGTATGGTTCGATTTCCGGAAATAAAGTGCGCATGGAAGCCCCTCTTGCCAATCGATATCCCATTATACATTGTAGATTTCTGGATAGATTGCTGGCCTTAGAACGGGTTGGGCTTTCTTAAGTTGGAAAACTCAAAGATGCGAGGCGGCGCCAGGGTGTTGAAAGATTTTTGGCGAAGGACTGTGCAAGAGAGACGGCTTTTGTTAGGATAAAGCAGAAGCGTGCCCTTGTGGCGGAATGGTAGACGCTGCGGACTTAAAATCCGTTGATAGCAATATCGTGCCAGTTCGAGTCTGGCCAGGGGCATGCTTTTATTTAGATTTAATTCTTACACCTAATACGAATTCTGCTTCTAGTGTGGATCGTAATGAGTATAAGGAGTTCTCAATCTTATATTTTGGCTCTAGTATGACCGTGTCTCTTTGTAAGTAAGCATTAAAATTGTTACTCGTAATGAGAGGGGTTATGCTGAACTACTTATTATTTGTGGCCTATCCATTGTCTAGAATCAACTGGGAAACCACCTACTCAGTTACTCCTAGTGCTAAGCTACTAGGGTTTGAGCTTGGTGGTACTCAATAGTTTCGAAAGGTTGAAATTGATGCCTGGATTCAAGAGCAAGAACAAAGGGCAAAGTCAGAGGTAGGTAAGTATGATTAGTGAGCAGAAAATTGAAAACCATCTCATTGAAAAGCTGACTGATCTCAAATACGCCTACCGCTCTGATATTCGTGACAGAGCCTCTTTAGAAGCGAATTTTCGGGAAAAGTTTGAGGATTTAAACCGTGTTCGCTTATCAGAGAATGAATTTTCACGCCTTTTAGAGGAAATAATTACCCCAGACGTCTTTACATCCGCGCGCATATTGCGTGAGATTAATAGCTTTGAGCGCGATGACGGAACACCGTTAAACTACACGCTGGTCAATATTAAAGAATGGTGTAAAAACACTTTTGAGGTTGTAAACCAGCTTCGCATCAATACCGATAACAGCCATCACCGCTATGACGTGCTTTTGCTCATTAATGGCATCCCCGTTGTTCAAATTGAGTTGAAAATGCTGTCCATCAGTCCACGCCGGGCGATGCAACAAATTGTTGACTATAAAAATGATGCTGGAAATGGTTATAGCAAAACGCTGTTGTGCTTCTTGCAATTATTTGTGGTGAGCAATCGAAGCAATACCTACTACTTTGCCAACAACAACGCACGACATTTCAGTTTTGACGCGGACGAGCGCTTTTTACCGGTCTATCAGTTTGCTTCTGAAGACAACACAAAAATTACCGAACTTGGCAGTTTTGCCGAGAGTTTTCTGGCGAAATGCACATTGGCCCAAATGATTAGTAAGTACATGGTTTTGGTGGCCAGCGAGCAAAAACTTTTAATGATGCGGCCTTACCAGATTTATGCGGTTAAGGCGATTGTAGACTCCATTCATCAACGCTGTGGCAATGGTTATATCTGGCATACCACAGGCAGTGGAAAAACCCTCACCTCATTCAAAGCCTCCACCCTTCTCAAGGATAATCCCGATATTGAAAAATGCCTGTTTGTGGTGGATCGCAAAGACCTTGACCGCCAAACCAGAGAAGAGTTTAACCGCTTTCAGGAAAACTGCGTAGAAGAAAACACCAATACAGAAAAATTGGTGCAACGCCTCCTCTCTGACAATAAAGCCGATAAAGTGATTGTTACCACCATTCAAAAATTAGGGCTGGCCCTGGACGATACCAACAAACGCAATTACAAAGAGCGTTTAAAGTCGTTGAGCAATCAACGTATTGTTTTTATTTTTGATGAGTGCCACCGCTCGCAATTTGGCGACAACCACAAGGCTATCAAAGAATTCTTTCCGAATGCCCAATTATTTGGCTTTACGGGGACCCCCATTTTTGATCAGAACGCGACTTATAAACAAATCGAAGGCGATCAGAAAACCTGCAAAACCACGCAAGACATCTTCCAGCAGGAGCTTCACGCCTACACCATTACCCATGCCATTCATGATCGTAACGTTCTGAAATTTCACATTGATTACTATAAACCTGAAGGCAGTAAGCTGAAGCCGGGTGAATCATTGGCCAAAAAGGCCATTATAGAGGCCATCCTGGAAAAACATGACACTGCCACCGCATGGCGAAAATTCAACGCCGTGCTGGCTACGGCCTCCATTAACGATGCCATTGAATATTACGAACAATTCAAAATCCTTCAGCAAAAACGGGTTGTCGATAATCCAGACTTTAAGCCGCTGAATATCGTTTGCGTCTTTTCTCCACCAGCAGAGGGGAATAAGGATGTGCTGCAAATTCAGGAAGATTTGCCGCAAGAGAAAGAAGACAACAAAAAAGACCCTGAAGAAAAGAAGGCGGCGCTAAAAGCGATTATTGACGACTACAACAAACGCTACAAAACCAACCACAGTATTAATGAATTCGATCTCTATTATCAGGATGTGCAAAAGCGAATTAAAGACCAGCAATATCCAAATCAGGATTTAAAGCACGAGCACAAGATTGATATCGTGATTGTGGTGGATATGCTGCTGACCGGCTTTGATTCCAAATACCTGAACACCTTGTACGTGGATAAAAACCTCAAGCATCATGGGTTAATTCAGGCGTTTTCCCGCACCAACCGGGTGCTGAATGATACCAAGCCTTATGGCAATATTCTGGACTTCCGCCAACAGCAAGACGCCGTTAATGAGGCCATCGCTTTATTCTCCGGTGCCAAAGCAGAGCAGGCCCGGGAAATCTGGTTGGTGGACAAAGCGCCCATAGTGATTGAAAAACTGGATGATGCCGTCCAGAAACTTAATCACTTTATGCAGTCAGAAGGGTTGGATAGCAAGCCGGAAGCCGTGGCAAACCTGAAGGGCGATATTGCCCAAAGTACGTTTGTGAACCTGTTTAAAGAAGTCCAGCGACTGAAAACCCAGCTTGATCAATATACCGACCTGGATCAAGCGCAAAAGCAGGCCATTGAACAAATCATCCCCCATGAGCAGCTACTGGGCTTTAAGGGAATGTATCTGGATACCGCCAAAGATCTGAAAGCCCTTCAGGATAAAGGCAGTGAAGACGTTTCTACAGACGTGCAGCAACTGGATTTTGAGTTCGTGCTTTTTGCCTCGGATGTGATTGATTATGACTATATTATGAAGCTCATTGCGGACTACTCCAATCAAAAGCCGGGTAAGCTCAACCTCAGCCGAGAACAGTTGATCGGGCTCATTCAGTCCGATGCCAAATTTATGGATGAACGGGATGATATTGCCGATTACATCAACACCCTAAAGGTGGGTGAAGGCTTGGATGAGAACGAGATCCACAAAGGGTACGCTACCTTTAAGAACGAAAAAAACGCCAAGGAGCTGGCCGCCATTGCCGAAAAGCATGGACTGGCCGTTGCCAGCCTGCAAGTTTTTGTGGATGGCATCATGCGGCGGATGATTTTTGATGGTGATCAGCTCAGCGAACTGCTGTCACCACTGGGGCTGGGTTGGAAAGCCCGCACCCAAAAAGAGCTGGCACTGGTGGAAGACCTGGCCCCGTTGCTGCACAAGCGAGCCCAAGGGCGGGAAATTTCGGGGTTGAATGCGTATGAAAAATAGCTTAAGGAGGGCAGCATGGTTTTGCCCAACAAATTAAACTTGACCAACCAGCTTGAGCTGAACCGGGAAGAAGAAAGGCTTAGCAAACAAAAAGCCAAGCAGTTGTTTGAGAGTGGCGACATAAACCACATTGAGGTCGGAACCTTCGCAGGCCTGGCACAGATACATGTTTATCTGTTTGCAGATATTTACGCGTTTGCAGGGAAACTGCGCGAGGTGAATATTGCCAAAGGCAATTTTCGTTTTGTGCCAGTGATGTATCTGGAACAGGCATTGGCGCATGTCAGTGCTATGCCGCAAAACTCCTTCAATGAAATTATTGAAAAATATGTAGAGATGAATATCGCTCATCCTTTCCGGGAGGGGAATGGGCGTGCCACACGCATCTGGCTGGACTTGATGCTAAAAAAAGAACTACAGCAGGTTATAGACTGGAATGCCGTGGATAAAGAGGCGTATCTTTCCGCCATGGAGCGTAGCGTGGTGAAAGACGTAGAAATAAAGGTTCTGCTAGAAGCAGCGCTGACCGCTCAAATAAACGACCGGCAATTGTTTATGAAAGGCATTGACATTAGCTATTACTACGAAGGCTATAGTGAATTCAGGACTGAGGAATTATAGCGTGAGCCGCCAAACCCCACAAGGCTTGCAGCCCAAGCTGCGCTTCCCTGAGTTTCGGGATTCGGGGGATTGGGAGCGATGTTTACTTACTTCTAAAGTAACAAAAGTAGGAAGTGGCATTACTCCAACTGGGGGTGACAAAAATTATAAAACCAAGGGCCGGCCTTTTATTAGAAGCCAAAATGTCGGATGGGGGAAACTATTACTTAATGATGTAGCCTACATTGACGAGGAGACACATTCATCTTTTTCTGCTACTGAAATAAAAAGTAAAGATGTTTTATTAAATATCACAGGTGCGTCTATAGGCCGAAGTGCTATAGCAGAGGAAAAAATTGTAGGTGGCAACGTCAACCAGCATGTGTGTATCATTCGAGTAAAGTCTAATGAGCTACTGCCTGAGTTGCTAAACCAATTTTTGCTGTCAGAGCATGGTCAGAAACAAATTGATGGATTTCAGGCAGGTGGAAATAGACAAGGTTTAAATTTTGCCCAAGTTCGATCTTTTTTTATCCCACTACCGACAATAATCAAGGAACAGCAAAAAATCGCCGATTGCCTATCCTCCCTCGACGAGCTTATCGAAGCGGAGAGGGGGAAACTCGAAACCCTGAAGACTTATAAAAAAGGGCTCATGCAACGACTCTTCCCCGCCGAAGGCGAAACGGCGCCCAAGCTGCGCTTCCCTGAGTTTCAGGCTGCGGGGGATTGGGAAAAGAAGGAGTTAGGAGAACTTTTAATTAATTTTCCTGAATACGGTGTGAATGAACCTGCCGTTCCCTATTCAAAAAACTTACCTACATACTTAAGAATTACTGATATATCTGAAGAAGGACGGTTTTTGTCCTCAAATAAGGTTTCTGTTGCGATTGAAGCAACAGGCAAACACTTTCTACAGAATGGCGATATTGTGCTTGCTCGAACAGGGGCAAGTGTAGGAAAGTCTTACAAATATAGGGAGGAAGATGGCAAACTGGTTTTTGCCGGGTTTCTCATTAGAGTTAGACCAGCACCAACAAAGCTAGACTCTACCTTCTTATTTAACTTTCTTTCTACAAGACAATATTGGAAGTGGGTTAACATAACGTCTGCACGTAGTGGTCAGCCAGGAATAAATGGTAGTGAGTATGCTTCATTACCAGTTCCAATTCCTACTGACAAAAAAAGTCGCTATAGTTTATCAGAACAACAAAAAATTGCGGATTGCTTATCTTCCCTTGATGATCTCATCGCAGCGCAAAGCCATAAGATTGATGTGCTGAAAGAGCACAAAAAGGGGCTTATGCAGCAGCTCTTCCCCGCCATCAATGAGGCGCAGGCATGAGTGGCAAGCCCAAAATCCATCAATACAAAACACTGAGCCGGTTAGCATCCCGTATCCGAGACGATTTGAAAGATCACGACTTTGTATTGCTGTTTGCCTTTATAAATCTCAAGGCAATGGCTGATGACACCAAGACACTGTTTAAGAAAATTTATGCCACGTTTATAGAGCGTTACCGCTTTGAATTGCCAGAAATAGCCCCTCAGTAGGAGACAGCAACACCATGACCGAAGAATCACAAAAAGAATTAGGGAAAGTCCTTTGGACGCTTGCTGATCAACTGCGTGGGGCCATGAACGCGGATGACTTCCGCGATTACATGCTGTCATTCCTCTTCTTGCGCTACCTGTCTGACAATTATGAAGCAGCTGCCCAAAAAGAATTAGGCAAGGAGTATCCTGCGCCCAATGGTCACACCACACCGCTCCAGCGCTGGTATGAAGAGAATCCGGGAGATGTCAAAGCGTTTGAAGACCTGATGCGCCGCCGTACGCATTATGTCATCAAGCCGGATCATCTCTGGGGCAACATTGCCGAAATGGCCCGTAGACAGCACGGGGAGCTATTAGGCACGCTTCAGGATGGTTTCAAGTTCATCGAGAACGAATCGTTTGCCAGCACTTTTCAAGGGCTATTTTCCGAGATCAATCTCGCTTCTGAAAAGCTGGGTAAAACTTACGCTGACCGTAACGCCATGCTTTGCAAGATCATTGAAAAGATTGCCTACGGGCTTTCAAAATTCTCAACGGACAAAGATACGCTGGGCGATGCCTATGAGTATCTCATTGGCCAGTTTGCCGCTGGATCTGGCAAAAAAGCCGGTGAGTTTTACACCCCGCAGCAAATTTCCAGCATTTTATCCGCCATTGTCACGCTGGATAGTCAGGATCCTGCTTCCGGCACGAAGAATCATATGGACAGCATTTTGGACTTCGCCTGTGGATCTGGCTCATTGTTGCTGAATGTGCGGAAGCAACTGAAGGAACATGGTGGGACAATCGGTAAAATCTACGGCCAGGAAAGCAACATTACCACCTATAACCTGGCACGTATGAACATGCTGCTGCACGGCATGAAGGATTCGGAATTTGAGATTTATCACGGCGATACACTGAAAAACGACTGGGACATGTTACGGGAAGCAAATCCCGCTAAGAAGCCCTGTTTTGACGCCATTGTGGCGAATCCACCCTTTAGTTACCGCTGGGAACCGTCGGACACTATGGCGGAGGATGTACGTTTTAAAAGCCATGGTTTGGCCCCCAAATCGGCTGCTGATTTTGCATTCTTACTACATGGTTTTCATTATCTCAAGCCTGAAGGCACGATGGCAATTATTCTGCCACACGGGGTTCTATTCCGTGGCGGCGCGGAAGAGAAAATCCGTAAAAAATTACTGGATGATGGGCATATTGATACAGTTATTGGTTTACCTGCCAACCTCTTTTACTCCACCGGCATTCCTGTCTGTATTTTGGTGCTGAAAAAATGTAAAAAGCCGGATGATGTTCTGTTCATCAATGCCAGCGAGCATTTTGAAAAGGGCAAAAGACAAAACCAGCTTCTCCCCAAGCACATTGAAAAGATTATCTCGACCTACCAATTCCGCAACGACGAAGACCGTTATTCTAAACGTGTTTCTATTGAGGAAATTGTTGAAAAGAACAATTATAACCTAAACATTTCACGCTACATCAGCACTGCGGAACCTGAAAATGAGGTTGATTTAGATGCAGTGCATACCGAACTGACATCATTACAAAAGAAAATCATTGCGGCCACCGAAGAACATAATAAGTTTCTCAAAGAGCTTGGTTTGCCTATTTTACCTTGAGCTTATCCCGTAAGTTTTTTAAGTTCGAGCCAAGCTAATCCCAAGTACCAGTATTGTTTG
>LAPX01000019.1 GCA_001858525.1 Vampirovibrio chlorellavorus | reverse complement strand
GTATTCAATTTTAAAGGAAAATCTCTACACTCCACTGGCCCTAAATTTCGGACGCCTGTCACTTTGGCCTGTGGCTTGCCGGTAATCGGTGTCAATCACGGTGGAGTGGCAGAGCTGGTGGGGCACTCTGGCGGACAATTGGTGGATGAGGCCATCCCCTTCACCTGGATTGATCACCAGAATATCCATAAAATGCCTCAAGCGCCCATTGAGCGATACGTCCAAGCCATTCAGCACGTTTCTCAAAAGCTGAAAGTATTCTCCGCCAAGGCCAGAGGAACTGCGGAACAGCGTTTTGACATTGAGTCGGTTTGCAATGCCTATGTGCAGGCGGCCCAGGCAATTTTGTAAAATCTTCGTCTTTGTATTTTTTGAAGTGCTGTTCAGTGACGCCACTTTGTGGGAGTATGAAGTTAATTTTATCCAATTATTGAGCATAGGAACGGTAAAACAAATGACCCAGTTGCACCCAGATGTGTATGACCGCGAAGAACTTCTTGGCGTAGCCGTGGTCGGATGCGGTTACTGGGGCCCCAATTTGATTCGTAATTTTTACGAGAACGAACAAGTCCAGCTGGTGGCGGTTTGTGACCTGGATCCTAAAAAGCTGCGTAAAATCGGCAGGCGCTATCCAAACGTAGCATTGGAAACTGATTTTCAGGCCATGCTGGACAACCCTGCCTTGGATGCCGTTGTCATTGCCACCCCGGTACACACTCACTATCCTTTGGCTTTAAAAGCACTGCAAGCTGGTAAACACGTCCTGGTTGAAAAACCCATGGCCATGAATTCCCAGCAGTGTCTGGAGTTAATTGAATTGGCCCAGCAAAAGGGACTGGTGCTGATGGTGGACCATACCTTCGTCTACCACGGAGCGGTGCGCCGCATGAAGCAGGAGCTGGACAGCGGAAATCTTGGCGAACTCCTGTATTTTGACTCTGTGCGCATTAATCTCGGGCTGTTTCAGAGTGATATAAACGTGATTTGGGATTTGGCCCCTCATGATCTCTCCATGATGGATTACCTCATCGGTAAACAACCGGTTTCCGTGCATGCCAGTGGCGCTTGTCATGCAGGTAACGGGTTGGAGGATATTGCCTACATCACCATCCACTTTGAGGACAATATTATTGCCCACTTCCACGTCAGTTGGCTCTCTCCGGTCAAAGCGCGCAAGATTCTGGTGGGTGGCACCAAAAAAATGATGGTATATGACGACCTGGAGTCGATGGAAAAACTGCGCATTTACGACAAGGGCATTACCGTAGAGCAGCCCCAAAGCGATGAAGAGCGCTATGCCAGTCTGGTCGGGTACCGGATTGGGGATATGATGACCCCCGTTCTGGATCTCACCGAAGCGCTGAAAGTAGAGGTGGCCCACTTTGTGGACTGCGCTCTAAGCGGGAAGACCCCACTTACGGATGGTAAAGCCGGTATGCGAATTGTACAAATCCTGGAGGCCACCAACGAAGCCCTCCGCACAGGTAAGCCTCAAACCATTACACAGCCCGAAATTGTAGGGGTTCTCTCACGATGACGAACCAATATCCCAACAGCCCACTCCAAAAAATCTCACCCGATGTTGAAATAGGCGTGGGTACCCGTATTTATGACTTTGTGAACCTCTATGGCTGCACCATCGGGGAAAATTCCAAGGTCGGCACTTTTGTAGAAATTCAGAAGAACGCCCGGGTTGGCAGTAACTGTAAAATCTCCAGCCATACCTTTATTTGCGAAGGGGTGGTCATTGAAGACAACGTGTTTGTGGGCCACGGGGTGGTTTTCATTAACGATCCTTACCCACGAGCGACCACAGAAGAGGGTGGTCTGCAAACTGAAGAGGACTGGACCGTTTATACCACGCGGGTATGCAAAGGAGCCTCCATTGGGTCTGGGGCCGTTATTTTGTGTAACGTAACCATTGGCGAGCGGGCCCTCATTGGGGCTGGCGCGGTGGTAACCAAAGATGTGCCTCCCGGGGCGGTCATTGCCGGAAATCCCGGACGTATTATGGCCAAAAACAAAGCCACGGACACTGCTGATTTTGCTGTGTTCTAGTATCAGAGCGTTGATTTGGGAACGGAACAACTGATGGAATTAAAAAATCAAAAAATTCTGGTGACCGGTGGGGCTGGTTTTATCGGCAGCAACCTGGTCGATGCCTTGGTGCAACACAACACCGTTATCGTACTGGATGATTTTTCCACTGGAAAACTGGAGAATCTGGACCAGGCACAAGCCACTGGTCGATTGACCGTTCACAATGGTTCGGTGCTTGATTACGAACTGGTGAAGTCTCTGGTAAAAGAGGTCGACGTTGTTTATCACCTGGCTGTGCAGTGTCTGCGGGTTTGCTTTGATAAGCCCCATCACGTGCATGAGGTCAATGCCACCGGTACATTGAACTTACTGGAAGCTGCTCGACTGGAAAATCCTCAGTTGAAGCGCTTTATTTATTGCTCTTCCTCAGAGGCCTACGGCACAGCCAAGATGGTGCCTATGAACGAGGACACTCACCCGTTGGCGCCCACTACGGTCTACGGGGCGAGTAAGCTGACTGGGGAGTTATACACCCAGGCCTATTTCACCACCTACGGGATGCCCACTATGGTTCTGCGGCCCTTTAATACCTATGGCTACCGGGAGCATTATGAGGGGGCCAGTGGTGAGGTGATTCCCCGCTTTGTAATTCGGATTCTGAACGGCTTACAGCCTATTGTATTCGGCGATGGTTCAGCCACCCGCGATTTCACGTTTGTCACGGACACCGTGGAAAGCCTGGTCAGAGCCGGAGAGTGTGACGCCTTTTTGGGACAAGCCGTTAATCTGGCCTATGGACAGGAAGTTAGTATCAAGGAGATTGCCGATCGCCTGCTGAAATTGCTCAATCAGGAAAGTCTGGGCATTCAGTGGGAGCCGGAGCGTCCCGGTGATGTGCATCGCCACTTTGCGGACGTGACCCGCCTGCAAAGCACCACAGGCTGGAAACCCGCCATCAATATCGAACAAGGTCTGCAACTGTATGTGGACTGGTTCCGGCAGCATCACCCGGATCCCGCTGCGCTGTTGGCCGATTGTCAAACCCATAACTGGAAACTGGATCAACAGTTAGATGCCAAAGTACTTGCCGCATCCAGCCGCTGAATTTATCGGCGGAGAGAGCCATCACATCCCCAGTAACCCGTATAACCCACACTGCTGGATTACGGGAGAGCCGGATATTGGAGAAGGTGTCTGGATTGGTGCCTTCACCCTGATTGACGGACAAGGTGGACTAACCATCGGGAAAGGTGTCAATGTCAGTACTGGGGCGGCCATTCTAACCCACTCAACCGTCAAGCGTTGTGTGACTGAGCGGGCTTTTGCCGACCTGGAACGCAAACCCGTGCTTATTGAAGACTTTGTCTTTATCGGGGAAAACGCAGTGGTTTTGATGGGCTGTACTATCGGGCATCACAGTGTTATTGGGGCTGGTGCCGTGGTGTTAGAAGATACCGTGATTCCGCCCTACTCCATGGTGGTGGGGGTTCCCGGCCGTGTAATTCGCACAATCGAGAAGGATATAGAGCAATGGAAACAGTCATACCCAGTAAGCCAGTCATGAACATTCCCATTGCCAAGCCCACCATGACGGGTGATGAAATGGCACTCATCCAGCAAGCGCTGACTTCAGGTTGGGTGTCCATGGGGCCACTGACGCAGCAGTTTGAACAGGCCATTTGCAAAGTCACTGGCGCCACGCACGCTGTGGCTATGAACTCTTGTACCAGTGCCATTCATGTGGCCATGCTCATTCATGGCATTGGGGCAGGGCACGAGGTTATTTGCCCTTCATACAGTTTTATCGCCTCCGCCAACGGCATTCGCCATGCTGGTGCGGAGCCGGTGTTCGCTGACATTAATCCGACCACCCTAACCCTGGACCCAGAGCATACCGAAACACTCATTCAAGAAAACTACGACGCCAATCTTATTAACAAAAAAACGGGTCACCAGTTGCGGGCCATTCATTTGGTCCATCAGCTGGGGATTCCGGGGGATATTGATACGTTTGCCCGTTTGGCTGAAAAGTACAATTTGGTGCTGATTGAAGACAATGCGTGCGGCCTGGGTTCTACCTACAAGTTACAACCCTTGGGAAGTTCCGGTTTTACCAATTCACTCAGCTTTCATCCCCGGAAGGTAATTACTACCGGAGAAGGTGGCATGCTGCTGACGGGCAGTACTGACCTGGCAGCCAAAGCGGGCGTGTATCGGGCCCACGGTATGTCTATCTCTGATTTTGCCCGGCATAATGCCAAAGCGACTACTTACGAATCCTATGAGGTTGTGGGTTATAACTATCGTCTGACTGATATTCAAGCAGCCATAGGCCTCAAGCAGGTAGAACGTCTGGAAAGTTTTATCCAGCGTCGTCGGCAAATTGCCGCTATTTACAATCAGGCCTTTGCTCCCTTGCCAGAACTCTCTATCATTGAAGTGCCAGACTATGTGACCCGCTGGAATTACCAATCCTACCCCTTGCGTCTGGTGGATGCGGATCAAGCCAAGCGGGATGCCTTTATGCTGGCCTTGCAGGAAGTCGGTATCACCACCCGCCGAGGCATCCCCCCTATACATCAGGAACCAGTTTACCAACAGGGTCTCATTCTGCCTCAAACCGAGCAAGTTTCTCAAACTTCACTGATGCTGCCCATTTTTCCGCTAATGACCGATGAAGAAGTGCACTACGTGGTTGAGCATGTGCTCAACACTTGCAAGCGACTACTTTGATAGTAGTTTGCAAGTGATTCGTGTCAGTTTCTGGCTGAGGGTCAGTTCAAAGCCGTTTTTGTGCATAAACTGCAGTCGAGCCAACCGAGACTGCTGCAATAACGTTCCTGGATAATGTTGTGCTATGAGGAATGCTTCCAACGCTTGATAACAAAGCAAGGTGTTTTCTAGGGCGTGTCGGGGTTTCTCATAGGTCAGGTGCATATTTTGCTGATGCTTTCGGTAATAAACCTTGGTTGCTGGCTCAAACCATACATCCCAGTCCAGGCAGAACAGCAGCCAATTGTACCAGTCCCCACTGTGGGTCAGCTGGGGGTGAAATAAGCCATATTGCTCATAGCAGGCCTTGCGAGCAATGGTGGAAGGGGCCGGCACGAAATTAGCCTTGATCAGTTGCGGGAACAGTTCACGCCCTTTAAAAAGCTTTGGCTGAGAAGGTAATGCGACCCCTCTAGGATTCGGAATAAATTTATCATAGGGCTGGCCATCGGCATCCATGCACTGCACCCGGCAAAAGGCAAAACCCAGCTTCGGATGCTGAGTAAAGCGTTGGACAAAGCCAGCCAGCACATCAGGGCAAGCCAAAGCGTCATCGGCAGAGATCAGCCAGATTAGATCCCCTTGAGCTCGTTCAATCCCAAAGTTATAGTTTTGCAGGTGACCTATATTTTGGTCATGCCGGTAGTATGAAATTCGTGCATCCGCTTTCGTCAACGTATCAGCCAGTTGTGGCGTTTCATCGGTAGAAGCATCATCCAGTATGAGAATCTCAAAGTCCTGAAAGGTTTGAGCCTGAATGGACTGAATACAGGCAGAAAGATACCGCGCATAGTTAAAGCAAGGAACCAAAAAGCTGACCTGCGGGTTAGTAGAAGGTGTGTTCTGCATTAAAGAGTCACTTTAAACTCTGTTAGGGCCGTCAGAGCGCCAGCATTTTCCTGATAACTATTTTGGCAAACGGGGCACTCAAAACGATTTTCACCAGAGCCTTTGAGAGATTCGCCACAGTAACAAGCCCACCCTTTTTGACGGGCGGGGTTGCCGTATACCAGGGCGTAATCCGGAACATCCCGTGTGACAACGGAACCTGCACCAATCAGTGCATATTTACCAATGGTGGTGCCGCAAACAATCGTAGCATTGGCCCCGATAGACGCCCCTTGCTTTACCAGCGTTTTTTTGAAATCAGCATCGCTATTTCTCACAATAGCGCTTCGAGGCGTGAAAACATTGGTGAACACCATACTAGGCCCGCAAAACACGTCGTCTTCCAAGGTCACACCTGGATAGACGGAGACGTTGTTTTGGATTTTCACGTTATGGCCAATGTTTACACGGGGGCCAATTACTACATTTTGTCCAATTTTACAGTGCTTGCCAATGCGAGTATCCTTTAAAACATGGCAAAAATGCCAAATGGCTGTGCCTTCCCCAATTTCCGAGGGTTCATCCACATAGCTGGACTCATGTACAAAATAGTTTTTTTCAAGCGAATGGTTAGAATGCACGGATTTTAATTCCTTACAGTGAATGAGACAGAAGGGCTAGAGGATTGATCAATAATGGCCTGCACTTGAGACAATAATTGAACCACCTGAAGTCCATTGCGTCCGTTATTGGGAATAAAGCAACCTTTGTCCCGGGTAGACTTGTAAAAGGCCTTGGCCTGTAAAGTCAACAAGTCATCATCCGCTGGTGGATAGGCCACAAAGGTCGTTTGCCCACCCTGTAAAGACGAGACTATTTGATCATCCCATTTTAAGTTGTAGTCCAGCAATTTGAGCTTACGGTCTGTAGGTTCAGTATCCTCGAAAATGGCAATTTTTTGACTGCCTATAACCATGGTTTCATGGCGCTTCACCGGGGAAAGCCAGTTCACATGAATATTGACGGGAACTCCAGAGGCCGAGACCAGATTTACGGTGACGGCATCTGACAATTGAGGGCGTTTCAGCCAATGGGTAGGATGTGCCTGTTGAACACTCAGGGGCTCATCCAGGAGCATGGAAACAATGGATAAATCATGGGGGGCCAAACTCCACCAGACATTCTCCTCGTTACGGACTTTTCCCAAGTTAATACGAGTAGATTGAATGCCTAAAATTTCGCCTAACTCCCCAGCAGCCATCATGCGTTTTAATGCCACTAAAGCCGGCTGATATAGTAATAAATGACCTACCGCTAGGGTCAATTGATTCTCTTCGGCCAAAGCGACCAGCGATAAAGACTCTGCAGGATCCATCGTGAGTGGCTTTTCAACCAGAACCGATCGGCCAGATTCCAGGCATTGTCGGGCCATTTCATAGTGGATAGGTACAGGAGTTGCCAGTACAACTGCGTGGGCTTGAGTCTCTGATAAGGCCGTAGGTAAGTCATCCCAAAGCCGAACATCTGGATAACGTTGCCTCAGCTCGGCCTGAATCGTGGGGCGAGGATCACAGATCCCTTCCAATAAATCGAGTTTTGCCAGTGTTTTAGCCCAGTTATTTCCCCAGTAACCGCAACCAACCAGCAGAATGCTCATAATGTTAATCCTGTTTCTTTCAAACTTGAATGGGGACTTTAGCCTGATGTGGCTCTATGTAACCCTGAATATATTGTTCCACAACCAACCGGGCAAAGGCAAAGGCACTGGTGTAGGCTGGGGAAACCGCATTCAAAACATGGGTAGAGTGTGGCCCAGATTCCACAAGGAAGTCCATTACCAAGGTTTGGTCTTTTTTATTGAGCAATTGGGGACGAATACCCACTTTAGCACTTTGCAGTAAATCGCTGCTTTTAAGGGATGGTACCAGCGCTTTAGCCGCATTGAGGAAGTTGTGCTTGAAAAATCGAAACGCCTCTTGATGGGTGTAAGCTCTGAACCCTTGGTGATTCAATCGATACTGGTTGGCAAGATGATATGCAATGCCTGGGAGCTCCTGCCAATCGATATTTTCCAGTCCTTTATAGTTCTCTCGACCAAAGGCAGGAATGGCCGTTGGCCCAGCGTAGACTTTACCCGATACAGCTTTGGTAAAATGAACCCCTAAAAAGGGAATCCGTAAGTCTGGAACCGGATAAACCAAACCATTAAATCGAATGGGTGAATCAGGCCTTAGCTCATAATAAAGGCCTTTAAAAGGGATCAATGCAAAATTGGTGCCAATATCAAACTGCTTGGCGATAATATCGGCCTGTAAGCCTGCCGTATTTATGAGATGCCCAAATTGATAAACGATGCCTTGGTGGGTGGTCACTTGTCGCTTTTCAGGAGTGGCCGAGGTAACCTTTTGTTGAAACGCAATCTCAACGCCCTGGCTGGTCAACTTTTGCTGTAAATGCAGAAGAATGCTAAGCGGATCAAACACCGCTGCTCGTGGAGAGTGGAGTGCTCTTCCCGAAAAACTGCGTGTAACTGGCTCTAGACGATGAAGCGCAGATTCATTAATAATCTCTACTGTAGCTCCATTGGCCACTCCACGCTCCCGAAGGGTTTCCAGATATTGATCCTCTTCAAGCGTCGTTGGAACCAGCACTTTACCAATAGTGTCTAATGGCAGTTGATATTCGGCACAATATTCCCGAAGCGCTTGGGCTCCCTCCACGCAAAGTTTACCTTTGAGGGAATTGGGCGGGTAATAAATACCAGAATGCAAAACACCACTATTTCGTCCACTGGCGTGCTTTCCAACACTGGCTTCCTTTTCCAGTATGCAGACTTTTGCGTCAGGAAAACGCTCTCGTAGCACTTTGGCCATAGAGAGACCAACAATTCCTGAGCCAATAATTAAAAAATCAGTATGAACGATGCCAGACACTGAATTCACCTTGGGCTAAACAAGCACTTGGCTTTGAGAAGAGGTCGATTGAACGGTTTGGACTTCTGGAGGAACACACGTGGCGTAAATCTCACCCCATTCAATTTCATAATCCATCACAGTCAGTCCAGCCTCAGCCATCTCTTCCAGGAATTCCTGACGTGTGTATTCTATGTAATGGGTAGAGTCCATTTGATAGCGTAAACCAAGCTCTTTACGGAGCGCTACTCTGTACTCACGAGTAAACATAGGCACCCGAATGAGAATTTGCCGAGGGTGGTATTTTTGAACCAAATTTTTTAAGAAGTCTACTCTGGGCTCAATATGTTCCAGAACCGCCGACAAAACAATGGTAGTGATGGGCTGTTCAATAGGCAGCGTGAGGGCATCTCCGTAAAGATACTCTACATTGGGGTGCTGGCTATCCTGACGGGCTTTTTGAACCCGCTCTTCCAACAACTCAACTCCATAGACTTTTGCGCCTGTACCTTCCGCAATGGCCTTACAAATGGTTCCCTCATGACTGCCCACATCCAGCACTACATCCGTTGGTTTAATCCGCTCAATGTAATACTGCTTATAATTTAAAATACGCTGGCAAGGGTGAACCCCCTGATTATAGGCAATGGCTGGCCCGTGTGTTTGTTTAAACAAAAAACTATCCAAATCTAAAAGAAAAACCAGAGCTTCCCTAGGGGGGAGTTTTGCAATTTTCTTCAAGATTACGCCTTGAATAAGCTCTCGGCATTTACGGGTGGAAAGCAATTGCGCACAGCAGGTTGTAAGAAAGGAAACCAAGTATTTCATAAGAAAGCCTTACAGTAAGATGATTTTCTCTCGTTGATCCAGGATTTGGGCACAAGCGTTGCGGGTATCCACAATGATGGGGCTGTATTCCACAATTTCGTGATAATTGTAGGCAGAGTGGTCCGTCACAATAATAACGCAGTCACTGCTAGAAAGGGATTCCGGGGTTAAGGGCGTTGAAAAATGAGTTTTCCCCTTAACATCCTGCATTTCTGGTACGTGAGGGTCGTTGTAATGAATTTCCACCTCATCGTTGAGCAGCAAATTAAACAAATCCAGCCCAGGAGATTGCCGCCAATCACCCAGATCACGTTTGTAAGCAATGCCCAACATCAGTACTTTGGAATGATAGAGAGGTTTCCCTTGTTTTCCAAGCGCTCTCATGACCTTTTCTCGAACGAATTGAGGCATATAAGAGTTAATTTCACCCGCCAATTCAATAAACCGGGTGTGAAAGTTGTACTCTCTGGCTTTCCAAGTCAGATAGAATGGGTCAATGGGAATACAATGCCCTCCCACGCCAGGGCCAGGCCAGAAAGTCAGCATGCCAAATGGCTTGGTGGAGGCGGCTTCCACCACCTCCCAAACATTCAGACCCATCTTATCGCATAACAATGCCAGTTCATTCACCAAGGCAATATTCACGGCGCGAAAGGTATTTTCAAAAACCTTCACCATTTCAGCACAACCTGGAGAACTCACCGAGATGATGTCCAGAATACTTTTACGATAAAAAGCGGCCGCTACTTCCTGACAATTTGGGGTATAGCCACCTACCACCTTATTTGTATTGTGTGTGGTGTAACGAGCATTTCCCGGATCAACTCTTTCGGGCGAATGGGCAATAAAGAAATCCTGCCCTACCTGTAGCCCGCTTTGACTGAGAATTGGGAGTAGCACCTCTTCAGTGGTCCCGGGATAAGTTGTGCTTTCAAGGGTAATCAGCTGGCCGGGTCTCATATTGGCGGCGATAGATTCTGCTGCTTGACGAATGTAGGAAATATCTGGATCCCGGTTTTTGGTAAGCGGGGTAGGCACGCAAATAATAATTACATCTGCCTGCTGGAGTAGATGCAGGTCCGTAGAAGCTTTGATTTTACCCTCTGAAACCAGTGGCTCCAGATCTTTTGAAGAGACATCGTTAATGTAGCTTTGCCCCGCATTGAGCTGGCTGACCCGTTCAGAGTTTACGTCAATCCCAATTACCTGAAAGCCAATTTTAGCAACGCACAGAGCCAAAGGAAGTCCCACGTAACCCATCCCAATAATGGCAATCGTTGCTTCAGTGGTTTTTATAACTTCCAAAAGGCCTTCTTTACTGGAATGAGCGCTAAGCTTGACTTCGTTCAGTAAGGTATTTGAGAACATGGGCTCTTTCTTCGAATATGTTATACAGGAATCTGATTTTCAGTATAAAACAAAAAAGTTTTGTTTTTTGAGGATGACGATGGTCAATGTGAAGTTGTCCAAAGTGATGCGGTAAGGATATAAATAGTGCACTATCCTGTAACCCTTAAATGAGTGATCAACCCTGAAATCAGAACCAAAGCCTAGGCCATTGCTGGCAAACCCTCATCTTTTCTGAATTGTAAATGGTAAAGCTTATGGTAGAGCCCTTCGCAAGCTAATAGCTGTTCGTGGGTTCCCGATTCAATAATATTACCCTGCTCCAAGACAAGAATTCGATCTGCATTTTTGATAGTCGAGAGCCGGTGAGCAATCACAAATACCGTACGACCTGCCAAAAGTTTATTGAGTGCATGTTGCACAATGGCTTCAGACTCGTTATCAAGGGCACTGGTTGCCTCGTCCAGAATCAAGATGGGGGCATTCTTTAAAAAAGCTCTGGCAATGGTAATACGCTGCTTTTGTCCACCGGAAAGCAGACAACCACCCTCTCCCACACGGGTATTCCAACCAAGCTCGAGCGAATCAACCCAATCAGATAAATAAGCCATCTCCATAGCCGTATGAATTTCTTCATCACTAGCACTCAGCTTACCCAGGGCAATGTTGTCTCGAATACTGCCATCAAATAGAATCGCCTCTTGGGACACGATAGCCATGAGCGGGTGCAGTGACTTGAATGACAGCTCTCTCAAGTCGCAGCCGTTCAATAAAACCTCTCCATTAGTCGGGTCCATAAAGCGGGGAATCAGGTCTACAAATGTTGACTTACCGCCACCACTTGGTCCGACCAAGGCAATTGTCTCTCCAGCCTGAACTTTTAGATTAATGTTTTTCAAAACAGGCTTATTAAGGTCGTACTCAAAAGAAACATCTCTAAATTCAAGTATTTCAAATTGTATTACTTCAGCAGAGCCCGGCCGGTCTTTGATTTGAGCATCTAAATCGAGTTTTTCAAAAACCCTCTCTGCAGGCGCAAAGATTCGCTGCATCTTACTAATCACAGAACCCACTGTCTTGATTGGCTGAATCAATAAAACCAGCGCGACAATAAACGAAGTCAAATCACCTGGCGTCATCTGTTTTTGCTGAATTTGCCACACGCCAAAAACAAACACAATTGAAATGCCAATAGAGCCAATCATTTGCATCAAAGGCTTTAAAAGGATACCAGCCTTGGAAGTCCGCATACTAACTGAAAAAAGCTCGTCAAGAACTTTTTTATATTGTTTGTTTTGGTATTCCCCTAATTGAAAGACTTTTACAATTTTATTGCCCACAGTTGTCTCCTGGGCAATTCGATATAAACGAACCGTAATTTCTCTTGTAACATGATCCATTCTACGAATTTTTTTGGAAATTATGCTGAGTGGTAATATGATTAATGATATTATGCAGATGGATACCAATGCGTAGAGCCAGTTTCGGTAAAGTAAAACAGCTGCAAGTCCTATTATAGTAGCAATTTTAACAATCAAATCTTGCAAATTATCATTAATGGCTGCCTGCATGGCCCCTGGATCTACGCAGTATCTGCTAAATATTTCAGACCAGCTATGCTTTTTAAAATAGTTAACATCTCGAGCTAATAATTTCTCAAACAAGGCTGTTCGCATTGTTTCTGTAATAGATTGCCCAATATAACTACTGCAGTATTCATTTACATATTGACAGACGCCCTGAATTAAAGAAGCACCAATGAGAACAACAGGGACATAAAACAGTAGACTGAAATCTTGTTTTTTTAAAAGTTGATCAGTAAATGGGCCAATTATCCATGCAATGGAGCCTTGTAAAGCCGCAACGGGCAATGATGATAAAAGAGCGACTACAAACCGTTTTCGGTACGGCTTTAAATAAGTCAGCATTCTAGCGTAGAGTATAAAGTCTTTATTTTGTAGCAAATTGTTCATTTTAAAACTATTAAAAAGATAGTATGCCTACCTTTTGGTTTGTTGGGTGAGGAACTTCTGTATAATCTTCAATAAGATGTAAATTATGCTTTGTTGCAAAATCCTGCAAAATTTTAGTCCCGGCTAGGTATGCACATACCACCGGCATGGCTTCTTGATAAAGACGCCCATCATGGTGAGCATGAGGTAGTTTGGTTGTAATATATGTGAATACCAGCTTACCCCCTGGCTTCATAATAGGAAGTAACTTTTCCAGGCAATCCAAAATCTGGCCTTCACTCATATGCGTGAATACAGACTGACTCATGGCAAAATCAAATTTTATATCACTTGGGAAATCACAGTTTTTAGACTGTATTAACGTCACTTTATCAACACAGTTCAGTTTTTCAGAGATTTTTCGGCCAAAATCTAAAAATTTATGGTATGGATCTACACCATAATAATGACCATTGGCTAACTCTTCCATAATAAACGTACCAAAACGAAGGCCGCCACAGCCAATATCCAGAACCGTTTTACCAGCAATGCCACCAACAACATCAATCATAATGTCTCGCTGCCAATTGCCCAGCTCATAGAAAAATTCATCGTAATAAGTACAAACTAAATCAGAATCAACCGCCAAATCCCAGATTTCATCCTTAGTTAAGGAAATTTCGTGAAAAGATTTTGTTAGATTTGGCATGGTACTCATCTTTTATTTCATCATTCTGGGTCAATTAAGAGAGGTTTAACTTTTTTTTAAGACGTCGTGGCGAAAGACCTCGGAAAATTTTCTCAAGCCGGACCTTGCCATTTTTGAAAAAACCAGGTCTCACCTTAGATACAGGCATTAACGTAATGTCCTCATAAGGAAAGAGCATGCGAGAGAATCCACGCCCTCCAGGCAAAGCCTGATTGGCACCAACACCATGCACATTTGCGTATCGCCACAGCAATAAATCACCAGGCTCAACAGGAATCTCGGGACCGAAACGAATCTTTTCTCCGCGGTTGGTGTAAAAAGTAAAACCGTCACCTTCGTAATCTTTACCATAAGAGGACAGAAAGAGCGTTCCTTGCAGCAGAAATTTTAAGTGCCGCTCACGCATTAACAAGTCATCTTCAATCCAATCCGTATGCTCTTCCACCTCAACTGATTGGACGTTATGGGTTGTAACAACCCTATAACTGGCCATTCGAGATGCATTCGGCAGTAAATGCCTGTAAATTGGCTGCTGCTCCAGCTGATTTCGCAACATAGTCACAATAAAACAGACAGAATGAGAGATCTCGTCCATCGGCCTATTCCACAAATAGTTGTGATAACAAATACGATGATTCCCCTGGAAAATAAAAGGTTTTTGACCTATGTGTTTTTTAGCTGAAGGCTCTTTATCGAACAGATAAGGCGAGGGCGGAGTGTCATTCCAGTAACCTGAAACATGCTCTACCAACTCTGGACTCAAAAAGCCTTTAATCAGCACATATCCATCACCGGTTGTTTTAAATAATACCTGCCGCATTTCCCTTAAGTCAGCTTCAGAAGTGCCAAGAGATTCAAAATTTAGTAGAGGGGAAAGCATCGGGGGTCCTATTCAGATGAGCTGCAAATACTTAAAGTTTGACTATTATTTAAGCACAGAAGGGGGCAAAAGCACAAGAAAGCAGGATGTCTAGGTAACCTTGTAACACTGAAAGAAGCCTGAATCATGGGTCAGAGTATAGCTTGAAAAATCATAATAAGGCTCCCCTTTGAGCTTCTTCTTGTCCAGAATGCCGTAATACTTCTTGTGTAGTATTAGATAATCGACTTTGTATTTTTCAATCACGCTGTTGAGATCCTTGCTTGGGAAGCCCATATGATCCGGCAAGAGCTCTACCAGCTCTTTGTAATATGGACCAGCACCAATATTGATGAAATTACCGACATAGCGGTGTTTTTCCAAGGTGTATCCTGGCCTATAGGCAACCCGTAAAGGAATGGGCAATATGACACTGTCCGGTAACTCTCTGAGCAATGTTTCCAGCGCGTCAAAATCATTTTCCAGCTCAACTTCTTTTTTGCTGAATTTTCGCTTAAGATTTAACTGGAATAAAACGGCTGAAACACCAACAAGCAAAGCTACGGTATACAAAAAAGCGTGGTGCGAAACAGGGAAAAACGATAGGTACAACAAGGTGGGCAGTATGCAGTATTCCAGATAGCGCTCAGGCTCACCCCAGAATTTAAAAGTTTCAGTAGCGATTATCGGAAGTAAAATGAGCCCGCAAAGACTGTAAACAACAAGAGCGTTCCATTGAAAACCTGTTTGAGCCCATATCCACAAGAAGGGGATACTAATTGGGTAGTTTGTAACCCACTTAGCTAGGCTGTTTTCATATAACAAATTAACCAGGTTCGTGGCACGTAGGCGCTTGAAGACAGTCACCCAATCACCATAAAAATGCTTAATTCCCCAATTTGTTTTAAGAATGTGTGTTTTGTAAAAATAAGAATGTCTAATTAACCCCATAAGAACTTTAATACTATACCCCTTGGTAATTAGAGCGGCCAGGGCAAAACATACCAAATAAACTGAAATAAAATCAAACTTTAAGAGTAAAACATCCAGCAAAATTGTGAAAAAAGTCACAGCTTGCCAGGTAAACTGCGAAGTCGTGGAAAAACCAACAAATCCAAAAAGGGCAGCCAAAGCCCAAAGGGGGTTGTGAGTCTGAAGAAATAATAACGCTGATGCCATATAGATGTTGCCAAAAAAGACCCCAAAGGCTCTTTCACCAAAGAGGAAAGCCCTTACTTCATACCCCCAAAGTAAACGGATAAAAGGAAATAGCAGGAGCCAAAGATGCTCTTTTCCGCCAGACAAAAGAATATAAAGACCGATTAAGCCGGCGAAGGCAGTATCCATAATAATCGGAACTAGGCCGCCATACTTTTCCAGAGACTCGATAGAAAAAGGCAGCAAAGCAATAACGCGATGGAAGCCATTTGGGTAATCATTGGTATCCAACAAATATTTAGGAATACGCTCTGGAATTCGACCGTGATTAGCCCGAATGGCTTTCACCAGTAATAGATGATTGACAGCATCGGTATCTAGATTTTTAAATGGGAAAGTCAAGTAGTAAGCGAATCGACTGAGAAACGTAAGTACGACTGAGAGCAAAATAATCATTACAAGTCAATCTTATATACTCCACACTTCCTATTTGCCTCTAAAAGTAAGCTTTTTGTCAAGCATTCATTTGTAAACCTTTCTGCTATACTCAACGTTCAGACGACTCTGGCGCAGGAAATAATGACAAAAATAACCATTCTCAACTTGAATATGGGCAATGTTGGCTCTATACCCAATATGCTGGGCCGTATTGGGTGTAAAAGCATAGTCAGCTCAGAACCGGAAGAAATTGAGCGGGCAGCAAAGTTGATTTTACCCGGTGTCGGCTCCTTTGATGCGGCTATGAAACAACTTCAGGCCTTAGATTTGCTTTCTATCCTGAACAAGAAGGCACTGGAAGAAAAAATCCCTATTTTGGGCATCTGTCTTGGCATGCAACTCTTGACAGATGGTAGTGAAGAAGGCGTTTTGCCTGGACTTGGATGGATTCCAGGACAGGTTGTCCGTTTTAGGTTTGAAAAAACAAGCGATCTGGAGTTGAAAATCCCTCATATGGGCTGGAATCATCTGCAACGAAATCCAAGCATCCCAATTTTATCTGGCTATGACACTGACCCAAGATTTTATTTTGTGCATTCTTACCACCTAGCGCCAGATTCCCTAGACGCATTGACCCATCGCGCTAACGCAAGCTATGGGTATGAATTCCCCGCAGTTGTCCAGAGGGGCAACATATTTGGCGTGCAGTTTCACCCTGAGAAAAGCCACCGTTACGGACTGAAACTACTTGAAAACTTTGCAAGCCTTAATAATCAATCAGAGCAAGTCTTGCAATTAGACTCACTAGCAAAGAGCTCTTAGCATGCTAATTCCTCGTGTCATCCCTGCTCTGTTACTTGACAATGGTACTTTTGTCAAAACAAGAAAGTTTAAAAATCCTAGCTACCTTGGCGATCCAGTCAATGTCATCAATTTGTTCAATCGATTTGAAGTAGATGAGATCGCCCTACTGGACATCAGAGCCAGTTTGAACCAACGAGAGCCAGATTTTAACTTGATAGAGCAATTAGCCAGTGAATGTTGGGTGCCTCTTGCATATGGGGGCGGTCTTCTTAACTGGGAGGCTGTTCAGCGTGTTTTTAGAATTGGTGTTGAAAAGGTAATCTTCAACACGGCGGCCACTGAACAGCCTAAGCTAATTCAAAAAACGGTGAGCGTCTATGGTAGTCAGGCTGTTGTTGGTTCTGTGGATGTTAAACGCTCTTTCTGGGGCAAGCATGAATGTTGGATAACCAGTGGTACCAAGAGTCTAAAGTGCTCTCCAACTCAACAGGCCTTGTATTTACAGGATTTGGGCGTTGGTGAGGTCCTTCTTATGAATATTGAGCGCGATGGGGAAATGAACGGCTTTGACCTGGACTTAATCCAACAGGTTACCAGTGCCCTGAAAATCCCATTGATTGCTTGTGGTGGTGCTGGAGGTCGCGAAGATATTGCCAAACCGATACACGAGGCCAACGCCTCTGCGGTTGCTGCAGGTAGTATCTTTGTTTACCAGAGTAAAGAGCGTGGTGTGTTGATCAACTATCCAGAACGCTCCGTGTTAGAATCCTTACTATCAAATTCATCTGCACATTAACTTGTCCGAAGGCCGAAGCGGAAAGCTTGAATGATCTATGAATAATGTACTAGCTCCCCCAAACACTAACTTATACGAAGATTCTCAGGAAATGCAGCGGTGTACCCGCTGTATTTACGATGAAACAGTCTCTCAGATACAGTTTGATGAGCAGGGCGTCTGCAATTACTGCAAGCTCCATGATGAGATGGATGTTCAATATCCATTAGGAGCTGAGGGGAAAAAGCGGCTAGAAAAAATGATCACTGATATCAAAGATGCCGGACGCGGTAAAAAATATGACTGCGTAGTTGGCGTTAGTGGTGGCTGTGATAGTTCATATCTGCTTTATCAAATGGTCGAAATGGGCCTTCGTCCACTGGCAGTCCACTTTGACAACACTTGGAACTCACCGATTGCTACTCAAAATATTTATAACGTCCTAGAAGCGCTGAAAATTGATTTATATACCCATGTTGTCAACAACCAGGAATATGATGACATTTACCGCTCGTTCTTATTATCTGGCTTGAAGGATATTGAGGCACCGACCGATCTGGGTATCACCTCAACCCTTTATATGGCTGCCACCAAATACAATATCCCCACGATTATTAACGGACATTCATTCCGTACTGAGGGTATATCGCCCTTAGGGTGGTTATATATGGATGGTAAGCTTGTCGATAGCGTTCATAAGCAATTCGGCAGAATCCGCATGAAAACTTACCCTAATCTGACACTTCCCCGCTTCATCAAATGGTCTGCCTTGCACAATATCAAGATGCAGCGTCCACTTTATTACATGAACTACCAAAAAGAAGAAGTCAAAAAGTTTTTAGCCGACAATCTTGGCTGGCAGTGGTATGGTGGACACCATTTAGAAAACCGGTTTACTGCCTTTTACCATTCTTATTTCTTACCCCGCCGTGCCAACCTGGACACTAGGCTTCTTGGGCATGCGGCCTTGGTTCGCTCAGGCCAGCTTGAACGAAATGAAGCACTCCTTGCTTTACAACAACCCCAAGAATGCCCTCAGGAAATTCTGGATCTCGTTAAAAAGCGCCTTGAATTTTCGGATGAAGAATTTGAGCGCGTTATGACTGCACCAATGCGGCATTATACGGACTTTAAAACTTACAAAAAAAGCTTCGAGCGTCTGCGGCCTTTGTTTTGGCTTTTGTACAAAATGGATCGAGTACCTAAAAGTTTTTACATTAAATTTTGCTTTCCTAGCAATTGACTTAAGAGTCGACGGGGCCTAAAACACTACAGGGCGTTCCAAATGCTTTTGAATTAGGAGGGATGTCCTTAAGAACCAAGCTGTTGGCCCCTACGATACACCCGGATCCTATATTGACACCTTTGGCAATGATTGTGTTAGGGCCTATGTAACAGCGGTCTCCAATTGAAGTTGAGGCCCTTTCAGCTTGATGTTGACCAGCTGACAAGGCCCATTTAACAGTATCATGAGAGTAAATTTGCACGCCGGTAGAGATAGAACAATAAGATCCAATGCGAAGGCCACCACTGCCATCCAGTACTGTAAAAGGTCCAATCCAAGTGTTCTCACCAACCGTAACATCACCTAGTACCAAAGAGCTGTCGTAAATAGAACTGCCTGCACCAAAACCTAAAATCCTAGCTTTTTCCCATCGATCCACAATGTAATCAGCAAAGGGCAAAGTACGTTTATAACGCTTTTCTAAAAATAGTTGTAATGTACGCCACAACAAATTCAGAGATGAAAATAATTTACTTACTCGAGGTTGTTCATCACTTATATGTTCTTCAAAGCTTCTTTGGTTCATAAAAATTGTTCACAAAAATTTTCAAAATTTAATAAAGACCAAATGAGGAGTCGTCTATTTTGACGCCCTTCTAAGTGTTCGCTGACCAAATTTTGAACAGTACCACGCTCAAGAAAGTCGTAAATTTGAGCTTTGGGATTGTATAGTTTACGACGAACGTAATCGATGCTCTCTCCCCTAAACCAACTTGCATCTGGGGCCGAAAAACCTTGTTTTTCCCGATGCGTCACTTCCGTAGGAATATAACGGGCCATCATTTTGCGTAACAACAGTTTTCCGTCTGTATTTTTTTCAAAGTACTGTTTGCAAGCAAGATCATTCTCATTCACCTGAATAACCTCATCCAGCTTGCCAAGCTTGAGCCTGGCAGGAACTTGCATGGCAAACGCCACTAGGTCGTTATCTAAAAAAGGGACTCTGGTTTCTAGGGAGTGGGCCATACTAAGTTTATCTTCCACGACTAAAAGTCCATGTAAGAAGGTTTTTGCCTCAAAGTACAAGGAGTGATTAATGTAATCCTCAGGGCGATTCAGTTCGTTGTCATGCTGTGAGAACACTTGCTTGAAGATATCTTTGGTAGAGACGTGTTGAACGTCATTCCAAATTGGTTGAAAAACTTGGGAAATCTGATCGTTGGGAATCAAACGCTGCCAGAACTCATAATATTTATCAATATAGTCTTCAAAGTTATGATTATTCACAGCCCGGTAATATCGCCAAGGATACCCTGCAAATAACTCATCACCACCAGCGCCGGAAAGAACAACTTTGCCAAACTTACTGGCCAATTGAGCCGCATAGAAATTAGGATAGCTTTGTCCTACTCGGGGTTCTTCCAGGTGCCAAGCCATTTTAGGCAAGGCTCGTTCCATATCTCCTGCTTTCAAGACCATTTCGTAGTGTTCTGTCTTAAACAAGTAGGACATATGTTCGGCTTTGCTGCGCTCATCAAAGGCTAATTCCATCCCCGAAGCGGAATTCAGGTCAAAACCAACTGTAAAGCTTTTCAAATCGGGCAATTGTTGGGCAGTAATGGCCGTGATGGATCCAGAGTCCATACCACCGCTTAAATAAGAGCCAATGGGCACATCACTAACAAGCTGACGATTAACTGCTTGTAAAAATAAGCGATCTAACTCTTCTAGATACTCTTGCTCACTTACAGTCTGCTCAGGCTCGGTAAAGCGGTAATCCCAGTAAGAAACTGGCTGTTCGGAGGAATTATCGTCTGTTAATCCGACTTGTAGCCAACTACCAGCCGGGAGAATCTGGATATTTTTAAATAAGGTGCGATTTGTAAAGAAGTTTTGAAATGTGAAATACTCCAGTAAACCGGAACGATCCAGTTCTGTCTTGTAACAGGGATGCGCCAATATAGTCTTAATCTCTGAGCCAAAGAGAAAAGTATCGCCAATTTTAGTGTAGTAAAGCGGCTTGACCCCAAAACGGTCTCTGGCTAAGGTCAGTTGCTTTTGTGCCTGGTCCCAAATCGCAAAGGCAAACATACCATTGAATCGCTCTATTGCTTTCAATCCCCATTGGGCGAAGGCATAAAGAATGACCTCAGAATCGGTTTTAGAGTGAAATTGATAGCCCAGCGATTCCAATTCTAGCCTGAGTGCCTGGAAATTGTAGACTTCACCGTTGTATACCAATGCATATCGACCATCTGGCGTTAACATCGGCTGATGGCCAGATGGAGACAAATCAATTATGGAAAGTCGACGATGCCCTAGCCCGATACTGCTATCCGTGAAAAATCCTTCACCATCTGGACCGCGGTGTGCAATGGCATCAGCCATGCGCCGCAAAATAACAGGAGAGACAGGTTCTCCTGAACAATTCAAAATTCCAGTAATGCCGCACATATCAGAGTCTATGACTTTTTAGCAATAACCGTAATGCCAGCTTCTTGGATATTCATGTTCATTACTGACAGACCAGCACTTTCAACCCAAGATTTAACTTCTTCAGGAGTTTGGCGATGACAATTTTCAGGTCGATACCAATCGAAATTGATGTGATTCATTTCATCAAGGGTCCAATCTGGACGATAGTAGGCTTTAAAAATATGCCAATAAAAAAGACGCTGAAGATTAACCTTACCAGCCGGAATTTCCAGAATATCAATAGGCTCTTCGATTTCCAGCTCAATGTTTAAATCTCCAAGCTGCTTACCGAGTTTGCTCAGAGGCTCTAAGGCTGTCCAAGCCTCTTCATCACTCATTTTAAAGAGTTTGTCTCGAATCAAATCATCCGTAAATTCACGAATAGGGCCTTTTTGCTTGTAAACATAAAACATTAGAAGCCCGTCCGGATTCAGTTTACTGGCCATATATCGGATTGCCTTTTCTGTAGAATCCGTATGATGCAAGACCCCTTCAGAAAAAATGACATCAAAATTGCCAAGCTCTGAAGGTAGATCCATTAGAGATGCCTGAACAAACTCTCCTGGCATGCCCCTTTCTGCAAACCTTGCGGCAGCAACATCTACGGCCTTAGAGATATCAACGCCTATATAACGACAATTTTTAAGAACATCGCCAAAAAATAGGAGCCCGCTATGTCCAGAACCACATCCAGCATCTAAAACCGTTTTTCCACCTACCACCTGTGCAAGAGAGACATCAGGCAAAGTGTAACGCTCTTTCAACCAAGCTTTGCTGGCATTTTGAACCGCTTCTGACTCGTAAGTATCACGCTTCTGCCATTTAAACCCAAAAGTTTCCTTGGTTTGGCTTTGTGAAGAGGTATAAATGCTTTTCTGCCTTGGTATACCAGCATCTATAACGAAGTTGGAATTGTTAGCTAATAATTCAAGAACGGAGGGAGCCGCAGCAGTTGTCATAGTTTATTTCTCCAAAGCCTTAATCGCATTGACGACATAGGCATAGTCATCAATAGACATTTTATTATGTAGCGGAATGGCCATCGTATTGGCATCACAGTCCCGGGCCCCCGGAAAATCCTGTGGGTGAAAGGCAAAGCGTTCTTGATAGTAACCCAACATATGCACAGCATGCGTACCCGGCCGTGTTGAAACACCCATTTTCTCCAGGAGATCCATCAATTCGTTCCGAGAGGCTGGTGCAGTTTCAGGATCCACATAACAAACAAAAGCTTGCCAAGCATGTTGTCCTTGGGAAGGCACTTGCGGCATTCTGAGCCAAGGAATTTCTGCCAGTTCTTGTACATAGTAAGCAGCCCATTTTTGACGTTCGGCAATAAATTGGTCCAGTTTAGATAATTGGGTTAAACCTACCGCCCCTTGCAGATCCGTCATTCGATAGTTGAAACCCAATAGATTGAATTCCGGCAGTAAGTAAGGCCGAGGGCCTTGATGACGTTGCTCTTCAGAGATTTCAGCGCCGTGATTTCGCATCTTACCAGCCAAATCAGCAAAACGCCCATCGTTGGAAGTGACCATGCCACCTTCCCCCGTAGTAATTGACTTACGAGGATGAAAGGAAAAAACACCAGCAGTTCCAAGGCTTCCTGCAGGACGCCCTTTGTAAGACGCTCCTGCTGCGCAAGCGGCGTCCTCAATAATAGCAACAGTGTCAGGTACAACAGCTCGAATGGCGTCAATATCCGCACATAAACCAAACAGATGCACCGGGATGATGGCTTTGGTTCGATCGGTCACTTTGGCCGCAATTTGTTGAGGATCTATGTTGTAAGTATCCCGAGCCACATCCACAAAAATTGGCGTTGCCCCACAATATAAAACCACATTGGCAGTGGCCACCCAAGTAAAAGCGGGTACAATTACCTCATCACCGGGCCCAATTCCGAGTGTTGCCAATGCCAAATGCAATCCCGTAGTACAACTGGTCACGGCCAAAGCATGCTGTACTGAGTGCTTTTCCGCAAATGCTTTTTCAAAGGCGGCCACTTTAGGGCCCTGGGTTAGCCACCCAGTTTCAAAGCATTCTCTAGTAGCCAGCCATTCTTCTTCTCCGGTCGAGGGAAGTGCAATGTGTATTTTTCGCTGATCCAGTACTTCAGACATGAGCGACCCCTCTAAGTTTTAAGCGACGCGACTCCAAGCCAGCTCTGTCCGCATTTCGCCAATCAATTAGCCGTTGCATCCCCTCACGTAAGTCAATGGACCACTCAAAACCTAAGTCCTCTTTAGCCGCCTTTGGACAGCCTATGCGGTTGGTCACAAATGTCAAACCAGCTGGCTCGTATTGAATCTCCAAATCAGAACCGCTCAAATCCAGCAGCAGCTCAGATAGTTCCTTAATAGAGGTACCAATGCCTCGGCCTACATTGTAGCACTCACCAGAAATACTGGCTTTCATAGCTAAAATATTGGCACGAGCAATATCTTCTACGGCAATGAAGTCATAGCACTGGGAGCCATCACCGTATACAACAGGACGCTCTCCCTGCCCAATACGGTCCAGAATCTTGTGCATAACAGCAATATAAGCACCCTGATAGTCCTGCCGTGGCCCGTAGACATTCATGTAGCGTAGTCCAGCCCAATCAAGTCCATAACGGGCACCCATCGACTTGAAAAAATGCTCTCCAGCGATTTTCGTGGCCCCATAAAAAGTAAAGTTGTTATAGGGATGACTCTCAGGCATTGGCGTTTCAATAGCGTCTCCATAGACAGAAGCGCTTGAGGAATAGATGACCCGTTTCACTTTTTGGGCGATTGCAGCCTCAATAACATTGAAAGTACCTTGCACATTGATATCAAAAGCAGTTCTTGGGTACTCATGACACTGGAGCAGCCAGACTGCCGCCAAATGAAAAACTCCATCAATACCGTCCATTGCTTTATTTAGGATATCGGTATGTAGAATGTCGCCGCCGTGCTCAAAGAGGCGACAGCGAGGATCTTTTAAGGCCTCTGTTAAGTTATCTAGCCGCCCACGAAAAAAATTGTCATAGATCAGAACCTCAGCCACATCTTCCTGCAGAAGTTGATCGGCAATGTGACTGCCGATAAATCCTGCTCCGCCAATGACTAAAAAACGCTTCTTGGCTAGTTCCATGAATTTCAAACCTCTGTAAGACGCTTTATGCCAAAGCATAATAGCATAAGAGTAAACAGACTCCTTGAATGGGAGAGATTCTCACTGGAGCTTACGCAGCCCTTTTTGATGGTTTTTATCATCTTAAGAAGGAATTTGTGGCCTCTCTCATTTGCGTCTCTTCTGAGCTATGCTGGTAGGAGGGTTGGTTCGGCCCCAATTGATCCGTCGGTGCCTAAACTGGACAAATCTTGCTATTATTATTTTGCAGAATCACTCATCCATTTACAACCACTTTCAGTCGCTGTTTAGGACACCTCTATTCAATTGCATTCGGGTGAATCTTTTGCTTGCACTGAGTGTCCTAGATTGACAATGACTAAAGGGCTGCTAAGTTGATTGTATCCAGTCGTTAGATTTCTGTTTTTCTTCAGCGCAACTTAGAAATGAAACTTCGCGTTGCTACCACCCAATTCAATAATTATTCACCGTGAATCGTGTCAATTTATGCAATCGGCATTCAACTCGGCACAGCCAGAATGCGCATTGTGGTCATGTCCAACACCACATCAAATTTCTCCCTCCTGTTTTGAGCCCAATGCGAAAGGCTAACCCTTTTCCTCGGCCTGCGTCCAGCCATAGATGACCGGTAAAACAATCAAGGTCAAAAAGGTAGAGGTGAATACCCCACCGATGACCACGGTCGCCAGTGGCTTCTGCACCTCTGCGCCTGCACCGTGTGATAAAGCCATCGGCAGAAAACCCAAAATAGCCACCAGCGCTGTCATCAGAACCGGTCTCAGTCTGGTTTCAGCGGCTTGTTTAATTGCCTCAGGCAAGGGTTGCCCCTCTTTCAGAAACTGGTTGATGGTTGAAACCAGAACCAGACCATTTAAGACGGCCACCCCGAATAGCGCGATAAAGCCGATAAAAGCTGGTACGTTCAGGTACATGCCTCTTAGCCATAAGGCAATCACACCCCCAATCAGGGCAAATGGAACATTCAGCATCACCAGCAGAGAATGGCGCACAGAAGAGAAGGTGGCCATCAGCAGCAAGAAAATAATTACAATGGACAAGGGCACTACCATCATCAGCTTTTCCATGGCCCGTTGCTGGTTTTCAAACTGGCCGCCCCATTCAATGTAATAACCCGGCGGGAGCTGGACGAGCTCCTTGATCTTTTGCTGGCCTTCTCGCACAAAAGAGCCGATATCACGGCCATCCACGTTGCACATCACCACAATTCGGCGCTGGGCGGATTCCCGGTTGATAACCTCAAGCCCTTCCTCGGTCTGGATAGTGGCCACCTGCCCCAACGGAATGCGCTGGCCGGTGCTCGTATCCAGCAACAAGGATTGTAATAAGAGCGGATCTGTCTGGCTACCCCCTGGGAACTTGACTCGCATCGTAAACCGCTTGCGACCTTCCAGCACTTCGGAAACGGCCTCTCCCAAAACAGCGGTGCCTACCAGCGCTTTCATATCCGAAATTTGAACGCCATAGCGTGCCATTTTGGCTCGATCTGGTGTGATGACAATTTGAGTACTGCCTTCCAGTTTTTCAGTCTGCAAGTCCCGCTGGCCTTTCACCGATCGCATGACGCGTTCAATTTCCTGCGCTTTTTCCGCTAACACTTTAAAATCTTCGCCAAAGAGCTTAATAGCGATATCGGAGCGCACCCCGGATACCAGCTCATCCACGCGCATGGCAATCGGCTGGGTGAAATTGAAGTGTGTGCCGGGAATATCTCGGTTTAAACGGCGGTCAATTTCGGCAATCAGTTTCTCTTTGGTGATGCCACTTCGCCAAGTTTGCTTTGGGTTCAGCATCACATAGACGTCCGCTTGATAAACACCCATGGGGTCTGTGGCCAGGTCTGGACGGCCCAGTTTGGAGACGGCTGTCTCAATTTCAGGAATATCACCAATGGATTGCTCAATTTGCGTGGTCACTTTCAGTTTTTCGGCCAGCGAAATACTGGGCAGGTTGACGGTTTCAATCAGGATGTCACCTTCATCCAGTTGGGGTACAAATTCCGTCCCCAAGAAGGGCACGCTGGCCACTGTTAATACAAACAGGGCAACAGCAATGGAAACGGTCACGTTACGATGCGCCAGTGCCTTTTCCAGCAGGTTCAGGTAAGCCGGGCGAATTTTTTGAATGAAAAAACTTTCCCGCTCTTTGACTTTTCCCTTGAGAAAAAACGTGCACAATACCGGCACCAGCGTTAGGGCACAAATTAGAGAGCCCAACAAGGCGAAACAAACCGCAAACACCATGGGCGAAAACATTTTGTACTCCATGCCCTCCAAAGCCAAAACGGGCATATAGACCACCGTAATAATCAAAATCCCAAACAGAATCGGACGGGCCATTTCTTTCAGGGATTGTTGGACCACGGCCTCGGTGTTGTGCGTAACGCCCGGTTCCGCATGGGCCAGCTTGCGCACGGTATTTTCAACCATGACAATGGCCCCATCCACAATCATCCCAAAGTCAATCGCCCCCAGGCTCATGATGTTAGCGGTCAAGCCCAATGCTTTCATTCCCATCAGGGAAAACATCATGGAAATGGGAATGACTACCGCCACAATCAGGGCGGCTCGCAGATTTCCCAGCAATAGCAGCAAAACCGCGATCACCAGCATGCTCCCTTCCAGCAGGTTGGTTTGAACCGTGTGAATGGTTTGCTCCACCAGGCGGGTTTGATCATAAAACGGCTTTAACTGGATACCTTCAGGCAGGCTTTTTCGGATTTGTCGGACTTTATCCTTGACCCGTTCAATGACTTCACGGCTGTTTTCGCCTTTCAGCATCATCACCAGTCCGGTGACAACCTCTCCCTGACCATCTTTGGTTACAGCGCCTTGCCGTAAAGCATCCCCAAAACCAATTTGGGCAATATTTTTTAACGTAACAGGCATTGTTCCTTTACGGGAAACCACAATATTGCCAATATCGTCCAGGGTTTCCACCCGCCCCAAGCCCCGAATAATGTATTGCTCGGCGCCGTGCTCGATAATACCGCCACTGTAATTCTCATTGTTGTTTTTCAATGCGGCAAACACTTCCTGCAACGTCAGGTCATACTGAGTCAACCGTTCTGGAAAAAGGGTAATCACGTATTCCTGGGTCTGTCCGCCCCAGGTATTGACCTCGTTAACCCCAGGCACGGTTCTCAGTTGATATTTAATATCCCAGTCATGCAGGGTTTTTAACTCCCTGGCCGTATAGCCTTTGCCTTCCACCACATACTGGTAAATTTCGCCCATGCCAGTGGAGATAGGCCCCAGCTGTGGGCTGATACCATCTGGCAGTCGGGAGCGGGCGCTTTGAAGCCGCTCATTGACCAATTGCCGGGCAAAGTAGGTGTTCACATTATCCTGAAAAACAACCGTAACAATGGAAAGTCCAAACTTGCTGACTGAGCGAACCTGCTCTACCTTGGGCAAGCCGTTCAGGATAGATTCAATGGGGACGGTCACCAATTGCTCCGCTTCAATCGGCGGCATGCCAGGGGCTTCGGTAATGACCTGCACCTGAACGTTGGTCAGATCTGGAAACGCGTCAATGGGCAAACTGCGGTAAGCAAACATGCCGCCAATAATGACAAAAACAAAGGCCAGGCAAATTAAAAGCCGCTGTTTGATCAGGTTGGCAAGAAACTGTTCCATCTTATTCCTCCCCGAACTGATTTTTTAATAATTCGCCCTTGAGGGTAAAACTCCCTTGGGTCACCACAAGCGTTCCTGCCTTTAGGCCACTACGAATCAAATACCCCGCCGAATCATGACTTTCAATCTCCACGGGTTGCTTGCGGTATCGGCCCTCTTTCATCGGAATAAACACAAAGGTTTCCTGTCCATATTTTTGCAGTGCGCTTTCCGGGATAAACGGCTTACTGCCCTTTGGGGCAGAATCAATTTCGGCCTGTCCAAACATACCGGGTTTCAGGCTGTAATCCGGGTTACTCAAAAAGGCCCGAACCATAAACATGGGGCTTTGGGCATTGGTATTGGCCGGAATGTAATTGATGCGCCCGGAGAACACTTTATTGGGAAGACTGTCACTGGTAAAGCGAATGCTTTGCCCAAGCCTTAGCCCGGCCAGATCCTGAGGATACACTGTCATATCCAACCAAACCCGGGACAAGTCAGCCACTTCGTACAAAATTTGATCAGCGCTCACTGTATCACCCAAAGTAATGGTTTTTCGGGTGATCACCCCGCTTCGAGGGGCCAAAATAGGGCTACCGGTCTGCAAATGTTCGGACTGACTATTGAAATCCACCCCATAAGTGCCCAGCAATGCTTTCGCCTCGGAAGTCACATGGGTTTCATGCTCCTGATAGCCGCTTAAAGTGGATTGGGCCAACTCCATCTCAGACTGGGCTTGTAGCAGATCTTTGCGGGGGGAAACCCCTTCGATGTAAAGCGCCTTTTCCCTTTGATAATTTTGGCGGGCCAGTTTAAGACGGGTTTTTGCCTGTTGAATGGCGATTTCATTATTATGAAGCTCATGAATCGATGCCGCTTGGGCTTTTACCACTTCCTGGTTGCGAATAATGGCCACGGTCTGCCCTTGACGGATGGTATCGCCCAAGTTGGCTTTATCGCTGATCACGCGCCCCCCCACAATGGAGCTGAGGTGGAACACCTGATTCTCATCGGCCTTGACCTCAGCAATGGTGGTAATGTGGCTGCTGTGAGGACGATCACTGACAACTGCCACCTGAATCCCACTTTTTTGAATGGCTTCTGGCGTTAAGCGAACGATATCCGATGATGCGAGCTGTTTCTCGACTTGTGGCGATTCGGTCTGGGAGGTGCCGCAACCGGACAGGAAAACCAGTCCGGCCAAGGCCAGACTACTGAATGTAAGTAATGGATAAGCTGTCTTCATAATCCGGTTCCTATCGCCTTTTCTAAATCACTGATCGCATCTTGATGATCGCTCATGGCTTGCAAGTACCCCAGACGGGTATTGATAAAGGCCTGTTGAGCATTAATTGGAGTCAATATGGAGGACTTCCCTTCCCGGAAGCTTAACTGGGCCAGTTTCACAATCCGTTCCGCATCAGGGAGCAGTTCTGCCTCATAGCGCTTTAGGCGTTCCTGGCTGGCAATAAAGGCCGTATGGGCATTGATAACTTCATAAGTGATTTGGGTTTTTAAAGCCTGTTGCGCAATCTGAAGCTGCCGTTGTCGGGCAGACTCCTCTTCAATAGGGCCCTGTTGCCGGTTAAAAACAGGGATATCCACAGCCCCAATCACATAGAGGTTCAAGCGCCTTTGACCGGGTTCAGCAACCAGGTCTGGGCCAGCGGAAAGATTCAGGTTGGGTATTCGGTTACTCTTGACCAGAGCCAACCGCTGCAGTGTTACAACTTGATTCAGCCGGTTTTCCTGAAGCTCAGGACGAATTTTAAAGGCCTGCTCAATCAGAAGACTCAGATTCAGCGCCGACTCAGTCAGCGATGCTTGCAGTGGCTGGCCAGTTTCCTGTTTCTGGGGCGTCAGCAAGGCTTCTTGGGCAAAACTGGGTGGGGCTGCCAGCATCTGTTCTGGGGAGAGGGGCTGGAACAGTAAGGCGCTCAGCCGATTTCTGGCAGAAACCACCTGATAAAAAGCGGTCTGATGGTCATTTCTTGAATTGGTAAACGCAATTTGAGCACCCAAAACATCCACCTTGGGAATGTCGCCCACCTTCTCCCGTTTTTGGGCGATGGCTAGTAGGTGTCTTGTGGTTTCAACGATGTCTTCATAAGCTTTCTGGCGCTCCAACGCGGCGTACAGTGCCGTGTACGTTTTTCGGACGTCCATCCTGAGTGCTAAAAGCTTGGCGTTTGTCATGGTGTCCGTGAGTTGGCGTTGGGTTTCAGCGACCGCAATCCGTTTTTTTCGTTTTCCACCCAACTCCAGAGTTTGTTGCAAGCCCAGGCGATAGGTTTTTTCGGCGATTCCGTTATCGGAAACCAACAGGGGATTCAAGCGTGCCTTGGCTGTGGTGATCTGGGCCTGACTGATGTCTTTTTGCACTAAGGCAGCTTGATAATTCAGGTTGTTATGGGCGGCAATTTCAATGGCGGCCTCTAAGGTAAAGACTGGGGGCGTGTCTGCCCAGCCCCAAGAAGGCATCGTTACAGCCAGACTAAACAGCAAGGCGTTGAGTAGGGGGGAACGCAAACGAAAATCTCCTTAATCCTTTTGGTATTGGCAAGTTCAGGCAAAATTCAACCTGATTACAGCACAATCAAAGCAGATTAAGGTGATTTAAATAAGTAAGGCGATGGTTTGACGGAAACGCAGGGTCTGACTGGGCGGCGGTGGATGGGCATATAAATGATGCAGAGACGTTTTTTGACCCGTCAATGGGTTAGACATCAGCAGGAAGCCAATGAAAACCGAGCCCAATGGCTCAAAGGAAAGCGGGAGTCGATGCTCATTGGCGATAAACGTTCTAAAATCCGCTTTAGACAGTAAAATCTTGTGGTCCGGCTTGTCGGGATGATGATGGTGAAAACTGTTTTCCGCAGCGTTTGAAGCTTGGAGGCCATGGTGGTGGAGTACCAAGGCTTTGTTTCCCTTGGCATCAGCCTGAATCGACAGGGCGTGAGGCCCATCTACAATCAGGGTGATGGCAGCCAGGGCTTCAGGTTGGAATACGCTTAAAACCACATAAACAATCAGCCCCATCAGGGCATGCCATCGCGTTTGGTTGAATGCCATTGTTTTCAAATGTTTGTTTTCCGGATTTTGCATTGTAGAGGATCTTTTCTCTTATTATGCCAGAAAAGCTCCTGCATTATGGCTAAGTTTTGATTTCTTATTAAAGCAGAACCAGTCGATCACAAAGAGCAACTTGAGATCCAAGGACAGTCAAAGAATCCGGTTGCGTGGGGATAGAACCTAAAGATTGAACCATCGTCAAAAACTTTTTGCCCAAACGATGAAGGAGCCTGACTCATGCAATGGCGGCGAATCGTTTGTATTCTGAGCCTGCTGATTCCCCTTGTGATAACCAGTTCACCTGCATTGGCTCAGTTTGGCGTGGGCTTTGGCGCTTGGAACTGGGGAGGACATAACGGCGGGTTTGGCAGTTGGTTTGGGGTTTCCCTGTGGCCGAATCGTGGACGTTCCTCATCGCCCCAAAGTCAAACTGAGTCCAGGAAGCAGGTCAACGGCTACCTGGAAGGCATTATCACGGTGCGTCCCGTATGTCCGGCCAATCAGCCCAATGTCGCCTGCCCGATTATCCTGGACTCGCTCAGCGATATCACCATATCTGCAGCACCTTATGGGGCGAACCAATGGCTCACCAGTCGGCCGGACACCCACGGACATTATCGTCTGACCCTACCAGCAGGCGGTTACAATGTGAGCATTCAGCATCCCAACCAGGGTATTGCTGAGACATCGTTGCGAAAGATTATTATCCAGCCCGACCAAACCAATTGGCAAAATTTTCAAGTTGACCTGCTCATTCAATAGCTGCCTTATTGGTAGTGGTGGATCAGGCAGCGTCCATGCAGGACGCCATTGATTTGGGATTGAAAGACAATGTTCAAATAGGGGTGGCCCAAGCTGAAACCACGATTCAGCGTACTATCTTGCATCGGGCTCAAGCCACACTTTGGACGATTTTGAGCGTGGGTGCGCTGACTTTCATTCGGGCAGGTAACAGCCAAACCCTGATGACCCCTGACATGATGATGAACACCGTTGACGCTACAGTGTTTCAGGATTTAAATGCCACGGCTGAATTATCTCTTTTCACGGGTAGCACAGGCTTGGAATGAACTGAACTTTGTCGAGACAGAATATTGAACTATCGGAGGCGGCCATTGTTCAGCCTCAGGAAGATTTTCGACTCATTGAGAAACGCTGCTTGGCATTTTAGCCCTTGCAGCTAGAAAAACTATTCCCCAGACGTGTAAGTGGTTGCACCGAAGGGTGATTTAGGCAACGGGGTTAACCCTGTATCGTGCTATAGGGTTTAGAATAACAAAGTCATAAAAAGTTTAAACCACGATGAATACTCTGGTGTGAAAGCAGTTGCAGATGCAGCAAATGACTCACATAAGGTTGAACATAAAATTCAGTCTTTGTACGCCATGAAATTGGCGCTTGAGCGCATCACAGAATCCTGTCATGGAATCGATCCTGCCCCTGAATACCTGATTTAGGCACTCAAGGCAGGACGCAAGCAAAAGGGGAACAACATATGACTAAGCAGGAAGACCATCATTGCTGCAGCGCTTCACAGAACACGGAAGTGAAAACGGCCGCTTTAAGTAAAGTAGATCCCATCTGTGGAATGACGGTCAATCCCGAAACAACAGAGCTGAAATCCACTTACCAGGGTGAAACATTTTATTTTTGTAGTCAACATTGCCATAGCAAATTTGAGGCCAACCCCAAGCAAGCGTTGTCTAGAAGTGAACCGACATCCCATCCGGTTTTATCAGCCGACGATAAAACTAACTTGTTCACCTGCCCCATGCACCCTGAAATCCAGCAGCAAGGACCTGGTACCTGTGCCCTTTGTGGTATGGCCTTAGAGCCGATGATCATCAGCCTGGAAAATCAGGAAGATCCCGAATTGGCACAGATGGGGTATCGCTTCAAGTACAGCAGCATTCTGGCCGCCATTGTGGTTCTTTTCGCAATGATAAAACATCTGCCGAATCTGCAATTTCCTGAGTGGCTTTCAATGCAAACAAGCCAATGGATTGAACTGGCCCTAACTACTCCAGTGGTACTTTGGGGAGGCTGGCCTTTTTTTCAGCGGGGTTGGATGTCAATACAGAATCGACACTTGAACATGTTTACCCTGATTGCGATTGGCACAGGCGTGGCTTACCTGTTCAGTGTTGTGGCGACGGTTGTCCCTGAAATTTTTCCTGCTTCGTTTAAGGACGTTCACGGCATTGTCGGGGTGTATTTTGAAGCGGCTGCTGCTATCACCGCATTGGTATTACTGGGGCAAGTACTGGAACTCAAGGCCCGAGAGCAAACCAGCGGGGCCATTAAGCAATTATTGGGGCTTGCCCCAAAAACGGCCCGTTTGATTGATGAGCAAGGTCACGAATTTGATATTGCATTGGAATCGGTTCAACTTGGCAATCATCTTCGGATCCGTCCGGGAGAAAAAGTACCAGTGGATGGGCGAGTGATTGACGGTCAAAGCAATATCGATGAATCTATGATTACTGGAGAACCGCTTCCCGTGGAAAAAATTCCCGGAGATCAGGTTACGGGCGGAACCGTCAACGGTACGGGCAGTTTGGTGATGCAAGCCGAGCGGGTGGGAAAAGACACGCTTTTGTCTCAAATTGTGCAAATGGTTTCAGAAGCCCAGCGGAGCCGTGCGCCGATTCAACGGCTGGCAGATACGGTGGCGGGCTGGTTTGTGCCCTTGGTATTATTGGTGGCAATTGCAACTTTTTTCATTTGGGCCACGGTAGGTCCAGAACCACGTTTTGCCTATGCATTGGTGAATGCGGTCGCCGTTTTGATTATTGCCTGTCCCTGTGCCTTGGGTTTGGCCACGCCGATGTCCATTATGGTGGGAACCGGCCGGGGCGCGTCAGAAGGGGTGTTAATTAAAAATGCCGAAGCGCTGGAAACCCTGGAGAAGGTCAACACCTTGGTAGTAGACAAAACCGGCACTCTGACTGAGGGTAAGCCTAAGCTGGCTCAAGTAATCAGTATATCACCCAATTTAAGTGAGCTGGAACTCCTACGCCTGACCGCTTCTTTAGAGCAGGGCAGTGAACATCCGCTGGCAGAAGCGATTGTACAAGGGGCCAAGACTAGTAACTTGTCCTTGTTGCCTATTGAAAACTTTCAATCAATTACTGGGCAAGGGGTCATGGGCCAGATTCAGGGAAAAGCCGTAAAGGTGGGCAATCAGCGGATGATGTTATCGCTTTCCTTGGAAATACTTGAAAAACAGGCCAATGAAATGCGCCAACAAGGTCACACTGTGATGTATATAACCATAAATGATAAATTAGCAGGTCTGGTTTCGGTGGCCGATCCAATCAAGGTCACGACACAGGAAGCCATTCAGCAACTTCATGGGGAAGGCATCCAGATTATCATGGTAACTGGCGACAACCAGAAAACGGCTGAAGCAGTGGCTAAAACGTTGGGCCTGGACCAAGTGGCGGCTGAGGTGCTGCCTGAGCAGAAGCATGAGATTATAAAGCGCCTGCAATCGGAAGGACGAGTTGTTGCAATGGCAGGAGACGGCATTAATGACGCCCCCGCATTGGCTCAAGCACACGTCGGAATTGCCATGGGCACTGGCACGGATGTGGCCATGGAAAGCGCTAGTGTCACTCTGGTCAAGGGCGATTTAAGAGGGGTGATTAAGGCAATCCGGCTGAGCCGCGCGACCATGCACAATATTCGCCTAAACTTGTTCTTTGCTTTTGTTTATAATCTGTTGGGTGTTCCCATTGCAGCAGGACTGCTATACCCCTTTACGGGCGTGTTACTAAGCCCTATGGTGGCTGCAGCGGCCATGAGCCTGAGTTCCGTTTCCGTGATAGGTAATGCTTTGCGTTTAAGGACTATTAAAATCTAGCATCTGTGTCTTCTAACTTCATTCTCTCTTCTCCCAATACCAATCAGATATTTGCACTAACTCTTCCAACTTCATTATTCTATGGACTGGGGTTCACTTTGGGTCGCATGAGAAAGTAGAGTGTTGGGGATTATACTACCTCCCGCAAAAATTACTTCTCTCCCCCAAATGAAAAATCCCAGAAGGCTCAAAAGGCTCTCTGGGACTGCTTATAAAATAAGGTAAAATGGTACCCCCAGGGGAATTCGAAAAGCAGATCCAGGGTTTACCGCCCATTACTGACACCTCCTTAAACCTAATCATAGAGCTTGTTTTAGACCCCTTCTCAAAAAATAAGTGTTTTTATTTTCTACTGAGATATACCCCCTTTTCCCAACACGATTACTGCAAAATTACTACCAAATTACTGCCAATTACCTCTACATACTGTTGCATACATGCTGCATTTAATACGGATTTTGTAGTTACTTATTGTTTCCCTTTGTAACGAAATCCTCACATTTTTTTGAAGCTGAGCAGGCAAGCCAAGTATCTTATTTTATTCTGAGATAGAGTCAGACCGTATCTGGTCGTACCAACGGCGTTGAAGCCAAAATGCCACATTCACCAAACCGATAAGAACAGGGACTTCAACCAGCGGCCCGATAACAGCCGCAAACGCCGCCCCCGAATGAATGCCAAACACGGAAATAGCCACCGCAATCGCTAACTCAAAGTTATTACCGGCTGCCGTAAAAGCCAGTGTGGCGCTTTGGGAATAATCCGCACCCACTTTTTTACCCAGATAGAAACTGACAAAGAACATCACCACAAAATAAATCACTAGCGGAATGGCAATTCTCACCACATCCATCGGAATCTGAACGATGAGATTACCTTTGAGGCTGAACATCACCACGATGGTAAAAAGCAGTGCACCCAGTGTAATGGGGCTAATGCGGGGAATGAACTCACGGGCATACCACTCGGCCCCCTTTGCCTTAATGAGAGTAAAGCGTGTGATCATCCCGGCAATGAAGGGAATTCCCAGATAAATAAAAACGCTTTGAGCCACTTCGACAATGCTGACGTTCACCACGGCCCCTTTAAGGCCAAAAAGCGGCGGCAACAGGGTAATAAAGAACCAGGCGTAGACACTGTAAAACAGCACCTGAAAAATGCTGTTAAAGGCGACCAATCCGGCGGCGTAATCGGTGTCGCCTTTGGCCAAATCATTCCAGACAATCACCATGGCAATACATCGAGCCAGGCCAATCATAATCAGCCCGACCATGTATTCGGGATATCCGGATAAAAAAGCGATGGCCAGCCCAAACATCAGCACGGGGCCAATGATCCAGTTTTGAAGCAGGGACAAGCCCAGAATCTTCTTGTTTCGAAACACTTCACCCAATTCTTCGTATCGCACTTTGGCCAACGGTGGATACATCATCAGGATCAAGCCAATGGCGATCGGGATATTGGTGGTACCAAGCTGAAACCGGTTAATGAACGATTCCACCCCCGGCAGCAAGTATCCCAAGCCCACGCCAATGGCCATCGCCAAAAATATCCAGAGCGTCAGGTAGCGATCCAAAAAGGATAAGCGGCATAGAGGGGAATCGTTCATGGAAATTACTCACTAAAATTCAACGTAACTAACAGCAACCGGAACCGGCAGCGGGCTCAGGGGTAGAAAGCCAGCGGCCTCTTCTTTGGGCTGAACCGGAGCACAGCAGGTACCTTCACTGGTTGAATTAAAGAGCGTGGCCCCTTCATCATCAGTGCGTACCCAGAACTCCCATTCATTGCCATCCGGGTCCTGCATCCAGAACTTATCCGCCACGGCATAGCAGCAGGTCACTTGCTCCTCTTCCAGATGGGGTAGAATGCCTGCGGCCTTCACCCGTTCTTTCCAGTTTTTGAGCGTTTCTTCATCAAAAAGCTCAATGCCGAAATGCTGGCCATAATCAAAGGCCGGATCTTTACCCGTATAAGCCGGATTTTTGACCAAGGCCAAATGGAGCGCCGGTTCTTCCAGTCGGAAGTTGGCGTAATCGGCTTTGGTTTTGCTGGGCTCGGTGCTAAACAGCTTGCTATAAAAGTGGATGGATCGTTCTAAATCCTGTACGGGGATATTAATGTGAACGCGGCTCATGAGCGCACCTCCTTGATTAGGGTTTCGGGTAAGGTTTCAATGTACTGCCTGATTTCATCGCGAACGCGACGGTAGATATCGAGGGCTTCCTCTTCAGGCAGTCCTTTCGCTAGGCGGGGTGGGTCCTCAAAGCTGTGGTGGATCACTGTGGTTTTTCCGGTAAACAGTGGACAACTTTCACTGGCGCTATCACAAACCGTCACGACGTAATCAAAGGGGACATCCGCCAATTCCCTGACATGTTTGGAATGATGCGTGGCAATATCCACACCCGCTTCCTGCATCACCTGGACCGCATGCGGGTTCATCCCATGGGTTTCTACCCCGGCGGAATAGGTTTCAATCACATCGCTTTTCAGCGCCTTGGCCCAACCTTCCGCCATCTGGCTGCGGCAGGAATTACCTGTACACAAAAACAGGACTTTTATCTTTCCGCTTGAATCCGACATAGTTCCTCCGGGTCCATCTTGAGAATGCTTTTCAGCCTTTTTTGATCGGTTTGAATTTGTGGGTCTTTTGCCAAAGAGTTGAACACCCAATCACACGCCGTGCAGGCTTCCGGGCGAGTGCCTCCGCAACTTAAGCGGTAGTAAACCCAGCGACCCTTTTTGGATGAGTCAATTAGCCGTGCCTGGTACAGGACTGCCAAATGCTTTGACACCGTAGAAGGGGCCAGATTCAGTACTTCTAGAATCTGGCAAACACACAGTTCCTGTTCTTTGAGCAACCAGAGAATTCGCACCCGGTTCTCTTCAGCCAATGCCTTGGCGATTTCCATGAACTCACGCATAGAGATTATCCAATAATTCGCTAATGATCGAAGTATGATTCGGATTTTATATTTCGTCAAGTATCGAATTATGGTTCAGAAAGAGGAAAAGCAGATCCAGGGCTTACCGCCGAGTAACGACACCTCCTCAGACTTAATCATAGAGCTAGCTTCAGGCCGCCCTTCAGAAAATAACTTTTTTATTTTTATTGAGATATACTCCTCATTTCCCAAAATGATTACTACCAAATTACTGCTGCTTACTTCCAAATACTGTGGTCTTTATGCAACAAATAAGCGAGTGTTTTGGTCGCTTATAGACCACCTCTTTGTAACGAAATATTTGCACCCATGGGCTTGCATCTTTTAAACCGATCCAGGCAACCTAGCCTATTGGCAATCCAAGTTATACAGACTTACTTGTGGAGCCCGGGTGGTCCTACAAATAGCTCATGGGGTATACCCTTCTTGTAAGGCCTATCAATGCAAGCGCCATGTAAGAGCTTACTGGTACCATTACTGAGCAGCGATTGCCCCATACCCAACCTAGATAGCCCCTTATCCAACATTGCCATCTTAAAATCGGTCTATAGAAGAAAGTCTTACGTTATACTTCAAAACGCGGTAAAAGCGCTGTACGCAGCTTTCGACAGCTTTCAGCGGCAGAACAAGCTTGCTCCCACGTGGGGATAACACCAGGTTAGCAAGCTTCTACAGCCCATATGCTCAACTCTTCTAGCTCTTCCTCAGCACTGATGGGGTAATGAGACTCTAACAAAAACTGAAGCTCAATCAAATTGTGGCTCTTCGGTGGGCGGATTTTCTTTTGAACCAATAGACCCTTCATTAGCTTTTCTATGCACTGCTGTGCCAGAAAGCAAACCGTTTCAGCGGTATCCGAGTTCCGTGTTTCAAGCAAAATCTCTAGAGAAACCCAGTCTTTTCGGGCTTTATCCACCCATTCCCCTACCAATGGATTCACGCCGACTGAGCCTCATCGCTATAAAGCAGAACACCTTCATCAGCAATGGTAGACAAAAAGCCATCAAAGCCCTGGACTCTGGCCTCAAAGTCAGCCGGTTCCCGGACTACAACATCAATAGGAATATGCTTGGGCAAGTTACGGCGGATTTTAGAGGCCGCATAAAAGGCTGGTTTTGAAGCATCTGGCGCATTCATCACCACGAGCAAGTCTAAATCACTCTCGTCGGTGGGATGTCCGTAGGCGTATGAGCCAAAGAGATAGATTTTGCTTGGTTTAAACTCTTCAGCAATCTGTCCGGCTATGGCCTGAATGTCTTCAAATGGGATAGTCATAACACCATTATAAGGCTTTCCTGTATCTATCGAAAGTCTTACTGGCGTGACTGGGGCCTTAATTTAGATCCCCTTTGCTCAAAAATGGCTCACTTTTAGATTACCGTTTTCATCGCACTCAATGTAAAACAAGCTACAAATGTTTCTTTTTAGCAAACAAATGTAGAGGCCTTTACCATGACTAAAAAGGCTGCAAAATATACCGACATGCCTGGTTCCAGGAATTTACAGGCCCTCATTCCTTCACCGTCCCAAATAGCCTGGCGCACCAGGCTATTTAACTCCCCTTTTTCTCACTTGAACTGATACGCCTTTCGGGTCAAGACCATCGCCTTATTAGAACAACAAATCATCGAGAATAGCTCCAAATAATCCATTTCCTCTAATGGGGTTGAAAGAATAGTAATGGGGTATTACCATGAAATAAGTAATACGCTATTACAGGAGATTCTGCAATGAAGCCCTCCCGCCTTACGTCCAAGTATCAGACCACCATTCCCACCGCCATTAGAGAACATCTCGGCTTAAAACAAGGAGATGCAGTCATCTTTGACATTCAAAACGGCCAGGTCATCGTAAGAAAGGCTGCACCTTTGGATTTAGAATACACCACCGCCTTATCCGGCACACTCGATGAATGGGGATCTGAGCATGACGAGGAGGCTTATGGAAACCTCTGACTTCCAACCCTTTGATGTGGTAAGCGTTCCTTTTCCCTTCACAGACAAAGCCCAAACCAAAAAGCGCCCGGCGCTGGTCTTGTCTCAAGTGGACTTTGGGCTACAGTCCGGACACAGTGTACTGGCAATGATTACCAGCGCCAAAAACTCATCCTGGCCCCTGGATGTTTCTATTTCTGATCTCACAGCTGCGGGTTTACCCTCACCTTCTATTGTCAGAATGAAACTGTTTACCTTGGATCATCGGTTCATTCTGAAAACATTGGGGACTCTCAACAAGAAAGACCGGAAACAAGTGACACTTGCTTTGGAAAAACTCCTGCCTCCCACGCCCTAATATGAACGCCTCTCTTTCTGATGCAAACGGCCAGCGCCTCTACATCACCGCCTGTGAAAGCAACGCTTTTCTGGAGGCCGCCAGTCGAGCCGACCGGGAATCACAGATGCCAATGGAGTTTTTTTAAAGCACATTAGTTTCAAAATAGAGGAAATTGTCAGAAAGCGCTTTTTGATAGGCGTATCTGCGCCTCCAAACAAAGACCATTTTTGAAAGGGTTGAAAGCTGCCGTCTTAGATTGCAAGATAATTGAAGTGATTAGTTTGGAGGCTGATAAATGTCTGTCAATGGAGAGCCGTTGGTCTCAATCACTTTTAAAACTGAACAACAGAAACGGGAAACGTTGGATCAAATAGCGCTAGACATGGATCGAGACCTCTCTTATATCCTTAATGAAGCTATTAATAACTATCTTGAGCTCTATCACGGGCAACAGCGCCAGATCGAAAAAGGGATTGAGGCTGCCAAAGCGGGAAATTTTGCAACAGATAATGAAATTCAGGCAGCGATAGCCAAGTGGACTCAATGAAAAGTCGCTGAAGGCGTTCCTTTTTCCCAAATTTTGAGTTGGCTGGCCAGTATATTATGCGCGAATACCCAAATGCAGCATTAAATGTATTTTAGGGAGTCTGGCCCCCTTATCGGCCTTGCCTGAAGTAGGCAAAAGTAGCAAAAAAAGGACGGTACGCGGTAAATAGTAGTCCCAAACACACCATTTGTTATTGTTATCGTCTTCGTAACAATGCAGTAGAGTTTTTTGAAACTGAACCAGGCAAGCAACTCCTACGGGTAATTGAAGTTATAGAGACTACACATCTTGAATAATGGAAACTACGTGTTACACTAAGCACAGATAACGGAACACAAAGGCTCCATTATGCCAACCCCACATCGCCCTCCCTTGACCGTTCGTCGAGCACTCAAGCAGCTTGGGGAGGATATCCGCGATGCACGCCGTCGCAGCGGACTACCCGCTGAAGTGGTTGCTGAACGGGCTTTTACTAGCCGTCCTACTCTGAGACGAATTGAGGCAGGAGATTACAGTGTAAGCATAGGTATCTATGCATCGGTTCTGCAAGCTTTGGGACTGCTGGAGGGGCTTAGCGAGTTGGCAAGTCCGTCCAAGGACAAGTTAGGAATGGCGCTGGCTTCTGAAAAATTGCCTCAACGGGTGCGTATGCGCCGAACTCAACGAGATAAGAGTCATGAGCAATAGTATCGAAGTCCATATCGATTTTGCCTGGGGACAAAAACGGGTGGGAACGCTTTATCGTCATGCCCGTAGTGGTGGAGAAGCCCTCAGCTTCGAGTACCATCCAGATTGGCTGAACGATAAAGCTATCCGGTTTTCGTTAGAGCCTGCACTCAGGCTTACACCGGGAGCTTTTGCTCCTACGGGTGGGATGCCCATGTTTGGTTCCATTGGCGATTCAGCCCCGGACACATGGGGTAGACGACTGATGCAGCGAGCCGAAAGACGACTTGCAGAACAGGAAGGGCGGGCTATCCGAACTCTGATGGAAGCGGATTACCTGCTGGGTGTCTCAGATAGCTCCCGAAGTGGAGCCTTGCGGTTCCGGCAGCTTGGAGAACCTGAATTTCAATCACCTAAAGGCGTACCGCAAATTATCGCCTTGGGAGAATTGCTGGGCATTACCGAGCGATTCCTGCGCGATGAGGAAACGGCTGAAGATCTTCAGCTTATCTTTGCACCAGGCTCTTCGTTGGGCGGAGCTCGTCCTAAGGCATCAGTACAAGATCTTCAAGGACAGCTTGTGGTCGCCAAGTTTCCCAAGGAAACCGATGATTACAGCCTGGAAACCTGGGAATTCATTGCCTTGGAGCTGGCCCGACAAGCAGGGTTGAATACGCCCCAAACCAGATTGGAAACTGTGGCTGGGAAACCGGTATTGCTCTCTTATCGGTTTGATCGCTCTGAAAATATAAGGATTCCATTTCTGTCCGCCATGTCTTTGATGGGCCTGAAAGACGGAGAGCGCGGTAGTTATCCAGAAATAGTGGATGTACTTACTCAATATGGGGCGCAATGCAAAGCTGATGCTCAGGAATTATACCGCCGGATGGTTTTCAATGTATTAATTTCCAACGTTGATGATCATCTTCGTAATCATGGGTTTCTCTGGCAGGGACAAGATGGATGGGTACTCTCACCAGTCTATGACTTAAATCCAACGCCTGTGGATGTGCGGCCCCGGATTCTAACTACTAATATCAGTCTGGATGAAGCCACTTGCGATATCGAGCTGGCTTTATCAGTTGCCGAATATTTCAATCTGTCACAGGGTGCTGCAAAAACCATTATCCGGGAAGTCGCAGCAGTAACCTCAACTTGGTCTTTAGTGGCTGAGAAATTTGGCCTTCGTTCTGCCGAAATCAAGCGCATGGAAAGTGCGTTTGAGCATGAGGACCTGAAGAGGACATTGAAAATTTAAAAAGTCATTCATTGATTCTCCCGCGATTTTCTCATTATCTTTGGTAGGATTTCCGGGACGCAGACCAAAGCCTTTAGTCTCTATCCCTCGTCGACAATGGTGTCAGTCCTTTACAACGAAGAAAAGCTGACCCGGATCAAAGCTCCCCGCCCCTGGATCCCTTCGTGGATGGTGACTTGTGCTTGATGTGTTTGAGCAATATCCCGCACAATCGACAAACCTAATCCACTTCCGGGAATGTTGTTGCCGCCCAGCCGGTAAAATCGTTCAAATACCTTTTCTTTTTCCGACTCAGGAATACCGGGGCCAGAGTCTTCCACGCTAAAAGTAATTTGAGGCTCTTCAGATAAACGGACTGTCACTTGGCCACCAACGGGGGTATAGAGAAGCGCATTATCAATAAGATTCGACAACAGATCCCACAAGTGGTTTTCATGTCCTTGAAGGATAATGGGTGTTTCCGGTCCTTCATACCCAAAGTCGATTTCTTTTTTGAGCGCTTGCGGAACAAAGAAGGCCACGACTTCTTGAGTCACTTCGGTCAGATTGACGGATGTAAAAGCCCCGGTTTCCAATGCGCTTGGCTCAGCCTTTGCCAATGAAAGAAGCTGTTGAGATAGATGGATCGAACGATCCAGACTGACTTGCATTTGTTCCAGCGCGTGTTGTTTCAAAGCCGGATCGGTTTGACGCAAGGCGACTTCTAGTTGCGTCTGAAGACCGGCTAAGGGTGTGCGTAACTGATGAGCAGCGTTCGCAGTAAATCGTTTTTGGGATTCAATATATCCAGAAACCCGTTTCATCAAGGCGTTGATGGTGCCTGTCAACGGCCTCACTTCTTGTGGAATATATTCGTCTTGGAGGCTTTTTAAATCGTTCGGGGTTCTCTTTGCAAGCTCCTGCCTCAGGCGCTCCAAGGGAATTAACCCGCGTGTCACGCCCAACCAGACAAAAACGGTTGCCAACAAAGCCAAAAACAATTGATGGGCAATGGTTGTGATTAAAACCTGATTCGCTAGGATGGAACGTTCTTTCAAGGTTTCAGCCAATTGGATCAGCATGAACGACTGATGCTGATCATGCTTGAGTGGTATTTTGAGCGTCACAACACGGACAGGCTCACCATGCATACGCTTATCCGAAAAGGCTGGATACTTTGCTGAAGGGATGGGCAGGCCCAGTAACGCTTCCCCGCCAATGAACTCTTCTTTTGGACCGGTAATCAAAAAATAAACTTTGTCTTGGGAATTGTGACTATAGGATTCACGGGACAGTTGAGGAGAAGCCAAGGTCCATTGATCATTCTTGTAAACCACATGACCCGCCAAACCTTTAGCGTTTTCCTCCAATTCGGTATCAAAAGCGATGTCTGCAAAATGGGAAGCCAAATAATAACTGGAAAAAATACTGAGAATAATGATGCAAAGAATCGGAATCAACAGCCAGAGCAACAACTGTGTGCGGATGGATTTTTGGCGGCTATTCATACTCATGGTTCAGGTGCCACCTCCAAAATATAGCCAATCCCTCGTATGGCCCGAAGTGAAAGACCGAAGGGCTCTAGCTTTCGCCGGACACGGGACAGATAGACTTCAACGGCGTTAGTGGTCAATTCCTCTTGCCAACCGCAAAGATGCTCAATAAATTTGGCCTTACTGACAACTTTTCCCGCATTCATCAGCAGCAATTCCAAAACGTCCGTTTCACGGGAGGATAGCTCAAGCGGTTGCTGGTTGATATATACCCGGCGTCCATTCGGATCAAAGCGCATCACGCCCAGCTTGATTTCGGTTTCGGTGGAAAAATGTTTCCGGCGGATCAATGCCCTGATTCGCGCTTCCAGTTCCTGGAGCTTAAAAGGCTTGGTTAAATAGTCATCCGCTCCCAAGTCCAGCCCCTGCACCCGATCTTCCAGGGTATCCCTAGCCGTCAGGATCAGAATCGGAACGGAGTTCTTCTTGGCCCGAACCTGCTTCAATACTTCTAATCCGTCCTGATCCGGCAAGCCAAGGTCCAGGATTGCTGTGTCATATTGGGTACAGGAAAGCAAATGCTCCGCATCCGGCCCGCTTTCAGCATGATCAACCACGTAGCCGCTTTGTCTCAGCGCCTGTATAATGCCATCCGCCAGAACGGTATCATCTTCTGCCAAAAGAACACGCACGAAGGGTTGATTCTCCTCAACAGTTACCTAATGACATGCTAGCAAAATCCACCCCTTCTCGTCTGTCAAGTTACTGTCAGCTTCTATCTTTAAGATGGATGAGCCATCAGAATACATATCACCAGAATTGGAGTTGTTTCGGGTCCCATTATGCAAAACTCACGTCTCATCCGCGCTCTAACAATACAGATAGCCATAATCCCCCTTTGTTTGCTGGTTACAGCTATGTCGAGCATTGCAAAGGTTCCAGAGAAAACCTTATCGCCAGCAGAGACGGCCTTAGAATACGAGAACAGAACCTTGAATGACCCACTCTTCAAGGTCTACGTTAAGAAAGTTCAGGAGCAGGAAACGATTGAATGGTCTCCAGGCTTATGGGACTTGGAACTCCTGACATTGGCGGCATTTTATTACCATCCAGACCTGGATATAGCCCGTGCCCAGTGGAAAACCACACTAGGCGGCATTGAGAACGCCCGCTCAAGGCCCAATCCTCTCTTGCAGAGTCAAGGACGCTATAGCATCAACCCAGCGCCCGAATTAACCCCTTGGTATCTTCAACTGTTCTCGGGCTTTGTGATTGAAACAGCCGGAAAGCGGCATTATCGCATTGAACAGGCCAAAGCTTTGTCTGAGGCCAGCCGGGCTCGGATTGGTCAAGTCGCTTGGCTGGTCAGAAGCCGGTTACGGAGTAGTCTTGTCAATTATCTCAGCGCTTTGGAGCGATTAGAGGTATTAAAGGAACAACAGAGCTATCAACAAGATGTCCTGAAGGGCATTCAACATCGGGTGGCCGTGGGGGAATCCTCTCACCTGGAAGCCACGCAGACGCAAATACTCTTGGAGCAGATCCATCTTCAGATCCAGGAGGCGGAACGGCAACGTCTGGAAAATCTGGCTTTGGTTGCCCAGGCCGTAGGTATCCCGGTGGATACCCTGAAAGAATTGCCGTTGACGACGAGCTGGTTTGACCATCGGCAACCGTTATTCGATATTTCCAGGATGGCTTTGCGCCGGGAAGCGCTTTTGGGACGGGCGGACATTTTAGCCTTGATTCAAGAGTATCAAGCCAGTCATGAGGCATTAAAACTGGCGATCAGCCAACGGTATCCGGACATTCGCATTGGTCCCGGCTTTTTATGGAACCAGGGGCAAAAGTTTTGGGCACTCCCGTTAGACTTGGCTTTTCCGACTCACTTGAGTACCAAGGGAGCCGTCAAAGAAGCATTAGCAAGACGAAGTGAAGTGGCGGCAAGGTTTACCGCCTTACAAGCCCAAGTCATTGCGGAAGTGGACCGTGGCTATATGGCCTATGAAGGAGCGCTTGAAAAACTCTCTGCGGCGGATACCCTACTTGCTCAACAAGACCACCGAAGACAGATCCTACAAAAGCAGTTAGCCGTGGGAGAGTTGGATCGTTTGGTCTTACTGTTGGCTGAAATCGAATTACAGACAGCCAAGCTTAATCAGCTTGATGCTTTAACACAAGCACAACAAGCATTGGGCATGCTGGAAGATTCGATTCAGCGCCCTCTGACTTCGGTTCGGCTTTTGCCGGAAGATTTACAAGCTATTCCCCGTTTAGGACAAACAGCGCCATGAAAAAAAACGTATCCCTTCTGTTAATACTTATCATCGCAACGGGTTTGACCGGTTGCACCAGTGGTTCTTCGGATTCCCATAAAACTCCTTCACCCGCTGAAGTCAAAAACCCCGTGCCGGAAAGCCAGCTCACCACCATTACCTTAACGGCACAAGCCGAAAAACGATTAGGTATTAAAACCACAACGTTACAGAGCCAAAATATCTCCAGGACGCTCACCCAGCATGGAGAGGTTCTGGCGGTTCCCGGATTTACAGTCACCGTTACGGCTCCTTTTACGGGGAAATTGACTGGAAACACCCTGGTTGCAGGCCGTACCGTCCACAAGGGACAAACGCTTTTCAATCTGGTTGCACTCCCCAATGACACCAGCGGATTGGGAGCGCAGCAAGAGGTTACGGTTCGCCAAAAGCAGTTGGAAGTGACCCAGGCTCAGGTGAATCGTTATCAGCAACTCGTCCAGGATCAAAGTACCAGTCAACGATTATTGCAGGAATCTCAAGCGGCACTGGAAAACGCCCAGGCGGCTTTGAATGCGGCCCAATCGCGTCAACGATTTTTAAATGGACATATTACGCGTTCAGACACGCCTCAGCTTTCCGTCATGGGCATTAAAGCGCCACTTACTGGCATGGTTCAAAAGATTTATGTGACCCCCACTCAGATTATCTCCGGGGGAACGCCACTCTTTGAGGTCAGCAGCTTGAATCCGGTTTGGGTCCGAGTACCTGTTTACGCGGGTGACTTGTCGAGCGTTAGCAGTTCTCAAACCGCATTGGTACAGCCGTTGGGTGAAAATGCTGGGAGCGGCTCCAGGGTCGCCCGTTTTGTTCCGGGACCACCTACAGCGAATCCTCAAGCCATTTCAACTGATTTGTTCTATGAGTTGTCCAATAGCGATAACGCCTTTCAGGTCGGGCAAAAAGTCAGCGTCACTTTAACCGAAAAAGGAAGCCAATCCGGCCTGACAATTCCGTTTTCCGCCGTTGTCTATGATATTGACGGCGGGACTTGGATCTACCGGAAAGTGGCCCCACACACGTATGCCCGAAAACGGGTTTTAATCAGCCGGGTCATTGGAGACAAAGCCATTCTGGCGAACGGCATTGAGCCGGAATCAAAAATTGTCTATATCGGTGCGGCTGAACTCTTCGGCACCGAGTTTGGAGTTGGAAAATGATCCGCTGGCTGATTCAAACCTCTCTGCAATTGCGTATTGCTGTCGTAGCGATCACGGTCATTCTCATGTTTCTGGGCAGTCGCACGTTGATGGAGTCAACCGCTTTTGATGTCTTCCCAGAATTCGCGCCACTACTGGTTGAAGTGCAAACAGAAGCGCAAGGGCTATCCACCACGGACGTCGAGGCTTTGGTGACGGTGCCGATTGAAAACGCGCTCAGCGGGGTTGCCAAGCTGGATAAAATTCGCTCTAAATCGGTTTTAGGATTATCATCTGTCGTGCTTTATTTCCAGAAAGACGCAAACCTAACCCAAGTCCGTCAACTGGTGCAGGAGCGCTTGACCCATCTTTCCGCCACGTTGCCGGTTGCCGCCAAACCGCCGGTCATTTTATCGCCGCTATCTTCCACCAGCCGGGTCTTGAAAATCGGTGTCTCCTCTAAAACCATGTCTCAGATAGACATGACCACGCTAGCAAAGTGGACTATCCGTCCCCGCTTGATGGCCGTTCCAGGCGTGGCGAACGTGGCGATTTGGGGGCAGCGAGACCGGCAGTTTCAAATTCAGATTGATCCGGAGCGATTGAGGACCCACGGCGTCAGTGTTGATCAAATCGTGAAGGCCAGCCAGGATGCCTTGAGAATTGAAGGGGGCGGATTTATTGATACGCCGAACCAACGGCTTTCCGTTTCCCACATGATGAACCTAACATCAGCCCAGGATCTGGCAAAAATCCCAGTCGGCCTTAATAACGGTGTTCCCCTGAACCTGGATCGCGTGGCAACGCTCACGGAAGGTTTTCCTCCGCCGATTGGGGATGCGGTGGTGAATCACGGGCCGGGGCTTTTGCTCATTGTAGAAAAGCAGCCGTGGGGTAATACTCTGGAAGTCACGCATAAGGTGGAAAAGGCCCTGGATTCACTCCGTCCCGGTTTAAAAGGACTGGAAATTGATTCCTCCATTTTCAGGCCCGCCACGTTTATTGAAATGTCCTTGCACAACCTGAACCATGCCATGTTGCTGGGATGCCTGCTTGTCATTCTGGTGCTGGCCTTTTTCCTGAACAACTGGCGAACGGCGCTGATTAGCGTCTTGGCAATTCCAACGTCCTTGCTGGTTGCCGCGCTCGCTCTTCAGTATCAAGGCGGGACATTGAACACAATGGTATTGGCCGGGTTGATCATTGCCTTAGGCGAAGTAGTGGACGACGCCATTATTGACGTGGAAAATATCATGCGGCGTCTGAAGCTGAACAAGGCAAGCGAGAGCCCGCAATCTCCCTTCATGGTTGTTCTGAATGCCTCTCTGGAAGTCCGGAGCGCCGTGGTTTATGGCAGCGTGATCGTGGCCCTGGTATTGCTTCCCGTCTTGATGTTGGAAGGGGTTTCAGGGTCTTTCTTCAGACCATTGGCCTTGTCTTACATGACTGCTATCATTGCTTCCCTGTTTGTGGCGTTGACGCTAACACCCGCCTTGGCCTTGCTGTTGCTCCCGAAGTCGGCAGGAAAACAAAAGGAACCGCCTTTGGTGAATTGGCTCAAGCCTCGTTATGAAAAACATTTAACCCGATTGCTGGATCGCAAAAAGCAGGTCACAGGCATCATGGCGGCTACCATTCTGACAGGGCTTTTAGCCATGCCTTTTCTGGGAGAGGAATTTTTGCCCAACTTCAAGGAATACGATTTCCTGATGCACTGGGTCGAAAAGCCGGGAACGTCCATTGATGCCATGCGACGGATTACGATCCAAGTCAGCGATGAGTTGTTGGCAGTACCGGGTGTCCGCAATTTTGGAGCACATATTGGACGGGCGGAAGTGGCCGATGAAGTGGTTGGTCCCAACTTTACCGAATTGTGGGTAAGCCTGGACCCAAAGGTGCCGTATGAATCCACCGTGGCAAAAATCCAAAATGTAATCGACGGCTATCCAGGGCTATACCGCGATGTATTGACCTACCTGCGGGAACGTATCAAAGAGGTTTTGACGGGCTCCAGCGCAACGCTGGTTGTCAGAATTTACGGGGATAACCTGGATGTTCTTCGGGGCAAAGCCCAAGAAGTGTATGCCGCGATGAAACCCGTTAAAGGCGTGGTGGATCTGAAGGTTCAGCCGCAAGTCTTGGTTCCGCAAGTTGAGGTGCATGTCCGAAACGAAGCGGCTTCCCAATTTGGCATTACCCCCGGCGATGTCCGCCGAACCGCCGGTATTTTCCTCAAGGGGATCAAAGTCGGCGAGTTTCATGAAGATCAAAATTCATTCGATATTGTGGTGACGGGTACACCGTCCATGCGTCAGGATTTATCGGCCTTGCGGCAAGTTCTAATCACGACGCCCACCGGGGAAACCGTTCCCCTGCGAGACGTGGCAGATGTCATCATTGCCCCGACACCCAACTTGATTTCAAGGGAAATGGCTTCCCGTTATACCGAAGTAACGTGTAACGTCGCCGGTCGGGATTTGGGAGGCGTGGCCCGGGACATTGAACAAAAGCTCAAGTCCGTTCCATTCGACAAAGGCTATCATCCGGAATTGTTGGGCGAATATGCCGCACAACAAGCTTCCAAAGACCGAATCATGCTCTTTTCCTTCATATCCCTGATTGGCATCATGATCATTCTGCATGCGGACTTCCGTTCAATTCGCTTAACGCTTTTGATTCTGCTCAGTCTTCCCTTTGCCTTGTTTGGCGGGTTAGTCGGCGTGATTCTGACCGGAGGGGTTTTGTCCTTGGGATCGTTGATCGGGTTTGTCACGGTTTTGGGCATTGCCGCCCGGAACAGCATCATGCTAATAAGCCACTACCGGCATCTTCAGCTGGAAGAGGGAAAGTCGTTTGATGCCGCCTTGATTATCCAGGGAGCCAAGGAGCGACTTTCACCCATCCTCATGACCGCATTAGCGGCCATGCTGGCCCTGTTACCCCTGGTTTTCGGTGGTGAGAAGCCGGGACAAGAAATCGAACATCCAATGGCCATCGTGATTGTCGGTGGATTGATCAGTTCAACGATCTTGAACTTGTTTATCCTACCTGTGATGTATGGCCTTTTCGGTCAGCCAGAAGCGTGTGAAGGCGCATAATACTAAAATCCATTATTCTGCGAGTTTTGTATTTACTGATTGTCAGGGTACTCATTAGTAACAACACACATCTTAAGCATTAAACTTTTCCAGCGTTTTCTGGATATGCCGTTCGAAAAGGCGCGTCATTTCCTCAACAATTGGATGGGACAAGTTTGCTTCAATGAGCTTGTTCCGCTCAGTTTGAACGGCATCCAGGATAGTTAGAGCTTGTTGATGCAAGACTTCTCTTAAGGCAGGATATGAGTAGCCTATCTCTTTGCAGTGGCGTTCCCAATGGCGAGGCAATATTTTGTCCCATTCATACGTAGCCGCCAATTTTCATGGCCATTTTTTCAGTCAAATCAGGATAAGCCCTAGTGCACACGACATCGTAAACGGGAGTGAGTTCTACAAAGTCTTCAGGATGAGTCAGGCCTAACAACATTCCCACTGGCTGCCCTCGGATAGGTCGATGAACCAAGGAAAAGTTTTTTCCATGGGCATCCATATTGCCGATAAGATAATTAAATACCATTAACGCTGCAAGTGCCTTACGATCTTTGACCGGCTGGGTCGTATTGTAGAGTAGGTCAAAACACGCTTTGAAGTCAGGCCCGCCTTCACTTTGGTATTTCCGGGAGGAAACAACACCCAGCGCCTGGCAGAAATCCTCCTGATGAATGCGCTGAACCTGATTGTTTTGGCCATTGATATGAACAAGGCGATCATAACGCTCAATCAAGAGGTAAGGCATATCCTGCGCCCAGCGGATTTCCGCATGGGGTACACTCAGACCGATCCGCTGAGCCAATTTCAGGCACAGGTATTCATTCTGAACCATGCCATCAAAACCCTGAATGACAGGCTTAAGAATATGAGTGGTTGGGCAGCCGTTTTGAGGCAATGCTACTTCGTTATCAATCAGGCAAACCGCCGCCTTGTCCTGAGCCCCCGCCAATGAAAGCCTCAGGCCTTCCACACCCAAGAATAGAGGCTTTTGAGGCAGCTCCCGGATGTGCTGGTAGAGTTCCTGTTCAGAAAGTACACGCCCTTCCAATGGAAAGAATTTGGCGCTTTCCGGCTGACCCTGCTCTTCCAGTGCATGCAATGAGACAGCGCCCGCACAATCGTAACCAATCGCCTTCAGGAGAGAAAAACTGTTATGGAAATTAACCCCGTAACGCTTGCCGATGGCTTTCCTCGCCATTTCGCTTTCAGGTAGCAGCCCCAAAAAAATAAGCTTCTGTTTGAATCTCATCATAGGCTTTTGCCTGAACCGGCATACCAATGGAAAGTGGCCTGACCGCATCCGGGTTATAAGTAAAGCACATTTTTCCGGAAACCGTTTGCTCCAGCAGGCCGATTGGCTCTCCATTCAGGTGTACCGCGAGGACTTTATCATCAGTTGTCATTGGCTGTGCCTTTATCTGGAGGAGATGAAACAGCATTGGCTTGGGAGGTGAAGCTTCCAGCTTAATACCGAGCATCAGGGCAACCAGTAGGGCTTTTCCCAATTCACAACTGGCCTTTCCCTTTTCCAGCTCTCGGATAAAACGGATGCCAGTACCGCAGGCAGCAGCCAGTTCTTTTTGGGTCACCTTGTTGGCCTTCCTGGTTTCCCGGATTAGCTTACCAAAGTCTTGGGCATTGTGAAGGCGCATAAACATGATCCTGTACGGTGCTTTTTGTCCCGTTGGCCCATTTTGCACTAATTAAATAGTCCTGTTCGGGATCATTTATTCTTATCAGGCTCTCTTCTTGAAGAGGCTTATATCTCCCGTATTTTGTAACATTGGGAGACATAGGGGTTGCACTATATCTTAAATGATATAAAATAAAAGTGTAGTGTCATATCATAAAAGATATGCTTAATGAGTTCATTTGAAGTCAGGCTCTATGAATAAGCCAATGGCGATTGTCCGGTGTTCGAGTTCATAGACAGTCTGCCCAAAAAGGAAAAAGCCAAACTCTTACGAGATATTGACCTTCTAGAAGAGCTTGGAACCAAGGCCAGAGAACCACTGGTCAAGTCCATCAAAGGAGAAAAGAACCTCTATGAGCTTCGCAGCATCTTCAGTAACAATGCCCAACGGATCTTTTATTTCCTGTTTGATGGCACCCAGTTTGTTCTTTTAAATGGTTTCACCAAGAAAACGCAAAAGACACCGCCCAGTGAAATCCAGAAAGCCAAGGACTACAAAGAAGATCACTTGAGAAGATACTCGAAATAGGTACCTTCGGAGGAAATAGAAATGACAAGCAAAGCAGGAAGAAGCTTTAAAGACTATAAGCAAGAACTTCTGGAAGATGTGGAAGTTAAACAGGCTTATGACGCCTTACAGAAAAGTTATGACATCGCCAAGATGATTTATAATGCTCGAACAGAGGCTAATCTGACTCAAGAGCAACTCGCCAAGCGTATTGGAACCAGGCAAGCCAATATCTCAAGGGCCGAAAAAGGCAGTTCCAATATTACGGTGGCGACATTATCTAAAATCGCTGAAGCAACAGGGTATGAACTGGTAATCAGCATGCAGCCAACCGGCAAAGCGTCCAACAAAAGCCGCAATTTGGCACAAGCCTAGTTTCGCTATACTTCGATAATGAGATCTGCTTTAAAGTCTGGGTTTTCTGGAGACGCGTCACCCTTGAGCTGGTAGCCTCGGGGATTTGAAATGATTCGTGTTCCGTTAATTTCATAATCATTGCTGTGGTGTACATGTCCGTGTATCCAGAGAGAGATAGGCTCTCCCATTAAATAATCGAGGTTGGACGCAAAGGCAGGTGTTAAACTGTCTTGCCGATACATAGGAGCGATACTTTGAAAGGATGGGGCATGATGGGTAACAACCACCGTCTTGCCAGGGAAAGGCTCCTTTAATCGCGTTTCCAATAGGACTACAGTCTTGTGGAAGATGAGCTGCGTGTCATTGGGATTTAATTTTCTATACCCCGCCCCTGTTCTAATCAGACGATAATCGTTCATGCTGGCTTGGGCATCCAGTTTGGCGAATTCTGCCTGAGCCTCGCTAAATAATTTAAAATCCGTCCAGAGTATCCCGCCCAGAAAACGAACATTATCGATAATCAATTCCCCATCCAGAATCGAGACATTGGTGCCTGCTGCCGCATCCCTGATACGCTGATCTACCGTTTCCAAATGTCCTTTGTAGTATTCGTGGTTTCCAGGCAAATAAACAACCTGCTTGTCAAAACCTTTAGCCCATTCGATGGCTCGGGCATCCAGATCAATATCCCCTGCCAGAATGACAACATCCGCATCGGTATGTGGAATTGGCAGAACCGAAAATTCGTTATGGACATCGCTCAAGATGTTCAGCTTCATGGCCAGCTTTCTCTAATAAACTTCAATAAGTATCCTTGAAATCCAGACTTTCTGGCAATGTACAATCCCCACAGTACATTTTAGCCCAAAGAACTGGGTTCTGCCTCTTCGATAAGGGCTTATGGCCGCTTCATCTCTCGCATATGGTCGGCCAGAAAGTCCTGACAGGCGTTCGAAATTTTGGCCAATCGAAAGCGGTGGACAAACCCAACCAGGTTTAAATATTTATGTATTTACGGCGAAATTTGCCGCAAATAGAACCTTGAATAAACCTAAAAACATGATAAAGTTTAACAATATAGGAATTTACGGCGATTTTTGCCGCATTTTTTGAAAGTTGTAAACTAAAGATGGCAGTAACTCAGAAACTGAAACCCCACGATTATGTCCCTTATGGCTTGGTTGTCACCAAGTCCTGGCTGTTGGCGCAAGGATTATCGCGCCATACGCTGGATAACTGGGTCAAAAGTGGTCAGTTGGCTTCTGTTGTCTACGGCGTCTACAAAAGACCCGATACCAAGCTTACGTGGCAAGGAGTGGTTTACTCCTTGCAGAGAATGGGTAGTGACTTGCGTCCGGGGGGCATAACCGCGTTGATCTATCAAGGATTGGGACACTACCTTGAGCTGGGAAAGCATCAAACTGTTCACCTATATGGGCAAGAACACTTGCCGGTATGGCTCAATAAATTGCTGCCCGATGTTACCTTTGTTAGGCATAATGAAGCCCAGTTACTAGGAAGGCATAATCAGAATGGCTTTGATGCCCTGAATGAGTTTGAAACAAAAATGCCCACAGACATGGCTTTATCCTTCAGTGATATAGTGGCATCCTCCCCAGAGAGAGCTTGGTTTGAAATCTTACTGGATGTGCCAGAGAAAATATCGTTTGAGCATGCCGATCAGTTAATGCAAGGCTTGGTGAATTTATCGCCAAAGCGCCTGAATAAACTCTTAGCACTTTGCCAAAATGTGAAAGTTCGGCGTCTGTTCCTATGGTTTGCAGAGCGTCATCGGCACGCCTGGTTTGAAAAACTGGACATTGAAAGTTACACGTGGGAAAGTGGCTCATTGGGCTCTGGCAAAAGAGTATTGGCCAAGGGTGGGAAACTGGATTCCAAGTATCTGATTACTGTCCCGGAAGAGATGCAAGAAGAAGAAAAATATGGACAGGAATAGAATCCATTACAAGCAAGTTCAGCTTTTGGTTCGTATTTTACCCTTGGTGGCCAAAGAAAAGTGCTTTGCGTTAAAAGGGGGAACTGCAATCAATCTGTTCTTGAGAGATTTTCCAAGGCTTTCCGTTGACATCGATTTGGTTTATCTCCCAATGGATGATAGAACAATAGCGCTTCAACGGGTTAGCGAGGCATTGGAGAGAATAATCCAAGATATTAAAGCTAGTTTGCCAGGTGTTCAAGTGGGTCGCCCCAATCAAGCCCCAGATGGACTTCGTTTACTGATTGCTCAGCAAGGTGTCCAAATTAAAGTGGAGTTATCACCGGTATTGCGAGGGAGTGTGTTCCCACCAGAAGAAAAAGACGTTGTGGATGCGGTAGAAGCAACCTTTGGCTATGCCAGTATGCAGGTTATGTCCTTCTCCGATGTTTATGCCGGTAAAATCTGTGCGGCATTGGATCGTCAACACCCACGGGATCTCTTTGACATTAAATGGCTGTTAGAGAACGAGGGCATTACGGATGACCTCCGTAAAACCTTTCTGGTTTATCTAATCAGTGCTAACCGCCCTATGGCAGAGCTATTAAATCCACACCGAAAAGACATCCGTTCCGTATACGATGGAGAATTTGCCAATATGGCAGAGGTGCATGTATCGGTCGAAGAACTGGAAGTGGCTCGTGAAAATTTAATTCAATCGATTCACAAAGGTCTGACAGAAGATGAAAACACTTTCTAATATCTTTTAAGGGCCGCTCACCCAACTGGTCATTACTGGGACTGAAAGGAATTGGCGACTTGCCAGCGGTAAAATGGAAGCTTCTCAACCTAAACAAAATGCCTGAAGAGAAGCATACGCTGGCATTAGACAAGCTTAATAGAGCCTTCAAGCGTTATGAGTGAGATTTAACCAAGCACGATTCCTCCTTTGAGGATTAGTGCGACATTGAATACAGGCCTCGTTTGAGTCTCCGATAATCCACTCATCTTTGGCCAAGTGATGCAAGAGTACAGGCAATTGCTTCTCCGGGATGTTGAGCTGTCTGGCCGTTTTTTTAGCCTCACCATAGTTCCCTTAAAGGTCTTTTCATGAAGGCGTTGCAGGTGACTGAAGCCCGAAGCAGAGTCAAGCTTGGAAACTTTCGACAATTGGTTTAATTTTTTGTACTTTCTGGGTACTAATAGTACCAATATACAAGTTTTTATAAACCGAATGAGACAAACCCTAGTACTAGTACCGATACTCCGGGGCCGATCCATATAAATAGGGCTAGCAATGGGAACGACAGAAGATTTGCCGATCTTGCTAACATTGAAAATGCAGTAATAGCTCTAATTTCAGACTGTTTGATTCTTGAAAATTGCCGATCTTATTGCCGATCAATTTGCTTTGACCCATAAAGACCTATTCGGACGCCATTGGCTTTCCCTATCAAGGAGCTCTTGTAACAAAATTTTACAAAAAGCTCTTTATATTACGAAAACCAGCCTCCTTCTGAGGCCATCCTGTTCAATGCTGTAACTCAACAAAATGGACATATCAGAGTCTTTTTTATTCTAGGACAACTGTTTTTCCATAATCTATTTGTATGAGAGCCTTTCTGGAGGATTGTATGTCAGAAAAACATATGCTATTATCTGACATAGGAGACGAACTTTATGAGTCTTGTAACTGATCACATCAAAAAAAGAATTCGCGCTAAAAAACGCGGGTGGATCTTTACGCCCAAGGATTTCTTGGACCTTGGTCCTCGTACAGCGGTGGATCAGGCGCTCTCCCGCCTGGCAAAGCAGGGTTTGATTCGGCGCTTGGATAGAGGGTTCTATGATTACCCAAGACAGCATAAGATTTTGGGCTTACTTTCGCCTGACACAGATAAGCTAGCACAGGCCATCACGGCCAAGGTTGGTGACAAAGTCTTTCCATCTGGCGCGATAGCCGCTAACCTACTGGGACTATCTACCCAAGTTCCCGCTAAGCCGCTTTATATGACCAATGGTCCTTCTAGGACTAAGCAGATTGGTGGACGTAGCATTGTCTTCAAACATGCCCGCGTGCCACTACTGGATCGCTTGTCTTCAAAGGGCAATTCCGTGCTTCAAGCTTTATCATATCTGGGAAAGAGTAATATCGATGATCAGGTAATCCATCACTGTGCTAAGCTCCTGAATAATCAGGATATTCGTGGGTTAATTAGTGCAACTCCACAGCTTCCTGGGTGGCTGGCAGATACGGTTTTAAGGATACAACGGCACCATCATGGATCTCTTCTCAAACAAGGCTGACTCTGAAAGGCAAGTAATCTTTCAAGAAGCTGCAAATAGCCGTGGCGTAACACCGATTATTATTGAAAAAGATTTTTGGGTCTGCTGGACGCTGAAAAGACTCTACGAATGTCCAGAGCTTGCGTCTTACCTCACATTCAAGGGTGGTACGTCTCTATCAAAGGCATTTGGCTTGATAGAGCGGTTTTCGGAGGATATCGATCTGACCATTAGCCGAACTGCCCCTTATGTGCGGGAAGTCGAAAACCCAATGGCTGCCAATATCTCAGGGAAGGAGCGCAAACGACGTATTGATGCCCTAAAACAAAACGCCCAACGTTTTGTGGAAGGTGAAGCTCTGCCTAACCTGATTGAGGCCATTCGTCAGACGCTGGGGCAATCAGATGGCTGGGAAGTTGTCTTGGATGAGTCGGATCCAGAGCAGCAAACTTTGCTGTTCCATTATCCTAAAACATTGAACTATGGTGCGACTTTTCCACTCCGTTTTCCTGTGGAAGTTGGTGGTTATATACAGCCACAAATCAAACTAGAGTTTGGCGCTCGGGGTGAAATTGAACCCAACGAAAGCAAACTGATTCGACCATACGTTGCCGAAACTTTTCCACAACTGTTTACAGACGTTGCTGTTCAAGTATCAACTTTAGCTGCTGAGCGCAGTTTTTGGGAAAAAGCGACCATTCTACATGCTCTCCACCATGGCTCAAGACAGCGAGATCGTATGTCACGTCATTACTATGACACCTATATGATGGCGGAAAGAGGCGTCGCGGACTCTGCGCTTGCCAATACAAACTTACTGGAACAAGTAGTACGGAATAAGAGCTTGTTATTTTCCGACAACAGCGCCTCCTATGAAACTGCCCGTATTGGCTCTCTGAGGCTGGTGCCTGGTGAAGAGCTGCTGACAAGTTTAAGCAATGATTATCAGGCGATGAGTGAGATGTTTATGGGAGATGTTCCCGCTTTTAAGGAAATAATATCTAGATTGAGAACCCTAGAAAACCGTATCAACCAGCCTGATTAAAGATTAAATCCAAATTTCTAAAATCAATACAAATGGCCGATAAAATAAAAACCATAAGCTTTGACTCTTTTGCATTGAGACTTCTTTTGGTAGTTCTGACACTACTTTAAGTAGTGTCTTTATTTGTCGTCCTATCAGAAATCTTGATCTTTGAGTGAGAGTCGTTTGCCTGCAAAGTAGCGTCCACTCGTGAAAATACTACACTTCATAAAGAAACACATTGCCACACGCACATCAAGCGGGTAACTTGATTTCCAAGCTTTATCAAGCCATTGAATCCGCCCAGCGGGAAAGTAACCGCTCAATCCACTAACTTTCCCTCCCTTCATGTATTAAGCAGATTGTAAATGTCTGAAACATGGTGCTTGCATGGGTTTTAGATTAGTAGTTAACATGAGCGCAAGTTTTTCAAAATAACTTTCGCAAGTGGTTTCACAGTCAAGCGCATTAGGTTTCGCGCTTATTTTGAGGCATGTAAATTTTGACACAAGTCGTATCTTTTGTGAGGGAAGAGCAACATCAACGCTATCAGGCGCGGTTGCTGCAAGATATTCCCGATTTTATTCAAAACTATATGAGCGATCCGGCTATTATCGAAATCATGGCCAACCCGGATGGCAGCGTTTGGGTGGATGATTTGCGCTCAGGCCAACGGTCGGTGGGAACCATTGAAGCGGCTCAAGTAGAATCACTCCTGAATGTGATTGCTTCTCTCAGTAATACTGCCATTACCAAAGAAAATCCCATTTTGGAATGCGAATTGCCCTACGATGGTTCCCGATTTGCCGGGATGATCCCGCCGGTGGTGGAGCGGCCCATTTTCAGTATCCGGCGCAAGGCAATTCAGATTTTCAGTTTGAACGATTATGTGGCTGCGGGCATTCTGAGCCAGGCGCAAAAGGTCGTGATTGAAACTTGGATCAAAGCCCGCAAAAATATCTTGATTGTGGGCGGCACTTCCAGCGGGAAAACCACGCTCATCAATGCGGTGATTCAAGCGATTACCGAGCACAGCCCGGAACATCGCCTCATTCTGCTGGAAGACACCGTCGAACTGCAATCTGGTGCTTCCAATATCGTGGCGATGCGTAGCAGCCGGGATGTGTCCTTGCAAGCGCTGGTGAAGGCCACTTTGCGCCATCGGCCTGATCGCATCATCGTGGGTGAGGTTCGAGGCAAAGAAGCATTCGATCTGTTAACAGCCTGGTCCACCGGTCATCCCGGCGGTGTGGCGTCTTTGCATGCCAATAGCGCAGAAGGCGCATTTTTAAGACTGGAACAACTCTTGGAGCTGGCCACTCAGTCGCCTATGAAAACGCTGATCGGGGAAGCGGTGGATGCCATTGTCTACATTGAGAAAACCGGCAGTGGGCGTAAAGTCAAAACGTTGCTGGCCGTCGATGGCTACCGGAATCAGCAGTATCAAATTCAAACCGTGGAATGAAGGTTAATTAGAGAGGGAAAAGCATGAACAAATATCAAACTTATAACGTTAGCCGGTGGATGCCCGTTGTCCTGGTGGGCAGCTTGCTGGCTATCGGAATTCTCTTGCCCAGCGTGGCCCAGGCAGCCACTGCCGGTGGTACAGGCTTACCCTGGGAAACACCTCTTCAACGGATTGTGGATAGTTTTCTGGGACCCATCGCCGTAGGTATGTGCCTGATTGGTTTTGTGGCAGGCGTTTGGCGCTTTATGACCGGTGGTGAGATGGACGGCTTTGTCCGCTCCATGGTGGTGATGGCCTTATCGGGTTCTATCCTAATAGCCGCCCGGCCCTTTATTAATAGCCTCTTTGGGGTAGGAGCCGTGTTGGGACAATGAGCAGACTGCGGCGACTTCCTTTTTCGCGTACCTTGCACCGGCCCAACTTGCTGTTGGGCGGAGAGCGCCCTTGGGTGATTATGCTGGGCGTCATTGCTGCTGGGCTGATACTGTCTGACATTAGCGTGTTTAAAATTCTTTTGGGTGTTGGCGTTTGGACAGTCGGTCTGGCCTTATTACGGCAAATGGCCAAAGCGGATCCGTATCTCAGCCAGGTGTATTTTCGCCGCTTGAAATACCGGCGCTTTTATCCGGCCCAGTCCAGAGCCAAATTAACGCCATAGAACGATAGGGGAAGAAGAGGGGACTATGTTATCCACCAAAGCATTTCAAACGGATTCGCAAGGATTAGCGACCTTGCTCAACTATGCCGCCATGGTTCAGAGTGGGGTCATGTTGGGCAAAGACGGTTCCTTAACGGCAGCCTTTGAATGCGAAGGTTTGGACATTGCTAGCGCCACACCCGCCCAGCGGAATTACCAGGCGGACACCTTAAACACCATTTTGACTCAGCATTTTGGCGGCGGGTGGGTCAGTCATCATGAACTGATTCGCAAACCAGCAGCGGCTTACCCGGAGCCTGAAGCCTCTGCGTTTCCCGATCCCATTAGTCGAGGGATTGAAGCAGAAAACCGGGCCAATTTCCTGAAAGAAGGCAATCATTTTGAAAGCACCAATATTTGGGTGGTACGTTATAAATCCCCATCGTTCCAGAGTCCACGCTTGAAAAACCTGTTCTATGAGTCTCGTAAAACCGAACCAGTTACGTCTTTGGAATCCGATCTGGCATACTTTGAGCGGCAATTGGAAAATCTGGAAGATGCGCTTTCCAGCATCTTGAAAGTACGCCGGATGCGAGGCTATTCGGTGACGGATGCATACGGACAGGTGCATCTGCGCGATGATTTGGTGAATTACCTGAATTTCACCATTACGGGGGAGTATCACCCGGTCAACTTGCCTGCCTGTGGCATGTATTTGGATGGGTATTTAGGTGCGCAAGATCTGATTCCTGGAGACACCCCAAAAATCGGCGATTATTTCATCGGCTGTATCAGCCTCACCGGGATGCCAAATGAGTCTTATCCCAATATTCTGGAAGCCTTGAATCATTTACCGCTGGCGTATCGCTGGGTCACCCGCATGATCTATGTGGATGCCCATGAAGCCATTGGCCTGCTGAAAAAAGAACACCGGGAATGGATTCAAAAAGCGCAAAGTCCCTTTCACCAGATTTTCAAAATGAAGGGCGGAATGGTGAATCAAGATGCGCTGAATATGACGCTGGACACCCAAGCGGTGATGACTGAAGTGCATAGTGGGCAAATGGCCTTTGGGTATTGCTCGCAAGTGGTGGTCTTGATGAACCCGAATCAAGATGCCCTATTGGAAAATGCACGATTGGTCATCCGGGAAATTAAGCGATTGGGCTTTAATTGCAGGCTGGAAACCTTGAATGCCATGGAAGCATGGCTCAGCACCTTGCCGGGACACACCTTACCCAATATTCGCCGTCCTTTGGTTCATTCCAACCATTTGGCGCATATGATTCCCATTACCAGCATCTGGTCAGGCCGGGCATTTTGCCCCAATCCGCTTGTTCCGCCCAATTTGCCACCCCTAATGCATACCGCCACAACGGGTTCTACCCCATTTCGCCTGAACCTGCATGTGAGCGATGTGGGACATACGTTGATTATGGGGCCAACCGGGGCTGGAAAATCTGTATTATTGGCCACCCTGGCGGCACAATTTCGGCGCTATCCCAAGGCGACGATTACCGCATTCGATAAAGGCCGTTCTATGTGGGCCTTGGTGGAGGCATGTGACGGCCAACATTATGACATTGGTGGTGACAATGCAAGCTTGTCGTTTGCGCCTTTGTCCTTGATTGATACGGATGCCGATATGGCCTGGGCCGAAGACTGGATTGCCACGACTTATGAAACGCGGACGGGTAAAACCACCACCCCCCGCCAGAATCAGGAAATCCACCGGGCCATGAGCATTTTGCGGGAAACCAAACAGACACATGAACGCTCTTTGTCTGATTTCCTGCTGACGCTGCAACAATGTGGGGCAGAGGATGATCTCAAAGCGGCCTTGTCGTTTTATACGCTCAGCGGCCCATACGGGAATTTATTGGATGCCAGAGCCGACGGGCTCAAAACCAGTTCATTTACGGTGTTTGAAATTGAAGAGTTAATGGCCATGAAAGAACGGATTGCCATTCCGGTATTGCTGTATCTTTTCCGCCGGTTTGAGCGGAATTTGCAAGGCCAACCCGCCATGTTATTGCTGGATGAGGCCTGGGTTATGCTGGGGCATCCGGTCTTTCGCAGCAAAATCCGCCAATGGCTCAAAGAATTGAGAAAGAAAAATTGCGCTGTGGTCTTGGCCACGCAAAGCTTGTCCGATGCTGTGCAATCTCAGATTTATGATGTGTTGCTGGAAAGTTGCCCGACTAAAATCCTGTTACCTAATGAGGAGGCGGATAAGGAAGGCACTAGCGAACATCCAGGACCCCGCGATCTGTATGCCATGATGGGCTTGAATGCCGCTGAAATTCAGATCATTAAAACGGCGACCAAAAAGCGACAATATTATTACATGTCCCCGGAAGGGCGCAGGCTATTTGATTTGGGTTTGGGGCCACTGGCGTTGTCCTTTGTGGCTGTTTCGGACAAAGAAAAGCTGGCCCATCTGAACCAGCTTAAAGCAGAACACGGAGCAAAGTGGCCATTTGTTTGGATGAAAAAGAGAGGGGTAGATTATGAAGCACTGGTGGGTTAAAACAAACTTATGCATTATATTGAGTCTGATACTAACTACTTTGGGAGAACAGCCGGTCAAGGCACAAAATGCGGTAATTTGTACCAACTGCGGTACAGAATGGACTCAACTGATGAATAAGGCCATGATGGCCAAGCAAGTGGCCACTCAGGCACAGCAACTTGGTACTCAAATTAATCAGTACAAAGATATGCTGATCAATTCCAAAGGACTTTCAACGCAGGTTTGGGGACAGGCTATGCAGGATTTTTCAAAACTCCAGAATTTAATGAGTCAAAGCCGTTCGATGGCCTATTCCGCAAGCAATCTGGATGGACAATTCTCAAGCAAGTATGGGACCTATGACGCTTACCTGAATCGAAAAATGGATGCAAAGGATTGGCAGAATAAATACGCTCAATGGTCCCAAGAGGGCTCGGATAACGCTAGATACGCCTTAAAAGGTTTGGGGCTACAAGCGTCTCAAATGCAAAATGAGCAAGCCCTAATGCAGCAATTGCAGTCCATGGCCGGATCGGCAGAGGGTCGCATGCAAGCGTTGCAAGTGGCCAACATGATGGCCGCCCAAAACGTGGAGCAAGTCATGAAACTCCGCCAAATGATGATGCTGCAATTACAGATGCAGGCCAATTACTTGGCCCAGAAACAAGACCGAATGGCCACTCAAGAAGCAGCTCACCAGCGCTTTATGAATGCCCCGAGAGTTCGTAATGATGATGGAAAGACTTATTGAAAGGAGTCCTAATGACACTTTTTACTCAAGCTTTAACGTTGAAGCTTTGGATGTTAATAACGTTAATAGTAGGTACAGCGCTTATTTCAACGTGGATTACAACATTATCTATTTCTCAACCTTCTTCTCAAATAATAACCTGTCCGCCTTGCAAACAAACTTCCTGTCCTACCCCTGTGAAACCGCCCCCAAACCATAATTCCTATCGAGTACCTAATGATGATGGCAAAACTTACTAAAGGCGAAATAGCTTTAATGCCTCAGATACGGCATTCAAAATATTTTATACTGCTACTTTTGAGCTTAGTGGGTTTGATTTTTTGTAGTTCTGCTCCTGCTTTTGCTCAATCTATTAGCAATAATTTTTTGGAGCCCATTATCGATCAATACGCGGATCATACGTCAGCTTGGGGAGGGCCGCTTCAACGCTTTGCCATGAGCATCTTTTGGCTGTTGGTGCTGATCGATGTGGTCTGGACTGGCATGGAGCTGATTATTCATAAAAGCGATTTGGGGGAATGGGCCATTACGGTAGCCAAACAACTCCTGACCATTGGTTTTTTCTATGCCTTGCTCACCCATTCATCCGAATGGGCCAATGCGTTGATTCAAAGCTTCCGATTGGCGGGGGATGCGGCCAGTTCAGCTGCCAGCGGCAGAACTGGCCTGCAACCTTCCGATATTTTTGATTCAGGTGTCAATATTGCGGTGACGTGCATCAAATCGTTCAAAATTGAAAAGCCGATTGATAGTTTGGCAATGGCCTTTGGGGCCGTCATTATGCTAATCAGCTTTGCCCTGATTGCAGCTTTGCAGGTGGTGGCTTTGGTGGAAAGTTATATTTTCACTTATGCGGGTATTTTGTTCCTGGGCTTCGGTGGCAGCCGTTTTACACGCGATTTCGCACAACGCTACTTGGTCGGCATTGTGGCCGTCGGAGCCAAACTGTTCGTCATCCAACTCATTATTGGATTGGCCGTGGTGCTGGTCAAGCAATGGGATGCCGATATTGACGCCAATCAAGCCATTTTGGATATTGGCTTGGTGCTCCGCATTGCAGGCGGTTCCATCGTATTCCTGGCGTTGGCCAAAATGATTCCCTCCATGGTGCAGGGCATGATCAATGGCGCTTCTTACAGTTCGGCTACCACGATGGTCAACACCACGATGGCAGGGGCCAATGTCGGGGCATCAGCAGTCAATGGCGTGGGCGCTCTTGCCACTGCCGGACTGGGTGGATTGTCCAGCCTGGTGGGACAGCAAGGCTGGGCTGAAGGACTTTATAACGCATCTGGTGGCATGGCCAACCGGGCAAGCAGTCATGCGGGAGATGCGTTCAGCCATTCTTTTGACGCCAATGCGGGAAGCTTGGGTCAATATATGCCAGGCTCATTTACACCGGGCAAGTTGGATGAAATCACACCTGCATTTAGAGGCGATGAACCCGGTGAGGATGTGCCTAGTGGGAAACAGGAAGAACGCAACACGATTGGGGTCTAAAAAGCATTTATTAGAAACGATTTAAAAGAAAAATAAATAAAGGAAGAAAAAAATGAGTCATTGGATGGGCCACGGCCCGCCTACTTTGTCACGCCCACTGATTTCAAAAGATGAGCAACGTCACACCGATTCTGAAGCCGTCATGGCCATGCATCATTTGGCCAAAAAGCGTTGGAATGAAGAGTTTGGCGGCTTTATTCATGAGAAAAAAGTGTGGCAACGGGTCGCCATGATTAGTTTAGTGGTCAATCTTCTTGCTATCACTGGCACTGCCTATATTGGCGCTCAAAACAAAATGGTACCCTATGTGGTGGAAGTGGACAAGCTGGGGGCGGCTATCGCTGTGCAACGGGCCGATGTCCCAATGATGCCAAACACCTCGGCTATAAAAGCCCATTTGGCCCGGTGGATTCAAAACACCCGCAGTATTTACCTGGATGTGGCCGCTGAAAAGCAGGCTCTCAAAGAAGCCTATGCGTCCATCAATAACCATGGCCCAGCTATGGCCACGTTGAACGATTATTTTCAAGCCCATGAACCGTTTAAACAAGCGGAAAATGAATCGGTCAGTGTGCAAGTGGAATCCGTTCAGCCCATCAGTGAAAAAACATGGCGAATTGAATGGCAAGAGGATCATCGGGCAAGAGACGGTCGCGTGATTAGCAGCCTGGAGCAACAGGCCACAGTCTCTATTGTAATCAGCCCGCCATCGGATGAAGCCACCATTTTAATGAACCCGCTAGGAATTTACATTGATTCCTTCAGTTGGTCACAGCGTTTATAGGGAGAGGATTTCATGAATATCCATACATCGGTGATTGCATTGGGCTTGGCCTTACTGAGTAACAGCTTGAGCATGGTTTTGGCGCAAGACCTTTCCGCCATTGAGAAAATCCAAACGAATTATATGCCGGGTAGTTATGCCCCGATTCCTATAAGTAAAACGTATTTCAATTATCAACCCAAGCCGAAAATTCAGCCGGTTGAAATTGCGCCAGCAGAAAACAAAGCTCAACCCGCCAATAACACGCAATCATCTATGATCAAACCGCAACGGACGGAGACGCCGATGCTCAGTCCAGATGGAAGCCTGGTCTTTCCCTTTGGTGCCAATTTGCCCAATGTCATTTGTGCACCGCTGCATGTGTGTGAAGTTAGCCTGCAACCGGGAGAAACCATTCAGCAAATCGATGTGGGCGATACTTTGCGCTGGCAAGTGAAACTGGCCCGAAGTGTTCGCGATGGGGTAGAAACTTCGCACTTAATTATCAAGCCATCTGAAGTAGGTATTGTGAGTAATTTGGTGGCCATTACGGATAGGCGCACCTATACCATTCAGTTGGTGAGCCGAAAGGAACGAAGCTGGATGCCCAAAGTGGCGTTTGCTTACCCCGATGATATGCAAGCCAATTGGAACGCCTATTTTGCTCAATCTCAGAGCAATGCAACTGTCAATTTGGCCAGTAATATGCAAGCCACTTCGGCACTTGATTTTAAATACCGTTTAAAAGGCGATAAACCAATTTGGCGGCCCATGCGAGTTTATACCGATCAAGTGAAAACCTACATCGAACTCCCCCCAGCGGCTAAAAACGAGGAGATTCCAGCCTTGGTGTTGTTGGGTCCAGGCTCTACAGAACAATTGGTTAATTACCGGCTGGATGGAGATCGGTTCATCGTGGATAAAGTCATTCACCGGGCCTCATTAATCAGTGGCGTGGGTCGCAATCAGGAACGGGTAGACATTGTGAAAGAGGGAAGTTAAATGCTCATACGATTTGGAATAACCTTGCTTTTATTGAGCAGTCTTTTCGTTAGTTTTTCTGATTCAGCCAGCGCAGCAAGTACCCAGCATGGGAAGACCCACGCCGCTTATCGATCGAATAAACGGAAAGTGCCTCCCCGAAAAGCATCTCCTAAAACTCAACAGCACTTTTCATTTATTCCGCCCAAACAATCGTCTGCCGTCATTCAGAAACTTCAAATGCCCTTGCAAGGAAGGGTCGTGCAACAGCAAGTAAGTCCCGAAACTTTGACCAATCCATCTCCATCCTTTCCCGTTAAAGACACGGTATTAGCTCCATCGCACCCTGAAAATTCTCCAATGAATGTGCATGCGACTGGGATTAAAGTGAAAGCAAAGCATTCTATGGCAGAGCAAATCACTTCTCAGCATTCTTGGATTGAGCACGTATCGACCTTGGACACGGCTTTCCTGAGTGAACTGATTTCACATTGGATTCAAACTCAAATTTCCAAGCCTAACGCCACACTCGTATTGGCCAATCCACCTCAAGCTCAGGCAAAAAGCACCTTAATTCCTAGCCTGGCCTACGCCCTTGAAAAACGAGGCTTCGCCCTTGCAAAAAAAGACACGACTATGCCCAATGTCTATTGGGTGCGTTACCGCATTCGGGCTTTTAAGCAAGGCCTCTTGGTTCAAATCAAAATTAACGGACAGGAAGCAACGCGATTATATACCCGATCTCAAACCGGAGCGCTGGTTGCCGCCTCACCCATGACCCAATTTAAAGCCGGAGAACACCCCTAATGGACAAAGAAATTCAGAATCCCAATCCAACTGAGCTGGGGGAGGCCACGAACGAAGACTCTGTCTCAACGGAGCCCACCAAGGAAACGCCAGCCGAGAAGGCGGCCAGAAACATTCCCAATGAAACGTATCGAATTTCAGCATCTAAACCGATTCAACCAGTGGAAACGGGATCTCAGTCCCAAAATCTAAACAGTAGAAATACTGCTTATCAAGCCAAACTCAAAGGGCAGGAACCCAATGGACTTTTAACCGGCACAATCCAAGGCCATCATTTCAGCGATCAGCTTAGTAAATGGCCAGTGGTATTCGGAGGTACGCTGGTTGCCGTGGCGCTTTGCACGATTTTATATAGCTGGATCATGCCCAAGCCATCACTGAGTGCACAAAATGGAGGAAGCGCTCAACAAAAGCCTGGCCCTGGCCAACCCACACAATTGCTGGACAAAGCGCCAGACACGGTATTGGTGGATCACCCTTCACTAAAGGAGGATCCATTGATCCCAACGGTTGCCCCTATGAATAGCAACTCAGCACCCATGAATGCGACTACTGATTTATCCGCTGAACCCATAGACTACCAAGCTCAGGCTCAGTTACAGCGACAACTTCAGCAAGAGCAGGAAGCCGCTCAAAGAGAAGCGGTTCGGCAGGCCCGGTTACAAAGTGCCCAAGACTCCAATTCAACGGTTTATTCTGCGGCCTCGTCCAATGACTTTCGTTCATCCCGGTTGCAAAGGAATGGAGCGGAATTGAATGGGGCCAATGCTACCGATATATTGGAAGCCAGCAATGAACAAGCTTCTGGCCCAGTTTTAAAAGGACACTTGAACACTTTAGAAGGCTCAAATTATCTGCCCCATACCCGTGTCCCTGCCATTTCGCCATATGAAATCAAAGCCGGTACGGTGATTCCCTCAGTCATGATTAGCGGCATTAATAGTGAATTGCCAGGGCAATTGGTCGCCCAAGTGGTGCAGAATGTCTATGATTCTGCCAAAGGGCATTACTTGCTCATCCCCCAAGGGGCCAAACTGGTCGGGACTTATGATCATCAAATTTCAAGTGGTCAGAAGCGGGTTTTAATTGCCTGGAACCGGGTGATTTACCCGGATGCTTCATCCTTGGATTTAGGGGCAATGGCAGGATTGGATCAAAGTGGCTATTCCGGATTTAAAGACAAAACCAATAACCATGTCTGGCCCACATTCAGAAACGCGTTGCTGCTATCCGCCATTACCGCAGGCGTACAACTGTCTCAACCGCAAGCAAGGCAAGGGGATTCTGTCTACTCCAGTCAGCAAATGATCGCAGGCTCTTTGGGCATGCAACTCAATCAACTCGGCCTGTCCAGTTATCAGGGTCGGGCCAATATGGCTCCCACACTGACCATTCGGCCCGGTTATCGCTTCAATGTCATGGTGTCCAAAGATATAGTGCTACCCCCTTGGTCGGCCAATAGGAGCCCCATTTCAGCAAGCGGGAGCCAAACGGCACAGCGCTGGTAAAGCGTTTGCCATTGAGTGCTAGAGGCAAAAAAAACGCAGTAATATTTTGACCGATTTCCATTTTTAACCATTCAACTTACTGAATAGAAAAGGAGACATAAACCATGAATCTCAAGCAACCCAATAAACTTGCCATTAGTCGAAATATGGCCGATTTTACAGTCCCAGGCGTGGTCATCGAAGTGGACCCCATAGAAGCCGAAGCGTGGGGCGCATTTAAAGAAGATGCCATCACCGAACAAGACGCCATTGACTCCGAAATTGATATGGAGGTTGCCCAATGAGCGATTACGCCAAAACGGTTTCTGAATCCATCATCCGACAACTCGAACAAGGAACAGCCCCGTGGCTTAAACCCTGGCAAGCGGGAGAGCGCTTTCTGCCCTTCAACCCTACCACAGGCAACGCTTATAAGGGCATCAACGCCGTTTGGTTGCTTTCTACCTCAGAAGCCAGAGGTTATGGCGATACCCGCTGGATGACCTATAAACAAGCGGGCAGTCTGGATGCCCAGGTTAATAAAGGCGAAAAAGGGACCATGATTCAGTTCTGGAAATGGCACGAGGAAATCCCTAAGCGGGATGAAGAAGGCCATCCCGTTCTAGATGAAAACGGGAATCCCCTTAAAATTTTTGTACGCCTACAATGCCCCACGGTGCGTTCTGCCATCGTCTTTAACGCCCAACAAATCAGCGGCTTACCGGCAATGGAACTCAAAGCGGGCCTCACGGAATGGGAACGGCATACAGAGGCTGAAGCAATTTTAAAAGACTCTCAAGCCAAGATTGATCATTTACCAGGAAATCGGGCTTTTTACCGTCCATCCAACGATAAGATTACTCTGCCACTCAGAGAGCAATTTCCCAGCGCCGATAATTATTATGCCACTGCGCTGCATGAACTGGGGCACTGGACTGGGCATGAATCCCGCCTTAACCGGGATTTACAGCATCCATTTGGTTCAGAAGTTTATGCCAAGGAAGAATTGCGGGCTGAAATTGCCTCGCTCATGCTGGGTGAAAAATTGAATATCGGCCACGATCCAGGCCAACATGTTTCCTACGTGGGTTCTTGGATCAAAGTGTTACAAGAAGATCCCCGAGAAATCTTCAGGGCGTCCGCCGATGCGGAAAAAATCACCCAGTATCTCTTGGGTCGGGAGATGCTGAAGGTGCAAACCCAAGCGACTCAGGAAGAGCCAAAAATTTTAATACCGGTTGTCAAGATTCAGGAGGAGAGCGCATTGAGAGTCACGCCTGAACGGGTCTATTTGGAAGTTCCTTATGCCGAAAAAGAAGCCGCCAAAAAATTAGGTGCCAAATGGGATCGACAAGAGAAATCCTGGTATGCGCCCGAAGGAGTTGCTTTAGAACCATTGAAGCAATGGGTACAGAGTCCGCAAGTGATTTCCAAAGTCATTGCAACAGATCCACAAGCTGAATTTGCCCTAGCACTTCAAGACGCGGGTTTGCAGTTGAAAGGCTTGCCCATCATGGATGGCAAGCTACATCGGGTGCCTGTAGACGGAGACAAACAAGGCCAAAAAAACGGCGGTTATGTTGGCTTTATGGACGGGCATCCCGCAGGTTATATCAACAACTACAAAACAGGGCTGGAAAACACCTGGAAGTCAGAGCTGCCGGTGAATCGTTTAAGCGAAAGCGATCGCATTCGTCTGGAGCAAGAAGCGGCTCATCGTCAGTTGAAGCGGGCGCAAGAGCGAGATGAGAGCCAAGTGCAAACGGCCAATGTAGTAGCTGAATGCTGGTTGAAGGCAGCTCCCGCGCAGAATCATCCTTACCTGGAGCGAAAAGGGGTTCAAGCCTATGGGGTCAGGATTAATAAACATGGCTCCGTGGAAATTGGACAGGCTCAACCCGATGAGCCCGCCCAGCACTGGAGTGGACACGGGGAGCTGTTAATTCCCATTGTCGATATTGAGGGCCGTTTCTGGGGTGCTCAATCCATTGACGCTCAAGGCCGTAAGAGCTTCCCTCGCGGCGGTCGAATTCAGGGAGGGCATCATGTCTTGGGCGATATTCAAGAGGGCAAGCCTATCTTACTTGCAGAAGGGTATGCAACTGCTGCCACCGTGCATGAAGCTTTGGGATTGCCGGTTGTGGTGGCGTTTAATTCCGGGAATTTGCCGACTGTTGCGCAAGCGCTCCGAGAGAAATATCCAGCCAACACCTTGGTAATCGCCGGGGATAATGATCATACCAAGCCCATTGAGAAGAACGTGGGTCTCCTGAAAGCCCAAGAAGCTTCTCAAAAGGTGAGTGGTCATCTACTCATTCCTGAATTTGAAAAAGGTTCGACAGGCACAGACTGGAATGATCTGGCTCAGGAAAAAGGAAAAGAGGCTGTGCAGAAGCAGTTGCAAGTGGGGTTAGCGCTCATCAAGGCGCAATCCAAGACTTTCACTCAACACCAAGCCCTACCCCATCAGGAGGCTCAACCGCATCTCCTGACTAAGAAAATACAGGTGCTGACACGATAAGCCCGAGACTGTTTATCCCGTATTTTGATTGAAAACAGGAGATTCTAATGCCGAGACCCAAGTTAAAACTAATTCGAGGCGATCTTTCCAACCCGGATGTCGATCAGGCTTTGTATGCTTTTTACGCGTATGTCCTCCCCTTGATGCCAGAGGAGGAAAAGCTATTTCAGAAAGCCCATCAACTGCTTATTGCCAACCTCATTGCAGATTATGCAATTCGGAATCCCTATTTAGGGAACTTCAAGGATGAAGTCGAAGAGGCCTTGCTTCCATTGATTAAAAAGGCAATGGCTCTGGTTTCGAATAGTATCATTCCCGAATAGAAGGAGTTTTACCATGCCACGTCCCCCTAAAGACCCTCAGAGCAGACTTGATAAGCTGATTAAACAAGAAAATCAACTGAAAAATAAAATTCAATTGGCCAAAAACCGATTACAAACTGAAATGAGTAAAGAGCGCAGTGCCCGCCTCTTTGCTTGGGGTATGGTTATTGAAGAGCAATTGAAATCTGGCGCATTAGTCCCTGAAACATGGAGATCTGCCTGTCTCAGTAGTTTGAAAGATTACCGACTACATAAAGCCCTGACAGGGCCATTGGCCAATGTTGAAGTCGATATGTTGGAACCGATTGCCCCCTCGCCATCTAATTCTGAGCAACCCTTGACTAGTGCCGTAAAAACAAAAAAGACCAAGCCTACCTATAATCCTGACAAAAAGACGGCCAAGCAGCCAAAAGCAAAGAAGTCCAGCACGACTAAACGTTCAAAGTCTACCTCCAAAAAGGCTTAATGGATAACAACAAAAGGGCTTGGCATTGCCTACCACTTTAGAGTTTAGTCCAATCATAAACCCAGTCGGTAAAGACTGCCTGATAAGCAGATTTACTCAAGTGCCGGTGTTTCAGCTCCCGTCTGAACTGATCCCACTTTGCAGGTTGTTTGAGATGATTGAGGTAAATCTCCCGAATCCGAACCGTGAGTTTGGCTTGTTTGGTATACGCAGGCCGCCCGGTATTGAAGCGTTCATTTTGTACGATACCCTGATAAAAGCTCAGTATTTCTGTGGGAAAGTCTGCCTCCAACGATTGGGCATACTCCAGTAATTTGCCGTCAGGAAAAATAACCCCATCTGAGGTCTCTAGCAATATCGCTAATGCCGCCTGTTTTTCCTGACGATGTAGAAAGATGGATAGGCGGGTATAAACTGATTGTGATTTTAGTCTCTTTAAAATGCCGGGTTCATATTCAAGCCATTCCGACGGGCTGCAATAGGCATGAAAGGTAATATAGGATTGCAGGGAAAACCGCTCCAGCATATTTTCATACATGAGCTTTAAGTAGCGCTGACGATTTCTCTGGTGGTTTAACGCATAGTCCGCCAGAAAAACCCGGAGTTCTTGCTTTGAGCCAAAACGAATAGTAAGTCCCTGTTCAGCAATTTCAACGGCCTTGTTCAGGTTGTCTTTGTCCCTGTAAAACAGGGCTAAATCGTAATAATCTTCGGCAGAGTTCATATTAGGCAGTCGGGATGCCAAGTAAGCTTCATCATCGCCTATTTCTCGGTAAATCGCACGTGCAAGTTGCTTTAAATAGCCATTATGGGGAGATTGATCAAAACAGGTTGCCAGCGTCATACGCTCATTGTCAGAATGAGCTGCTGCCAGCATGGCTTGGGTAATCTCTTTAATCAGTGGTAAACAATCCAAAAACTGAAACATCTCACCAATGAGGCGCATTCGGCTTTTGAGTGAAATTACTTCTTGCTGAGCTTTCTGAGAGAGTGTCTCCAGTTTTTTAACGAGCTTTGTTTCCTGAGCTTGGCTCTCAAAACCTGATTTTATCAGCTTGTTTAAGTCCTTTTTGACATCTTTCCAATAATGCAAAAGGGTTTGATCAGCTGCATCTCCCCGTTCTTCTGGCGTTAGAATCACCCTTGGATATAAATATTCAAAAGCTTGGGCCTGAAGATCGGTTTGCTTGTGGCATAAGGTCATCACCAACTCACACAGAACTTGGGGAGATGCCTGAGATAGCAGAGTTTCCAAGCCTGGCTTGGTTTGCTTTCGAGGTTTGGGCTTGAGAGGCTTCATCGCTTGATTACAGATGCTCCATTGTCTTATCCGATATGGTAGCGCAACTACTTGGCGGCAGGCTAGGCATTATCGGGGCCAAGCATCCATTCAGCAAGCCCGTTTTTGCCCATAAGAATTGTCTCTCAGGGTGTCCTTGACCAGTTCGGTGAAGAACCTGCACGATGTATTGCGGTAATTCAATCCCGACCAATGGAGTGAAAAGTTCCGGCCAAACAACCAAAAACGGCTGTGCTTAAACCATTGGATGCAACCTGGATGAGTTATAGGCCCATCCACTATGCGTTTTAGCCGCCAACATACCACGTGAGAGATGTATAAGGGCAACGCTCGAAACGGTTTGTTATCAGTTGTATAGAAAGCTCTACTTGCCACAAAGTCGATTAGCGGCTAATATTTAAGTGTATTTTAGGATTGGCCGATATGACTTTAGAGATTGAGCGCACCCTAACCGACATCATTCAAGAAACCAGTGAGGATTTCAAAGTACTTCTACTGACCGGTCCAAGACAGGTAGGGAAAACAACATTACTAAAAGAAGTCCAAAAAGCTTCGCGCTCCTATGTGTCTCTGGATGATCTGGGAGCACGGGTTTCTGCGCAGAATGACCCGGCAGGCTTTCTTGATCGGCTGACGTTGCCGGTCCTGATTGATGAAGTCCAGTATGCGCCAGACTTGTTTTCGTATATCAAAATGGTAGTCGATAATACCAAAAAGCCTGGACTATTCTGGCTAACTGGTTCCCAGCAGTTTGAAATGATGAAGAATGTTACCGAATCCCTTGCAGGGCGGGTTGCCATTCTGAACCTACAAGGGATTTCTTTGGCAGAGGAACAAGGCCGTCCAAACGATCCCCCTTTTCTGCCAACGCCTGATTTGTTGAAATCCAGAAAGAATGCCAAGCCTTTATCCTTGACGGAAGCCTATCACATTATCTGGCGTGGCTCTTACCCCGATGTGGTGATCAATAATGGCAAACACTGGGAGCGCTTTTACAGCTCATACATATCTACCTATATCCAACGGGATGTGCGGGAATATCTTGATATCAGGGACACGGCCAGTTTTCACAAATTTATGCAGATTGCAGCGGCACGAAGTGGACAGCTCATTAACTATGCGGACATGGCGAGGGATACCGGTATCAGTGAGCCAACGGTCAAAACGTGGCTGAACGTATTACAGGCCTCAGGGATTTTGACATTACTTCAGCCGTATTTTAATAACCACACAAAACGACTGGTCAAAACGCCCAAGCTCTATTTCATGGATACGGGGCTAGCCTCATATCTGACAGGCTGGCTCAGTGCTGATGTACTGGAGCGTGGTGCTATGTCCGGTGCAATGCTGGAAACCTGGGTTGTTTCGGAAATCATCAAATCCTACCTACATCATGGCCGAACGCCTCGGATCTATTTTTACCGGGATAAGGATAAGCGCGAAGTGGATGTACTGATCGAGGAAAACGGAACGCTGTATCCCATAGAAATCAAGAAAACGTCGTCTATCCAGAATATAAAATTCAAAGGGTTTGACATACTCGATAAGCTCGGTATGCCAGTCGGTCACGGCGGTGTGCTCTGTTTCACAAAAGCCTTGCTACCTCTATCACCAGGAGTGGATGCAATTCCGGTTGGATATTTGTGAGGATGTACAATAATGTGCATTTCTGTAGTCAAAGTCTGGATTTTGGAGTTCTCATTGAGGAGAGATTCTCAAATCCTTGTATAGCTCCGAATATCACCCCAAGCACTTCTTTCACAAGTATAAAGCATACTTTATATTTTTCGGCCCGCTTGGTTATTTATAAAACATGTTTTATATTTTTAAAACCGTGGAATATGATATAAAATATAGTTTATAAAAGACTAAAATGACCTTCGCGATATAAAGTGTATTTTATAATGGCGATCAGACAGTACGGAAAAGTTTACCTATATGACCACTATGCCGGTATCTTAGCCGAAGAGCCGGGCAATCGCTTTGCCTTTACTTATGATGAAAGCTATCTGGAGGCCAAGCATCCCCCTGTATCCATCACGCTGCCTTTGAGTCAGTACACTTATTACTGTGAACGAGGGCTTCACCCCTATTTTGACAATTTGGTGGCTGAAGGCTGGTTGCGGGATGCTCAGGCCAGAGCCTTAGGAGTGCATCAGAATAATCGCTTCGGTCTATTATTGGCTTTTGGCCGGGACTGCATTGGGGCGGTGAGCATTGTTGACCCTGAACCTCGGGAAATACGCGCCTTTGATCTGGATGATCCGGAGCAGATAGCTGCCCTGGCCGGTCGAGCTTCATTGTCTGGTGTTCAACCCAAAATGACCGCTAAAAAGACGGACAAGGGTTATGAAGCCTCCACGCAAGACTCTGGCTCAACGCATATTGCCAAACTTCCCTCTCGGGCGCTACCTGACATCCTCGAACTTGAGCTTTTAACCCTCCGAGCAACGGCTACCTTGTTGCCTGATGACCACATAGCCGAGGCTGAAATTGCGCCCGTTGGGGAGCAAATCCCTAAAGCACTGCTGATTAAGCGTTTTGATCGGGATTCAGAGGGAAACAAGCGGCATTTTGAAGAGTTTAACCAGCTTTTAGGAAAGTTTTCCGAAGATAAGTACGAAGGCGCTTATGAGGACATGGGCCAGTTTATCCGTAAAACCCCTCGGTGTGTGCCAGCCGAAGCCGATACGTTGTTCCGTCGAATATTGGTAGCAATCCTCACCGGAAACACGGACGCCCACTTGAAAAATTTTGCCATGTTCCATACCCCTGAAGGGCTTCGATTAACGCCCTGCTATGACCTGGTAGCAGCTGCAATCTATAAAGAGTATCAAACCTTGGCCTTAAGAATTGCGGGGGCCAGAGATCTCAGAATTGGTGATATCAAGCCCAAACATTTGATTCTGTTAGGAGAGTCTTATGGACTTCCGCATGCCGCCATCAAATTGGCCGTGGATGATTTGGGTAAACGTTTGGAAAAGACAAAAGAAACCATATTTCAAACGGAGCAGGTTCCAACCAGCTTGAAAGATAACCTAATACAGTTGATGGAGAAACGATGGAACGGCAATTTCAGCTCAATTGGACAGCACTTGTTGAAGAGGCCCTCCGGCGGCGCAAAGCTCTCGGACTTACTCAGCAACGACTAGCGGCTTTAGCCAGTATCAGCACGCCAACGGTATCCCGCTTTGAGAACCACAAAGAGGACATTCAGCTTTCCTCGATTCTGGCCATTCTCAAAGTGTTGGGCATGCTAGAAACTACTGCTTCAACATAGGGCTGCGTGAACAACTATATACTAGGTTTTAAAGCAATCTGAGCTACATAACAGTTATAGAGAAACCAGAAACATGTATAAAAAGTTACCTCCCCCACAAAATGATGAAGAGTTTGAAAGCTTTTGTCTAGCCCTCTGGAAAAAAGTCTGGAATGATCCTCATGCACAGAAATATAGTACAAATCCTAAAGGCCAGAAGGGAATTGATATCATAGGATATCCTGAGGGCGGACGGGAAAGGCATGCAATACAATGCAAAGTAAGAAGTAAAAGTGAAAAGTTAACCAATGCAGATATAAAAGCGGATGCTGTGAAAGCCCAAGAGCATGATCCTCCTTTAAAGGAACTTATCTTTGCTACCACGGCTGGAAGAGATCCCGATACTCAGGATTATGTTGCGAAGTTAAGCAGAGAATATCAGGATAAAGGTTTTTTTAGAATCCTGATTTATAGTTGGGACGATATCGAAGAGCTAGTCGATACGCATCCAGAAGTAGCGCTTTTATTCTATCCACAGTATCTGGACACAGCAACGAAGATCTCAAGTAGAATCTATAAGAAATTCAAGACCCAAGAACTTGCTCAAAGTGAAGTGCAACGATGTGAGCCTATTCTCAAAGTCTATGATGAAACATTTAGCTTTGTAAGAGGCATTTCAGAAATAGAGCCTGAGAAGCAGCAGGCAGACACAGAAGCCTCCAAATTGCTAAATGAAATTAGAGATAACCTAAACTCTGACAAAGTAAATGAGGCTTCTAAAAAACTAAAACAATTTGAGGGAAACTTCCTAGGGTTATCCAGTGATAACGAGAAATTCCGATATTACTACTACCTTGGAGATATTGCTAACGAATTACATCAACAGCAAGAATGTGCAACGTATTTTTTGAAAGCTTATGAGAATAATCCTAATCACAAAAGTGCAAATAAACTAAAAGCTTTGGCTTTGATTATACAGGGCAATGCAAAAGAGGCCGGATTATATGCAGAAAAAGCGATCGCAGTTGATCCTTGCGATGAAGTTGCATACCAGGTTTTAGTTCAAGCATATCCAGAGAAGAGCATAGATGAAATTATAAGCCCCATTCCTGAAGATAAAAAAAGTGAGCCCGGAGTTGCTCTTGGTATCGCAGAAGTTGCGAGGAGAAAAGGCAATATTGAATTATGCATTGTCTGGATGGAAACGGCGGTACAAGCAAGTAACTCGTATAAGCTAAAACTATACTATGCTCAGGCCTTGTATGAATGGTCCTTTAAAAAGGCAACACTTTCACATTTTGGGGTGCAGAATGTAGAAGTTGAGGAAAAAATAAGAACTGCCAACCAGTTAGTTGATAATCTTCTATCTCAGATTTCTGATGATCCAGAGTTATACCAAGCAAAAGCATATTTACTGATTAATAAAGCAAATGGCCTCAGAATTTTAAGGGAGTATGAGGCGGCTGTTCTTGATTTTAAAAAATATTTTGCAGTCACGGAAAATCTTCCAGTGGATAAGTATCCTGCTAAAGAACAAAAAATAGATGCTCTAAGGTTAAGAGCTTTATTGGCGCTGGACATGAATAATTTTGTGGAGGCAGAGAGATTCTTAAGGCAGATTCCTGATGATGAGATGTCCTTTGAAGCTCACATTATGCTTGCTGAAACACTGCGATTTCAAGGGCGGCATGAAGAGGCGGAAAAGGAAATATATAAATCTGACTTTACTACTGATGAAGATAATAGATTTGATGCACAGAGATTATTGATCCATATTCTGATTGATAAAGGAGATCTGAATTCTGCTGCTGAACAGGCGGAACAAGCGCTTGAAAGATGTAGAGACGTAGATAGTTTGGCAGGCAGAGCAAGGGTTTTTGCAGAGGAAAACAATCAAGAAGAAGCAACTAAGTTACTTGAAGAAGCAGAATCACTACTGGGGGGTACTGCACCAGCTCGTCTGAAGCTGGACTTGGCCATGCTCTGGTATGAGCTTAAAAGGTATGATAAATCTGCTCCTTTATTAGAGGAACTAAACCCCATAGTCAGGGATACTTTTATCTCAAGAAAGCTTATCTATAGCTATCTTCTCGATGGCAAAGAAAGTAAAGCTCTTGTGATCTGTAAAATGCTGAGGGAAAACTGTGGGATTGTAGAGTATGCTGCTGAGCTTGAGGGTAATCTGTTTGAAAAAGTGGGAGATTATGAAAAGGCCAAACAGATCTATCAACAGATTCTGGCTGAGCAACCCTCTAACTTTAAAATCCTGGTTAGAAATGCTGTTTTAAATATACAGCTAGAATGTTTTTCAGATCTTGATGAATTCCTACGCCGTAGCTTTGCATTTGATGAGAAAACTTCATTTGATAATGGATTGTTATATGTTTTCCTGCTGAAGGAACGAGGCTTTTTAGAGAAGGCCTTTCAGGTTCTTTATGAGTTGCGAAGAACATATTTTAATGAACCACAAGCCCATCTAAAATATGCTGGCCTATTTAATGAGCAAGCCCGAAATATAGAATCTCTGCTTAAAAGAGAAAAAGTAGAGCCAGATACAGCAGTGCAAGTAGAATACCCTACAGGTAAATCTGATTGGCTGATACTAGAGGATAGATCCAAAACAGATATACGTTTCAAGGAAATTAATGAGCAACATCCTTTATTTAAAGAGATTTTTGGTAAAGTTGCTGGCGATTTAACATCAGATGGAACCAAGATTTTAGAGATAAAACACAAGTATCTGTTTGCCTATCAGGAAAGCGTTGGAAGATATCAAGAGTTCTTCCCAGCCAATAATGAAATACAGTTAGTTGAAATACCTAACAATCCAGAAAATAGTACCCTTGATAACTTGAAACCAATATTAGAGCGAATTGACGCCAGAACAGATAATATCAACCAAGCTGTAAGCATTTATAATACGGGGCCATTCATTACGATTGGTTCATTAGCTGAGAATCTTGGGCTAAATCCAATTCAGGCATGGGGAGGCTTGGTTGGTAAACCTGATCGCTTGTTGATTTCAACAACAGGGAATGAAAATGAGAGAAATTATGCTCTCAAAGTTATTCAGAATAAGGATAAAACTCTTGTCCTCGATTTAATTTCCTTGCTAACTATGCAAGAATTAGGAATCCTTGAAAAGGTTAAGCAATGCTATGAAAAATTAGCAACTCCTTGGTCTACTATACAAACAATCAAAGAGCACATTATTGAAGCTCGATGGACATTGGAAAGTGGGTACATAACTATTAACAAGGAAGGCGAACAGTACATCAGATACGAAATACGTCCAGAGCAAATCCAAAAAGAAATTGAATCACTTGAGGGATTGTGTAACTGGATCAAGAGAAACTGTTCTTTAGAACCAATGTATGGCTATTTTGAAATTGATAAGAATATTAGAGAAGAGTTTAGAGAAGCTATAGGAAGATGCTTTTTTGATTGTATGGTTCTAGCGAAGGAGCCTAATCATATTCTATGCTCTGATGATCAAAGACTACGCGAGATTGCTTTTCACACTTACAAAACTTCGGGGGTTTGGGTACAGATCCTGCTTTTTGATATGCATAGAAGTGAACATCTCACTAATGACGAATTCTCTAACTATGTCTTACGCTTGATAGAACTTGGTTATGACTACGTATCTTTAAATTGGTTACCAATTCTTGAAAGTTGCAGAAGAACTGACTGGAAATGCGAAGGTGTTTTTGAAAAAGTTGCTGGTATTATTTTTTCTGAGAAAACCACTATTACATCCAGTATTGGAGTTTTAACGCAATTCCTCTTTGAGCTGTGGAAACAAAATATTTCAGTTGAGAAAAAAGAGGAAATTCTCAGCTTTTCACTTAATAAGCTGATGGATGGAATCAAATCCAAAGGTATTTTCAAAATTAAGAATGAACTTGATGAACTACTAAAAAATGAGAAAGTATGGCAACTTGAGCTTCCATATATTTTTAATTATGAACCTTTGATTCTAAAAATTATTAAGAAGCTAATATCCTTTAGATTCCGAAAAATAGAATTTACAAAAATTCAAGTCATGACTCTTTTGCTAAACTGGCAGCGTGAGAGATATTTAGATTGAAGGGTGCACGTCATTAAAGATCAACACTGGCCTGGCAATACCTTTAAGCTGAGTAGTAGATACCCCATGAAAGTATCGGCTATCGAAACTTTTTAAATCAAAAGGAGAAATTACCCATATAAAGCCAGGCTGAACCATATATTGAGTCGATATAGCCTGTGGTAATGGCTGACCCTTCTGATCCCTTTTGAGAACTTGGCTGTTTTGAATAAACTCACCATTCACGAAAATTCCGGATTTTTTGATAAGAATTTTATCACTTGTGACTGCCGCGACAGGCTTCAATAAGTGCCTGTAACCACCAGGACACTCACCTTCTGGAATATAACCACGTTGCTTGGCTAATCGAAAAAGCTGTGTATCTGGCGGGCAAAGCCAGACAAACTGTCCCTGCCGAATAGGGCCATGGATTGGTTCAACTTTCCATACGCCTGGTGGAACAGAAGGCGTGGTAATAATCCGATAGCCCTGAGCATAGAACACCCATAACAGGCTCCCAATGAGGGCAACCCCACTAAAATACCGGATCAATAGCGTTCTCATCGGGCTTGGGTTGGCGGTTGTTGGATCCGCTCCAATAACACAGGCTGGACCCGATGCTTGGGAGCAGGGCTTGTAGAACTGCCACTTGAAGACGCCAAATTGCCCATATGTTTAAGCCTGATTTGCCTGGTATCCAAGATTGTATCGGAATGCTTGGGTGGGGCAATTTTGGCAGCCTCTTTAAACCAGGGATCGCGGAAATACAGAATTTGAGTCCCCTGAATTGGCGCGTGGCCTGCCGCAAAAACCAGCATTTCCCCAGGATTTTCAATATTGCCCAGCCGGTCTTTTCTAGGCGCTTTTAAACGCATCACCTCATCCGGCGTCATCAATGGGCGGCCCAACGAATGAAACGAACGGCTGACTTGCCCCAGCATCCCCCCAGAGCGTTTTCCCGAACTGGTGTAGTCCTCTTTCACCACCGTGGCTTGTCCCAACAGCTTAGATAACCATTCTGCCGTTAGTACGTTATTAGGCGCATAGGCCACCCGAATATGACAGTTGGCAAGAATGCTTTCATTTTGCCCGTATGCGGCTTGAAGTTGGGCGATATCCTGCATGATGAGATAGGCTTTCATGCCATACCCTGCAATGAACGCCAAGGCTTCCTGAAACACTTCCAGACGGCCAAAGGTGGGGAACTCATCCAGCATTAACAGCAGGCGCTGTTCATAGGATTTGGCGGGCTGGCCGCCTTCAAATTTTTGCTCATCTCGGGTCAAAACGCGCACAATCTGATTCAAAATCAGGCGCATTAGGGGCTTCAATCGATCTTTGTCTGCCGGGCGAACCACCAGGTAAAGTGAAACCGGATGCTTTTGGTGCATCAGATCATGAATGGAAAAATCACTGCGGCTGATATTCTTGGCAACCAGTGGATCCCGGTAAATGGTCAAAAAGGCCTGAGCGGAAGAAAGCACCGAGCCCCGTTCCTGCTCTGGCCGGTTGAGCATATCTTGACCCGCTGAAGCCACCACTTGTCGAGCGGTTTGGCTGCTGTGCCGGTTATTCACCATCTCCTCATAGAGGGCATCAATGGGCCGGGTGGGATCAGAAATGGCATAGGCCACATCCGATAAGCTGGCTTTTTTGCCGGTCTGGTAAATCAAATGTAAGATGAGACCGGTCAAAAACGCATGCGCGGTTTTGGCCCAGTGATCCACCAAGCCTTTCCCATCGGGATCGACAATGATATTGGCCAGGTTCTGCACATCCCCCACTTCGGTCACGCCAAGACGTACTTCATCCAACGGGTTAAAAGCACAACTGCCAGTCTCGGAAGCGGGGTCAAATTTCAAAACCGTGCCGTTCAACTCATGTTTTCGATAACCCGCCGTTAGATTCCAAAGTTCCGCCTTCATGTCATTGACCACCACCGAATGCGGCCAAGCCAGCAAGGTGGGAACAACCAGGCCTACGCCCTTCCCAGATCTTGTGGGGGCAATGGCTGCAATATGCTCAGGGCCATTGTGGCGCAGATAATGGAGCCGCTTTTTCTGATCTGTCCAACCGCCCACATAAACCCCGGCGTTGGGTTCCTGTGGGTTTGGCAGTAGACCAGTGTCTTCAATCTCTGCTTGGGTGGCAAAATGGGCCGTGCCATGCACGTCTTGGTGACCTTGAGGATTCCGTGCCCGGAGATTCAACAGCGTAAAGTACGAAAAAATAGTGATTCCCAGTGTCAACAGCAAGAACACGTTGACCACTGAAAACGTTTGAGGGCCACTGCTGGCAAACTGATTCTGCCAAACCAGCCAATTCCAAGGGGCATAAAAACGGTCAAACCAGGGATTCCCAAACGCTGGATTATAGTGGAATCGCTCAGCCACAAATTGTGTGGCTCCCGTACTGGCTAGAATCATGACCACGGCCATAATCGTCAAATCCAGGGAAGTCTGAGTTTTGGGATCTGCTTTGCTCATCGCCCTCGTCCTTTCAGTTGGCTTGAGCGCTGCCATTGGCCTTTTTCATCCAATTGAACCGTCTGCCCCACGGCAATTTTCTGAAAGTCCTCTGAGCGCTGAACGGGTTTCACCAACATGGCTTCTTGGGTTTCAAGTAGCACGGCTTCAGTGCCGTCCGTTAAGGTGCGCCGCCCCTGATAAGTTACAGGACCTGCATCTTGAGCCGTCCAGGCCCGATGGGGTTTTAGATCGTTAACCCGTTTCCGCATCCGATTTCGCTCGGTGATATAAGCTTGCAAGGCAGGTAAAATAGAGCTTTCTGGTCGCAGAGATGCTTGTTGCCCCTGAATGAGCTGCTGACGCTCTTGCTCCAGCGCTCCATCTTTGAAGGTCACCGCCATGTTGTGTTGAGCGGCCAGCTGCACAATTTGCCGTTTGAATTCAGGGCTGCCCTGCACATCCAGGGGATGATTTTGAAAGCGCTCAGCTGCTATTGTGAGGGCCAAAATAGCTGATCCCGTCGTTACAGTGCTGACCGATACCCATTGCTTCTCATCGGTCACAGCCCCCCCGTCCTGGACTTGGTATATCAGATCGCCGTTTTTACGAATGAAGGGCTTCAAATCCTGATAGATAAGTTGCTTGGCTTGCGTCAGGTCATCCGCAGTTAATAAGGCCTTTTCAAAGTTAGCTTGCTTGGCTTTCCGATGGCGTAGTAGCTCAAGCGCCTTGCTACTTCCTTGTTCCGCTTGCTGAATCAGGAATTCTTCCCATGTCGGCGCGGGTCGCAAGGCTTTTAAATTCTGTTTTTGGCGTTTTACTGTTTCGCGCTGCGCTTGCAATGCCGATTCGCGATTTTGCGCCAATTGCTGGTAGGCCAGCCGTTTGGCTTGTGAAGTCAGGCTGGATTGCTTAATTTTCAATCGTTCCTGAGCATGCCAGACTTTTAAATGCTGGGCAAATCGTTCTTTCTCAGTTGCCAGGCGTTCTTTGAGTTGGCTTTTGGCCAGCCAAGCCGATTGTTTTTGAGATTGAAAACTCGTATAAAGTTCTTGCGCTGCTTCATCCGTCTGCTTTGGCCCTTTCTGGTAAGTCATTTTAGGGTTTTCCTGTTTGGTCACAGGCGATTGAACGTTTTCAGGGGGAACATACACCCCAAAGCGTTCAGTCAAACTTTTAAAGGACAGACTTTGATCAACAGAACTGGCTTTAACCCCCATGGACCCATCGGCCAAGGTTATGACCAACCCAGCCCCACGCGGTTTAATTATCAAGCCATGCTCAGCCATAACCTGGTGTAGCGCATCCCAGTTTTTCTCCTCTTGTACTGCTTGAACCAAGGCCGGTTTGGCTTCCGTCTGAATCCAGCCCAGTAAGGTTCGCTCCCCAGTATGGGCCTCCAAGACTTGGGCTTTGCCGTAGCGTTGCCCCTGACCCATGCCGTTATCCACGGTTAATCCGTGTTTGAGTTCCAGCGCTCGACAAGTCTTATCCCGGACATAGTAATCCCGATAAGGCTCATGGAGCTTGAATGTAGCCGGATGTACCTTGTTGATGGCCAAATGCAGATGAATATTATCCGTATCCTGATGCACCGCGCTAATCCGCTGGTGTTCCGCCAAGCCAAGGGCTTCGCACATCTGGTCTTCGATATCTTCCAATTGAGCTCGGGAGGGCTGCTCACCCTCAGGAAATGAAATCACACAATGATAGGTCTTATCCGCTTGAGAACGTGTATTTTGAGACTGAGTGACCAGCACTTCGGCAATGGCCATTGCCGGAATTTCAGCCTCACAATTGGAAAGTCGATACCAAAGCACCTTCTCGCCTTCGGTCTCTGCTTTTAAGTCCACCACGTATTCAGCGGTACGGGTCCACAAAATGGTGGCCGCATCGTTCTTGGCCTCCAGCACATAGCGGCCCAAGCGGTCAAAATCGGAGGTTTTCAGTTTCCGGTCAATACGCTTGGAAATCATAAGCGCTTTTTCTCCGCCATCACAATCTGCGCCAATTCAATCTGAAGTGATTCTATTTGCTGAAGCACCGAACGCACGTTACTGGCATTCAGGCCATCCCCTTTCCTGTCCGTTAGCCAAAGCTTGAGCAAGCCACCCAATCGGCCCTGATCCGCATGAAGTTTGATGAGTGTTGTAATGGCGACTTTATCAAAGGCACTTTTCGGTTCAAAGCCCAAGGCCAGAGAACGCATAAACGCACTAGGGGCCAACTTGACAGCGCTTGCCCGGTGTTCAATTTTCACCCGCTCACTGGCGGAAACATAGACTTTAATGGGATGCAGACGATCCCGGATCTCCCGATCTGCCATTGGATTTCCCCTTGAATTTTAACCACTTGAATCACTTGGCGGTAGCCAAACAGGACGTGCGTTGAGGGGTTCCCCCGAATAAGCTTTCTCTGTATTGGAGGGATGCAAGCTGTGCTTGTAGGCCTACAATACCTGTCCTGCCATTTTTATTTATGAAAATCTGTGCAAAAGTATGCAATATTCATGTCACACCGGCCTTTTTCATGCAACGTTTGCATTGTATTGCACTGTTTTGCATAGTTTTTCGGAGTTTTGCATTCTCAAGAAGGTCAAACTATGCAAATCTATGCAAAACTTGTCAAAAGAATGAGTCCCGTGCTATCGTTCGCATGCTTTCGCGAGCAGTGACTCGATTTTTCATGTCAAGAGGGTTTCATGAACCAAACAACGAAGGGCCACTATGGCCTGGGACGCATCACGTTCAAGGCGCATTTTGCAGAGATTCAGCAGGAAATTGAAGCGGGTTATCCGTTAACCCAAATCTATGAAAAACGAAAAGACAAGCTCGGAATCGCATACACCCAATTTACCCGCTACGTGGGCAAATATATTACTGGGGACCCTGTTAATAAGCCCAATACCGAAGCACCTCTCTCGAATGAGCAGAGTACCAAAACTGAGGCAAGGCCCTCAAAATATACTTCACCAACTGTGACACCCAAGAAGGGCTTAAACGATCCCACCCCTTTAGCGGATAGCGAGTTATTTTGATAGAAACACCAGTGAGAGGAGCTTATTCAGATGAAACGAGTGCACTTTATACTGCAGGGCAAAGGCGGGGTTGGGAAAACTTTCGTGGCCTCTTTGCTAGCCCAGTACCACCAAGAGCAGGATCGGGAGGTAATTTGCATTGATACCGATCCCGTAAACGCTACGTTTTCAGGCTATAAAGCCTTCAATGTTCAACGCTTGGAGTTGATGGACGGGAATGAGTTGAACCCTCGTAAGTTTGACCAAATGATGACCCTGTTGATTGAGCAAGATAGTCATTTTGTCATTGATAATGGGGCGGCTTCGTTTTTGCCGCTTTCCAATTATTTGCTGGAAAATGATGTGATTAACTTGCTTTCAGACAACGGGAAAGAAGTCTATATTCATACCTTAATCAGTGGCTCTCAAGGTTTACGGGATACCCTGACTGGATTTAGCAAATTGGCGGAACACTTACCAGAGAAAGCCAATTTAATGGTCTGGCTGAATGAATACTTTGGCCCCATTGCCAGTGAAGAGGGCAAAACGTTTGAAGAAATGAAAGTGTACACTAGGCATAAAAGCCGGATTAGCGGGCTAATCCGGATTCCCCGCCAAACATCATCCACGTTTGGCCAGGATGTGGAAATGATGCTGGCGCATCGGGCCACCTTCGCCGAAGTGAAAGAAAACCCCATCTTTGAGTTGATGGCCAAGCAACGCCTGACGATGGTTAAGCGTAACCTATTTGAACAAATGGATGCGGTAGCAGTATAAGCTCATGATGGAAACGCAAGTTCTAATACAGGAAATTCAGAAAAAACACCAGATTACCTTAAAGCCAGATGATCCGGTTTTTGTGGCGGTTACGCTGAATGAACTGCTTCTTTCTCAATATCTGGAAAAGTTTCAAGCCTTGCTGGAGGAACAAAATAAACTGGTGGTATCTCAGGGGATAGAGAGACTAAACCAAGCATCTGCCATGGGTAGCGAAATGGTCAATCGGTCATTAGAAGCCTTAAGCCAAACTTTAGCTGAGAATGCCCCTAAAGTAACCAATAAATTTACAACTGAAATTGATGTTGAGAACCTACAATATAAAGATAAAGCTTGGCACAAAATGACCAGCAGCAGTGATTGGGGTGTATATACTATTACAGCTTGCAGCTTTTTCGTCTTGGGAATAATGTTCAAAACATTTTTTCTTAACTGAATTCTTTATCCACACCCATTACTGTTATTGCAGCTTGATTTGAGCTATTTACAGCCTTATACGAACGCTTTTAGGTGATTAGACATAGATTATTTGCGATATTCCCAGGGCCTAACACCCCCTTCAGGTTGCTGCCAAACACCTCGGTTCATTCTCTGGGCAAACCGTTCTGCTGATGTATACGCTCCCCCTGAATAGCGTACCGCATCATAAGCCAGGCCCCAGCCCACCAGTTCCGTCCCAAGATCCAGCGATCTTTCCCCAGCAATGACGGCAACACGGCAAACAAATCTTTTGTAACTCTTACCCACGCAATCAAGACGCACCTCCCTATCGTTAACCAGTTTGGTCACAAATTCTTTGGATTCCCTACCATACTCCTGCCTCAATTCAGGGCTGTCAACTCCCCAAAGCCTGATGGAGCGAGTTTCTTCCTTATTGCAATCCTTCTTGGCCACTCTAAACGTATCTCCGTCATGGATGGAGCAAACCACCTCTCCATAAGCCGGAGCCAAGTAGAAGATAATGGATGTGAGCAATATGGAAAAGTTAAGTTTCATACTGATTCATTAACCGCTACAACAGCAGGTTCTGTAAAGGTCTAAATCTTCGGTTTTGATTACATGAACCGGAAAGCTACCATCAGGATCAGTTGCAAAACAATGATGCCCAGCAGGATGTTTTGCATCTTTGTCTGACTTTTTAGTTCTTCCTTAAGCTGGGTTTCGGTTTGTGAGAGAGTGTTTTTCAATTCCGAAATGCCCTCGCTTGATACTTTTTGGGATTCTTGAATCGATTTGCCAAGCTCATATTTGACTTCAACTACCTCAGCATGGATATGGCTTTCTAGTTTCTTATCCTGTTCGGCGATATGCTCTTGCAGAATCACCACCTTTTCCTGGAGCAAGCGTTTGTTTTCGTCCACCAGAGCGACATTATGAGATGTTAGTGTAGCCTCGACATTCTTTCCAAAAGCATTGAGGTTATCACTTATTGAGTTTCTCATTTCGTTCAACTGCTCAATCTGATGATCGAATTGCTCTTTCTGGTTGGCAAGCGCATCAGAAACCAAGCCCAGTTCGGTCTTTAGCGACGTTCCTATTTTTTCAACAGATTGTTGAAGCATCCTACCTTCAGACTCAATTAAGTGCTTTTGATCGGCGGATATTTTATCTACATACTCTTTTTGGTTGGCAAGCACATCAGAAACCAAGCCCAGTTCGGTCTTTAGCGACGTTCCTATTTTTTCAACAGATTGTTGAAGCATCCTACCTTCAGACTCGATTAAGTGTTTTTGATCGGCGGATATTTTATCTACATACTCTTTTTGGTTGGCAAGCGTACCAGAAACCGATCCCAGTTCTGATATTATCCGTTCATGCAACGTAGTTTCCATCTCTCCTACGGCTTGTCGTATACCCTTGAGTTCGGTCTCGATATAGCCCTTTTGATCGGCGATAACTTTATCTGAATGCTTCTGGCTAATACTCTCGATTTCCTGAAGAAATTGGTTCACCGTGTTTGAGAAGTTCTCGGATGAATCGGACAGTGCTTTGATTTGCTTTTCTATTTGGATCTGCTGCCCTTTGAGATCGAAACCCTCGATCTCTTGTCTTGCGTTGACAAGCGTCGTTGAAAACGCCTCCTGCTGCCCTTGCAAGCCTGAGATCAAAACTTGGATGCTCTGGGAAGCGAAGTTCGCAGCCGACAGTATCTCTTGGGACCCTTTGGACAAAGACCCTTTTTCGTCTTCGACACTGCTTACAAGCTTATTGATGAGGTTGATGCTTGATTGCATATTTTCTTCATATTTGCGGATCACCTTGATCGAAGTGTCCCTTGCAGCTTCAAGGGCGCTATTTTGGGTTTGTAGTTTCTCCAGTTCCTTTTCAAGCTCAATCAGGGCTGTGTTTATTTCGAGTAGTTCAGGCATCAGTTAGGGCTCCCGTTTGTTGTTTGTTGAAATCTTTAAGCCAGGTCAAATGGAATTTCAATATTTCCGCACCTAAGTGCTCTTCTACTTCTAGGCCATGATATTGGAGACAATACGTATAAAAGCGTTTCATGTCTTTTGACAGGGATTTGGAAAGCTCATCTCTTTTTGAGATCTGCCAGCCTTTGATAAAATCGCCGGTGCTAGCTGTGGTGTTGATTTCGACACCCAATGCGGCGAACGCGCGCAATAAAAGCAATACCGGGTTATCAGGGTTTTCCACCAGCAGCCGGTTGGTTGCGCCGAGCAAATGCTTCAGTCCGTCCGGTTCCCCCTTGATGTCCTCGATCATTTCCCAAACGGTTTTCAGAGAGTAATCATAAAGACAAGGCCTAAGAACAGTCGTGTATTTGGAATCAAAATAGGAATTGACGTATTCCTTGAAATCGCCTCCGGAGATGGCATGCTCGATAGCCCGCTCCATAATGTTGATCGCTTCTTCGCGCTTACGGACGATGTTACTATAGATAAAACCGACCAAATAATGGACGCATTTGATCAAGATCGAATCCCCCTCAGTGGCTTCAATCTTGCCTGGCGTCCGTTTAACCTCAGGGACGGACACATATCTTGAGATATAGTCGGTTAATGCCCAGATATAATAGTCAGGATTCCGCCTTCGTATCTTTGCAGTGATGGTTCTTGTATTGTAGTTCACCACATAATCGGTAATCAGACCTATCAAAGAGAGCCTGAAGATGGCTTTGTACATGTCCGCGTCTTGGCGGATCGATATGAAAAGATCGTTTAATGCCTTCTCATGGGTTTCCTGCTCATCGTCTTCAAAAGACCATATTTGGATATCCTTGTACAGTTTACTTCTTGCTTTAGTGAGCATTTCCCCAACGCTTTGACAATAGCGAATCGCTTCCTGAAGGTGATCCTCTCTGAATTCACTATGGACTTCCCTTTGAAGATAAGAAAGAATATTGGCAATGGCCTCATTCTCGTAAGGGATGACCATCTCCTTTTCTTCATCAATCGACATGCCATCCAGCAAATTGCAGATGCTGGGGTACTTGTCCCCATCGATTTGGATTGGATTGTGCAAAAGATCCATTAAGATCCGTATCTCTTTTGCCTCACCCCGATAGGAGTTCTGATGGAAACTGAGCATAAGTCCTTTATCAACGGTAACTTCCCCGAAACGGCCTTCTGCTACTTTGGTATCGGAAAAGAGAATGAAGCAATGAGAGTCTTTGCGATCCCTTCCGGCACGCCCCGCTTCCTGATAGAAGGACTCAATGGATGGAGGCATGTTGAAATGGACGGTATAACGAATATTGGGTTTATCTACGCCCATTCCAAAGGCTTTTGTAGCTACCAGTAAATTGAGCCGATTATCCTTGAAGTGATCCTGGATTTCCTGAGAGGAAGTACCGTCCGGGCTGTTGGAATCGAAACTACCTGCAAAGGTGCCAATAGATCCGTTTAGCTCCGGCAATGTTTCCTTCAAATGACTAGCGACTTTGTTTACGCCAAATTCCCATCCTACATGTGGACAAAAGACAAGTCCTGCCTTGCTTTCTTCTCCTACGGCTTCAAAAAAATCTTGAGATTCTCCAAAATAACTTGGAATGGAACGGATGAGAGTGGATAATGTCTGCTTCTTGACCAGGGCAACCGCCTCTTTTTGGGGCAGGTTCATGATTTCCTGCTCTGGCTTGCATGGAAGGATATGGAAACTGAGTTCTTTTCGTTCATACGTGGGAGGCGTAATGACTCCTTCGGAGCCGATTCCAAGCTCTCTTTGGATATCGGCCAGAACGTCAAAAGACGCTGTTCCTGTTAAAGCAGCCATGGGTACTTGTGAATAGTAGTGCTTGCAGTATTTCCGTGCGTTTTCCGCAAGGCGCAAGTATGCCGTCCTGAAGTCATGGCCCCATTCGGACACGCAATGGGCCTCATCTATGACGCAATAGGAAAAGTACAGATCTTTCAGGGAGAGTAAGGTTTCTCTGAATTCCTGAATTTGAAGTCGTTCTGGAGAAACAAATACAAAAAGGTAACGGCCTTCTTCCAGGGACTTTTCCACATACTGCCTCTGCGGCCTGGACAATGCCGAACTGATGAAGCAACAAGCATCGATAGAGGTGCGCTTCAGGTTATCGACCTGGTCATACATCAACGCCTTAATGGGATCCACAATGAGAGTAATCCCTGGCTGCAGCAGTGCAGCGAGCTGATAGGTCAGCGATTTCCCGGCGCCCGTTGGCAACAATCCGATAACATCTTTTTGCTGGAGGACTCTTTCCATGATTTCAAGCTGCCCCGGCCTGAAATCGCTTTTTCGGAAGATATTTTTCAAAAAGTATCGCAAAACGTCCAGCCGTTCGAAATTCTCAAGAAAGGAAGCGTATTTGACCGGCTTGGCGCACAGAAACCTTCTGTCATCGGATGCCTGGTAAGCAGAACGAATGATCAGATTGGCAGGAGAGATAATCTTTTCCAGCAGGACATCGGGGATTCCCGTCAGATGGGTTCTCTCCAGAATCGATACGTCGATCAGGACATCCGCTTTGGTTCCGGTTGGCAATTCGTCAATCAGAATAGGTTGGAAGAGAGTGTGCAAGCCAGCCTTACGAAATTCTGGCGTGGTGATGACGGTCAGTTCGATTTCAGGCAGTCCCTTTTTCCGACCCGTCAGAACGATCAGGTTTTTATATTGCTGCTTGAAATCCTCGATAGCCAGGTGCGCGCAAGGCACATCGCGCTCAAAGACGCATATCCTCCACCGCTTGCTACTCAACTTCAGGGTTTCTGTCTGAATAAGAGCGATAAGCGCCATCTGGATACGAGAGATGGCAAAAGGGCTGAGCGCGTATTGCAGGGCATCCATACCTTCCGGCTCTTCCCATATAGGGTTTTGATAGTTCTCTTTGCATTTCTCGGCATATGCCAGAGAGAGAGACTGACCGATGATTCCAAGTTCCATCTCAGGAATGGCTTTATTCGCCGGTATTCTTGCCAGTTGCCAGCCTTTGTTTTTTAGAGCCCCCCTGCGGCGGGAATCCAGTTCCCTTTGATCGGGATTTTGGTGCTGCTTGCCGTCGATTTCTATAACTAATCCCTTTTCGCCTGGTTGGGTGAGAGTGAAATCGACTTGCTGCCGGTAGAACCGGGCGGCATATCTTCCCAAGATACTTTCGTAGCGATCCTTTTTTTCGGAATCGAAATTCAACAAGCCATCTAGCTCCCGCTGGGGCTCGATGAGTTGCGAAGCAAAAGCCCCCATTGCTTTGGGCAGTAACTTTTCTCGGAATTGTTTTTCGGACTGGTGGTCATATCCATCGTAGCTGATATTCTCAGGGACAAGTCTTGGCTCAATGATATGCATGGCCTTACCCAACAGATCGTCAAACCTTTTCGTGTCCTCTCCCACAAGCTCATACCGGATTGACCCTATCGAGTTAACAGTATATGCGGTCTTTTGAAGTGTCGAGGCAAATGCATCCTCTATAAAAGTGCTGGGTTTAGTGGGAACCCCTCGAATCAGGAGATTGTGAAGGATACAGATTAGAGAATCCTCTGATCGCCTCTTTAGATCAATGGAGGACTGGATCGCGAATGTGGAAAGATGCTTGAGAAGAGCATCGTTCTTTCCAAACAATGGGTTAAGAGCATAACCGGCTTGATAATTTGTTAATCTCATAAAACAATGAATGACCAATTTCCACGCATGCCTTTTAAAAACAGACCCTGAATTAATGCTGCTCATCCGTAATAGTAAATCGATTTGGGTTGATCTTGGTAGTTTATGACATAAATGGCTGAGCTTAACCAGGTAAATGCTCGGTTTTCTCTGTCAGGCACTGGCATTTCGAAATGGAGCACTCTACAATAACGGAAAATCTGCCTGGACCACGTTTGATGATTGACCCTGGTTTTGAAGCCCTTAAAACGTTTTTGACTGAGAAAATGCGCATGTCGCATGTCTATCAGCCATTGATGATCCGCACTTTATTAGAAAACGGAGGGCAGGCAGGCATTCGAGATATCGCAAAGGCATTCCTCATCGAAGATGAAAGCCAGATCGAATACTACGAGCAAATCGTCAAGCGTTACCCGGCCCAGGTCCTCAGCAAGCACGGTATCGTCAAGAAGGACGGGAAAGACTATTACCTGGAAGAGTCCTTTGCCCAACTGAGTGAAGATAAGCGCCTAGAACTTATCTCCATCTGCAACGTGAAGCTTCTGGACTATGTTCAAAAGCGCAAAATGGCCGTTTGGGAGCATCGGTTTATGGCAGAGGGCTATATTTCCGGAAGCATCCGCTATGACATACTCAAAAGAGCCAAGGGGCGTTGTGAATGCTGCGGGGTGTCATCCGAAGAGCGTGCTATCGATATCGATCATATTGTTCCACGCAACAAAGGGGGCTTGGATGACCCTTCGAACCTCCAGGCCCTTTGCTATCAGTGCAACCGGCAGAAACGAGACAGGGATGATACTGATTTTGCCAGCATCAAGGCCAGTTATAATCACCGGGAGACAGGGTGCCTTTTTTGCCATATCGAGAATCACCGTGTCGTGACTGAAACGGCGCTAGCCTACGTTATCCGAGATGCTTATCCTGTCTCGGATTTACACACCTTGGTAATTCCAAAGCGCCATGTGGCGGGTTGGTTTGACCTCTATAAGCCGGAACACCAATCCATACTGGCGCTGCTGGATGGGCAAAAAGAGACGGTTGCTAAGCTTGACCCAAAGGTTCAGGGGTTTAATGTCGGTATAAACATTGGTGAAGTGGCGGGACAGACCATTTTTCATGCCCATGTTCATCTGATTCCCAGGAGAGAGGGCGACGTTGTCAACCCTCGGGGTGGTGTCAGAGGTGTTTTTGCTGACAAGGCTATATATTGATGATTTGTAGCGTATGTCTAGTCTTAAGCTGTGGATTTTTGCTTGGTAAGCTAATTTGAACGATCCGTTACAAAATCCGAAGATTTAGCCCTTTTATAAAGGCTGCTTTTTAGCTAGGATGAGGTGTTGACCCCGCATTTACTGAAAGGGCCCCAACTAAATGACAGAAAAGCAAGCGTGGATTATAGTTGCCGACAGGAAAAACATGGAAGCCTGTGCGAATATAGGTGTCTATGGATTAAACCATGGCTCTCAGCTCTCTAAAATGAGAGTCGGAGACAAGCTGGTCGCCTATATCCGAAAAGAAACAACCTTCTCCGGTATTGGGGAAGTCACTAAAGAATATTATTTGGATGACAAACCAGCCTTTGAAGGTGGGCTGTTCCCCAACAGAGTGGGCATCAAATTGGAATTATTTCCCCAAGATAATGCAATCAACGCTTGGAGCCTAACAGATAATCTTGAATTCTCCCAAGGCAAGCTTCAGTGGCAAGGTGCTCTGGCTGGAGGAATGAGAAAGATTCCTTTTGCCGATTACAAAAAAATTGCAGACGCTCTTTCTCAAGCGGCGGTGACAGCGAGATAAATGAAGAATGCCATCACTGAATGACCTAAAAGCAGGAGCGTTGATAAAAGGGTTGTCGCCAGACGGTATCGCGAAAGTGGTTAGCGTTGAATGGTTTGGAGATCAAGCGGTCAAAGTTATCTTTGAAGACTCTCATGGCACAGTAAAGAATCGGCTGGTCTACAGAACAGATGAGCCGACGCTGGAAATTGTTACACAAGGCCGTCCATGGTCTTTCAATTCGGATGGTTCTCTTTTTCGCTTGGTTTCTGAGGCTTACCGAATCAGATTAGCTTATTTATTTGATCCTTATCTGGCGATCCACACCTCACTGGTTGATCCATTACCCCACCAGATTACCGCTGTGTATGGTGAAATGCTTTCTCGACAACCACTTCGATTCTTGCTTGCAGACGATCCTGGAGCAGGAAAGACGATTATGGCTGGCCTTCTTATCAAAGAACTTGTGATTCGCGGTGATCTAGAGCGATGCTTGATTGTTGCGCCTGGTAGTTTGGTTGAACAGTGGCAAGATGAACTTTATTCGAAATTTGGGTTGTCTTTTGACATTCTTTCTCGCGATCAAATTGAATCCTCTCGTTCCGGCAATCCATTTGAAGAAAAAAACCTGTTGATTGCACGTCTGGACATGCTTAGTCGTAATGAAGATCTTCAAGCAAAATTGAAAGCTGCCAAAGATTGGGATCTTGTGGTCTGTGACGAGGCACACAAAATGTCTGCCAGTTACTTTGGGGGAGATGTTAAATATACCCAACGCTATCAGCTTGGCAGATTGTTGGGGGCTCATTGTCGCCATTTCTTGTTAATGTCCGCGACCCCACACAATGGTAAGGAAACAGATTTTCAACTGTTCATGGCTCTATTGGATGCAGATCGCTTTGAAGGACGATTCAGAGACGGCGTTCACAGAATTGATGTCACCGACTTAATGCGGCGACTAACCAAAGAAGAATTGGTCAAATTTGATGGAAGACCCTTGTTCCCGGAGCGTCGAGCCTATACGGTTCAGTATCCTTTATCCGATCCAGAAGCCGTGTTGTACCATGATGTGACCGAGTATGTAAGAGAAGAGATGAACCGGGCAGAGCGCTTTGCCGATGAAGATCAGAAGCGCCGCCTGAACGTTGGTTTTGCTCTTCAAATCCTGCAACGCCGTTTAGCCTCTTCTCCGGCATCTATTCATAAGTCACTTATCAATCGTCGGGAACGATTGGAGGGTCGCCTAAATGAAGAGAGACTTCTCCAACGTGGTGGTAGCACTATATCTCAACCAGAGTATAGCTTTAAGACAAACCCTGAATACTTTGACGATTTGGAAGATGCCCCTCAGGATGAGGTAGAAGCATTTGAGCAAGAAGTTGTAGATCAGGCCACTGCCGCTCGAACCATCGAGGAATTAGAACTCGAAATTGAAACTCTAAAAAAACTGGAAGAGGAAGCAAAGCGAGTTAAACTATCGGGTGTTGACCGCAAATGGAATGAATTGGAATCAATCCTTGATAACCCTTTGATGAAGGACGCACAGGGAAATCACCGTAAACTGATTATTTTTAGTGAATTCCGGGATACCCTTTATTACCTGGCTGATAAAATCCGCAACCGCTTTGGCAAGCCAGAATCAGTAGTAGTGGTTCATGGCGGTGTAGGCAGGGAAGAGCGACGGAAACTGATTGAAGCATTTAAGCAGGACAAACAGGTGATGGTGATGCTGGCTAACGATGCCGTAGGCGAGGGCGTCAACCTGCAACGCGCACACTTGATGGTAAACTATGACTTGCCCTGGAACCCAAACCGCTTGGAACAACGATTTGGTCGTATTCACCGAATTGGCCAGGAAGAGGTTTGCCATCTCTGGAATATGATGGCTTTTGAAACCCGTGAAGGCGAGGTTTATCACAGGTTACTGGAGAAGCTGGAAGCAGAGCGCGCAGCTTTGGGTGGAAGAGTCTATGACGTTCTGGGGCAGTTGTTTGAAGAAACCAGCTTGCGAGACTTGTTGATGCAAGCCATCCGTTATGGAGAAGACCCTGAAATAAAGGATCGCTTGAATCAAGTCATTGATAACGCTGTGGATCGGGAGCACCTAAAAGACCTCTTGGAAGATCATGCGCTAGTTCGGGATACGATGGATGCTTCTAAAATAGAGCGGATTCGGGATGACATGGAGCGTGCCAATGCCCGTCGCTTACAGCCTCACTTTATACAGTCTTTTTTCATGGAGGCATTCCAAAAGCTGGGTGGCACTATTGCTCCTCGTGAGTCGAACCGGTTTGAAATTACCCGAGTACCTGCTCTCATTCGAGATCGAGACCGTCAAATTGGGATTGGGGAACCGGTACTTCCTCGGTATGAACGTGTCTGCTTTGAAAAAGACAAGGTGAATCAAAGCCCTGTGGCTGCGTTTATTTGTCCGGGGCATCCCCTGCTGGATTCCACCATCGACTTGGTGCTTGAGCGCTATCGGGAATTGCTGAAACAAGGCGCTCTGCTAGTGGATGAAGCAGATGAGGGTGAAAGCTTAAGATTGCTGTTCTATCTGGAGCATGCAGTTCAGGATGGCCGAACCAATAAGAACGGGATTCAAACCGTTGTCTCCCAGCAACTCCAGTTTGTGGAAATTGATGAGACCGGCAACCAACAATCTGCCGGTTCTGCTCCCTATCTGGATTATCGGCCTGTCAATCAGGATGAGGAATTGGCCCTTCAGCCCGTGTTGGAATCTGCAGAGTGGCTCAAACAGGATTTTGAATCCCAGATCCTGGGCTTTACCATTCAACACATTATTCCCAAGCAGGTCAAGGAGGTTCAAGACCTTCGACTGCCATTGATTGAGAAGGTAGAAAAAGAGGTAACATCCCGTCTTCGTAAGGAAATAACGCATTGGGATCGCAGGGCAGAAGACTTGAAAGCCCAAGAGCGGTCGGGTAAAGGCAACAACCGCTTGAACTCTTCTAATGCCTCTGCCAAGGCGGAGGAGCTTTCGGACCGTTTGCAGCGACGCTTGACGGAATTGGAAAAAGAGCGCCAGATTAGTGCATTGCCGCCTGTGGTTAAAGGTGGGGCGGTCATTGTTCCCAAAGGGCTTTTAACCAAACTAATGGGTGCAGGCCTAGGGAATGGGTTTGGTACCCCGATTTTCACGCCGGATGATAACGCTTGCCCCGTGGGTCGGGATGTTATTGAACGATTGGCTATGGAAGCAGTCATTGCCACTGAAAAGCAGCTTGGCCGTTTGCCGCGAGATGTTTCCGCGGAGCGAGGCATTGGCTATGACATTGAATCGAAAGATCCCGCCAGTGGTGGGCTCATGTTTATCGAGGTCAAGGGCAAATGGCACCAAAAGCAGGATGTCACGCTCACCAAAAACGAGATTCTATGTTCTCGGAATGAACCGGAAAAATTCCGGCTGGCCTTGGTTCTGGTGGATGAGAATGGGGCAAAGACGCCCCGGTATTTGAAGCAATACTGCTTTGGAGAACCAGATTTTGCCGAGACTACCCGGACTTTTAGTCTGCGGCAATTGCTTGACTTGGCCGGAGAGCCTCTCTGATGTCAAAAGTGAGTAAAACTCCTGAGCTAAAAACAAAAGCAGAACTTCCTCCAACCCCGAAAAAGCTTTGTAACTGGGTAACAAACAATGCTTTTGACTTTCTAGGTAAAGGAATTGATGAATTTCAAACGGATTCAAAATATTCGGTTATCCACTTTTGTACTGGAGTGGAGTTATTTCTTAAAGCCCGTTTGATGAAAGAACACTGGTCCTTAGTGGTCAGGGACATGAATAAGGCAGACTGGAATGATTTTATTAAGGGTAAATGTAATAGTGTAACTTTAGAAGAATCATTTCTTCGACTGGCGAAAATTGCAAATGAACCAATTTCTCAGAAAAAAGTTTTTATGGATTTGGCAGATCACAGAAACCGTATTCTCCATTTTGATCACGAATTGAATCGAAATGTTCCCCAGGCTTTAAGAGACGTAGCTTCAGAGCAATGCAAAGCTTGGCATATTATCAAATCATTGCTGACGGAACATTGGAAAGAACATTTCAAGCAACTTCAATCAAAGATAGATGAGCTTGATCTGAAGATGAGAAAACACCGTGCATATTTGCAAGTTGTTTTCGAGAGTGACTATGAGTCGGATATAAAAGAAGAGATTGCTCAAGGAGTGATTTATAACGATTGTTCCTCATGCGGTAATCATTCAGCCAAAGTAATGGTGTTGCTTGAACAACCCAGCATACAGCGTGAGATGTGCAAAGTTTGTGGTTATGACAGCTACCCATATTTGGTATTTAACTGCATTCAATGTGAGGGGAAAGTTATCTTCCAGGATGAAAACGGCAGTTGTGAGAAGTGCAAAAAAGAGTACGATATTGAAGAAGTAAAAGATATTCTTTCTACGACGCATGAGGGAATGCGAAATAGTGATATCGCTTTTACTGATTGGGAGTTTAACTGCTCATGGTGTGACGGTTATCATACCGTAATTAGGAATAATGAAAGCTTTATTTGCCTTAACTGCCTTGAAGATTCAGATAGGATAGAATCTTGTGGCTGGTGTGGAGAAGGCTCAATTAACTTGCAAGATTTTAGCGGTGCCTTTGGATGTTCTCAATGTGAGGGCTCTGTCGGCTACCAGCTTGGGAAGGACGATTAACATGACGACATTCAAAAAGAAACTGATTGAAGTGGCGTTGCCGCTGGAAGAAATCAATAAAGAGTCCGCGCGGGAGAAGTCCATTCGGCATGGGCACCCCAGCACTTTGCATTTGTGGTGGGCGCGACGGCCTTTGGCGGCTTGTCGAGCGGTTTTGTTTGCTCAATTGGTGGATGACCCTGAACAGGAGGGCTTGGCCCCTGACTATCTTGCGTTGATCGATCAATTGCCCTTGGTGGACAAATATAAAGACCAAGCCAAAAAACAGGCCGAAGAACGCCGGTTTAAGCTGTTTGGGTTTATTGAACGCTTGGTGAAGTGGGACAACATTCAGGATGAAGCCCTCTATAACCAAGCTTATGCCTTAATTTCAGCCAGTTGCAATGGCAACCCACCGCCTATTTACGATCCCTTTTCAGGCGGCGGTTCCATTCCGTTGGAAGCCCAGCGATTGGGGCTGGAAGCTTACGGCTCTGATTTGAACCCGGTTGCTGTCATGATTGGGAAAGCCCTAATTGAAATACCACCGAAATTTGCCGGACAGCCTCCTGTTAACCCTGAGGCCCAAACAAAAACCACCAAAGGAAAGAGCTCTGTCTGGAGAGATGCCAAAGGATTAGCAGAAGATGTACGCTATTACGGCCAATGGATGCGTGATGAGGCTTTTAAAAGGATTGGGCATTTGTACCCAAAGGTGGATAAAGTAGGCAATCCCTTACCATCCGATGACCCTAATGGGTATACGGTTATAGCCTGGATTTGGACTAGAACAGTAGCAAGCCCTAATCCGGCGATTAGTGGAATTCATGTTCCTTTAGTTCGTTCATTTAAGCTTTCAAGTAAAAAAGATAAAGAAACGTGGGTGGAACCAGTTATTGCTGAAGATAGCAGGTCGTATCACTTTGAAATTAGACAAGGAAAAGTTTCGAGCAAATGGGAAAATGGAACAGTTGAAAGAACTGGCGGGTGCTGTTTATTGACGAATATTCCGGTGCCTTTTGATTGGATAAGAGCGGAAGCCAAGGCTGGTCGAATGGATCAAAGATTAATGGCGGTGGTTGCTGAAGGTAAAAAAGGGCGGATTTACTTATCGCCTACTTCTGAGATGGAAAGAATTGCTAAACAAGCCCAACCAATTAATCCACCGGAAACAGATCTTCCTGAAAAAGCTCTCGGCTTTCGTATCCAAGAATACGGCATGCTAAAACATAAGCAACTATTTACATCTAGGCAGTTAGCAGCGCTAACAACGTTAAGTGATCTAATTATGGGCAATTCCGAACACGGTATTCCTAGTGCTTACACGCAAATTCTGACTGATGCGGAAGCTGCTGGACTCGATTCAAAACAAGCGAAGAAATATTCAGAGGCTGTATCCGTTTATCTTGGCCTTGCTGCAAGTCGTTCCGCAAACACAATATGCACCTTAGCCGTTTGGTCAACTAGCCGAGATCAGAGTGTAAATGTCTTTAGCAGACAAGCGTTACCAATGAATTGGGATTTTCCAGAGGTGAATCCCTTTGCTGAAGCTGCTGGAGATTATGGAGAAACAACAAAATCCATTGGTAAAATGTTGGCTAGTCTACGAACTAAAAATACTTTTGTTTCTATTTCTCAAAAAAACGCTTCTCAAATAAAACTAGACAAAAACTCAACCATATTTTCAACAGATCCTCCATATTATGACAATATTGGTTATGCAGATCTATCAGATTTTTTCTATATTTGGATGCGACGTTCTCTCAAAAATATTTATCCTGAGATATTTTCAACATTACTTGTTCCTAAAAATGAAGAATTAATAGCAACGCCTTATCGACATCAAGGAAATAAGATGAAAGCGGAAGATTTCTTTCTCAACGGTATGACTTCCGTTATGAAGAACTTATCCAGCGCTCAAGCTGAATCATTTCCTATAACAATCTACTACGCCTTTAAACAATCAGAAAAAGATGAATCAGGTACTTCCTCGACAGGTTGGGCGACATTCTTAGAGGCTATAATTAACGCAAAATTATCCATAAACGGAACTTGGCCGATGAGAACTGAGAGGCCAACAGGTGTAAAAGTGGGGGCGAATTTTCTGGCCTCATCTGTAGTTTTGGTATGTCGAAAGCAACCAAAAGAAGCTAAAACCATTACCCGGAAAGACTTTATCCAATATCTTCGTCGGGAACTACCTGCGGCTATCAAAAACCTTCAGCATAGCAACTTGGCTCCGGTAGATATGGCACAAGCTTCTATCGGCCCTGGCATGGCTATTTTTTCCCGTTACGCCAAGGTCATGGAAGCGGATGGATCGGCCATGTCGGTCAAAACCGCTTTGCAATTGATCAACGAGTCACTGGATGAATATTTGGCGGAACAGGAAGGCGAGTACGATGCCGATACCCGTTTTGCCATCACCTGGTTTGAACAGTTTGGGATGAAAGAAGGCGATTACGGCCAGGCCGAACAACTCGCAAATGCCCGTAACGTTTCGGTTCAGGGTGTTGTGGCTTCCGGCATTCTCATCGCCAAAGCGGGCAAGGTACAAATCATTCCACGCAAGGACATGCCCGGTGATTGGAACCCGCAACACGATGACCGGCCAACCGTCTGGGAAGCCGTCCAGCATCTCATTAAAAGAGCCTTTGCCGATGATGGTTACAACGAAACCGCCGCTGCTGAGCTGTATAACCAGCTAGGCTCACTAGCCGATGCCGTTCGGGATTTGGCTTATCGACTATATTCAATCTGTGAAAGAAATAAATGGGCCGATGAAGCCCTGGCCTACAACAATCTGGTCACCAACTGGCCGGATATTGTCGAACGGGCCAACCAATTGAAGCAAGCGCAACCGGTCGCACCGGTTCAACAAAAATTGATGGAGGTATAGGGCGTGGCTCTTAGTAATCGGGATCGTGTTTCAAAAGCTCTGGAAGTCTTAAAAGAGCCTCTGACCATTTATGTTGAAGCCCAATTGCGCTCACACCTTTCTTTAAACTGGCCGGATCAAGTCAAAGCACGTTTAGGAACGCGCATCGAGGAGGACAGAAATGGCAATCTTCGCTGGGATAACTATGCCTTGCTTCGTTGCATTGATGTGTTCTGGAAAGAAGTATTTAGTCAAAACTTGAGCCAGGCTCATCGGTCCTGGGTGTTTGAAATGCTGAATGTGCGAAACGAATTTGCTCATGACAAGCCCTTTTCATCTGACGAAGCCCGACGTGCATTGGATACCATGCAACTTTTCCTGGAGAGCATTTCGGCGTCAGAATATGCACAAGCCATCAAGAAAATTCAATATGATCTATTGAGGGAAGTTTTTTCCAGCGAGGCACGGAGCAAAACTAAAACAGTCGCCAAAGTAGAAGGACAGCCACAAACAGGCTTAAAGCCTTGGCGAGAAGTGGTCACGCCTCATCCCGATGTTAGTTCTGGTAATTATCAAAAGGCGGAATTCGCCGCCGACTTGGCTGCGGTTTATCGGGGTGGTGCCTCTAGCGAATATCAAGACCCTAAGGAGTTCTATGGTCGGACGCACTTGACCCAAGGGCTGTCAGACTTACTGAAAAATGCGCTTAAACGGTTTTGCCTGAATAGTGGCGATCCAGTTATTGAGCTTCAAACCAACTTTGGTGGGGGCAAAACTCACTCGATGCTCGCCTTATTCCACCTGTTTGCCAATGGCAAAGCGGCGGAACTACCCGGTGTGGAACCGCTTTTAAAAGATCTGGATATAACCACACTCCCCAAAGTTCACCGGGCAGTTCTAGTAGGCACGGCATTAAGTCCCGGCCAGCCTCGTAAAAAACCTGATGGCTCAGTTATCAATACCATTTGGGGCGAAATGGCTTGGCAGTTGGGTGGAAGCGAGGCTCTGCAATACGTTGCGGAAGCCGATAAGAATGGAATTAGCCCCGGCTCTCAAGAGCTGGTTGAGCTGTTTACCGCATTCTCTCCATCTTTGATTTTAATTGACGAATGGGTTGCCTATATTCGCCAAACCTATAATACTCAAGGACTTCCGGGTGGTTCCTTTGACCCAAACCTGACGTTTGCTCAAGCTATGACTGAGGCAGTTAAGGACGCGCCCAACACATTACTGGTAGCATCTTTACCAGTCTCCAATATTGAAACTGGTGGCGAGGGTGGTCAACGTGCCCTGGCTTCGCTGAAACATACATTCAACCGAGTGCAATCCAGTTGGCGTCCAGCCAACTCCGAGGAAAGCTATGAAATTATCCGTCGCCGCTTGTTTGAACCTTTGACTGGTGAGCAACATGCGTTCCGGGATGGTGTCATCTCAGCATTTATGAAGTTGTACAAGGATAGCGCTAACGAGTTTCCAACGGAATGCAAGGAATACTCTTACAAGCAAAAGCTGGAAAGCTGTTACCCCATTCATCCTGAATTGTTTGAACGACTTTATAGTGATTGGTCTACGTTGGAGAAATTCCAGCAAACCCGTGGTGTCCTGCGTTTGATGGCTTCTGTTATCCACTCCTTGTGGGAACAGGGAGATAAAAGCCTCTTAATCATGCCGTCATCCATTCCCCTTGACGACAGAACAGTCTGTGACAGCTTGACCTACTATCTCTCGGATGGGTGGAAAGCCGTTATCGACAAAGATATTGATGGTCTCAACTCTCTGCCTATGGAGGTTGACCGAAATAATGACATGCTGGGACGATATTCCGCATGTCGTAGGGTTGCCAGAACCATCTTTATGGGCTCTGCACCCATTGCGCAGGGTGCCAACCCCGGCATTATAGATAAGAAAATCAATCTGGGATGTGTCCAACCGGGAGAATCAGTCGCTACTTTTGGCGATACGGCCATTCGTCGTCTGGAAGAACGTGCGACCTATCTCTATCAGGAAGCTCGTCGTTATTGGTATTCTACCCAGCCCAGTGTTGATCAGTTGGCTAGAGAGCGTGCTAATCAGCTTGACCGAGATATTCTAACAACAGAGATTATTAGACAACTAAAAGTAGAAGCTGATGGACGTAAACGGGCTGATTTTGTTGGGGGTATTCACGTTTATAATCCACCTTACACCCAAGAAGAAATTCCTGATGAAAAAGAAGTCCGATTGGTTATTTTAGGTCCAGAATATCCATTGGTTAAGAATGTGGAAGATAGTCCTGCCCGAAAGATTTGTCAACAAATTTTGAAGGAGCGTGGTAACTCGCCTAGGCTTTATAAAAATATGCTGGTTTTCTTGGCCCCGGATCAAACCAAGCTTGCCGACCTAGAGGATTCTATTCGTCAATATTTGGCTTGGTCTTCCATTCATAAAGAAGCAGACAAGCTAGATTTGAAATCCAGTGAAAAAGATTACGTAGCTAACAAAAGGACTGAGGCTGAAGGCATCGTTGGCTTAAGAATTGCAGAAACCTGGATTTGGTGTGTTTATCCTTATCAAACACTTGAAACCATCAACCGCATTGACTGGGAAGAGATCAAGATTCAGGCGCAGCAAGACGGCTTAGCTGGCAAGGTTTGCAAAAAGCTAAAAGACGAAGAGCATCTGATGGTAACTTACGGTGCAGATCGTCTTAAGCTAGACCTTGAACGATTCAATCTCTGGCAAGGCAAAAAACACCTTGAAGTCCGTCAGCTTTGGGAGTTCTATGCCACCTATCCCTATTTACCACGACTAAAGGACCAACAGTCTCTTCTGAAAGCCATTGAAGGGGTTTACGATGGGCACTTCCTATCAGACCGTTTTGCATACGCCACTGGATTTGATGAACCCAAGGATAATTATTTAGGATTGATTGCTGAACCAGGAAGACACTTCACGGTAAGCCTTAATGGGTTGCTGGTTCAAACAGACGTTGCAGCGGCTCAGATTACTCGTGAAAGAGAAAAGATTATGGAGCCCGTTGGTTCACCTGTAGCACCGACTTCAACAACTCGCAATCCGACCATTAGCAGGCCAGAGCAATCTTCTTCCGATTCACAACGACTCCAGCCTTCTATTCCCGGTTCCATTACACCTAAACGCTTCTATGCTTCGATTCAGATTGATGAGTCTCGGATTGGCCGGGATGCTGGTCGAATTGCGGAAGAAGTCGTTCAACATTTGGCAGACTTACCCGGTGCAACCGTGGAAGTTACAATGGAAGTTCAGGTTTATATCCCTGATGGGGTCTCAGAGCAGGTTGTTAGAACAGTTACGGAAAATTGTAAAACACTCAAATTCAAATCACATGGGTTTGAGGCGCATTAATGAATACCAAATTGGCCGAAAACTTGCTGTGTTTCCAAGAATTGCAGCACTTTGGCAATAGTCATTTTCTCTACCTTCATACTCTACAAATCCTGCAAAGACGTGGACAAGTCATTGCTGGCTCTGCTCGACATAGGGACAGTGGTTCTCTTTCAGATTGCCTGAGCGATATTAGGCTTTGGGATATTAGCACCGGACGTCAATCTCTCCGTTTTGGAAGAGAGGATGAGGTATTTAGTGCTCTGTCTGTTTCGACTGATGAGAATCTGGCTTTGACCGCCGGTTACACTGAAGGGATCGTTTCTGAACGGCCCATGCGTCTCTGGAACCTGACTGACGCTAGTATTGTTAGGGACTTTGAAAAGACTCCATATTCTGACTGCTCGACATTTTCAACCTGTGATAAATATGCCCTTTCCGGGCATACTGATGGCTTGGTTCATCTATGGGATGTTGCTTCAGGTAAGATATTGAAAACTCTTACCGGGCATATTGAAAATATTATTGGGGTTGCATTTACCCCTGATGGACGATATGGCTTGTCTGCCTGCTTGCGGGAGTATGTTTGCATCTGGGATTTGTCTTCTGGAAAACTTGTAGAACGTTTCGGAGGCTCAAGTTCTGGAGCCGGTGAAGTCTCTTTCTCAGGGAATGGAAGCTTTGTGGCCTTTTCCGGTTCTGTTTGCTTTGACGAAATGGATAAAGTCGAAGAGGAAGCCTGCGTATCAGACGACTTTGAAATACCACCTGAAATCATCCGCTACGAAGCCGCCAAAAGAGAAAACTCTGTTAGGATCTGGGACATTGATAAGCGGAAAGAGCATGTTAGGTTGAGAACAACCAATAACATGGGAGGAACCCAAGGCGGGTGCCACATCGAGATCAACTATAACGGCACTTTGGGCATCAGTTACTCGGATGGTTACACGCACCTTTGGGATATTACCAGGGGCGTTGAGATAGGCCGTCTGGACAAGTACACCAGCCATGCACATTTTTCGCGTGACGGAAGTCAGGTTCTTACTGGAAGCTCGACATACGGGTTTTGCCTATATGCACTAACCTCAACACTGGTGTTATAAGAGGTTTGATAAACCGGCCAAGGTCGAACTAGACAGTAATGCAAATATGCGGTTTTAAATGCAACCATACTTCTTGCTATGGTTGGTATATACTTTCAAAACGGCAAATCATCATCATTTCTTTCTTCAGGCTCAGGCTTTCCAATTAGAAGCCAGGCACACTTCTCTTTGTTGTAATAAACCTTATCATTTTCCGACAGATAACCAACCATCGTAATGTTATAAGGAACTGTATACCCGTACTCCTGAAATTCCTGGAGGAAATCAGAAGCATCGTTTACGAAACCTCGCTGGTATAATATCATTTCAGCCCAGTTGAGAGCCTCATCCTTGCTTAATGTTGTGTATGTTCCATCCTTGCTTTTGAATGCAATTTGTTTGCACTGGCGAATAATGGTTTCAAGCCGTTCCATTTCCTGGTAATGATAGAGCTGTTTAGTGATTGCTTCTTGAAGAATGGTGTGCTGGGTTTTCATAAAAACAGAACTTTTCTTTGACGGTAATTTCTAATCGGTGCGGCTAAGACTTAAATTGCTGATCTTGGATCATAGCACAGTCCCGAACCGCTCCCTAAGCGTGTAATAGTACTTTTTAACGGCTTGCCCGACTGGAATTCCTTTCACAGCGATCTAACCAACGGCACTGCAGTTCCAAGTTCAACAATCTTCTTTGTCTGCTGGAATTCTGAACCAGAACCCTGTTTCGTCACGCTGGAAAGTGACTGGGTGCAAATGGCAAGCGAAAACTGATCCAGTGCGGCCACTGAAAAGTGAGCCACTTATCTCTCT
>LAPX01000018.1 GCA_001858525.1 Vampirovibrio chlorellavorus | reverse complement strand
CTCAACCTGTTTGGGAAAACTTTAAAGGGCTGTTTCAGGCTATTAACAAAGGAAATTCAAGTTTAGGTATCCCTGGTTATAACGGTGGGTTATTCGCCGAAAACAAACAACTTGATAACCTTATTGTGAGTGACAATCTCTGTGAGGGATTTAAGCAGCTTGGAGAGTATGGCTTTGATAGTGAGGTTAGTGTCAACATTCTAGGCCATATTTTTGAGCAATCCATTTCGGATATTGAAGAGTTAAAAGCCCATGCAAATGGACGTATTCACGAAGTAGATCCCAAGCAAAGCAAACAAAAAAAAGACGGGATCTTTTACACTCCTCCATATATTACTCACTATATAGTCGAAGAAGCTGTTGGCGGCTGGCTAAGAGAGCAAAGAGAAAAAATAGGATTCACAACACTGCCTGAACTAAAAGATAAAGACTTTGAGAAAATTAAGTCTGTTCAAAAAGGCCGACGCAAAGGACAGACGCTCTATAGCAAAGCACTTGAGAAACATATACAAACCTGGGAGTCTTATAAAGAGGTGCTTTCAAACATCAAAGTATTAGACCCAGCGTGTGGTTCAGGTGCATTCTTAAATGAAGTTTTCGATTATTTATACAACGAAGGCCAAACCATCAATAACACGTTAGCAAGTCTTAAAGGTGGCCAAACAGATCTTTTTCGATGGGATACGCACATCCTCGCAAACAATTTATATGGAGTCGATCTCAATAGTGAGTCTATAGAAATCACAAAACTCTCTTTATGGTTAAAAACAGCCAACCGGAACGAAAAGCTAACTTATCTTGACGACAACATAAAGTGTGGAAATTCACTTATTGATAACCCTGAAATTGCCAAGGGTTCAGCGTTTAAGTGGGAGTCCAATTTTAAAAAAGTCTTATCTAATGGTGGCTTTGATGTCATTGTAGGGAATCCGCCATACGTTTTTCTGCGTAATAACAATATGGATGAGCTTTCAAAAGAATATTTCAGAAACAAATTTACACTTTACACTTTGAAGCCAAGAACAGATGTTTATTTCTTTGAAAAATCGTTCTCCCTGTTGAAAGAAAATGGCTATATAGGTTTCATATCACCAAATAACCTTTTAACAATCGGTTCTTTGAGTCGATTCAGAAGATATTTGCTTGAAAATTATGGTTCTATATCAATAGTTAACTCTAGAGATAAAATTTTTAGTTCCGCAAATGTTGACACTATGATTTTAACAGCTCAGAAAAGCAGTCCCAATACCACTTTAAAAGTCTCGGAGCTTGAAAACGGAAGCTTCCAAGAGGTAGGAAAACTAAGTCAAAAACTTTTTATCAATACCGATTGCATCATCAGCTATGAAATGTTTTCCAGCCCCCAAAAGGTTAGCTTGATTAAAAAAATAGAACAATCCTCTAAGCCATTATCTACTGTCGCAGAAGTCTCAAATGGCATTGTAGCCTACAAGCTTAACAATGGTAGCCCTGCCCAAACAAAAGAAATGGCAACGAAAAGGGTTTATCATTCCAAGATTAGACAAGGCGACAAATGGATCCCTTACATAGAAAGCGACGACCTTAAAAGGTACACTCTTAATTGGTCTGGCGTTTATATCAAATACGGTGAAAACATTGCAGAGAGAAGAGAAAAGATACCTTTTGACAAGCTCCATCTCCTGGTGAGAGTCATTCCATCTAAACCCCCTTACTCCATAAATGGGATGTTAGTGAAAGACCACTATATCAATGATCAAAACTATATCGTCATTTATGACTGTCACATCGATAACTGGTACTTATTAGGGGTTTTAAACTCCAGACTGCTTTCATTCTGGTTCATAAATAAACTAGGAAAGATGCAAAGAGGCCTCTTTCCTCAACTCAAAGCAGGAGAGCTAAAACAATTCCCCATTATCGTACCAAAACCCAAGGAGATACAGGACCTCTCTCTTAAAGTGAAAACCCTATTAAGCAAAAAGGAAGAATTACAGACTCTTTTGAGTAACTTTTTAAGATTATTGGGTTCTGAGTTCCAGTTAAACTCTTTCGGTAGAATCCTTGAGCAATGGGACTCTTTAGAACCCAAAGAGTTTATGGCTGAACTTGAACGCCGAATTAAGCCACAAAAACTATCTCTGCAACAAAAATCGGAATGGCTACAGTATTTTGAGAAAGAAAAATCAAAAGCAATAATTTTAAAAACATCAGAGAAAGAACTAGACAAAGAAATTGATACCGCCATATACAAACTCTACAGATTAACAGAAGCTGATATAGCCCTAATAGAGAATGCTTATAAATCGCCTCCTGAACCAGAATAGGTAATTCTGTTTCAGTTTCTGAGCCTGTACCAAGATACCAAGCTACCAAGAGTCCTGCTTTGTCGGGACTCTTTGGGTTTTCAGGGCTTGAGCTTGGGCGCGCTTTTTGAAACAATATTTATAAGATTCCGTTTCATTTGAGGTTCCCCCATCTCTAAAGGAGTTCCTTGCTATGTTTGGCCCTAACCTTCAAGAAATATGGGAGGCCCTGCCTGAAGACAGGAGGCAGCGCATCGAAGATGAGTTTCAACGGGAAAAGGCTCTATACATTGCCTCACAGCAAGAGGGAACCAATGAAAGTAACCAGCAATAAAGCCCTTTGGCTCATGGTCTTGAAAGAATAGTAATGACGCATTACCATACAATAAGTAATACCTCATTACAGGAGACTCTACCATGAAGCCTTCCCGCCTTACTTCCAAGTACCAGACCACCATTCCCACCCTCATTCGGGAACATCTCGGCTTAAAACAAGGGGATGCAGTCGTTTTTGACATCCAAAACGGCCAGGTCATCGTAAGAAAGGCCGCGCCTTTAGATTTAGAGTACACCACCGCCTTATCCGGCACACTCGATGAGTGGGGATCTGAGCATGATGAGGAGGCATATGGAAGCCTCTGAGTTGAAACCCTTTGACGTGGTGAGCGTTCCCTTTCCTTTTACAGACAAAGCCCAAACCAAAAAGCGTCCGGCACTGGTTCTGTCTCAAGTAGACTTTGGCCTACAGTCCGGACACAGTGTTCTAGCAATGATTACCAGCGCCAAAAATTCATCCTGGCCGCTGGATGTCTCCATTTCCGATCTCACGGCTGCGGGTCTGCCATCCCCCTCTATTGTCAGAATGAAACTGTTTACCCTGGATCATCGGTTCGTTTTGAAAACATTGGGGACTCTCAACAAAAAAGACCAAAAACAAGTCAAACTGGCTCTGGAAAAACTCCTGCCGCCCATTCCCTGACCATGACCGCCTCCCTGTTCGATGCCAACGGCCAGCGCCTGTATATCACCCAAAGCGAACGGAAAGCCTTTCTGGAAGCCTCCGCTCAGACCGACCGGGACGTGAGAACCTTTTGTATGGTCATGGCCTATACCGGCTGCCGCATCTCAGAAGCCCTGGCCCTCACCGGGAAAAGTATCGACTTTGGACAGAAAGCCATTGTCTTTGAAACCTTGAAAAAACGGAAATCAGGCGTTTACCGGGCGGTGCCTGTGCCAGATTCCCTGCTGGATACCCTAAACATGGCCCACGGGTTACAGGAATCAGCCAAACGCAAAAAGAATCGGCTGGGGCTACCCTTGTGGGATTTTTCCAGAACGACCGCCTGGCGGCATATTGTGGAAGTTATGAGCCAGGCCCACATTCCCGATGGCCCCCACAAATGCCCTAAGGGGCTGAGGCATGGCTTTGGGGTTCTGGCCATTACCCAAGGCATTCCTCTGAATATGGTCAGCAAGTGGATGGGACATGCTTCGCTGGAAGTCACCGCCATTTACGCTAACGCGCTAGGGGAAGAACAGCGAGCTATCGCTAGCCGGATGTGGGAGTAGTCTGCCCCCTTGATTTCCTACAAAAATAGTGCAATAGTTACACTATACTATCAAATCTATTGAGGCTACATGCCAACCCTGCAACGTTTTGGTGCTGCAAGCATCCGTATGTACGCCGATGACCATAACCCACCACACTTCCATATTGTCGGCCCCGATTTTCAGGTGCTGGTACGGATCTCGGATTTGATGGTGGTTGCTGGCGAGGCCAGCCCTAACCAGATTACCGATGCTCTACAGTGGGCCAAAAACAATCAGGAAATGTTGGCCCTGAAATGGATAGAACTCAACGAAAGGGAATGACATGCCAAAGAAGCCTTTGCCTCGTATCCTTTCCGTTAAAGCCGGAGAGAAACCCCAGACACTCCATATTCAATGGCATCACAACAAACTGGAAAGCCTCGTAGATGTGTCCAGTCTGCTCAAGACGTTTAAAGTTTTTGAGCCTCTTCGCAAATCTCCAGAGCTTTTTCAAACAGTTCAGGTTGGAGAACATGGTACAGATATTGTCTGGTCAGATGAACTGGACATCTCGGCAGATACCCTTTGGCGGTTGACCCAAGAACAATCAGGCACGACCATGAGTGCTGCTGCGTTTAGAAAGTGGCGTACTAAACATGCTTACACCTTGGACGATGCGGCAGTTGCACTTGGCATAAGTCGTAGGATGGTTGCCTATTACGATCATGGCGACCGGCCTATCCCGAGGGTGGTTGCCTTGGCAACCCTGGCTTTTGACTATAACGAAGGGCCGCTATTCCTACATACCGGCTAATGATCCAACGGTATTTTCCCAGCCCCACTTCCCTTGTTTAACTCAAGCCGCCAAGCTCTGAGGCATTGGATTTTGGTTCATACTGAGCCATTAACTGCTGCATCTTCCGATAAGATTCCTCTCCAGAAACAATTTGCCCTTGCTCGCGTTGCTTTAGGCTGAGACCAACCTCGTAATCCACATATTGACGATATAAAAGCCTTAAAGCTTCTCTAATGACCTCACTAGGTGAGCTATAAAGCCCCGTTTCAACTTGAGAGCGTACAAACTTTTCCAGTTCTTCGGTCAATGTTATGTTCAAAAAACGCTCCTTTTCGTGCATATTATGCACCATTTTGGTCATAATTAAAACCCAATCAAGAACAAGCATCCTGAGAGTGATTCGGTGGGCTTTTCGTCCATCCCCTGCTATGATCCCAATAGAGCATAGTCGAGCGGAATCGATAGAGAGTAGAGCAATCATGATTGAGCAGAAACGAGCCCCTTTGTTATCGCCAGGCACGTATCGGATTCAAGAGCTTTCTGAAAGACTTGGGGTAGCAAGGACAACCGCAGAAAGATACATTGAGCGGTTTTCCATACCAACCACAGAAACAAATTTCCAGAATAGAAAGGTTAAAGCCTTAATACTGGATGAGGAAAACATTCAGAAAATATTATCCTTATTAGACAAAGGCACAAGCCACACGAGCGAAATTCGCTCAATCCACTCAAGCGAAAACAACCCAAATCAATCGAGCCGATTAAGCACACTCGAGCAAGAAAACACGCTGCTTGAAAATGAGCTTCAGGCGGCCAAACAGCGTATAGAAGACCTAAAATCAGTACTTGATGAGAGGGAAAGGCTTGTAACGTCTAAAGATAGCGAAATATCAACCCTGAAAACTGCTTTAATGATTGTTGAAAGGGCTAACAAGGACAAGCCTATCGAACTTATACCGGCCCAACCTATTGGCTTGCTGGGAAAAATCCGCCAGTGGTTCAAAGCGTAGCCCCAACCCAAAGTGATTTATAAATTTATAAAAACAATCATTTATTCCTGCATTGGTTCGCGATCTTTCGCCGCTTGTTCTTGCGCATTTCGTCAAGGGCGCGACCGTAGGGAGCGGCGAAGCGTACCCTTGACGAACCACCAGCCCGAACCCTAGAAGCCCGGAAGGGGAACACGGAATGAAATGGAGAGTTCCCCTTCCTGGCTCCCGCCGAGGGTAGGGGTGTGCCACCCGGCAGGGGATGAAATCCCCTGAGAGGCCTTATAAAAACGGTGAGCTTGCGAACCACCCTATCCCAAGTCAGAGTTTTGAACATTTGGGCGAAGCCCTATTACAGGATTATATATTACAGGGATCTATTACAGGGGGATGGGCTGCTGAGCTCTACAGAGATTGGGTTTTAGGCTGATCGTGCGTAAACGATTCAGCGCATCGTGCGTAAACGATTCAGCGTAGAAAAGAGGGTACCCGCTAGAGGCACTCAATCAGAGCAAGAGTTTTAAGGTGTAAATGATTCAGCGTAGAAAATTGTGATTTGCGGCCTGTTTTTGAACAGGCTTTTTGGTAGGCCCGAATCTTGATTGGCCTATGAGCAAAGGGCTTGGGTGCAAACGAATTACATCAGAGCCAGACACATCAACCTTTAGACCTTTCCAGATAACTTGAATCTTTGCCAAGTGCTTCCGGACTTGATGCTTAAACATTCTTTCGTTTTCTATGCCACTACCTAGCTGTTGTTCAAGAGTTGACCACCTTATGGAAACAGGCTCTTTCAAGTACGACATTCTATGATTCAGCCACATATAGAGGTCTAGGGCCATAGGTGATTGCTTAATACCCTTTATTACTCTCCAATCCAAAGGAACTGGATTCTGGATAAGCAACTGATAAAAGCGTTCTGATAGCTCAACACCGCTTTCCCATAGCGTCGTCTGTTCTGGATTTTTGTTATCCCAAAAGAAAAATCGACCATCTGAAACTTTAATATCCCGCTCAGAAATCACATCTGTACCGGTACAAGTAACAGTTATCTCCGCTCGAAACAGCTTCTCTGCTTGGCTTTTAAAACTGGTTATACCGCCCCTTGTGCCACCAGTACGTTGAATACCAATTTTTTCTAAAAATTGAGACAGGCTGCGACCCATATAAACCCTTTGTGGAGTGGGGTTTTCTTTGTCCTGAGCGTTTTTAATAGCTTCACTATTCAGCCAAGCAAGTAAAAGTCGTGGCGTTGAGCCATAGGGAACACCATAAATCTTTGATTTACCCTCTTCTTCACCAATCCCTGACTTAATTGTCAGGGTGAAATTGCCATTAGTTCTTTTCCAGATAATGTCATCCGGTTTCTTATGAGGCAGAAATGCCTGTACGAGTATTCGAGAGACAAACGCTAACTCTCCAGCTTCATTCGCAGTGGTCTCCCAGACCTCTGCCGCTGTCCGGGCTATTCGGTTATCTTGGGTTTCTCTTACCATGCTGCCTTTCCGTTTCTCCGGCTCATTATCGCATCATTAAACACCAGGAAGAATCACCGGCCCATGCTCCGACCTCCACCGCCCCGTTCCTGGGATCGCTCCAACTCCCGCTGGCGAGCCTGTTCTCGCTTGGGTTCCAGAATCGCGTGAATCTCGGCAAAGCGATCCTGACGTTCAGGCAATAGACGTTCCGCCTCTGGTAGGGCCTTTTGAATGGCCTCCTCCAGCTTTTCCTTGGCGTCTTTGCGATCCTGCACAAACACCGCCAGGGCTTTCTCTTCATTCTCATGCTTCGTTTGAGCGGTTTCTCGCGCCTGAGTGAGTGCCTTTAGCTCAGAATTGGGAAGGCCTAGATCAAACAGAGCAGCCTTGACTGGGTGTTTCTCCCGCCATGCCTGCTCATCCCGCTTTGCCCAGACCAGCGCGGTCCCGGCTTTATTAACGGCCTCGTTCCGTTTGGTGAGCATGTCCTCATTCAGCCAGCCCCGCTTGCCCGTTTCATACAATTCCCGTTCTGCAAAAGCCTCATCAGGGGGTAAGCGGTTATACCAGTCATAACGCCGTAAGGGTTCATAGGCGGCCTGTACTGCCGGATTTTCAAAGGCGATGGAACGGGCCGTCCCCGGTTCATGCTGTTTGGCTTCCCGCTCCAAGTCATACAAACTGAGCGATTCAAGCCGCTTTAACTCCTTGGCCCAGGCGGCCTCTTTCTCTTTCTGCGCCCGTACTCGCTCCAACTCGATCACGTTTGCATTATGCGCCGCAATCCGCCGATGCTCCTCCCCCCGCTCGGTCTGAATCCCTTTGCGCTCCATGGCCATCGCAGTGGGGCCAAGGTGGATCTGAGGTTCAAGGCCCGTCTGCTTTTCCGCATGACTCCGGCAATCCACCCGCTCCATTCGGTTGGCTTGTTCCAAACTTTGATTCACACACCGCTCCCACTCAGCACGCTCAGAACGAAGCAAAATAGATCCAGACGACCGAACATCCCAATCTCGTGTTTTCAACCCCGCCACGGGGCAGCCAGCCGCGTCTCGTTCAATGGTTCGCGTGGTACACAACAGATGCGCATGCAGATTTCGCAGATCCCCTTCTTTTCCTGGGGCATGAATGGCCACATCCACCGCCCACCCCGTCCGTTCGGATAGCCCTTGGGCATAGCCTTTCACCAGATCGGTTTGCTGCGCTTGGCTCAATTCATGAGGCAAGGCCACCACAAATTCACGGGCCACCACCGAATTACAACGCTTTTCCGCCGCTTCCGCCACATTCCACAGTTGCGCCCGATCCACCGGCTGCCCCCCTGGAGTGATCACTTCGGCCATCAGCACGCCGGAACGGCGAGAATAATCATAAGTTTGCCCGGTGCGCTCATCCTCGATTTTCTGCCCAGCCCGGTACGCTGCCGCAGCGGTAGCGCTCCTGCCTTCCGACCGACTCAGGGTTTTCATCTGGAAATGGTAAATCGCCAAAACTGCCAACTCTCAACTTGAAAAACGGGCTTGCTGGGGTTCCCCTGGCGCGCGGTTTCGATTGTCTTTGACCTTTTTTGAAATGGCCCATTTTAAAAACCAACCAGCGCGCCTCCCGGAGTTCAGAGGCGGAGCCTTTGACGCACAGCAAACGATAGTTTGCATAATGTGCGCCTTTCTCTACTAGCGCTCCGAAAGTGTTGGGATTCTACCGCGCACTCCGCCAGCTCGTCTATAGCGCTACTGGCTAATGGCTGAGCTTTTTTCTTTGCGATTTCATGGCGGCGGGTTTCAATAGGACACTGAGGAGTTTGTTAAAAGTGACACCATCCAAAGAACGACTGGAACGGCTCAAAAAACAGGAAGAACAACTCAAAGCCCGTATTCAAAACGAAAAAGCCAAACTGAATAAGGCCACAAACAAACAACGCACCGGGAAACTGATCGCCTGGGGCGTGGCCGTGGAGCAATTGCTGGCCGATGACACCTTTCAGGCCGAGTGGTGGACACTGCAATGTCGGCGCGTTTTGTCAGGTCGGACGTTAGAACGAGCGCTTGCAGGGCAGCTAAAAAATGACATTAAATCTTGTGAGCCAAGGGAAGCCAAGTCATAACAAGGCTTTAAGACCGAGCCTCTACAAGAAAAGCTTTGCTGTGTGTAGCCCATGCACTCGTGTTACCTTACAATAATTATGTTAGTGGCCTGTGCAGTTTTCACTATGCCGCAAAAAAGGAAGTCATTTAACAAAGCCGATGCCCTTATTTCACCCTGACATTTTAAAAAAACTAACCGAGTCCCCATCAAACATACCTGAGAAACACTCTCAGATCATATCCAACTGGGAAAAGTCCATCACTGATGGCTCTATACTAAAAATTAAAGAAACCTCATTAAGAAGTGATTTCATCCATAAAATATTAGTTGAAATTCTTGGCTACAAGACATTCACAAGTGAAGGCAATTCCTTTTCGCTGTTTGAAGAATACCCTCTCGGCTCTGGAAGCGTAGATGTTGCTCTTGGTACTTTTCATAAGAAAGGTTCTGAAAAAGCCTCGATAGTTGCGCCATTCGAACTCAAAGGCGCTAAAACGAAAGATCTAGATGCCGTTATGCCTGGACGGAACAAGACTCCCGTCCAGCAGGCTTGGGAATATGGCATGGATGCAAAAGGAGCTAAATGGGTTCTCTTAACAAACTACCTAGAAATTCGCCTATATGCTATTGGCTACGGTCGAAAAGATTACGAAAAGTTTGATTTATCAAGATTATCCGACCCTGTAGAATATACACGTTTCCTTGAAATTCTCTCCAAAGATAACTTATTAGGAGAGAAGTCCATTAACCTTCTCAGAGAGAGCGAAAGAGTCGGTAAAGTAATTACTAACAAACTCTATAAAGACTACAAAGACTTAAGAAATCGTTTAATTACCAATATTGGAAAAGAAAACCCCAAGATCAGTAGTCTAGATATTATTAGCTACACCCAAACTATTCTAGATAGAGTTTTGTTTATTGCTTTTGCGGAAGACAAAAAACTTCTGCCTGCCGATAGTCTAAAACTGGCATTCGAAACAAAAAATCCTTACAACC
>LAPX01000017.1 GCA_001858525.1 Vampirovibrio chlorellavorus | reverse complement strand
GTGGCTCACTTTTCGGTGGCCATTTCCCTTAAAAATGGCTCACTTTTAGATTACCGTTTCCACTGGGTCCCTTTTTCTGATCCACCTGGTTCAGAACGCTGCGGGAAGCCAAAGTCCTGATCGAGATGTGGCGGAAAGAATACAGCACCTTCCGACCGCACCGGGCGCTGAAACTGCTGACTCCGGCTGAATTTGCGTAACGTTGGGCGTTAGCAACCCCGGCTTAAGCCTTCCCCACCGAAAATTATACGCGCCAATCTATCGGTGTCCAGGAAACTTGCTGACCCGCAAGCCGTTTCAGCCTGCCGCAATTTCCTGGACACCGGATTTCTGCTGAATGGAGCGGTTTAGGGAAAAGGACATGAAATGGTTAATTACCCTTGTGCTAAAATTTCCCAATCTCTGCCCCAAGTGGATCAGAAAAAGGGACCCAGTCATAAATTAACCCTATGTAAATTGTATTTAGGGATATTTTGCTAAAAAAGCCTCCAGTAGTAATACTGGAGGCTTTTCGGAATTCAGTATTCCTCAGCTAACATAATGGTTAGAACTCTTTTGGTTTGTTTGGGATCTACTGGATCCTCGCTTCCCCATTGCGTCGATGGATCATAGTAATCAATTTTCCAATTGAACCGCTGGCCATCAATGGAAAACGCCCCAAAGTCATGCTCGCAGTGAGGGTCATTGTCCTCATTAAAAATATTGAATGCTTGCACGGCTTGGAAAACTGCTTGTTGCTGTTCAGGTGAAAGTGTTTGAACTCCAGCAGTGATCAATACTTGGCCACCGCTAAAAGTCTGCCGAAAGGCATCATTGAGTTGGGCGATTTGTTGGGAATTGGTGTCTAGGCTCATCATGGGTGTCTCCTTGCGATTATGATTAACAGGGTCTGCGCTCAAGGCCGACCTCCCCTCCTGGCGTAATACCGGGTGAGAGGAGGCAAGGGTGACGACGCCAGGAGTCGGGCGAAGCCTTTACCCTTGCCTCGTCGAGGGCAGAGCCCTGATCGTTCTAGTCGATGAGTCAGGTGGCAGCCCTTATCTGCTCAGACCAAAAGACAGCTACCCTTAACGCCGCTCTCCATTGGTCTACCGTGATTCTCTAAACCTGCTTAAGTGTTCACTTGTGCCAACTCAGACCAGCAGGTGGTGTAACGCGGGGAGCGGTGTTCCTGCTTCATTCGCCAGCGAGGACGGAGCCCTTCTGCGGCGTATCGGATTGCACCCATGCCAAAGTCCTGATTGATCTGATCCATGGCGCTCATCAACACAGAGCGCTTGGCGCGATCCAGCGGATCAAATAAATTACCTTGAACCGCATTAAAAGGGACCAAATCCAGCAACATGACACCGGCTTTTTGGTAGGCATACCCCTCTTTGTAAATATGTCGCAGCGCCTGATGCGCCGCCTGAATCAACTCGGATGTGTCCTGGCTGGCAGTTATCAAAGCGATGCTGGTACTGTTTGCATATTGCGGGGCAGATTGCCGAAAGCGGTTGGTTTGGACAAAGACAAGCAACCGATGACACGCCATGCCCGCTTTGCGTAAACGTTCGGCGGCATGCGCGGTATAAGCGGCCACGGATTCTTTCAATCGGTCCAAGTTTTCTTCGGGTTGCGCAAATGAACGGCTACAAACCAGGCTCTTGGGGAGTGGCGCTTGCTCAATGGAGAGACAGGCCACGCCCCTGAGTTCTTGCACTGTTCGCATTAGCGGAACTGGAAAAGTGTGCATAAGCCAGGCATCATCGGCTTGTTGCAAATCGAACGCCGAATGGATTCCTTTGGAATTGAGTTTTTCAGCATATTGGCGGCCCACCCCCCAAACATCCGCCACCTTCACTTGTTGGAGTGCGTCCTTCCGGTATTTAGAGTGGGTTAGATCCAGAACGCCATTCGCCTTTTTGGACTTTTTGGCCAGATGGTTGGCCAGCTTGGCCAGTGTTTTCGTTTCCGCAATCCCTACAGAAAGGGGAATGCCGGTCCATTGTTCCACCGATCGCTTGATCTGGCGACCATAGGCATTCAGATTCGCACGATCAAACCCGGTCAGGTTGAGAAAAGCCTCGTCCACTGAGTAAATCTCCAGCTCCGGGGTGAATTCTGCCAGACTGTTCATCACCCGTGCCGACAGATCCCCGTAAAGCGTAAAGTTCGCCGAAAACACCTGTACCTGCTGCGCTTGAATGAGTGCTTTTGCCTTGTAGAATGGTTCCCCCATCCGAATGCCTAGAGCCTTGGCCTCATTCGAGCGTGCGATGATACAACCATCATTATTGGAGAGCACCACGATCGGCTTCCCGACCAGGGCAGGCCTGAACACGCGTTCACAAGATGCGTAGTCGAGTAGGCGGGGAGACGTTGCCGTCTCCCACCCCTCTAAGAACCGGACATGACAGTTTCCCGTCATCCGGCTCAAGCCTCAGTAACGCCCTTTTTAGCAGGACGCGGCTTACTCACTTCTAACTTCTGGGAATGGACTTGGTGGTGGCAGTTGGGGTGAAGGAGAACACGATTGGTGTTCCCATCTATTCCGCCGTGACACCGCCAAATGATATGGTGGCTGTGCCAGCCTGTTTCCCGGGTAATGCGTTGTTGGCAAACAACACACAGCCCATGCTGTTCTTTCCACAGGGCGAGCAATTGCCATTGTCCCTTGAGGTTTTCTTTCATTTTGGCATCTAAGCGGTGCTCAAAATAAGATTCCCAGGCAGGGTCATATGGATTAGCGTTTCCCCGGATAATCGTATGCCGTTTAATGGGCATTTGAGTTGGAGAGAACAGGCTGGCAATTCTCTGTACGTTGTTCGTGTCAACGAAGGTTCCCTGAAAGACCCAGTGGCGATTACCAAGATGGCCGAAGTATTTTCTTCTGACCCATTTGCGGCCTTTGCGAAGATGTCTGCGCAGACACCAGCGCCAGAGTTTTTGGAAAATTTCAGCATCCACTTTAGAGAACGTTTTACTACTGACCCCGTGCCGATGGTAATTGGCCCAGCCTTTAATCCGAGGATTTAGGCGGGCAATTAAAGCACCGGCAGCGGTGGACTTGTTCGCATGCAAAATATCCTGAATCTTTTTAAGGAAAGAGCGCACATTCTTTTTAGAGGGTTTCGTGAGCAATTTCCCATCCGGGTATTTCCGGATGTTGTGACCCAGAAAATCGAAGCCTTCCGTGACCCGTGTGATTTTGGTTTTCTCCGGAGAAAGGCTTAATCCTCGTTCCTGAAGAAAATTTGTCACAATCGTTCGAACCTGCTCAAGCTGCTCAGGACTACGACCGGTGACAATAAAATCATCCGCATATCGAATCAAGTGAACTTTAGGCCGGTAATTCCGGAGTTTTCCCGCGTGGTGAATGAGCGGGAACGTCTGCCGAATGGCAGTTTGGAGTCCGTCTAAAGCCATATTGGCCAACACTGGCGAAATAATACCGCCTTGCGGCGTCCCTGCCTGTGTTAGCTGGAAGCCCGATTGTTCAATAAAGCCCGCTTTTAGCCACTTTCTCAAAACGGTTTTATCCATTGGGATATTGGCCAGAAGCCAATCGTGACTAATGCGGTCAAAGCAAGCCTGGATATCCGCTTCTAAAACCCAAGCCGGAGAATCCTTCCTGGCAAGCACCTTGAAGCATTTTTCAATGGCATCTGCGGTGCTTCGTTCAGGACGGAAGCCGTAGGAGTCATTATCTGCCAACGTCTCCGATACAGGGTTTAGAGCCAAAAGGTAAAGAGCCTGCATGGCTCTGTCCTTCATCGTGGGGATGCCCAAAGGGCGCATCCGACCATTGCTTTTGGGAATGTATATCCGTCGTAAGGGCAAAGGGCGATAACCCTTGTGCTTCAATTGACGGATAGCTGACAATTTTCCGTCGGCAGTATCCCACAGAATTCTGTCGATACCTGACGTTCGTTTCCCAGAGTTTTCAGTCACTCGCCGAACGGCAAGCGCTTTGCCGCTAAACGAACGGGTTAATAGACGTTGCAAGGCTTTCACCTTGTTCCATCTCTTTTCCTGAGTGGCCTTCACGATACGGATTTGGAGCCGTCGCACGACACGATTCACTTGCTGCCAGGGAATGGCATGCCAGTGTTTTGCGTTGTGGGAAACCGCACCAGCGGTTGCTGTCATCTGCCTTGTTTCCTTAAACGGTTAGTCAAATGTTCTCGTGAGTAGAGACCCGGTGGAAGTCTGCCCGCTTTCGCGTGGGAGAATGTTTCACTCCCTATCCCGACCATTACAGCCAGACCTTCGCTTTTTCCACCATCCTTTACCCGCCAGCCTGTCAGTGGGTCTTGCGACACACCTTCCACAAGGGAGGCGGACGGGCTTACCGTGTTCCGATTGATTGACCGAATGGGTTAGGCTCTCTCTTTTCGCCGGTGGTGTTTGTGTCCATGACAGGGGAAACATTCAGCCCCTGTGCCCACCACGTTACCTTTTGGTTCAAGCCTATCAGCACGTTTGGCTTGCTCTGCAATAACGACGATTCCGCCGAGAGTTCACGTAGGTTAGCCATACCATTCAACCCTAGCCCCTACCCGCAGTCGTACTAGCAGGCCGTCTTCACCTCGCGGCGTTGACGGAAGCCCAAAAGCTTTCGGGTACAGTGTCGGAGCGCTTCATACAAATTGTTACCGCATTGCATTTCCTCCTAGGGTACAGCTAATGGAATAGCCGGTTCTGTCGGGTGATATGATACCCGTAGAACAGTCAATCGCACGACTTTCACGTCGCACAAAATTGTTGGCGTCTACTAGCGCAAAGATGCGGCTAGAGGGGGTGAATGACATATGTGGCACAGCCAAAGATTTGTAATTCTTGATCATTTTGGATGGGAATGAGCGGGAAACCCTGGTTTTCTGAAGCCAAAAAGCATTGCTCTCCCTTTAAAATAAGTCGCTTCAAGGTGAAATCTCCATTGATGGCCACCACCACCACCCGATCATGCTCTGGTTTTTGGGATCGATCCACAATCACATAATCCCTGTGGTGAATGCCCGCGCCCACCATGGAATGTCCGGACACTCGCAAGCAGTAGGTGGCCGCAGGCTTTTTAATCAGTAGCTCGTTAAAATCCAGCGTCCCTTCGAGAAAATCATCCGCAGGCGACGGAAAGCCAGCGGGAATGGCTTGGGCAAAAACAGGAACTTGGGCAGTCTGGCGTGTTTCATTCAGTGGCCCTAACAGCATGGCAATGGCTCCTTACATGAGGGATGAACCTAACTGAACTATATCGAACTTTCTTTCGATAAGTCAATGGATCAATTGGTGGAGAACGTTGGGGAACAGGGCAAACATTTACTGACCCAAACGCTGTTTCTCAGGAGAGTGAAGTCATTACAGGGTCTTGAAAGCCTCTCAAGTCTTGTTTGTAACTCAGCTGAATGAGCAGGTCATTTGAAAAGGGTTAAGAAAAGGGCGCTGCCCTCAACGATTCAAGGGTAAAGGCTGCGCCCGGCTCCTTGCGTCACCGCCCTTGCATCGTCTCACCCGGTTCAACACCAGGGAGGGAGGTCGGCACCCAATGACAAGCCCTCAAGTTGACTACTTGTTGAGTTTCGATTGGGAGACGGCCAATGCATGTAATGAAGGAGCAATAAACCATGAACAACTATCTCGTCCTCCCAGATGGCCGTATGGATACTAAATCGGCTGCAATGTACTTGGGCTTTTCCGAGCAGACTCTACGCAACTGGAAAGTAAAAGGACATGGCCCCAAGTACCTGAAAGCCGGTGGAAAGGTCTTTTATTTTCAACGGGAGCTAGACCGTTGGTTGACCGGCCAGCTTGAACACGTAAATTAGAGTTGCTTAATAGTCAAAGGACAATCGAATATGCCTAAATACGAGCGGCTTACCCGCGCGAATATGGTTGCGCTGCAAGAAGGGGATTTTATCTTTGAACACGGCATCAAATACACCCGACTGAAAGGCGATGGACGTTTTGCCGTCAACATCATGGTGGATGGGCAACGGATTCAACGGGCGATTGGCAAAGAATCGGAAGGAGTCACCCGCACCCAGGCTGAGGAGTTCATTGCCCAAGCCCGAACCCATGCCAGAGAGCAGCGGTTATCGCTCCCCAAGGGCCGTAAGCTGGCCATCGGCTTTTCGGAAGCAGCCGATGAATACCTAGCACGTCTCCGAAGCTCGGATGGAAAGAATATCGCCAAAAAGGAACAGCATCTTAGGAACCACCTCAAGCCCTTCTTTGGCTCAATGCCACTGGCTAACATCAACGAAATGGAAATTGGTCGCTTCAAAGCGACACGCAAGGCCACTGGGGCCGCTATTGGTACCATTAACCGTGAACTAGCGACGTTGAGCCATATGATGAACTGTGGCTTGGACTGGGGTTGGATCAATACCAAGCCCCGGAAGATTGGCCTAATGAAAGGGGAGAGCAATCGTTTGGTTGCCTTGAACCCCACAGAATGCGCCAATCTATTGAAAGCTGCCAGCTTGCTGGACCCTCAGCTTTATCTGTTCTGCCGCATGGGCTTATCCACTGGCATGCGCCATATGGAGATTCTCTCGACCCGGATTGAGCATCTCCACTTAGCAGAACGGCGCATTTTTATCTGGAAAGCGAAGACCGGGGCAGAATATCAGCAAATCCCCGGCGGCCTGGCAGAATATTTGCGCTGGTATCTCAAAAACCACTGTTACGAAGGACAAGAGTGGCTATTTCAATCTAAATTTGGCACCAAAGTGGGTTATCGAACCAGTATTGATGACGCATTCAGGACCGCTTGCAAGAACGCGGGGCTGTCTGAAGAGATTACGCCTCACGTGATGCGGCACACCGTTGGCACGATTCTCACCAACGAGGGCAAGCCCGCCAAGCAGGTCATGGAGTATATGCGGCACAAAACCCATGAAATGTACCTGCGCTATTCCCATGTGACGGATGAGACTCGCAAGGCAACGGCAGATCTCTTGGAAGCTACCATTCAGCAAGCTGTCTTAAGAGGCTCTGCTTAAGAGTGGTAAATAATATATATTTTAAACATCAAGCCGCCTTCGGGCGGTTTTTTTTTGAAGGAGCGAAAATTACTACTGTTTTACTGCGGCTTACTGTGGCCTTTGTCCAACTACTGCAAAAATTACTGCAAAATTACTTTTTGCCTAAAAATGAAAAATCCCAGAAGGCTCAAAAGGCTCTCTGGGACTGCTTAATAATCAAATTAAAATGGTACCCCCAGGGGAATTCGAATCCCCGTCGCCTCCGTGAAAGGGAGGTGTCCTAGGCCTCTAGACGATGGGGGCGTGTAGAAGCGAGTTCATATAAGATACTGAAACAGAATCCCAGAGTCAAGCGATTTTGGACTGCAATTTTAAGAATCTATCGGCCAATTCAAAGTGCTGTAAGTTTTCTCAAGACAGAAATACATCCAGAAGGCTTTCCCCACAAGTATTCTCAAGATAGCCTGGCGGAAAATCCACTGCGAATTGGGCTTTTTGAAAGCGTAAAGTACCAAGACTTTTTTCAAAGTCTCGCTCGCCCCCCCCAAAAAAACCGACCCAACGGTGTGGCCTAATCCGCCAAGGTATCCTTAATGGACAAGCTCACTTTTCCAGCCTCTCGACTCACCAGCTCCAGAGTCAGATCATAACTCCCTGCCACCAGCTGAGTGTCCTGAATGACACAGGTAATGACCTGATTCAGGAAAAACGTGGCCGGACTGTCCTCCTGAATGGTGGTGGCAGGCACGGACTCCCCATTGATAATCAGCACCAGGTGCTCAGCGGCATAAACCTGATTATTCAGCTTGATGGACTGGACCAGCGAGATTTGCCCCGGCCCCAGGTTGTTGACAATGTCAAACCCGACACCGTCCGGCAGCCGACGCAAGCTCCCAGTCTTGTACATGCGCTTTAAAATAAAATTAGGGATTACAGTCATATTTCTAGTTTAGTGGTCAATCTGCTCGGTGTAAAGCCTTCTGAAGAGTGGCGTACGGATACAGGGCCACTTGATGGGCCTGCAGGGACAGGCGGGTCTTATCAATGGGCGAATCGAAATTGATCAAGACCAACTCCAGTAAATTCTGCTCACCAGCGCCTTGCTTTAAAATGCCACTGGGCAGATAAAACACTTCCTGTCTGCGACAATCCCGCCAATGCCGACCAATCAGGACCTGGTTCAGATAAATATTGATACGCTCAAAGTCCACGTCCTGCAACTTTAGCCCCCAAGCCGTCTCACAGATTTGATTATCTGGCAAGGTAAAATGGGTTTGCATCAAGACAATAGGGCTGACCTCAAAACGTTCCAGCGTGGCCAAAGCTTTTCCGTTGGTCGATGAGGCCTTACGGCTAAAAGTCTCTGGCCGAATATGACAGGCGGCCTGTGACAGCTCACCATCCACCCACAAACCAAGCAAACCCTGCGGCAGTTGGGCATCATCATGAAACCCCTTGGGATGCCCCAGGCCATTGACGAAAATCAGCAGCTCGTTGTCCTGATCGGATCGCCAGAGAGACTCTGGCACGGGAATCTCTACCGGTTCGGCATGCGCCATGCCGTGAATGACCACCAGCTGATGTCCATGCCCGATGCGTTGCCCATTGAGATAAACCGCCCAAATATGGCGGGCATCCAGGGTCAAGGTTTTGGGACGCTGACGGCCCAGCGCCACCCAGTACCAGGCGGAGCCTTCATATATGCCATTGGTGTCAAAGTCCAGCCCCTGAGGACTGACCGGTACAAATCCGGGCTTAAGTTGCTCGAATTCGGTTAACTCTGGAGCCTCATTGAAAATTTGCCAATCCCGCAAAGCAGGGACTTCCAACGGAGGAGCCACCTCGATTATATGGCTTTGTAGTGTAGGAGCAGCAGGCGTTGTGCTCCAGAACCGGGTTTTCCCGAGCAACAGCCCATAATGATGATTTGGCAGTCTGGCCTCCGGCCCAAACACCAGATGGCCGTCTGGTTCCACCCAAAAAGTATCCACAAGATCCTGACTCAGGAAAATCAGGGTTAAAGCGCCGATCTGGAATTGACAAGCCTCCTGATCGCGCATTTCCCTGCAGTACAGGGTAATGCTTTCCGAATCCTGACTCAACACTTCCAGACCATAGGGTAGGTTCTCCCGGTCCAGGAGTAAGGGCGTTTGCTGACCATTTTGACTGAGGGTTACCCTGGCTGGGCGATCCCCCTTGAGGATCAGCAGGGATTCATTTTGATACACGGCCTCCACGCTGCTGAAAGCCAGCCGATACCCGCAGCGCAAGGGAACCTGATACGGCAAGATTTGCGCTTCAAACGCATGAATGGTCACCGGATATTTTTCTCCCACAGTCAGGGTGGAAGAGGAATAGGTCAGGTTACGCAGAAACAACCAGCGGGCCTGCGGGTCGCCGACCATGGAGCGACACGAATAGAAACAATCCCGATGAGACAGTGGCAGCGGAAAGTCCTCCTCCCGCTCGGTGGCGGTCAGATCAAAACTCTCCAGAAAGTAGTTCAGCGCCTTGCTCTCAAACAACCGCTCAGTGTTTAAGCCGGTCTCCGAAATGGGTGCCCCGAAATCGTAAGAAGTGTAAGTCTCGATACTGCCAGTGTAATCCCAGTTGGTTCCCCCAATGGCCTTGTAGTGATTAAAAATCGTTAAGCCTTGCCCTAGCAAGCTCTTGGTGGATATGGCAATGTGCTCCCGGCCCAGGGTTTCGGTGATCTCCTGGTACTTGTAGCCTTTCCAGGTACCAAACCAGCCGGCCTGAAGTTCCGCAGCCATCAGCGGTCGGTTTTGGCAGAAGGGCCGCAAGCTGTTTTCCACGTTATCCAGCACCTGAAACACTTCCGGCATCTCTCGCCAGTCGGTTTCAAACTGGGTCACCGAGTAATTATCAAACGAGTAAATGTCCACAATGTCTTCGTACAAACCAGCCACGTACAGATCGTTGTGAAACAGGGGCACGGTGACGCCCAGTTTTCGGCTGAGATCGTACAAAGCCTGCATATAATCAGGCTCAACTTCCAGGGTGGCGTACTCGTTCTCAATTTGCATCAGGATGACATTGGGCGCCGCGTTGATAAAGGGAATGATTTGCTGCCACCATTCGGTGACGTAGCTCATATACTCATCCGACCACTCAAAGGCCCCTTCCCGTCGATTTCTGAGGGGCAAATGGCGCTTGGCCAACAGCCAGCCGGGAAAGCCTCCGCCAGAGTATTCCGCGTTGATGTAGGGGCCGGGCCGGGCAATGACAAACAAACCCAACTCCTGCGTGATTTTAAGCAGGGCCTGCACATCCCGAATGCCAGTAAAATCATAAACCCCTTGGGCGGGACTGTGATAGTTCCAGCAAAAATAAAGATCCACGGCGTTATAACCGGCCGCCTTCAGTTTGAACAGCCGATCTCGCCAAAGTTCCTGACTGGGCAGGCGGAAGTAATGCATGGCCCCGCTGCGGATAAAGGTGCGCTGGCCGTCAATGATCAGCGAATACTTGTCATAGCTAATCTGTAATCCCAATTTCCGCCTCCAGAATGGTTTGTCTCGAAAAGGTATGGACGTGGTCCTGCGTAAAAGGCGTCGGCGCAAGGGACGCTGCCTGTCAGGTGATAGGGCGGTTCATTGTGTACTCGGCGTAAAACCGGCAGAGCGATAGAACCGCCTATACCCATCATAAGGTATGATAAGGTACAAGCACAGACCCCAATTGGTTGACTTTTAAAACCGGCGTTTACGTGAGGCTTGCAGTGACTCCTTTCGGCCATAAACGGTATCAGTCTTGGCGATTTTTGGTCGCTTTCCTCATGCTGTTGACCTTGGTTGGCTGTGGGGGAACCACCCAGCAGTCTAAACAGCATGCAGCATCCATCTTCAGAATGAATCTGGGCACTGAGCCGCCCGATTTAGATCCGGCCAAGACGGATGATCTCACCTCCTTTACCGTTCTGCTGCCACTGATGAAGGGTCTTACCCAACTGGATGCCCACATGAAGCCGCAGCCCGCCATGGCCCAATCCTGGGAGGTTAGCCCGGATGGCCTGCACTATGTCTTCCACCTGCGAAACAACGCCCGCTGGAGTGATGGTAAACCCGTCACCGCCGATGATTTTCGGTTTGCCTGGCAGCGGGTTTTAACCCCGGCCACTGGCGCTCCCTATGTGTTTTTTCTGTACGAGTTGAAAAACGGCAAAGCTTACTACGAGGGCAAAGTAAAGGACTTTTCTCAAGTGGGCGTGCATGCCCCGGATGCCCGGACCCTGACGGTTGATTTGGAGCGCCCCACCCCGTTTTTTCTGGATTTAGCGGCCGCACCGGTCATGCTGCCCCTGCGCCGAGACTTGGTCAACCGCTACGGAGAACGCTTTACCGAGGCTACCCACTTCCTGAGCAACGGGGCTTACCGGATGGCTGAATGGACGCACGAGGAAAAGATCAAGCTGGTGCCCAATCCGTATTTTTATGAGTCGGCACCGTTCAAACGCCCACAGGTATCCGGCATTGACATGTACATGATCAACGACGCCAATACCAGCGTGGTGATGTACGAGAATAATGAGCTGGACTTTATTGAAACCACCACCAGTATTCCCTCTTTCGATGTGCGCCGCTTGCGTAAAAATCCCGATTGCAAAACCACAGTGCTGCATCGTATCAATTACTTTGGCTTCAACGTTCAAAAGCCTCCTTTCAACAATCCCAAAATTCGTCAAGCTTTTGCCTACGCCCTGGATCGCAGCTATTACCCCCGCCTGATGCAAAGCGGTCAACGGCCCATGACCTCCTGGATTACGCCGGGACTGGTCGGCTATAACCCCCACATGGGCTTGGCCTACAACCCTCAAAAAGCCAGAAAATTGCTGGCCGAAGCGGGCTATCCGGATGGCAAGGGCTTTCCCACGGTGCATTTGAGTTTTCAGACCATGTACGACATCCAGAAAGAAGCGGAAATCGCCCAGTATTTATGGAAAAAAAATCTGAATGTGGATGTGCGGCTGGACAACATGGAGTGGAAGGTCTTGCTGAGCAAACTGGATGAAGATCCGCCGCAAGTCTTTCGGATGGGCTGGTTTGTGGATTACCCGGATGCCGATAGCTACATGAACGTGTTTTTATCCGACAGTGGTAACAACCATACCCGCTGGAAAAACAGCCGGTACGACGCCTTGGTACAACAAGCCGTGATTACTCTGAATCCAAAAGAGCGACAGCGGTTGTATGATCAGGCCCAGCAATTGTTACTGGAGCAGGATACGGCCATTGTGCCCGTTTACGCCACCGAGAAAACCTATCTGGTAAAGCCTCGCTTTCAGGGCTTAACCATCAACGCCCTGAACTTGCCGGATTTTGATCGCTTGCGGGTGAAACCCTAGGCGCTTATAAGCACTCTATTCAAAAATCTCCGTCCATAAGGCGGTGTTGGCCGCCCCTCCTGTGGCATTGGGTCCAACGGCACCTACGCCAGTGGGGCCCATGAGAATACGCAAAGTCCCACTGTCACAGGCGCTGGGCCCGTAGCACACGGTGATAAACAAGGTATCATCTCCAAAGGTGTTGGGGCCGGTGGGGCCATTCCAGTCGATGCTGATGCTTTCTCGGCCCTCTGAAAGCGGCGGGCCATTGACGCTGCTGATTACCGCCCCATTGGGCAACACAAAAGCGGAAGAATTTCCGCCATCTGAGGCTGGGGCACCCACGGCCAGGCAGCCTTGTGCGCCCGGATCGGTGGCGCACTCTTTCACGTAGTTCAGGTTGTTGCGATAAAACTGGAGTTGCAGGCTTTGGTTTCCCACGTTAGAGGCCGGATCCAGCTTGGCTTTGTTGGTTAGTTCGAACAAGGTGGCTATGGTTTCCTTGAAGATGGCTTTTTTCTGCCCCGCCTGCTGACTGCTGAGCACTTTGGGAATGGTGAAAGTGGCGATTTCCGCCAGAATGAGCAAGCTGATCAACAATTCCGCCAGGGTAAAACCTGTCGGGGCGGTCTGGTTTTGGGCCACTGGCCAAAGGGAGCTGAGCAGGCGCATGTTCCGAAATTTCCTCTCTGTAATGACCCAATAACGGGCGTTTGGACGGACGATTCAGGAATGAGATCTGGATGGATAATTCTATCGCCTCAAATTCGCCAGTCTCTGCCAAGGGTTTACCTATAGGATATCATCGGCAGAGTTTCAAGAAACTCAATGCAATGCTTTATATTTCTTTACGTTTCGCTCGGCAGGAGTTTTCGGGCACGTGCATGGGTGCTTTGGCCGGACAAACCGGGAATAGACCGATTAGGCCCAACAGGCCCATGGCCAAAGAAGCGGCCCAATTGCTCAGACCGCTTCTTTTGGAGGCTAATAGATACAGTGCTAGATTAGTAATAGCCGTAGGTCTGCTGACCGGTAGCATTAGCGCCCGAGCTGCCCGACTGGCTGTACAGGTAAGCGCCGCCCAGTGCGGCAGCCCCCACGGCCAGCGTGGTTTTTGGATTTCTTAAAATTGCATTCCCAATACCGCCTAGTTTTTGAGCGCCTGCCTTGCCCGCGACTTCACCGTATCCGGGTTTAAACCGTAACTCACCCGTTTTCTTGCTTTTAATAACGCCATCTTTACCTTTTTTGAAAACGTCTTTGAGCATTTTTAAACCCTTGGAAGCGTTACCGACCATCATTGGCATATTGAAGTCCCCCTTATTGATTGTTAACCCTATGTCCCCTAATGTCGCCATGCTTCTGAAGCCTCCGGTACAAGCCGGTCGCTGAATGCGTGTGGCGAATCGTGTGTCATCCCTTATATTTGTATAAAAACGTTTAAACCAAATTTGAATTGAAAACATTGCAATTTATTTACAAAGCCCCTCCCCAGCCATGGCCGGAAAGGGGCTTGTAGATTGCGTGAGGCGTGACTTAGGCTTCTTCCAGATACTCGTACACATCGCCTTTGTAATTTCGCAGCACGGTTTTCCCAGGCTCTCGGGACACAATATAATCCGGAGACACGGGGATCTTGCCGCCACCACCCGGGGCGTCCACCACATAGGTTGGAATGGCGTAACCCGTGGTATGGCCGCGCAGGTGTTCCATAATTTCCAGCCCTTTGGCAATGCTGGTTCTAAAATGCGATGTCCCTTGCACCGGATCGCATTGGTAAATGTAGTAGGGACGCACCCGCAGCTTCAGCAGTTTTTGCATCAGGGTTTTCATCACTGCCGGATCATCGTTAACCCCTTTCAGCAGAACGGTTTGGCTGAAGGTGGAAATGCCCGCATCGGCCAGCTTATTGCAAGCCGCTTCCACTTCCGGGGTAATTTCATCGGGGTGCAAAAAATGGATGCTCATAAAAAAGGGATGATATTTTTTCAGGCGATTGACCAGTTCATCGGTGATTCGCTGCGGCAAAACCACCGGAATTTTAGTGCCAATGCGCACAATTTCAATACTGGGAATGGCCCGTAAGTTCTGAATGATGCCTTCCAGTTTGTCATCACTCATCACCAGCGGATCGCCACCGGAAATGAGTACGTCTCGCACTTCCGGGTGGTTGCGCAAATACTCGTATGCGGCAGAAAAATCCACTTCGTGCTTACCACTACCCACCAGACGGCTGCGGGTACAGTAGCGACAGTAAACCGAGCAGGTTTCGTTGACCAAAAACAGAACCCGATCCGGGTAACGATGCACCAGGCCCGGGGCAACCATGCTGCCATCTTCCCCGCAGGGATCAACCATTTCGGCGGCGGTGGTGGTAAATTCGGCCATGCGCGGGATCACAGTCTTGCGGATGGCATCATGAACATTAAGCGGGTTAATTAAATCCAGATAATAAGGGGTGATGGCAAAGGGCAAATTCTTGCCTGCTGCCTGAAAGGCTTTTTCTTCCTCTGCGGTGACCGGGATGAACTGTTTGAGGGCTTCCAGACTGGTCACCCGATTACGAAACTGCCACTTCCAGTCGTGCCATTCCGGTTGTAATTTTTCCACGGCAAAGTTTTTCAAAGGGGTGGGATTGAGGGTAAACGCCGGTGGATCCAGGTGATTGGTCAGCATTTGGGCCATAATGATGTTCCCTTCAATGATTGAGTGCGTGTTTCAAACTTGAGTGCTTCAAACTTTTTCTTACATCGTTTCCGGGCACTTTAAGAGTAAAGAGGCGTGGGCGGGTTCGCGCTTGAAAAGCAGTGTTATTGTATCCAAAGCTTTGAGAAGCACCAACCCGCCACAATGGTATTTAAAAAACGGATGTGGAATTAGAGCCTTTTTTCTTCAATGTCATAGACGTCAAACCAGTGGTACACCACTTTGCCAGCAGGCACCACTTCAGCGACATAGTCTTCCATAAACAGTTGCAGATTGTCTGGGAGGTCCTTGATGGTGTTGTAGCGATGCTGGTTGTTCCACTTCACCACTTCCAAACGATCTTTTTGCTTGGCGTGCTGCTTCACCCATTCGCCCACGGCGGCATCGGAAGCACCCGTGGCCACGAAGGCTTTGAATTCATCGGCGTCAATGCCCGAAAAATCCAGAAACATTCTATCCAGTGGGCAATTAAAGTGGTATTCGCCATTGGTGCCATTCAGCACCGCCCGGCACTTGTCCAGTGCTCGGGCAGCAATGACATAGCCACCCAGCGTTTCCCGAGGGCTGCGCGGGTAATCTTTCCGAAGATCCTTAGCCAAGGTTTTGAGTTGCTCAGATACGGTAATGGTACTCATGGATCTGACCTCCTTCTCTAACAATGAACTGTGTAATGAAAAACCGTAGGCTCCCCTTATAAACGGCCTTCTTCCAAATCGAAAATATCGAACACGTGGTAAATAGAACGGTGTTTAGGCACGTTTTTCTCAATGTAGTCTTCCATAAAGACCTGGAATTGATCGTCCATATCTTTCACCGTTGAGTAGCGCAGGTTATTGTTCCACTTCACCACGTCCAACCGATCTTTTTGCTGGGCGTGTTGCTGAATCCACTCCCCCACGGCGGCGTCCGAAGCCCCGGTGGCCACGAAGGCTTTGAAGTCATCGGCCTTAATACCAGCAAAGCCAAAAAAGACATTATCCAGGTAGCAATCAAAATCGTACTCGCCCAAGGTGCCATTTAAAGCAGCCCGACATTTGTCCAGAACTCTTGCTGCGACAACGTATCCGCCCAGGGTTTCCCGAGGACTGCGCGGGGGCTGTTTGCTGAGATCCAGGGCCAAACTTTTCACGGCGTCCGATACGGAGAGTGTGCTCATTGGAATGGGTATCCTTTCAAACCAGACTGGTCAGTCACGGTATTTCATTGATCTCTTTTCAAATCTCATTACTTAGAGTAATCTGGTTACTATAAGTAACTGCATTGAAGTATAAACCCACGGGTTCCTTTAGAAAAGTAGGTACTTCAAAGTAACTGGTTTTACTTTCAGCACGCTTTAGTACACCGCTCAGTTTATGGATCAAAATCGCCCCATGCCCCATCGACAATTAAAACCCATCCTGCCCCCCAGCCCATCGGGTTGCCCCATGGACTCTTTGCTGCGCCTGATTATGGGCCAGTGGACCTGCTACATTCTCTGGGTACTTTGCTCCCAGGGACCACAGCGCTTTGGCACCCTCAAGCGCAATATTCCGGGCTTATCCGCTAAAGTCCTCACGGAGCGGCTTCGTTTGCTGGAAGATGCCCGTATTTTGTACCGGGAGCACGTGCCCAGTATTCCACCACAGGTCACCTATGGCCTGACTGAGCGAGGCAAAGAACTCTTAACGGCCATGGATGAACTGTTTAAAATTGCCAAACGCTGGCAGGATGAAGATTCGCAAGACCCTGCCCCGGACTACGACGGGGATAACGGTTAAAATCGTTTGGCCTTCCGGGCTTGGGATAGTATGATAAACCCATGATCAAATTAGTGGCGCTGGATCTGGACGGCACCGTCGTCAATGACCAGCTCAAAATAAGCGAATCCGTGTTGAGGCTTTTAAAGCACCTGATTACCCACACTTCGGTGCGGGTGGTGATTGCTACGGGGCGGATGTTCAGTTCGGCCTTACCCTTTGCCCGACAAATCGGGGTGGTGGAGCCCTTGGTGACCTATCAGGGAGCCATGATTCGCGACATTGCCGATGGACACGCCTTGCGCTTTCATGCGCCCATTGCCTTGCCCCTGGCTCAGGAAGTCATGCAAACACTGGTGAGCGATGGTTATCACATTAACCTGTACATGGACGATCGGCTGTGGACTCATCCCACCAATCACCATGCCAGTTACTATCAAAAAGCCGCTGGGGTGGTGCCCATTTTCAGTGAGGACTTGCTGGGCAGCATGACGCAAGATCCCACCAAGATTATGGTCATTGACGATGAGCGACTGGATACCCTGCTGGCTTATCTGGCCCTGCATTTTGAGGGACGGCTGTCCTTTTGCCGCTCTCGTTCAAATTTTTGCGAAATTATTGATATCTCCGCCTCCAAATGGAACGCTTTAAAAGCGCTGGCGGAAGAATGGGGCATTGAGCCGCATGAGATTATGGCCATTGGGGATCAGGGTAATGATCTCTCCATGATTGAGCATGCGGGCGTTGGGGTAGCCATGGGCAACGCCCCGGATTATGTGAAAGAAAAGGCCAACTTTGTCACCCGCACCATTCACGAGGATGGGGTGGCAGAGGCCATTGAAAAGTTTGTATTGGGCCACTTGCCCTTGCGGGCCTGACCATGACCAAGACCGCCCCCGTGCTTCCCTTTAAAATTGGGCAGGGCTACGATTTGCATCGGCTGGTGGTGGGCCAAAAACTGATGATCGGTGGGGTTCAGATCGAATCCCCCGTGGGGTGTGAGGCCCATTCCGACGGGGATGTGGTGCTGCATGCCCTCATCGATGCGTTGCTGGGGGCCTGTGCTCTGGGGGATATTGGCGATCACTTCCCCCCGTCTGATGATCAGTATAAGGGCATGGACAGCAGCGCCTTTGTGGCTAAAGTTTTGCCGTTGGTGACGGACACTGGCTACGGGACGGGTAACGTGGATGTGACTATTTTCCTGGAGAAGCCCAAGCTGGGGCCGTATAAACTGGCGATTCGGGAAAAACTGGCCCAGTTGCTAGACCTGCCCCTTCACTGCATCAGCGTGAAGGCCAAAACCGCCGAGAAATTCCCGCCCGTGGGGACGCAAGAAGCCATCGCCGCCAGTGTTACTGTCCTCTTGTATCTCTCCACATAGCTTACTAGATTAAATTCTTTTTCAGGGGGCGTTGCCCCCTGCTACCCCCACTGGAAGGGGTACAGAGCTTGCCGCTCGTTCTGTCCCCCCCCCCCCGCCCCCCCCCCCCAAAACAATTTTTGATGGTTTCCTTTACAAACAGTTTATAACTCTTTTAGTTCAACAAATTAAAAAACTTAAACTTTTGA
>LAPX01000016.1 GCA_001858525.1 Vampirovibrio chlorellavorus | reverse complement strand
CCCAGCCCCGCCTCTACGTTCACCTCCTTCCATCGCACTGGCGGCGGGGCGGGGGGAGGGCTGGGCACGGCGGCGCTACCCCTGGGCTGATCGCCAGGGAGAGGTTGACTACTTGTTCGACGCTTCTTGATAATCATAGTTTATGAGCTTCCTGGATTGGGAAGGCTTTGTTGTAGTTCCGGGGCCAGCCGTTTGCTCAGGTATTGATACAGAATCCCTTGCAAGCGGGGTGATAGTGATGGCGCCGTCCATCCCTCGCTCTGGTGATAGTCCGTGTTGTAGTCGGTGGCCCCTGAATAATGGGCCATAACGTAGCGTTGTACCACTGGACGCTCATCTTTTAAACATGATATCAGTTTTTCCCGGGAAATCAGCCCCACCAGCGAGTGGATGCCTCGGTGCGCGCTGCCTTCCGTTTTTTTGCCTTTAGCGGCCAGCACACTTTTCAGCTTTTTAAATTCGGCAGCCACTTTTTGAATGTCCAAATGGGCTTCAATATTATGCGGGTGGCTGTAAAAGGTGATCAGGTCTTTTTCAGCGCTGTCAAAGGTCTGCATCAGTCGGGCCCGTTTGGCCGGGGGAAGCGTATCTAGCAGCAAGGCCACCGCTGCGTATTTCTCGGCATTCTGAACGTGGGTGCTGTTTGCGGGCAAAGCGGCCACTGCCTCCGGTGAGGACTCTGCCGCCAAAACATTTTGCAGACTTTCCGGGATGGATTCTGCGGCGTCCGGGTGAGGTTCCGCTTGGGGCAGTTCTGATTCGGGTTCCGGGTTGATGGGCCCATAGGCTTTTTCGTATTCGTTGATGTAGTGAATCAGGGCGCTTTCGGCACCTTGAGTCACAAATTCCGCTTGCTGAGCCTGGGTAAACTGAAATTCCGGGGTGTGCTCCTGACCGTGGGTGGCAGCCACTACTTGCTTTGCTTGCTCGTACACGTGCAAAGCGACCTGTTGGGTGAACTGCTCGGCCAACTCTCCCGGCAAATTATAATCCCGGCAGCGCAGGATGCAGTATAAAACCCCTTCCGCAAACAGTGTAACGGCTTGCAGGGCTTTTTCATCATCAATGGCAATGGGCTCAGCCCCTTCCTGCAGGATGATGCCTGTTTCCTTGGCCAGTTCCGAGATGGCCACCTGATTGAAGCTGGCGACGAACTGAGCGTAGCCAGCGGCCTCTTCCTCGCTCAGGTCGTAACTTTGCGCACGGAGAAACGCCAACTGGTTGGCCTGCTCTAGGATGGCTTGTTCGTTGAAGTTGCTCATGGGTAGAATGATTTGCCGTTATTGGGTCTGATGAATCCGGTTACAATCGTTTGAACCTGTTGACTGGTAAAACTGTTGACTGGAACCTCGTGAAAATGTCTCTTCCTTATTAATAAAACCGAAAAGGGCTGGCCGATTTATGGCTGCCAGGGCAGAGGCAAGGCGCCGCCTTTGATGCCGGTGGTTTCTTCTCTTAATAACACATCGGCGCTTTGTTTCATCATCAATTGCAAATCTTTGGGGCTGCCCAAGCTAACGGGCAAATTGGGCGGGGGAAAATGCAGAAAGCCCACCATGAGTCTGGATAAATTGAACAGCTTCCAGGCCAGGGTTTCCAGAATGGCTTTTCGGCGATCCCAATCCAGGCGGGAGTCTCTTAGCTTTTTGGCGCAGTGGTTGATGCCACGCAGAAACAAATCGATGATCTGGTGGGCGGTGGCCGCATCTACGGTCAATACGTCCTCGGTGTAGGGTAATTTTACGACGCGATCCTTGGAGAGTTCATCGGCGGCAATGCGGGTGAAGGCAAAGATGATATTGCGGGTTTCCTCGATTTCCTCTTTGGGCACCCCGAGGTCCCCCAGCCGATCACAAATACGAGAGGCCCATTCGGCGGCAACTTGTTCGGAATGAAATAATGGCTGGGTCATAATCCGTCTCGGGTTAAACTGCTAGGACAGGGGGATAGAAATGCTGGATGGGGTTTGCGCAATGGGTGTGTCCGCTTTTTGCTTTTTAAGAAGACTCAATCCAGTTTTTAATTTCCAGATCCAGGGTGTCATCATCCAAATCTTCCCCGGCCACTTCTTCTTTTAGCTCTTGCAGGACTTGCTGAATACCGCCGCCGGTACCCAGCCGTTTCTGGGATTCCATGAGCTTGCTTTCCAGCTCCTGAGCCTGCTGCATTTGCTTTTGCTGGGCTTCCAATATCATTTGGGTCTGTTGCTGGGTGGCTTGCAATTGGGCCTGCTGCTGGCTGGCAAATTGACGCAATTGCTGTAACTCCTGCTGGGTGTAGGCCATGGCTTCTTCTGGAACTTTGCTGCCGCCTTTTTGCATCATACCAATTAGCATAATGGCCAAAACGCACAGGGCCACTGTACCGCCGGCCCAGTATAGCCAGGATAAATCGGAGCCGCTACCGCCGCTGGCGTCTGCCCCTTCTAGGCTGGAAACCGGGGTCAGTTTGCGCATGTTGCTTTGGGCAATGCTGACATTCTCCGGACGCACTTTGGGGCTGGCCGCTTTGGCCAGTAACACCTGCAATTCATTGACGTTCATTCCCTGGGGGAAATGGCTGCCATCAATGGTCACGGCAATGGAAATATCTTCCACCATGCCCACCGGACGGGTTTCCACCCACTGGGTTTTGGAGTTGCTGTAGGTGACTTCCACTCCGTTTCGGTTGTAATCCTTGTTGTTGCTGCCCCCGCCCATGACGGCACTTTGCAGGCTGTTGGGCAACAGGCTACTGGTGGGGCCCCCGCTGCTTGGGCCGGAACCGTTGGCGTTGAGATTTTCGTTAAAGGCTTGTTTGGTGCTGACCACGGCCCCTTGCGGATCAAACTCCTGGGTCATGGTTTCCCGGGTGGCCTGACGTACTTCTGTACTAACGGTGACCACGTAATTGCCAGCACCCACCAGACGATCCAGTTGGGTGGCCACCTTTTGCTGCATGTAACTGTCTTGTTCTTCAATTTTGTCGGTGATTTCCGTACCGTTATCCAACACGCTGCTGTAGGTGTTGCCGTTGGTGTCGGTGACGGTGACGTGAGAGGCATCCAGTCCTTGCAGGCTGCCTACCACCAGGTTGGTGACCGCTTTGACCTGTGGTTTGGTCAGGCGGCTTCCGGTGGGCAGGGTGACTTGCACGGTGGCCGACATGGGCTGCATTTCGCTGCGGAACAGGGTTTGTTCCGGTATGGCGATGTTTACAGAGGCATCCTCAATGGGATCAATTTTTTTAATCAGCCGGGCGATTTCCCCTTGCTGGGAGCGGATGAGTTTAATCCGCTTTTCCTCACGGGAGGCGGTTAAATCCCCTTTGTCAAAGGCTTCCAGACCCACGTTTTTATCCATTAGCCCTGATTGCACCAGCGAAATCAAAGCCTGATCCCGTTGGTTGTTGGTGGTCTCCGGCTCAAAGTACAGGGTAATTTTATCGCCATCGCCCTTGCTGTATAAATGCACGTTTTCTCTGGCCAGCATGGCCTGAATTTCAATGGCCTTGCCGGTGCTGGTAACCAGGGCCAGTTTCCGATCTTCTTCTTTGGAGGGAAGTTTTTGCTGGCCCATATCTTTGGGGGCGCTGTTTTGAGAAACCAAAATAACCGCCCCAATCAGGATTAAGCCCAAAATGCCAGCCACAATGGCCAGCATTCGTTTGTTTTCCAGTAAGGCTTGTATTTGGGGGGGCATTCGTTTGTGCTTCCTGCGTCCAATAGGGACCCATTGCGATGGAATGGGCCACTGTTATCTTACGGTGAAACAGCAGTGCCTTTTATCGGTTGGCTGATGGATCTTCCCGTGTCATCCTTCCAGAATATGGAGGAGTTGATGCTTTTTAAATGGTAATGACATGGGAGCTGTTGGCAAGTCTGGGTCGTATTTAACCTGTTTTTTCGGATAATTTCTTAGATTTGAATTTGCAGAATGCGATCATAAGCCTGCACCACTTTGGTGGCTACCTGCGTGGTCACACTCATCAATAATTCCGCTTTGGCGTTGGCCACCATCACGTCGTGTACGTCCACACCACCAGTGGTCATGGCTTCATGCATCATGGCGTCCGGGGCTTGGGCTGTCTGATTGACACTGTCCAGTGTTTTCATCAGGGCGTTCTGAAAGTCGGGTTTTTGCACTTCGCCCTGCAATTGCAGCTTGGGCATGGCGGCCTGAAAGGGATTCTTCACCCCTTCGGTCATGGAGAGCTTGGGAATGTAGCTGATGTTCATGGGTTAAACTCCGTCGTTAGCATAAGCGTGGTTGCCGTCAGGCGCTGCGTTAAGTGTTGGGCGTGGCGGTCTGCTGATTTTGCAGGTACAGGGACAGGATATTGCGCACGTAGTTCTGGGTTTCTTTGTAGGGCGGAATGCCTTGATGCCGGTTGACCGCACCGGGGCCTGCGTTGTAAGCGGCCAAGGCCAGCGGGATATTTCCGTTGAACTGATTTAAGAGCCCCTTCAGGTAGCGCATGCCCCCTTCCAGATTCTGGGCCGGATCCTGAGGGTTGGTGACCCCCAGTTGCTGAGCGGTGCCGGGCATCAGTTGCATCAGCCCCATGGCCCCGGCTTTGGAGACGGCGTTGGGGTTGAAGCCCGATTCCTGCTGGATGAGGGCGTTGACCAGATTTTTATCCAGCCCGAACCGGCTGCTCAGGGTTTCCACAATTGGCTGGACTTCAGCCTTGCGCTGATTGACGCTGGCGGCTCCGGCTTGCTGCAGGAAAAACTGAAAGGGCTTGGGCTGCTGGGTTTCGCTGAGCGGATTGGCGGGCAAGGCCGGGCTGTTGCCGGGGGTAATCGGTTGTGGTCCCCGCACGGCAGTAATCATGCCTTCAATCTGGCGCATGCGGTTTTCAATGGCATCAATGCCGCCGCCTGCCATCATGGCTGTATTTCCGCTGAGTCCAAACAGGGTCATGGGTATTTATCCTTTATCAATGGGTGAGTTGGGCTTACTGCTTACTTATTAGCCGCCCCGGCCAATTTCCAGAGCTTTGTTGGCCATGTTCTTGACCACGCCGATTACGGCTAGGTTGGCCTCGTACAGGCGAGAGGTGTTGAAGGCATCGGCCATATCGGTCATGGGGTTCACGTTGGAGAGGGTTACGTAGCCGTCTTTGTCCGCTTCCGGGTGGCCCGGTTCATAAATGCGCTTGCCGGGGGTTTTATCGGCCACCACGCCTGCCAATATAGTTCCGCCGGGCCCGTAGGAAACTCCGGTGGTGATAACCCCTTTGCGCATTCCGGCAATGACATCCTGAAATGTCATCTGCTGGTTTTCCATCAGTACCGGAATTTTGCGTTCGTAAAAGGGGGTGTTGACGTTGGCGATGTTGTTGGCGTGTACTTTCATCCGCTCGGATTGAGCGCTTAGGCCTTGGACGGAAATATCGAGTGATCCGGATAATGTCATGGGGGTTCAATCCTCGGGTTGGCTCAGGGCGTGTGATGGCTTGAATCAGGGCGATAAACCAGGGTCTGCTGGGGGGCGTCCCAGCTGGTAAAGCCGCTGCGGCACAGGCGTTGTTTCTGGTACACCAGCAGTACAAATGGCATCAGGGGAATCAGGCCGGAGAGGAAGAGCAGGCCATTGACCCAAACGGAGCGGGTCAGGGCCGATTCCCAGGAGAGCGGGCTGTGGCGCTGGGTTTGAACAGTCAGGCCCCACAGCCGTTTGCCCGGTGTGGTGCTCCAGGTGGCCAGAAAGAGGGTGTCGTAAGCGATGGTGCTCAGGGCCAGGCAGGGCAGCACGGTGCTGACGTTCAGGGTCTGGGGCTGGTCGATGAGCGCGATTAGCCCAGTGGTGATGAGTCCTGCCACGCTGAAATCCAGCACTTTGGCCCACAGGCGACGCCAGGGATTGCGCAATTGCATGCACTGCTCCTCTGCCGTCCAGGCTTGTGGACGAAAGCCAAAGGTTGGGTTGGGGTGCTGGGAGGTACTCATGGTGGTGTCTCTTTGGCTGGCGGGGATTATTATCTGCCGACTTGGCTGGCGCTTTTGAGGACGTTGACGATGCTGGCGGCCCGGCGGGTGGTCATGCTGTAAAACAGCAGGTTTTTCTGCATTTCCACCAGTTCTTTTTGCAGATCCACGGGGGCGCCGGTGTTGTGGTTCATCTCGCTCATCTTGCTGCCCATGCGCTGGGACAGGTTGGTTTCAAACGGGTTATCCGCTTTCAGCACTTCGGCGAAGCTGGCGCTGCGGGCCGTGTAGCCGGGCGTATGGGCATTGGCGATGTTGGCGCTGGTCAGTTTCTGCCGAGAGGAAATGGCACCGAGATACTGAAGCGAAGGGCCTAATGCGTTGTCTAAAAAGTCCACGTGGTTGCTCCTTTTTAATGCGGATTATTCCGTTACTGTTTCAGGTTGACGGACTGACGGTACAGGTCATCGGCGAACTTGATGATGCGGAGGTTGGAGATGAGCGAAGCGTTCAGCCGCAGCACCTGGTCAATTTGCATGTGCACGCTCACGTTGGAGCGCTCCAGGGTGCCTTGCTTGATTTTGCTGTTCACATCGGCAATGGGTTCGCCGGATTCCGGGGTGATGGCCACTTTGTTGTAGCCCAGATTTTTCAGGGCTTCCGGGTTGGGGAATTTGGCCAGGGTGATTTTGCCAATGACGTTGTAATCCTGATTTTTCGGGGTTTTAACCCGAACTTCCCCGTCTTCTCTGATTTGAATTTTTTCGTAATCAATGGGCACCTGAATGCCATCGGCCACAATGTCGCCCCGGTGATTGACAATGTAGCCCTTGCTGTTCAGGGTCAGGCTGCCATCCCGGGTATAGGCCACGGTGCCGTCCGGTTGGGTGACCGGAATGTAGCCAAAACCATCCACGGAAATATCCAGTTCCCGCTTGGTAATCATGGCCAACCCCTTGCTGGCGTCCACTTTTACCGTGCCTTCCAGACGATCATCGCTGGTCAGGTATTGCTCAAAGCGTTGGGCTTTGTAGCCGGTGGTGTTGTAGTTGGCAATGTTGTTGGAGATGGAACCTAACGACTGAAACTGCTTGCTGGCGTTGCTGGCAGCCAGTTTCATAATCACATCAAGCATAGTCGGACTCCTTTAATGTTTTGGAAAATTGGATCGGAAATCAAAAACTCGGATTAATACTAGGGCTCAAAAATCCCCTTGCTTACTGGGCTCGGCCTAATTCCTGGATCATGCGGGACAGGTTATCGTTCTGCACAATGAACATTTGCCGGTTGGCCTCAAACTCACGCCGCAGGGGCATAATAGCCATGTACTCGTCTTGCAGCATCACGTTGGAATCTTCCACGTAGCCTTGCTTGATATCGACTTCGCTGGCAGCGGCCCCTTGTTCATTGGCCACGCCCAAGGTGGCCACCGAGGTGACGTTGCCTTTTTTTAGGTTGTAGAGTTGAACATCCCCGTTGGGGCTGATTTTCAGTTCTTTTTCCAGGTTTTCTGGAATATAGGGCAGCCGAATGGGCAGACCGGAAGCGGATAAGATGCGTTTGCCATCCAGCGCTTTCAGGTACCCGTCCTTGTCCAGTTGAAAGCGCCCGTCCCGGGTCAAATCGACGCCGCCATAAGCGTTCAGTTTCTGAAAATAACCCTTGGTATTCAGGGCCACATCCAGGGGGTAGCCGGAGCGACGCAGGCGACCAATTTCCGTATTGGTGGCGGAATCAACTGCGTTGGGGCCCAGCACTTCGGCAAAGGACGTGATAACCGGGTTTTTTTTCTGGTAGCCGGGAACCCCGTAATTGGCGATGTTGTCGGTATGCACGTTGAGCAGGGACATTTGGGTGTGCATGGCCTTGATGGAAATGGTCAGTCCATCGTTGGCGTAAACGTAACCTTTCAGTTCCATGGCTGCTTTCCTTTTTGCGTTAAAGCGCACTGTTGGGATTGTGCATGGCTTTTGGCCAAATACAATGTCGCCTGATCTTCATTTCGGTAAAGCGGAAACAAAATGAAGAATCCCCCATCCAAAATCATCTGGATGGGGGACTAAAATCTTGCTGAATAAAATTGAAAGCCCGGATAAAATTAAAAGCCCGGATAAAATTAAAAGCTTTGTTCTCTAATTTCTAAAACCGATTCCCTAAAAACGATCCCATAGCTGGTATCCGGCAGTGCCTCCCTGGGCGGCTCCTTGAGGAGCACCCGTGGCAATGCCCACCGGCACGGCGGCAATGGTGCCAATCAATCCAACCGGAACTAATAAGGGGTTCTGCTCCGCCTCTCCAAAAATATCCTGGGCAAACTGTTCTTCGGTGCTAACCACGCCTTGCAAGCCCCCGTGAATGGCCCCAATGGCCACGCCTGTGGCCCCGGTCACCAATCGCAAGGGAATGCTGACCATCTGCCAGGTCTGGTTTCCGCTGCGGGTCATGGGGCCGTTGTTCGTGTGTTTCACTGGACGGCTTTTTCCCGCGGAGGCGGCAATGCCTCGACCACTGACCAACACAGCCATAATACTTACCGCCACCAATAGGACGGCAAAAATTCGCCTAAACACTACGTTCTCTCCTACGCTCTATCCGATCTCTCTAACTGGACTGACTAATTAGACTGAATCTACGCGCGCAAACCCGGCCACGGGTTGGACACGTTGATTAATTGCCTTCGATGCCATTTATTCTAGAAGATTTTTGTGGATTCGCCTACTAAAAAAATCCCAGCCGTAAAGCCGGGATTTTTTGAGATTTTTATAAAGAAGGGGCTGGCCCTAAATTTTAACCGTATCCACCTTGAAAGTTTCCTGATGCTTGATCACGGTCTGGATGATTTCCAGGGTGGCGGTAAAGGAAATCAGTTTGTCCATACGGCTGACTGCTTTGGCGCCCGCTTCGGTCAATAACTTTTGCAGTTCTTCGGCTCCACCGGTGGTGCGGGCTTCCAAAGTAGCGCGCAGGTCGGTTTCCCGAATAAACGTCATGTCTTTGCGGTTGTTGTAATAAATGTACCAGGCCTTGTGCGTAAAGCGGGCCGTACTGCTTTGCAAATCATCGGTACTAAAAGGAGGTTCTGCGGGGGGTGCCGGTTTTTCGGCGGTGGCTGCGGCGCTGGCCGCTGGTTTTTCAGGTTGAGTTGCTTCACTCATAACAGACAATCCACTCCAAAGCATTGTTGATTCAGTGTGTTGCCATCTTAGCAGTCGCACAGAGTAGTGACAAGTTTAGTGAGCCACCACGGTCTCCTGGAAACGCTGGCTCCCCTGAGGACCACTCTGTTGCACCGTTTGCTGGCTGGCCAGTGGTAAAGGGGCTTTACTGGCCGCCTGCTCTGTGGCCGGTAATCCGGGAGGGGTGTAGGTGCCTTTCATGCCCGTTACATGGGTTGCGGGGATTGCGGCCTCCGGTGTCTCCGGGTTGGGCGGCGCTGGGGTGTTGACGCTACCAAAGAGCACATGCAGCAAGACGATGGCTTCTGCCCGCGTGGCTGGCTGGGTTGGTTTAAACCCGTCTTCAATGGTCAGTTGGTTGGTATTCAGGTGAAAGGCTTTTTGCAGCAATGCGTCTCGGTAAGCCACGGCCACAAAGGGTTTGGCCCAGGCGCTTATGGCGGCGTAATCCTTGAACATGGACAAGGCTTCATCGCCGTTGGTGTCTGTGGCCCCTGGGGTCATGCCCTCTACGGCCTGCGGACTCAGGCTGAGAGCGTCGGTATATTGTTTAGCCAGAAAAACACCCAGGCTGCACAGCGCTTCTCGACTTAATCTGTCTGTATCGGCAAAGCGGTGGGTGCCCAGTTGCATGTCCGGGGCGATGAGGTCCAGTTTTTGCGGATTCATTGGACTGCTCAGGTCATCGGCCTTTTCTTTGTTGGGTGGCGTTGGTGTTGTGCTGAGTGGGTTGGCAGTGTCTTGCGGAATGGGCACGCCGGCTTGGGCTGCCTGAAACGCCGTGGCCCAGGTTCTGAATTCCCGCATGGCAATGGGCTGTTCCGGATGAAATTGATCCAGCGGGCCATTGGGCTTGAGCACGCCAATGCCAATGGCTTGACTGACCGCGTTAAACAGAAGAGGGTTGATGGCCCCTCCCTGCTCTCTTAGCTTGGCGATATCGGCATAGGTACCCACATACAATGAAGGGCGACCCGTTTGATGATGCGTCTCGACCGTTGGTGGGGCCGGAATGAGTGGCGGTTCCTGCACTGGTTTATCTTGTTGAAACGGGTTAAAACAGCCGCTTAAGGACAGTGTCCATAAAACGGCCACAGCGCCCAGAATAGGCCTACTTAAAGGGGGATGAATGAACAGCGGGTTACGCATGGATAAAGAACGCCCGTACTTTCTCTCTCTCTGTTTTCTGCGGTTTGATGGCTTTTCCCCGGCATTTTTTCAACGCGCTTTCTACTTTATTGGGGTGGGCGGATCCGCTGAAAATGCTTTATTTTATGTTACAGTATTTTTAGTGAACAATGCGAAAAGTGGCAGTCGTGGCTCCGGTTTATCCCCCTTCCATCATCCATTTATTTCTTGATGTTGGTTTGCAGGCTGCTTGCATTGAATGATTTTTGGTGTGCGTCCTACTGGGCCGCCAACCGAGTGAAGCGAAAACCAATAGAGAGACCGTAGGTAAGAGGCTTGAGGTACTGATGAGCATTCCTTCCACTGCCCAGGAAATTCCATCCAACATTTATAAGCCCAACGCACCGTTGACCGCTCGGGTGGTGGCGCATCACCGCTTGACCGACGCGGATTCTCCCAACGATGTGCGTCATATCGTTTATGACATTTCCGGCAGTGACTTGCGCTATGTGGAAGGGCAAAGTATCGGTATTTTACCGCCCGGTGAAGATACCAACGGCAAGCCCCACAAGCTGCGGTTATACTCCATCGCCTCTCCGGGTGTGGGGGATGATGGCGAGGGCAAGACGGTCACCGTCTGCGTGAAGCGGGCCATTACCGTGGATGAGGCCACCGGCAAAGAGTACCATGGGGTTTGCTCCAGCTACCTGTGCGACTTGAAGGTGGGAGATACTTCCCAGTTGACCGGCCCGGTGGGCAAAGCCTTTTTAATGCCCGAGCAAGCGGATGCCAACATCATTATGGTGGCCACTGGCACCGGGATTGCTCCCTTTCGGGCCTTTCTCAGTAAGCGCTACAACCAGCTCAAGCATGAAACCGGCCATAGCTGGCTCTTTTTTGGGGCTCAAACCCGCAAGGATTACCTTTATCAGTCCGAACTGGACGCGTACGCTCAAAATGAAGGCTGCCACATTGTCACTGCGTTCAGCCGGGAAGAAAAAAATGCCCAGGGGGGCCGCATGTACGTGCAGCATCGCCTGATTGAGCACGGGGAAACCTTGTTTAACATGCTGAAGCAGCCCAATACCTATCTGTATATCTGCGGTTTGCGGGGCATGGAAGCCGGTATTCTGGAAGGCTTCCAGGAAATTGCCCAGCGTCAGGGCGTTGATTGGAACGTATTTTTTGATACATTGAAAGCCGAGAAGCGTTGGCACGTTGAAGTGTACTAGGGCCACGCCGACCATAAAATAAGAGGGGGGCTCGGTATGTCTGATCGGGTGGAATATGATGTGCTTTTGGTGGGCGGTAGTCCGTCCAACCTCATTTTGGCCCATCGTTTGGTGGATTTGGCTATTGAAAGTGGCACGGCTTTTACTTTTGGTGTGCTAGAAAAAGGCAAAGAATTCGGGGCTCATATCGTCAGCGGGGCGGTTTCCAATCCCCGGGTGCTGAAAAAAGTGTTCCCCAACCTGGAGCAATTGGATTTTCCGCTGGAAGGAATTTGCCAGGACAGTAAATTTTCGGTGCTGGGGGCCCAGAATGTCTGGCATGTGCCTCGTCCCCTCATGCCCGATGGGGTGAAAAAAGAAGGCTACTACATTCTCACCCTCAGCGAGGTGGTGAAGTGGCTGGCTGAAAAGCTGGAAGAAAAAGTCAGTGCCGCCGAAAACATTCATGGCGATTTGTTTCCGGCTTTTGCCGCCCATTCGGTGGTATATGAAGGCGACACGGTCACTGGGGTGCAAGTGGTGGAGCAGTCCACCGGCAGCCCCGATGAGGATAATATCTACGGCCGGGTGGTGTGCTTTGGGGACAAGGGTTTTGTTTCCCGAGACCTGATTTCCCGATTCAACCTGCGGGAAAATCCCCAAAAGTGGTCGGTGGGCGTGAAAGAAGTGTGGGAACTGGCCGAGGGCAAAAGTTTTGAGGGTCAGGTCTGGCACACCATGGGTTATCCGCTGGTGGATGGCACCTTTGGGGGTGGCTTTATCTATGGCATGAAGGGCAACAAGCTCACCGTGGGCCTTATTGCCTCGCTGGACAGCCCAAACCCTAATCTGAATCCGCAAGAAAAATTGCAGGAGCTCAAAAAGCACCCTTGGCTTCAGGGTATGCTCAAAGGGGGCAAGTTGCTCAAATACGGGGCCGCTTTGTTACCCGAGGGCGGCTATTACAGCCTGCCTCGGCAGTTTCAGGTGGATGGGGCCTTGATTTTGGGTGATGCCTTGGGCGTGCTGGATGTCAGTTGCCTTTCCGGGGTGGATAAGTCCATGGAAACGGGCTATATCGCCGCTCAGGTCATCCACGAGATTTTGAAAGCTGGCGGGGACTTTACCCAAGCGGCTTTGGCGCCCTATCAGCAACAGGTTATGGCCGGGTTTATCGGGCAGGAACTGAAAAAAGGCCGTTACTTCCGCCACGCCTGGGAGGAAAATCCCCGCTTGCTCAATACCTATTTGCCGGAAGTGCTACAGGGCATTGATACCAGCAGCCCCTATGCGGGGTTGATCAGCGTGGGCCTGAAAAACAACCCCATAACGGCCATGACCGACGCTTTGCGGCTGAAGGGTTTTATTGAAGGCACCCACGATATTGGGCGCTTAAGCTATAAGCCGGATTATCAGCATATAATTCCCAATTACAAACCGGCCAGCCTGACCCCGCCCAAATATGATGACGCTACGGTGGTTTCTCGCCCCGACGCCGTGTTTTATGCCGATCCCAAGTACCATGAAGGCAATTTGCACATTGATGAGTTTAATGCCGATGTGTGCGTCAAGTGTATTAGCAGCTACGAGTCCATGCAAAAGACCACCCCGTGCGTCTCCGATTGCACGGCGGAAGTGCATCGGGTGGATGACCTGGCCGGGGTGCGCAAGCATGGCATGTCTCTGGAGAACTGTATACAGTGCCGCACCTGTGAAATTGTGTGCCCGGAAGTGAACCTGAAAGTGCGTGCCGCCGAGCAGGGTTCCGGACCGGATTTTCTGGGGCTGTAAACATCGCTCTGTAGTTCCTGGACCTGCGTCTGTCTCAAGTTGGAAAGTCCCTAATTTCAGGGACTTTTCGCGTTTTGATAAGTTTTTAAAAATTTTATGGGAATCGACTCAATTCTCTTTTTTTGATTGTTTTTATTAAATTGTAATTGTCTGAGTCATTAATAAAAGTTGATTGGTTTAAAGCGCAGTTTATTGAGAAGTAGAAAGAAGGAGATTTGCCTATGTGTGGTGGTGTTGGTGGCGCCGGTGGCGGCGGTGGCGGTGGCGCAGCAGCCGCAGCAGATTTGACCCGGGCTCGTGCAGCAGGAGGCCCCCCTGGTGGCGGTGGCGCAGGAGCGGCGCCAGCCTTGGATGCCGAGGGTGCTATTCCTCCGGCATTGAGGAAGTTCTATGCGGATCTGGGGATCACACCCCCGGCGACATAGTTCGCCGCTATAAAATAACGTCAGAGCCTGGTGCAGTAACGTGTACCAGGCTCTGTTGCTGCTGAAGTGGGAAGGCCATCAGAAACACGGGTAAGAATGTGCGGATGGGGACGCTGGTGGTTTAAGTTTTTGTGGGTGGAAGCGGGTCAATTTGTCACGGAATGGTCACAAACCCGCATCCGGCGATCCTTTTGGGGGCAGCGTCTTTTCAGGATTTAATGCTTTACAAGTCTTAACAATTCAAGGCTTCTCATTGACTCGGGGGTGATAGTGTCGATAATACACTAGAACAAAGTGTAAAAAACACACTAGCTCTTATGGCTTGTTGTTACCGGTTTCACATTTAACTTTAAAAAATGAATCGAGTGCGTTATGCCCATTCCATTTTTTTCCTCAATTCATAACACCCCTCAAATCGCAAACCCTAGAGTGCGTAATAACCATCTGGCTCATCCACCGGTCACCGATCTGTGGGTTCACCCGGAGAAGTATCGTTTTTACGAGGGAACGAAAAATCGTTCCAACGAAGAACCGAAAATTTACCCCTCTCTGGATATCTTGGCTTAAGACCCCTTAAATTTTAGCCAAGTTAAAGCGAAATGGACCTTCGGGTCCTTTTTTTTGACTATTTTTGGAGAAGATGACGCAGGATATGGGGGAGCAACACGCATGCGCCACTCAAGCCCACCCCAAAAGCAGTCACCAGACATGCTCCGGCAGCAATATCCTTAACCAGTTTGGCCCGCTCCCGAAAGGCACCATCGGCCCACAGATCCACCAGGTATTCCAGAGCCGTGTTCAGGGTTTCCAGGGCTATCATTACTGTCATGCACAAAATCAAAATGCCCCACTCAATGGGGCTTACCTGAAGATAAGCCGCTAGCAAACTGATTAGGACGGCCAATAACAAATGGGTCCGAAAGTTTCGCTCGGTGCAAAAAGTGGATTTTAACCCACTGAGGGCATGGCCCATGCTGTGCCAGAAGCTGCGGGATTTAAACGGATGCTCTGGCGGAGTGGGAGAGGACATAGGGCGCTCTATGGTTTGAATTTGCATACAAGACTCTGAATATTAAGGGGCTCAGTGAGACAAAAAACAGACAGTCTAGCCGAGGGTCAGGGTCCGCACTTTGTTTTGAATGGTGACCACTTTCTCGAATTTTTCCATCGTATCATGATGCATGCCCAAGAGGTGCAGCATCCCGTGGATAAAGCGCTCCAGCAGGTAGGCTTCCAGGTTTGCTTCCGCCGCGGATTCGGACACGGCTTTTTCCGCATACTCAATGGAAATAAAAATGCTGCCCAGTTGCAAGACCGGCAAGCTCATCCACAGTTCCGGGTTGGGAGCATCGGCCAGCAGGGTAAAGGTCAACACGTCGGTGGGGCCTTCTTTTTGGCGATATTGCTGGTTAAGCGCCTGCATGCTGGGGTTGGTGGTCCAGGTCAGCTCCACTTCCAGAATTTTATCTTTCAAATTCAGCGACAGGTTTTCATAAATATTTTCTTCTTCAGCCACCATCAGAAAGCAGGGCCAGGCTTTCTGGATGAGCTGAGACAATCGTTCAAGTTGTTCGGTGGGGAGTTCCAAATCAGCGAACACTTCCAGGCACAGGAACGGCAGGCTGAGGGTGGTGAGGTGATTTTGAGTGAGTGAGCGATCAGCCATCCTGGGGTTGTTCTCCTGCTGGGTTGGGTTTGGGTTGGGCTTGCGCCTGATTCAGGGCGTTATGCAGGGCGGTTTGATCAGGTAAATTGGTGGGTGGTAGGCGACGCCCCAGTTCCCGCATCATGTTTTGCTGGTATTCAATCCGGTTGTGCTGAATGCCGCGCAGGACTCGCACAAAGGTCTGCTTGATTTTGTAAATGTCTTCAAAGGTGATGGGGCAGTTATCAAACTGGCCGTCTTCAATTCGCTGCTGAATGATCTTGTCAATGCGTTCTTCCACTGCGCTGACGGAAGGGGTTTTCAGGGCACGCACCGCTGATTCACAGGCATCGGCCAGCATAACAATGGCGGTTTCCTTGCTGGCGGGCTTGGGGCCGGGGTAGCGGAATTGGGACTTATTGACGTTTTCCACCCCTTCTTCAATACAGGCCTTGTTGTAGAAATACCCGGCGGTCAGGGTGCCATGGTGCTCGGTCATAAAGCGCATCAGTATTTCGGGCAGTTTGTGCTGCTTGGCCATTTCAATGCTGTCTCTGGGGTGGGCGGTAATCACCATCTTACTGAGTCGGGGCGTCAGTTTGTCATGCGGATTTTCTACCCCGAAGTAGGCCTGGTTCTCAATAAAAAACAGGGGACGCTTCATTTTACCGATGTCATGGTACAGGCAACCCACCCGGGTGAGTAAGGCATTGGCGTCAATGGCCTCGGCGGCGGCTTCGGCCAGGGAGGCCACCATGAGGCTGTGGTGGAACGTGCCGGGGGCTTCAAATTGCATGCGCTTTAGCAGGGGTTGATCGTGGTTGCCCAGCTCCATCAGGGTGTACGGGGTAATCAGGCCAAACAGGGTTTCCAGCAGGGGAAGCCAGCCAATGGTCAGGATTCCGGACAGGACGCCACTAAAGAAGCTGAACCCCATCATCTTCAGGTTAAACAGGCTCCAGTCCATGACATCGGCGGCGGCAGGCAGGCCAGAGGCGTCCACGTAGGCCGGGCGCAGCAGGCTCAGGGCCAGTAAAACCAACACGTTGGTAGCGCCCACATAAAATCCGGCGTACATCAGTTTGCCCCGGTCGCTGAACTGAATGCGTTTGCCCACAATATAAATACCCATGTAACTGCCAAACAGCAGCACCGATAGGCTGGCGAAGTCCGCCCGCAGGGTCAGGGCCAGCAGAAACACCAATAAAGTGGTGGCCAGCACACTGAGCAGTGGGGTCATAAAAATCGCCAGGCTAAGGGCCACGGTGGCCAGCGGGAAGGCAAACAGGGGAATATGGCCAAAGGTCCCGGCCTCTTGCAGGTTGAAAAATACGGTGGTCAGCAAAATCAGGGTGCTGATCAGCGCGGCGTAAGAGGGGCGAAAGAACTGATGATTCCGGAAGTTGTACAGGTAACTCCACAGGGTAAACACAAACAGCAAATTCAGCAGAAACACGCCCAGCACGGCTACCCAGTTGCTGCCACCGGAGAGTTTACCCATGCGTTGCAAGGCCGCCAATTGCACGGCTGAGGCTTTTTCTCCTTTGCTGATGATTTTTTCCTTGCTGCTAAAGACTTTGATTTCCGGCTGCTGGTTAATCTGGGCGCTAACCTCTTTCTGTTTGCGCTTCATTGCAATCTCATCCAGAATCAGGTTTGGTTCCAGTGAGGCATCCAGTAGAAAATAAACCAGCCCACGGTAACGGGGGTTAAAGCCGGTTTCCGGAATACTGTATTGCAGGGTGGCTCCCCGTTTGAGTTGTTCATCCGCTTCGGTAAAGCCGGCTTTCAGGATGCGTTCCATGCCAATGCGGCTGGCTTGTGTTATTTCTTCCCAGTCCTTGGCCGGAATCGGCGCGCTAAAGTACTGCTTGTAAATCTTTTCGACATTGGGCGCGTCAGTGGTGAGTTGTTGGTAACGGGAATAACGGGCCGTCGCAGGAATGGCCGTATTGGTGGCCAAAGCGCCCAGTTGCGCGGTCAGTTTGTCCAGTGCTCTTGCAATGTCCTGATTGTGCGGTTCATCCGCCTGATAAATGGGGGGGATGGTTTGACGAGCCCGGTCAATTTTCCGCTGGGTGGCTTCGCGATCCACAATTTCCATGCGATTGATGGCATAAAAATCCGCCTGGCTGATGCCGCTTTTATCAATATTGCGGGAGCGCTGCAGGTAGTCCACGCTGATTAGACCCGTCATCAGCACAATGAGACCCAAGCCAATGACCACAGTTAGTCCATTGGCTGAAAACACCGTAGTGAGCAGTTTTTTAAGTAACTTGATATGCCAGGGCCGACGCGCTTGCATCGAGTCTGGCAGGTGATTGTCGGTGTTTTCCTGTAGCAGCTTCAAAGCCGATATCCTTTTTGAGTACTTTTTTTGAGCATTTTTTACTGAAAAAACGCACTCAGGGCATTTTGCTCTGAACCATTTTAGCTTGGGCAACCCAATTCGTGGAGAAAAATCATATATCCGGCTTATACAGAATTCGTGAAGCTGGACGATAGTGAGAAAAATAACAAACTTATCCGAAGCTAAAATAAAACATTCTCAGTGGGTTGTTCTCTTCATTTACAACGATGATTCACAACGAAAATAACAAGTGGGGTACAGTAACGATGGATAATCCGATCATCAAATTTATTCAGCCGGAAGAAGTCCCAAAGCAACCACATGATTCCACGACTGCCAAAAGTCAGGCCGGGCCAGATCATTTTGTGGCCCAGTTTGATACATCCGCCGAATTTTCAACCATGAAGCGTCTGCAGGATCCCGCCAAATTTAAAAAGGCAAAATTTAACGCACGGTTGTATCAAAAGTAAGTACGGTGTTTTTCACCTATTTCTGAGTTCTAGCGTTATTTTTAAACCCAGAAGCGCCTAGGCAACCCATTGGCGGGTGGCCAGGTTAGCTGTCGTTTGCAATGCTCCGGGCGCCGGTTGTAGCAGTTGCTCAATGACCCGTTTCAGTAGATCGGGGCTTTGGTAAACCTGCGCAATCTGGTTTCGTTGATTTATGTAATTTTGAGTCAGCACCTGGTTTTCCGGGTGGCGGAATAAGTTACGGAAAATAGGCAACTGAATAGGACTAGGGTCGCCATTCTCTGTACGTCCCCAAATTGGAAATTCCTGAACCAGCTGGTCCAGTTCCGCCTGAGCGTTGGCATACCCTGGATAAGGCCATACTGCCGGATTGGCGGTATGGTGAACTTTTTGGGAACCCTCAGTTATCCACAGTTGGTTGGCTGGGGTGGGCGTTTGGATTGGAACCGATTGGGGTGGGTGCTGGCGATCTTGTAATTGCATATATCGCGCATAGGTTTGGTTGTTGACCCGCCCATAACCGAACAATAGCCCCATTAGTTCACCATTGGGCAGGATTTCTGTTGTCTTAGGGGTGTTTTCAATTTTTTGTAGAATTGATTTTGGGGTGGCATTGGGCCCAAAGTGCTGCTGAAAGCGATTTAAATTTGCCCCAATAACATCTAGACAGGCTTTTCGGTTGAGCAGCATTAAGTCGTAAACATCTGTGCGCACCGTTTTGTAATACGGTTTTACCAGTTTGAACACAAAGTTGGAATTGTTAAACAGTGGTTGGTATTTCAGTAAGGTCGTGGCGCCTTGCATTAAGTCTGGTTGAGGTTTTTCATTGTAGGGTGTGTATTCGAAGCGGTATAACATCCCCAGCGTCAAGGGTTTATTGCCAAACAGGGTAAAGCCAAAGGGCTCCTCTCCAGCCAATAGAAAGCGCTTGAAAAAATCGGCCAAAACAGCCTGATCCGCCGGGGGGATGTGGGCCAAAACCCGATCCGCAGGGCTGGCTTGCGGGATGGAAAAGACACTGCCCCGAAATTGCGGCTGCATCTGTGGGGCCGGGAAACGGTTTGGAAGCTTTAGCCCAGCATAACTAGCTCTTGCTGGGGAATAGGACGGCGTGGAGATCACACTGGAAACCCTGAATGCAGGTAAAAGTTGGGATGGTGGGCGAGACAGGACTTGAACCTGCACGGATTGCTCCACTAGTTCCTAAGACTAGCGCGTATACCATTTCGCCACTCGCCCGGCGATATTTCCTGAGGTTGGTCTTCATTGTACGGGAGGTCATGCGTTTCGGCAACCAGCCCAGTGGGCCAGCTACGCTAATGCGGTAGAGAAATGCTGGTACAGAGGAATTTGGGTTTGACAGGCATGGCAACGGTACCAGCCGCAGTTCATTTCAACGCTTCGGCTCTCCAAACGGGTCTGGCAGTGCCAGCACAAAAAGCACGCTGGCGGGCGAAGATCCAGAACGCTCAAGCGCTCGTCCTTGGTGTTGGTGGTCTTATGCCCTTGCTGATGGCACTCGTGGCACAGCAGTACGATATTTTCCACCTCATCTGACCCGCCTTGGCTTCGGGGGAGCCGGTGATGGTACTCAAACCCCCGGTGATAATTCTCAGGGCCTTGGGGCTGTTTTCCGCATTGCCTGCAACGCAAGGCATCCCGCAGGTTCACCAGAAAGCAGACCCGATTTGACAAGGGCACGAGAAAGGCCTCCTAGGAACTTTCCAGAATAATCTTTTCCGGGCCCGGTTTGTCCAGATCGGCCAAGCGGGATTTCCGCAAGGGTTTGGGGCTACTACTGGCTGGTGTTGAACCCAGACGCTCAATAACTTTGGTGGCCATGCGTTCTTCATCCAGATCTTTGGCTAACTTTTTGTTTTCCTGCTCTAGTTCCCGAATGACTTGCTTCAGGCGGGCGATTTCGGAATCTTCTTCCCGCTTTTGCACGGTGCGCTTGTTAATTTCCTGAATGAGGGCCTTCATGGTGTCTTCCATCTGCCCGTCGGCCATGGCGCTGAAGGTTTGCCCAGCTTCCGGGGTGGCCCCGGCGTGCTTGCAGTGCCGTTTTCTGACTTTCAGGATATGGGTCTCGCCCTTGGCGTAGTAGTAAAATTCGCCGGGTTTCAGGGCTTTAATGGCGGCAAAGGAAATACCGGCTTCATTCAAAAAGGGCTTAATGGCTTTATAATCTTGCTCTGACTGAATGCCCCCGAACCAGAAGCGGTTGCACTGGCTCAAAATGTCTTTGCTCAGGCTGGCAGGCCGCTGGGTGGCCCACAGGCTATCAATGGCCCGTTTGCGGCCCCGTTTGGCAATTTTTTGGGAGGCCTGCACCGGGTCAATGCTTTTCTTTTTGCCCCGTTTGGCCGGAGAACTGCCGCCCGCCATACGCTGGGGGGCGTAAATCTGGGCTTCTTCCACCACCAGCCGGATTTTGGTGCGGTACTTTTGTTCTGCCTGAAACAGACAATCCACAATCAGGCCGTATAAATGCTGTTGTTCTTCATCCAGATACTCGGATAAATCGAACACCGCCGACAGTCGATTTTGCAGCATGGCCTCTATATAGAGATCAATGCCCTCTTCATCCAGCGGCAAACTGCCGTGTTCCCCCCCGATAATCAGCATGGGGTAGCGCTCGGCCAAAGTAAAGTGCTCGCCTTCCGGATCGATGACCAGCACCAGACAGCCATTTTCCAGGGTTTCTTCCAGCAAGACCCCGGTTAAATAGGATTTCCCCATACCAGACGAGGCCAGAATCGCGTCGCGCTCGCCCGTGGTGGCAAAGCTTTCCAACGGGATGCTGAAGTTCTTGGAAACCTGTAACGCTCTCTGTCCGGGGATGATTTGATTTTTCAAAAATCGGAACATAGGGCCATTATAGGTCAAACGGGCTCCACTGTGCAGTGTGTAATTTCCGGCAAGTGGGCATAGATTGCTTGTTTTCTTTTCGGTACGATGGGGGCTCGTTGTTGTATAGAATCATGAACTATAAAGGAGGCTATTATGGCGGAGCCAAGAAGTGGCAATCTGCAAGTGGGTGGCATTGGTTGGCTGGCCCGGATGATAGACAAGGCCCGGCTGGAAGCCGCTGGCGAGATTGAGCAATACGACCTGGAGTACCCTTGTCCCATGGATCGTGGCCTGCTGCGGGAGCTGAACGTGGATTCCGAGACGTTCCAGAAAATTGCCGTCTCTGCCACCACCGATGAACAGGTGTTGTTTGAGCTGGAGCGCGTTGGGGCCAATTTACCGGGCAAGCCAATCCGATAGCTTTAAAATCAGCCTCTTTTCCGGCCTTCTTTGAGAGAAATCACAGAAGCCTGTTTGGGCTTAGCATAATATGGAGCTAAAGGTTGCATCCAGTGCGACTCTTTTCGCACTCAACTGATTATTAAATTATAGGAACTTTGAAGCGTGGCTACAACTGCAACGAGAAATCAGGGAACCGATCGCGTCGATGGCTGGCAAGTTGAGCCCATACTGGCGGGTCTGGCCCTGGTCGTTTTCATTATTTACGCGACTTTCCGGGCACTGCAAAACTTCCCCAGTGAACTTCCCGGTACCAATTATATTTCTCCTCTTTATACGCCTTATCTGCCGCATTGGGCGCACATGTTGGGGTTGCACCTGCCTTTTCTGGAAAGAGTTCCCGGCAATGGCAACATGGGTTGGATTTTGTCTCCGGCCCTGTTCATTTTGTGGGTGCCTGCCGGTTTCCGGGCCACCTGCTATTTCTATCGCCGGGTCTACTATCGTTCCTTATTCACGGCCCCGGCTGCTTGCGCCGTGGATGTGAATCCCAAAAGTCCCTTGATTGCGTTGTTGGGTAGCGGCAAAAAGTACATGGGTGAAAAAGCCCTGCCCATGGTATTGATGAACCTGCACCGTTACTTTTTCTACCTGGCGGCGGCTTTTATTGGTCTGCACTCTATTGACGTGATTTGCTCCTACTTCAGCCCCGGCTTTACCGGTTTCCGGCTGGGCGTGGGTAGTTTAATCATCACGCTGGATGTGGTCTTGCTGTCTCTGTATGTGTTTAGTTGCCACTCCTGGCGGCACATTCTGGGTGGGCAGATCGACTGCTTCTCCTCTTGCCCTGTCAACGAGGCCCGTGGCCACGCTTTCCAGCGCCAGAGCATCCTGAACGCCAAGCACGGTCTGTTTGGCTGGGTCAGTCTGGGCTTTGTGATTGTGGCGGACATTTATTTAACTGCACTGTCCCGTGGTATCATTCCGGCCAACTTTGACCGGATTTTTGAATTTTCTTGGAAAGGTATGTTCTAGATGAGCGTGACTTACGAAACACACACGCACGACGTGCTGGTCATTGGGGCCGGTGGCGCCGGTCTGCGTGCCGCAATTGAAGTATCGGCCCAAGGGTTGTCTGTGGGTCTGGTTTGCAAATCCCTGTTGGGTAAAGCCCACACCGTTATGGCTGAAGGTGGCGCCGCCGCCGCACTGGGGAACGTTGATCCTCAAGATGGCTGGCAAACCCACTTCAAGGACACCATGAAGGGTGGCAAGTTCATGAACAACTGGCGTATGGCTGAGCTGCACGCCAAGCAAGCCCCCGACCGTATCAACGAGCTTCAGCAATGGGGCGCCGTGTTCGACCGCACCAAGGACGGTAAAATTAGCCAGCGGGCCTTTGGTGGGCACACCTACAAGCGCTTGGCCCACGTGGGCGACCGTACTGGCCTGGAAATGATCCGCACCCTGCAAGACAAAGGCGTTCACTCCGGTATTGATGTGTACATGGAGTGTACGGTCAGCCAGTTGCTGAAAGACGGCGATGGCCGGGTCAATGGTGCCTTTGGCTACTGGCGCGAAAGTGGCCGCTTTGTGGTATTCAACGCCAAGGCCGTGATTCTGGCCACTGGCGGTACCGGCAAAGCCTGGAAGATTACCTCCAACTCCTGGGAATACACCGGCGACGGTCAGACATTGGCCTATGACGCTGGTGCCGATCTGCTGGATATGGAGTTCATTCAGTTTCACCCCACCGGGATGGTATGGCCACCGGGTGTGCGTGGGATTCTGGTTACGGAAGGGGTTCGCGGTGAAGGCGGTATCCTGCGGAACAAGGATGGCAAACGCTTTATGTTTGACTATCTGCCGCCGGAAACCAAACACACCTTTGCGGAAACCGAGGAAGAGTGCGATCGCTGGGTGAAGGCCACTTTGGCCAACGAGCATACCGATGCCCGTCGCCCACCCGAACTGTCCACCCGTGACAACGTGGCCAAAGCCATTTACTACGAAGTACAAGCGGGTCGTGGGAGCCCACACGGTGGTGTGTTCCTCGATATCAGCTACCAGGATGCTGACCGCATCAAGCGCAAGTTGCCCAGCATGTACCATCAGTTCAAAGAGCTGGCGGATGTGGACATTACCAAGCAGCCCATGGAAGTGGGCCCTACTATGCACTACACCATGGGCGGTATTCGGGTAAACCCGGAAAACCAAATGACCGCTGTTCCCGGCTTGTTCGCCGCTGGCGAATGTGCCGCTGGTCTGCACGGGGCCAACCGTTTGGGTGGCAACTCCTTGTCGGATCTGGTGGTGTTTGGCCGCTTGGCTGGCCTGGGTGCCGTGGAATTCGCCAAGTCTGTCGAAGGTACTCCCAAGGCCGATGAAGCGCAGGTGAAAGCCGCTGCTCAAGAACTGCTGGCGCCGTTTGAACGCACCGGCGAAGGCCCTTACGAAGTGCACCGTGACCTGCAAGAAGTGATGCAGCACAAAGTGGGCATTATGCGGACGGAAGAAGATCTGCAAAAAGCCCTGGTGGAATTGGATGCCATTGAGAAGCGGGTGGCCAAGGTCTCCGTGGAAGGCTCTATTCAGTTCAACCCTGGCTGGCACTTGGCTCAAGACCTGAAGAACATGATTGTGGTCTCCAAAGCGGTTGCCAAATGCGCATTGGAGCGTCGTGAAAGCCGTGGCGGCCACACCCGTGTGGACTTCCCCAACTACGATGAAAAACTGGCCAGCGTCAACGCCCTCATCCGCAAGGGAGAGGACGGGGCTATGCAGTATCGCACTGAGGCCACGCCGGAAATGCCCCCTGAACTGAAGAAGCTCTTTGAGGAGGAGAAAAAGTAATGGCCCAGTCAGCGACTCATCAGACGTCCACCAGCAATGGGCAAGCCAAGACGGCTACTTTTCGCGTCTTCCGTGGCGACACCCAGGGTGGGCACGTTCAGGAGTATCAGGTGCCGGTTGAGTCCGGCATGGTGGTACTGGATGCCATGCACTACATTCAGGGTTATGAAAGCCCTGATTTGGCGGTGCGCTGGAACTGTAAGGCGGCCAAATGTGGCTCTTGCAGCGCCGAGGTTAATGGTAAACCCAGCCTGATGTGCAAAACCCGTCTGGATCACCTGGATCTCAGCCAGCCCATTATGGTGCAGCCCCTGAAAACCTTCCCCCTGATTCGGGATTTGGTCACCGACGTGTCCTGGAACTACGAGGTGAACAAGACCATTCAGCCGTTCACCCCGCCGGATGAAAACGCCAAGGATTGGCGCTACTTCCAGAACGATGTGGATCGCCCGCAGGAGTTTCGTAAATGTATCGAATGCTTCCTGTGTCAGGATGTCTGCCACGTCTTGCGGAATCATAACCAGAAGGATCAGTTCTATGGCCCTCGCTGGATGATTCGTTTGGCCAGTTTGGAAATGCATCCTATGGACCGGGCCGATCGGATTCCGTTCATCAAGGAAAAGGCCGGTATTGGTCTGTGCAACATTACCAAATGCTGTACGGAAGTCTGCCCGGAAGAGATCCGCATTACCGACAACGCCATTATTCCGCTGAAAGAGCGGGTGGTGGACCGGTACTACGATCCCATGATGTGGTTCCTGCGCAAGTTGGGCTTCATCCGCTAGTCCTTGTTTAAGGTTTCAACTGAAAAACGCTCAGGCTGTATAACCTGAGCGTTTTTCTTTAGATAGTTTCCTCTGGGAGGGATCGCTTTTACTTGAGCGGGCGGAGCATAGGGGCGACGTTCTGTCGGAAGTCCCCTAAAGAGGCGTTGCTGAGGCTGCCGTGCCCATTCAATCGCCGATAAGAGAACTCCACAGTGGGAATTTCCTCGCCGGTTTTGAGGTTTCGGAGAGGTTTGTCGTAATGGGGGGCCACAAAAAACGGAATGGAATATCGTGGCTTGTCCAGAGTGCTCTCATCCCCCACCACCTGATGCCGAATGGACGGAATGGCCCCGTGTTTGATAATGCGCCCTTGCTCATTGATGCTGCCCCCGGTAATAAAGGACAACATGTCACCCACATTCATAATCAGGGTGCCAGCCTGACTGTGGATGGGCAGCCACTGGCCGGTTTCCTGGCCATTTTCGCGAGGCATAATCTGTAATCCGGCCTCGGTGGCTTCTGGCAACAAGGTGAACAGGTTCATATCAAAGTGCTGACCGGCCCGAATGACCGGTTGACCGGGCTGGTAACTGATTTGTTCTTTTTCGGGCACGGCAGGATAATGAATGCTGCGCATGAGGTGGTTGCCAATGGGCCGCTGCCGATGATCGACCAGGGTTGACTTGAGATAGCCCCGATCGTTCAGTCCCATGCTGTCCAGATACTCGCCCAAGGCCTCTGCCAGCAGCAATGCCGTTTTCTCCATATTGTTGAAGAGGAGGGCGTTTTGCCGGGGGAAACTGCGGGGGCCTTCCGCCGGAAAAACATTCAGGGTGTCAGGTGCGCCGCTGTGCCAGTTCTCTTTTTTATCGGCCACCCGGGGGCCGCCCTCAAAAACCGCTTTGGTCTCCTGGCCCAGTTCGTAATAGCCTCGGCTGCGACCTAAATCCGAGCGCACATACTGCGCTTTTACGGGCATGGGTAAGCTGAAGACTTTGGGCACGGTGTGGTAGTAGTTCTTCACCAGTGAGGAGGGCACATTGTGGCCGCTGATGGACACAAAGCCGAAGCGAGACAGGCTTTCTCCCATTTTTTGTACAAAAGCGGCCCGCTTGGCCGGATTGCCACTGGTGAAGTCTTCCAGATCCACGACGGGCAGTTCTTGTCCGGTGTTGCCCCAGCCCTGAAAGCGAATGCCCTGTACTGGCTTTCGGTTGAGGAGATGCCCGGCGAAGTGATGGGCAGTTGCGGGTTTTTTTTCAGGCGTTTCCGCCGGTGTTTCTTGCAATCGCTCGGCGGATGCGGAGCGGCTGGGCGGGGAGAGAAACGGGTTTCTCTCGGTATGGTTTGGTTTGATTTCTGGTGCCTGTTTCGCTTTGGGTTTGGCCGCCGGAAAGGTAATGGGCATGGCCATGCCGTATTGAGTGCGCACGTAAATGGTTGACATTCCCCTGTCTCCTCTTTCCCTGTTTAAATTCCCACTTGAAATAGAGCCACTTGAAAAAATTGAGATTAATACCGTGCCGCAGAATACTGGCAGCAAAGTCTTGTTCTTTTATGGCTATGTTTTATTTCAAAGACAGGCAGGACGCAAGCGATTTCTGTTGTTTACAGACTGCGCACTTCCATGGGTTCCGGCTGGGAGGAAAGAATGGCCCCTTTGGGAACCACGGTCACTCCGCCTTCCGACACGTAAAAGCCGCGGGCTTCGTCTTCGGCCCGGTCATAGCCAATGCGGCTGTGTGGGGGGATTTCCACCCCTTTATCAATAATGGCCCGACGAATTTTGGCATGTCTGCCCACATGCACCCCGTGCATCAGAATGGATTCCTCCACCAGCGAGTAGCTGTTGATGCGGCAAAAGGGAGATAGCACACAGCGAATCAGGCGGCCCCCACTGATGATACAGCCATCGGCCACAATGGAGTCTGTGGCGAAGCCCCGTCGCTCTTCCTGATCGAACACGTACTTGGCCGGAGGGGCTTGGTAAGAGAAGGTTTTAATGGGCCAATCCCGGTTGTACAAGTTGAAGATGGGAGAGGGGGTGACCAAGTCCATGTTGGCTTCCCAGTAGGCGTCAATGGTGCCGACGTCCCGCCAGTAGCCTTGCTCAATGTGGCTTTGGCCGGGGACGGTGTTGTTGGCAAAGTCGTATACAAAGACCCGACGCCCTTTTTGAATCATATCGGCAATCACGTTTTTGCCAAAGTCATGGGCGGACTGTTCATTGGCCGCATCCAGTAATAGTTCTTCCACCAGCACGGTGCGGTTGAAAATGTAATTGCCCATGGAGGCCAAGGCCCAACCGGGCCGACCGGGGATTTCCTTGATGTTTTGCTTGGGTTTCTCCTGCCAGCCGGTCACCCGAAACATACTGTCCACTTCGATAATGCCAAATTCACTGGCTTGGCTGATGGGGACTGGAATGGCCGCAATGCTGAGATCGGCGGCTTGCATTTTGTGATAATCCACCATCTGGCTCACATCCATCTTGTAGATGTGATCGCCACCAAAGACAGCCACCAGAGAAGGGTTTTCATCCTCAATGATGTTCAGGTTCTGGTAGATGGCATCGGCGGTCCCCCGGTACCACTCTTGCCCCAGTCGCATTTGGGCGGGCACCAGATCCACAAACTGGTTCAGGAACGGAGGCATGGGCCAGCAACGGGCCACATGGCGGTTCAGGGAGTCGGACTTGAACTGGGTCAGAATCTTGATTTTGTAATATTCGGAGTTAATAAAGTTGTTTAGCACAAAGTCGATAATGCGATACTTGCCCCCAAAGGGCACTGCTGGTTTGGCCCGATCCAGCGTCAACGGGTATAGGCGTTTGCCCTCTCCTCCGGCTAAAATCATCACCAGTACATTTTTTTTCATTTGGAATGCCGCCCCTTCGTCTTATCAACCCCGGGCCTTGGTTATACGGCCCCAATCGGATAATTATGCCGAGTCCACATGATGGTTCCGTGTGAACGCTTTTATGCATACCCAATCACAAGGTTTTATTATACCGGGTTGGGGCTGGCACTGAAACTAGGAGTCCGGGCCTCATCCAGTTCGAGCTTCATCTACGGCCTGTTGCAATGCCTGCTGTAATGTGGTGGTCAACTGGTTGGCCTGCATAATGAGGGGTTGAGCCGAGTTCAGGTTTTGGGGGCTCACCAAGATTGGTTCCCCCACCTTGATTTGGGCTTTACAGTTGCGCACGATGGTTAAAATGCTGGGGCGTTTTCCCTGAATTAGGCAAAACAGCTTGAGAAGGGCTTCCATTTGCTGGCTGGTGTCGTTCTCCAGTTGTGCCGGTGCTTCCAGGCTCATGAGAATTTCCATGTCCCGAAGGGTCTGGATATCAGACTGGGTTGCTTGCCGGGCCTGCTGATACCGCTTGCGGGGGGCGGACCATGGGTTGATTCTGGCCCAGCCTGTGGGCGGTTTTAGCCCGATTTGCCGCTGGTTAATGGCTTTGAACAAATGGCGAATCTGCTGGGAGGCGTCTTTTTCTGAGGGAAAAGGCAGTTGGTACTTCTCACTTAGCGTTTCAATGGCCGCTTGCTGAACTGCGGCCAGTCGTTGGTGCCAAGGCAGCTGGGCTTGCGGAGGGAGGTGGTAGGTTTGTTCCTGGCTTTGCAGCACGTTGTTTAAGAGCTGGGTAATGCGCTGTTCCAGCGTCAGCGATGCCTTGGGGGGCTGGCCTTTGAACCATTTTTTTTCATTTTGGGTCAGTAGTTTCAGCACTTGGCCCTTGGCCTGCGGCAAGTACCGGTAGCCAATCCCAACCGGGATGACGCGCACGGTTTGTCCTTTGTTTTGGCTGGCTTGCAGGGCCAGCCGCATGGCCCCATTCTGGCAGGCGCCCACCTGATGGTTTTGCCAGCTAATGCGCCCTTCCGGGAAGATGAGCAGCGGGTGCTGACCTTTGCCCAGTACTTCCTGCACATGGTCTGTACTTTTCTGGACACTTTGGTTGCCCCGGTTGACGGAAAAGTAACCCAGCAGTCTGGCGATGGGCCAAATAATTTTGTAGGAGATGTTGGCGATTTTTCGGTCGAAATTTTCCAGGGCGGCCATGGTCACCGGAGTTAGTCTGGTCTGGTAGGCCAGAGCCTGAATGCTGAAAGAATCCGCTAAACTGGAATGATTCAGGGCCAGCATGGCGGCGCCCCCTTGCTGCTGAATGGATCGCAGGCGATTGATTTCCGCAGCTGGCATGGTGCAGTGAAAATTCAGGAACTGGGAACCCACGAACTGCATTCCCCCCTGAAAGCACCGGGTCAACCAGGGGATGGGTTTGGCGCTGTAGAAGTCGTTACAGGTCTGGATGTCGCTGGCGTCTCGGGGTTGGTGGCCTTGAAACCTCACCGACTGTGATATTCTGGTTAAACTGGGTTGTAACTTGGGCTGCCTGAATCGCGCGGCGGGTGAGCCGCTTGCATATAGAACCCGGTTTTGTGAACTGGATGGCCCAATAACGTTCATAATAGACAGGCTACATCGGGGAATGAATATTTAAACGCCCCTGCCGGTAAAATGTTGCTAATGCTCAATCAACAATCACATTGGCCCCAAATGCGTGGATGATTCAAACATGACTGCCCCTTCTGACCGTTCTGATACCTTACTAGCACAAGTCCGCCGCATTCGTTTGGTGGTGATGGACGTGGACGGCGTTTTAACGGATGGCAAAATCAGCTATACTTCCGCCGGGGATGAGATTAAAAGCTTTAACGTCAAAGACGGGCTGGGGATTTCCCTGGGCATTAAACACGGACTGCAATTTGGCATTATCACCGCCCGAGAGTCGATCATGGTCACCCGTCGGGCTGAGGAATTGGGCATTCAGCACCTCATTCAAAAGACCAAAACCAAGTTGCCCGCCTTGCAACAGTTGGTCAGCGATTTAGGCCTGGGTTTTGAACAGGTGGCCTATGTGGGAGATGATTTGCCTGACATCCCCTGCATGGAGCAGGTGGGGTTTGCCGCCTGCCCGGCGGATGCTGCCCGGGAAGTGCTGGGCATGGCTCATTTTGTCTCTCGCTATAACGGGGGCAGCGGTGCGGTTCGGGAGATTCTGGAACTGATTTTAGATAGTCAGAAAAGCGGGACTGCCTGATCGGGAATTAACCGCTACGCTGGCTCAAATCGGTTACACTGAACATGAGGCTTCAGTTTGCCCTTCAGCTGCTCTTTTGAGGGCTGCATGGCGTAATTGGTTATGAACTCAGGATTATCTCCTACAGGATATGGGATTGCAGCTTTGAATATCATCGCCCTGAACAACGATCCGTTTTACCTGCAACCGGCCCAAGGCAGCCGGGAGGCCTTTTTGTTTCTGCACGGACTGGGCGGTGGTGTTTACGAAATGCGTCCGCTGGCCGAGCGGCTGTTGCAACAGGGCTACGCCGTGGCCGGGTTTAACTATCCGGGCCATGATCAACCCACGCCCCGCATGCCCGCTTCCACCTGGCAGCAGTGGTATGAAGGGGTGGAAGAACAGTATCTGCGTTTGCTGGAATTGCACGATCGGGTGTCCTTGGTGGGTTTTTCCACGGGGTGCCTGCTGGCTTTGCATTTGGCCGCCCAGTATCAGCAAGCGGAGCGCATTCATCAGCTGGTATTGCTCAGCCCTTTCCTGAAGGTGCGTATGGAGTGGTATTACCTGTTGCAACCGGAGCGCTACGTAAGGGCTTTGGGAGGCATCATCCGGCATGTACCCCGGTGGCGCCTGCCTATTCGGGATCCGCAAATGCACGCTTTGGCCCTGGAGGCCGCTTATTTCAAGACGTTTAACATTCCGGCGGTGCGCAGCGCTCTGGAGTTGATTCAGTTGGTGGACGGTGAGATTGAGAGCGTGGATCGCCCCACCTTGATTGTTCAGTCCACCGGGGATCGGGTAGTGTGCTCCACGGGGGCTAAAATCCTGATGGCCCGCTTGCCTTCCCCGCAAAAAGAGGTGCTGTGGCTGGAGAAGTCAGATCACGTTATTTTGCTGGATCGGGAACGGGCCCAGGTGACCGAGCGTATTGTGGGGTTCGTGACGGGCAATGCCCCAGTGGACGGACTGGACGATTCCACGGGCAGCCCTTGACTTGCGGGCGGGAGTAAGGAATAGTTTGGGGGAACCTGTTGAAAGGAATCCCTGAATGTTCAACCTGTTCAATATTTTTATCAGAAAGCCCAAATCGGGAAAAAGGAATTCATCCATGAGCGATACCTCTACATTGGAAGTCCGGGCCAGTCACCTGTTGGTGGGTACTTTGGCCGAAGCTGAACAGTGCCGTCAGGAAATTTTAGAGGGCAAGACCTTTGCCGAAGTGGCCAAGCGCGTCTCCAAATGCCCATCAGGCGCTCAAGGCGGAGACCTGGGCTTTTTTGGCCGGGGCCGCATGGTGCCTCAGTTCGATAAAGTAGCCTTTGAACTGCCGGTGGGCGAATTGTCTGATCCCGTGCAAACCCAGTTTGGCTGGCACATTTTGACTGTTACCGACAAAAAATAGTTTAAGATTTATTAAAATTCACCCTGAAAAATTCAAGCAATTCTGTAAGTAAGCCGAAACACCTCTCTAGGTAGTTTCGGCTTTACTTTTGGAAGGTGCTGCGCCCAATGACTCAAATTGATGATGTCGTCGAAAAACAACTCCCCAACGGAAAAACGATTCGATTTCGACTGGGCGATGTGAATGGGGACGGCCAACTGGATCAGGATGACATGGATCTTTTAACGACCTTGTCGGCGGATAATTACATGAGTGAATTCTTGCTGGAACGGTTGAGCATTGAGGAATTGTCTTCCTGTGATATTAATCAGGATGGGCTGATTAATCATGCGGATTTGGCCGTGCTGTGTAATCACGTATTGTCTCAGTTGGAAATGCAGGCCCTTACCGATGAGTTGACTGGTCTGTTCAATCGGCGTGGCTTGAAAGAGAAGGTTTATTTAAAATTGCGGGCGGCCAAAAAGTTTGATTCTCATTTGGCTTGCCTGGCGATTGATATTGATTATTTCAAGCAAATTAATGATCAGTATGGCCATGACATTGGTGATGCGGCGTTGTGCCATCTGGCACGGGTGCTTAAAGTGCATACCCGTAACTCGGACGTAGTGGCACGACAAGGCGGCGAAGAATTCGTGGTTTTTTTAGAGGACGCTGACGAAAAGGGAGCCTTGATTGCTGCCGAAAAAATCAGGGGGGCTGTGGAATCGGCCGTATTAACTGTGGACGAGCAAACCATTCCTCTAACCATTAGCGTGGGTGTTGCCTTGTTTCAGAAGACTATGGGGTTACAGGACTTGCTTAAAAATGCGGACGCCGCCCTCTATGAGGCTAAGGAATCAGGTCGGAACAGGACCGTATTTTTCAGAGCGGATGCTGTAGAGTAGCTCTTTAGCTTCAGCGGCCTTTTTTGGGGTCGAAATATTCGCGCAGGCTGTCGCCCAGAAGGTTCAGGGCAATCATGGTGGAAAAAATAAAGATGGCCGGAAAAAACAGCATGTGCGGGGCCACCCGCACCAGTTGCCAGCCTTCCCCCGCCAGGGTGCCCCAGCTGCTTAAGGGTGGCTCCACGCCCAGACCAATAAAACTCAGGGTGGACTCGGTCAAAATGGCCCGAGGTACAGTGATTGTGGCGGTTAAAATAATCAGGCCCAGGGTGTTGGGGATGAAATGCTTCCAAATGAGCATGGGGGTCTGGCCGCCAATACTGTGAAAGGCCTCCACAAACTCTTCTCGCTTGAGGCTGAGGATTTGCCCCCGGATAATGCGGGCGGTATCGGGCCAGCTAAACAGGGACAGGGCCAATACCAGACTGATCAGTCCCCGGCCCAGGAACACGCTGAACAGGATAACAATCATCAGGGAGGGCAGCGAGTAGATAATATCAATGATGCGCATCATCAGCGTATCGGTTTTTCCTTCGCACAGGGCGGAGACTGTACCGTACAGGGTGCCAATCATCACGGCCACGACTGCGGTGGCCAAGCCAATCAACAGAGAAATGCGGGCACCCACTGCGGTTCGGCTGAGCAGATCCCGGCCCAGGTCATCGGTGCCAAACCAGTGACCCATAACGTTTCCAGCAAGCGGCCATGGCGGGGCCACCGGGATGTCCGGGTAAATGGCATTGGGGTCGGGACCCAGTAATGGCCCCAACAGGGCCAGCAAAACAATCAGCCCCAGAAAGACACTGCACCAGAACAGTTTGGGCGCTTTGACCCATGGAGGTTTTTCAGGAGGCTTTGCTTTGGCCTTGGCCCGGGCGGGTGGGCCTGAAGCGGTAGGGCTTGAGGCAGTCAGGCTGTGACTCATCGCTTGGCTTCCTCTCGCAGTCGAGGATCCAGAAGCCCGTATACGATATCGGTCAGGGTGTTAAATAGAATAAGGGCCAGTCCGTAAATAATGGTAATGCCCATCACCAGGGTATAATCCCGGTTGCTGACGGCAGTGACAAAGTGTTTGCCCAGCCCGGGAATGGCAAAAATATACTCTACGGCAAAGGAGCCGGTAATAATGGCCGCGGCAATGGGGCCTAAAATGGACACCAGCGGAATAAGGGAATTTCTGAGGATGTGGCGAACGGCAATGGTGCTTTCGGCCAATCCCTGACTGCGCTTGATGAGTACATACTGCTGAGAGCGCACCTCCCGTACGGTGGTGCGTACCAGCAAAAAGGCATAGGAAAAGGGTGTCAGGGAAAGCGTTAAGACCGGTAATAGGTAGTGTTTGGGGCTTTCCAGCGTGGCAGCCGGTAACCAGCCCAAGGAGAGAGAGAAAATCAGTACCAAAAAGCCCCCAAAAATAAACAGGGGGGTGGAAATACTGGCCACGCCCGCCAAGGTCAGCAGGCCATCCCAGAAGCGGCTGGTACTGAGTCCGGCCAGGGTGCCCAGAGCGGTTCCCAGCAGAACCCCGAGGGCCAGGGCCATTAGCCCCAGCTTGGTGGAAGTCAGGGTGGCCTCGCCCACAATATCACTGACCGAGCGGGATTTGTACTTGAAGGAGGGTCCCAGATCGCCCCGCAGGATGCCACCGATGTAAATGCTGTATTGCTTCCACAGTGGCTCATTCAGGTGGTAGCGGGCTTCAATATTGGCCTGAATGGCCGGGGGCAGCTTGCGATCCTGATCAAACGGCCCGCCCGGCATGAGTCGCAGCAGCAAAAAGGTCAGGCTAATCACCACAAACAGGGTGAGCAAACCGGTCAGTAAACGTCTTAAAATCAGGCTGGGCATACCGATATCATAGACGAGAACGGCAAGATTGTGGGAGAGACTCTGCTCAAGTCTGATACTGGTCTTACTTTGGAAGCTTACCGGGTGTAGGTTTTGGGCAGGCGAACCCGCAGGGCACACATCAGTTCATACTCAATGGTGTTGGCTTTGCTGGCCCAATCATCCAGCCAAATGGCATCCTCCGGGTAGCGGGAATCCCCGGTGCCCAGCAGTGTGATAATATCGCCTACCTGGGCGTCTGGAATGGCGCTCACGTCAAACATCATCTGATCCATGGTGATGCGGCCCACCTGAGGGACTTTTTGACCGGCGATTAGTCCATGAATTCGCCCGGATAAGACCCGGGGCACCCCGTCGGCGTATCCCAAAGGCACCGTGGCAATGTGACTATCCCCCTCCGTTGGGGTGTGATAAGTATGGCTGTAGCTAACCCCGGTATTGGGGCCAACGGTTTGCACGTGGATAATACGGGCTTTCAGGCTCATGGCCGGTTGCAGTTTTATGCCCTGCTGCTGCGGGTGATTGCCGTAGCCAAAAAAGGCGATGCCCAGACGGGTTAGTGTGTTGGGGTTGGCTTCCATCCAGGTGTCTGGGCACAGGGCATGACCGGAGTTGGCGATGTGCACAAAGCGGGGCAGGGGGTCGAGTTGTTGGCACAGGGTTTCCCAGCGTGCCAGTTGGGATTGGGTTAGGGTGTGGTCATGGCTGTCGGCCAGATGACTAAAGACCCCTTCTACCTGCAAAAAGGGCAGCGCTTGGCACTCCCGGATGAAGTTCAGGGCTTCCTGCCAGCCAATGCCAATACGGTGCATGCCAGTATCCACTTTAATATGCACCTTGAAGGGCTTTTTGTCCTGCTGATAGGCTTTACGCAGGCTTTCCACATGGTGCTGGGCGAAAATGGTGAGTTGTATATCGTAATCGCTGGCGTACTGCACCGACCAATCCGGCACCACCCCAATGACCAGAATGGGCAGTTTAATGCCCGATTCCCGAATGTGGATGGCTTCATCCATGGAGGCCACCCCGGCCATACTCACCCCGGAGGCTCCCAAGGTGTTTAATACCATGGCCGAGCCGTGTCCGTAGGCATCCGCCTTGACCACCGCCATCAGGGCCACTTGCGGGGGAACGACTTTGCGGATGGCCCGAGCGTTGGCCTCAATGGCCCCCAGGTTGATTTCCACCCAGGCATCTCGGCGGGTTTGGACAGGCAGGGTTCTCAGGGATTTCATCGGTAATCCAGCGCTTTCGGATTCGGGGACTTGGCTTTGGATGGCGTGTGCAAGCCTTTTGGTTTATTCTAATCTCAAACACTGTGTAAGCCAAAATTATAAAAAGCAGTTTCATACAAACCAGACTGGTTTGTGACTGCAAGCTAACTCGTTGGACTCGCAATAGCGGAATCGGAACAGCCCTATGACCCCACTGTTTGATATGGACAATGCCCAGCAGGAAAAAATTGCCGTCATTGGTTGCGGGAATTGGGGTAAAAATCTGGTTCGTAATTTTGACAATCTGGGCTTTCTCCATCGGGTTTGTGACCTAAACCCGGAAACCCTGAGTTCCTTGCAGAAGCAATACAAGCACGTGCAGGCCAGCAATCGCTTTGATGACGTGTTCAATGACCCGCAGGTGAACGGTGTGGTCATTGCCACCCCCAGCTTTACCCACTACGAATTGGCCAAGAAGGCTCTGCTGGCTGGAAAGCACGTTTACGTGGAAAAACCGGTGGCCACCAGTTCCGAGCAAACGCTGGAGTTGAACGCACTGGCCCGTGAGCTGGATAAGGTCTTGATGGTGGGCCATTTGTTGCTCTATCATCCGGCAGTCAACCGCCTGCGGCAGCTGATTCGGGAAGGTTATCTGGGGCAGATTAAGAATATTTCAAGCGATCGCCTGAATACCAACAAGTTTCGCCCAGACAAGAGCGTGATTTGGGATTTGGCTCCGCATGATGTGTCCATGATGTCTTACCTGATGGATCAGGAGCCTGAGGATATCGTGTCGGTCATTGGCTATCAGAACCGGGAAGATGGTCTGGTGGATGATGCGCACATCGATATGGTTTTCCCCAACGATGTGGCCGGACACATTCACATTAGTTGGGTGCATCCCATCAAGCAGGTCAAACTGGTGGTTCGGGGAACTGAGCGCGCCGCCATGATTGATGATACGTTGGGCGAGAACAAGTTGCACATCTTCAACAAGGATGATGTCAGCAGCCCCATTGAGGAGTTCCCGGATTATCTAGATATTGAGCCCCTCAAGCTGGAATGCCAGCACTTCATCAATTGCATTCGGCACGGGTACGACCCCAAAACCAACGGCATGAACGGCTACCATGTGGTGCGGGTGCTGGAAATGGCTGAGCGCAAGATGGAGATGATCTCCGTATAACGGAACGGGGACGCTTTGCAGGTAATGGGCGGGAGAAATGGACAGTAAACAGTAAAGGGAAGGCTTGCTTTGCGGGTTGTTTCTTGTAAGCTGTAGCGCAAACAGAGTTTAATTTTTGCGAGTGTATCGGGTTTCAGTATTTTGTATTTGGGGAGGCATTTCGATGGCGTTTGGTATGCCTTGTTTTAGTCCGGCTGTGCCTTCCGGGCAGGCTGTTCGCTCCATGGATAGGTCCAAACGGCCCGCGTTGTCGGTGGCGTCAGGATTGGCCCGTCCGGGTTCGTTGCAGCGCAAGCCAGCCCTTCGCTTTGCCGGAAGTTTGGATGTGCAGTCGCTTTTGCAGCAGGCTAAATTCCCCACCGTCCTCAGTGATCTTCCGGTGTTTGAGCCAACCAACCCTGAGAGCGTCAAGACCTATCAATCCATTTTGGCTCTGGCCCAAAAGCTGGCTCGCCCAGAGGTTTCCAAGATGCCGGTCGGGGCCATTGCTATTGGGAATAGCGGTAAGGCCTATCTGGGCGCCAACCTGGAATTGAAAGGCGGGCTCCCCAACGATACGGTTCACGCGGAGGTTTTTGCCTTGCTGAATGCCAGGGCCAACGGAGAGTCCGGCATTCAAATGATGATTCAGAGCTTGAGACCTTGCGGTTCTTGTCGACAAGCGCTGTTGGAGACTGGAAATCCGGATTTGCCCATTCACGTGGTGGATATGAAGCGCGGGGAGGTCGACACCAAAACGGCTGGCGCGTATCTGCCCAATAGCTATCACTATGCTTCCGGGCAAAAAAACTGGTTTCAGTCACCACGCCTGGACATTAGCGAACCCGCCGATGCCCGCTTTCAACCTGCCTGGCGGGCGGCTTTACAGTCATATCTCCCCAATCCCAATCGAAAAACCTGGGCCGGGTTATCGGTGCAAACCAGCGACAAAAAGCAGTTTGAGGGCTGTGTCCTGACGGTTCCGGCGCCCAATAATACCATTTCTCCACTACAGGACGTCATGGTTCGTATGGCCGCAGCCCATGAACCGGTGGAGCGTATTCAATCTGTTACCATGGTGGAGCCTGCCGCGCCCGACTATTCTTTCAGTGCGCTGATAGCACAGGTCTTGAGGCGCGTGGCCCCCCAGGCCACATTTTCGGTTTTGAGCCAATCCTAGCCAGCGCTACAGCTTGCGTTTGCGTCTTCCAAATATTTGAGGTAAAAAATTATCAAATCCCCTGTTGCAATTCCGGAGCGGTTTACCTAGAATCTAAATCATCCTCAAGTTTTCCGGTAAATGCGGGAGTAATTCAGTGGTAGAATGCTTCCTTGCCAAGGAAGATGTCGCGAGTTCGAATCTCGTCTCCCGCTAATTTTTACCCCGGAAAACACAAGCAAGTTGCAGAATATCAAGTTGCTAGGTAAATTGAAAAGCTCCGCATCAGAGCGTTCCGTACAAGGGGTTGGTGCAAAATCGCTGAGAGAATTGAGTCTCTTTAGCGATTTAAATGCCGTTTACAGTATTTTGAAGGAATGGGCTAAGGCAGACGCATGAAAGTAGAAGTCTTAAAAGAAGAACAAAACTTGGCGAAAATTAACCTGGAAATTCCCGCCGAGCAAGCCAACCAGGAATACAACAAGGCCTGGAAACGACTGGGTCAGCGTCTGAATATTCCCGGTTTCCGCCGGGGTAAGGCTCCTCGCTCCATCGTGGAGAAAACCGTGGGCGTGGATCGCATTAAGCAAGAGGCCATGGATCGCCTGTTCCCCCACCTGTTTGCCGACGCCATTAGCGAGCATCAGCTGGACATCGTGGCTCCGCCTCAAATTGAAAACCTGAAGTTTGACCTGGGCGAAGGCATTGCCGTCAAGGCCACCGTGGAGCTTCGTCCGGAAGCCCAGTTGCCCGAGTTGACCACCTTGAAGTTGGATGTGGCTGAGTACAAACTGCCCGCTGACGCTGAGGAAAAAGAGTTGGCCTCTATTGTAGAGCGTTTGACCACTCTGGAATCCGTGGTGGATCGTCCGTCTGAAAAGACCGACATCGTAAACATCGACTTTAACGGGTCTGTGAACGGTGAGGCCATCAAGGGTGGTTCCGCTAAAAATTACCGCCTTGATCTGGCTGATAACAACTTCATCGAAGGGTTTGCCGATCAACTGGTGGGCCACAAAATTGCTGAGGAATTCAGCATCAACGTGACCTTCCCGGAAGGCTACCACGACACCACCTTGGCTGGTAAACCGGCTGAGTTCAAGGTGAAAATCAACGATATTTCCAAAAAAGTAGTGCCTGAGCTGACCGATGAAGTGGCCAAAAAAGTAGGTCCTTTCGAAACGGTTGAGCAGATGAAAGAAGAAGTTCGCAATCTGCTGAAACAAAGCGAAGAGCAAGAAAACACCTTCCGCAAGCAAAAAGCGGTTGTTGATTATCTGTTGGAAAAAGCCACGGTGGAAATCCCTGACAGCATGGTCAACCGGGAAGCCAAGTTGCTGATGGACGAAGTGCAGCAGCGCTTGAAAAGCCAAGGCCTGTCCTGGGAAAAGTTCCTGGATTCCGAAGGGCATGAAAGCACCTGGCAGAATCTGCGCAACGAAGCCAGCAAGCGTATTAAAACCAGCTTGATCTTCGGCGCCATTGCCAAACAGGAAGGCATGCAGGTCAACGAAGACGAGTTCTCTGCGATGGTTAGCCAAATGGCCGCCATGCGGGGTATGGAAGAGAAGCAGGTGATGCGTCAGTTGGGCAACAACTTCGCCGCCGCTCAAGCTCTGTCTGATCAGATCCTCAGCCAGAAAATCGTGGATTATCTGGTGGAGCGCGCTGAGTTCAACTACGTGCCCGAAGAGCAAGTGGAGCAGCAAAAAGCCAGCTCTAACGTGCCCGAAGGTACTGAAGTGGCCGCTGCCATTGAAGGTGAAGAGTTTGACGTTTTAGACGCTGAAGTTTAGACTTATAAACCATAGACGATCCTTCCATCCCTTGGGAGGATCGTCTAAAATAAATTAAGGTCTAAAAAATCGAAATATCCTGTTTGTGCTGAAGTGAAAGAGGCAACACAGATGCTGTATGTACCGAACGGCGATCCTCAAGCGTATATGCCGGTTGTTATCGAGCAATCCAGTCGTGGAGAGCGTTCATTTGATATTTTTTCCCGCCTGCTGAGAGAGCGGATCATCTTCTTGGGTACGCCCATCGATGATATGGTTGCCAACCTCATTGTGGCGCAGCTGCTGTTGCTGGATTCCGAGAATCCGGAAAAAGATATTATGCTGTACATCAACAGCCCGGGCGGTTCGGTGACTGCCGGTTTCGCTATTTATGACACCATGAAGCACATTCGCGCTGATGTGGCCACCATTTGCTTGGGTCAGGCTGCCAGTATGGGTGCGTTCCTGTTGTCTTCCGGTACTCCCGGTAAGCGGATGGCCCTGCCGAACTCTCGCATCCTGATTCACCAACCCTTGGGTGGTGCGCAAGGCCAAGCGACCGATATCGAAATTCAGGCTGCTGAAATCAATCGGATGAAGAAAAACCTTAACGAAATCCTGGCGAGCAACACTGGTCAGTCGATCAAGAAAATCGAACGGGATACCGACCGTGACTACATCATGTCCGCCGAAGAAGGGGTGGCTTACGGTATGGTAGACAAGGTGATTACCAAGGCCGAGGAAGCCAGCAGCAATAAATAGTATTATAATGAAGATGGAATGGTGGACTTTCGCTTCCTGCTATCCACAGGAAGGGGTTCATGCAGACTCAATCTGGAGGGCTAGACATGGCCAAGCATGAAGATAGCCGCTTAAAATGTTCTTTTTGCGGTAAAAGTCAGGATCAGGTTAAAAAACTCATTGCAGGGCCTGAAGTCTACATTTGTGATGAGTGCGTGGATCTCTGCAACGAGATTCTGGACGAGGAATTCTTCGAGGCCGAAGAGGGTGAAAAAAGCACCACTTTGCCGGAGATTTCCAAGGTGCCCAAGCCTCAGGAAATCAAAGGCTTCCTGGATGACCACATCGTGGGCCAGGAAGATGCCAAGCGGGTTCTGTCTGTGGCGGTTTACAACCACTACAAGCGGGTGAACCACAACTTGTCCAACAAGGAAAAAGAGGACAAGAAGGATCTGGTGGAAATTCAGAAGAGTAACATCTTGCTGATTGGCCCTACTGGTTCTGGGAAAACCCTGTTGGCCCAAACGCTGGCCAAGTTCCTGGAAGTGCCTTTTGCCGTGGCCGATGCCACCACGTTGACTGAAGCCGGCTACGTGGGCGATGACGTTGAGAACATTCTGTTGCGCTTGTACCAGGCTGCCGATTACGACGCGGCCAAGGCAGAGCGTGGCATTGTGTACATTGACGAAATCGATAAAATTGCCCGCAAGTCCGAAAACCCCAGCATCACCCGTGATGTTTCCGGGGAAGGCGTGCAACAGGCGTTGTTGAAGATGATCGAAGGCACGGTGGCCAACGTACCCCCGCAGGGTGGACGGAAGCATCCGCACCAGGAGTTCATCCAAATCGACACTTCCAACATCCTGTTTATTTGCGGTGGTGCTTTTATCGGGCTTGAAAAAATCGTGGAAGGCCGGATTAACTCTGGCAAGTCCGTCGGTTTTGGCGCCAGCTCTCCCAAATCCCAGTACGAGCGTGATTTGGAAGCGGCCCGCATGATGAAGCAACTGCAGCCGGATGACTTGATTAAATTCGGGATGATCCCTGAGTTTATCGGTCGGGTACCGGTCACTGCCGTCTTGGATCCGCTGGATGAAGCCGCACTGGTACTCATCCTTACTGAGCCCAAAAATGCTGTGTTCAAGCAGTACAGAGAGCTTATGGCTATGGATGACGTGGAGCTGGTCTTTGCGGAAGGTGTGGCTGAGGCCATTGCCAAGGAAGCCATCAAGCGTAAAACCGGCGCCCGGGCGTTGCGCAGCATTGTGGAAGAGCTGATGCTCCCCATTATGTTTGAAGCGCCGTCCCGTGAGGACCTGAAAGTCTTTGAATTGACCCCTGAAATGGTCGAGAAAAAGAACAGCGCCGAGGTGCTCATGCTACCCGACAAAAAGCCTAAAACGGAAATTGCCTGATTTTCAGGTAAACCCAATCGAAAAGCGTCTGGCCCCCGTCAAGCCAGGCGCTTTTTGTTAGCGGCTCTTTTCAGGCGGGGCGAAAGCCCCTACAATAGGAGATGTTCAGGGTTTAAAAGGGTCATTTCGGCGTGGATACTCATCTCAAGGAAGCCCGGTTATTTGATTACCCGGTGCATTTGACGGAAACCGCAGGGGCATTGGCCTTTGCCAAATCACGGGTTGCCAATGGGCAGACTGCGCAGGTGGTCACCCTGAACCCGGAAATGATTATGCAAGGGGATCAAAACGCTGATCTGGGTCGTGTTTTGAAAAATGCTGACCTGATTTTGCCGGACGGGGCCGGTTTGGTGTGGGCTTTGCGCAAGAAGGGTTGTCAGGTCAAGCGCTTGCCGGGGATTGAGTTCTCTGAGGCTTTACTGGCCTGGGCCGCTGAAACGGATCAGCCGGTGGCCTTGGTGGGTGCTGCCGAAGCGGTGTTGGGCTTGGCGGTAGAGAACCTGATCCGTCGGTTTCCGGGTTTACGCATCGTGTATCAGCATCATGGTTTTTTTAAAGCGGGAGAGGAAGAATTGCAAATCGCCAAGGCCTGCGCTAAGGCTCAGCCCAAAGTGGTGCTGGTGGCATTGGGGGTGCCTCGGCAGGAGTTGTGGATTGAACGCTATAAGCCCCTGTTTACGGGCGCCATTCTGGTTGGGGTGGGCGGCAGTCTGGATGTGTGGAGCGGCAAGACCCTGCGGGCCCCCGCCTGGATGCGCCGTGTGAATCTGGAATGGCTGTATCGAATTACCAGCGAGCCCTGGCGAATTCAGCGAATTTATAAAACTTTGCCAATGTTTGTAGTAAAAGTATGTTTAGCTGGGCCCAAGGCCTGACTTCCCGGTTTTAGACGATCAAGGGGTCATACTATGAGCGCTACGCTAAACCCGCCAAACCCAAATTTCCCCAATGAAAGAACGGATTCCATGACTGTATCGACCAACCAAGCCCGTTTTTTACCGGCTGGCTTACCCCGTTTAACCATTCCCCAGCTGCAAAAGCTGGCCGCTAAATTGCGAATCGACATTCTGGATATGATATATGAGCCGCAATCCGGGCATCCTGGCAGCTCCTTGTCTTGCATCGATTTACTGGTCAATGTCTGGTTTCACCACATGGTTTGGGACCCGGCTAACGCCGACTGGCAGCAACGGGATCGCTTTATTATGTCCAAAGGGCATGGGGCGCCCGCTTATTACGCCACTTTAATGGAAGCAGGCTACATTCCCTGGGCGGAAAAAAACACCTTGCGCAAGATTCACTCCAATCTGCAAGGCCACCCGGCTTCCAAGTACATTCAGGGCTGCGATATCTCCACCGGTTCGCTGGGACAAGGCTTGTCCTGCGGGGTGGGTATGGCCTTGGGGTTACGGCTGGATCACATCGACAGCCGGGTCATTGTGCTGATGGGTGACGGTGAGTGTCAGGAAGGCAACGTGTGGGAGGCGGTACTCAGTGCCGCACATCACAAAGTCAGTCGTGTCACGGCCATTGTGGACCGCAATCATCTGCAAATTGATGGCGACACCGAAAAGGTAAAGGCTTTGGGTCAGATGGCTCCCAAGTTTGCCGCCTTTGACTGGAATGTCATTGAAATTGACGGGCACGATTTTGCGCAGATTCAGGATGCCTTGGCGCAAGCGGATCGCTTTGCCGAGGAGACTGATCGGCCAACGGCCATTATTGCCAACACCACCAAGGGCAAAGGGGTCAGCTTTATGGAAAATCAGGCGGGCTGGCACGGAAAAGCCCCCAACAAAGAGCAGTATGAAGCTGCTCGTGCTGAATTGACCGCTGCTTACGATGCCCTGCCTTAACTGGCCCCATGATTTTGAAGGAACTATTTTCCATGACTACCATTAATCTTGAAAAGCCGGAACTCAAAGCCCTCAGAAACCAATACGGTGAAACGCTGACCGCTTTGGGCGCTGAGAACCCCAACATCGTGGTGCTGGACGCCGATTTGGCCTGTTCCACGCAAACCCAGAAGTTTGCCGACAAATTCCCGGATCGCTTTTTTAACCAAGGGATTTCCGAACAGGATTTGATCAACACCGCCGCTGGGCTGTCTACCACCGGAAAAATCCCGTTTTGCAGCACCTTTGCCCTGTTTGCCGCTGGGAAAGGCTGGGATCAAATTCGCAATACGGTTTGTTATTCGGGGTTGAACGTGAAAGTTTGCCCCACCCACAGCGGTTTAAGTCTGGGTGAAGACGGAGCCAGCCACCAGTCCATTGAGGACATCGCCCTGATGCGGGTGATTCCGGGCATGACCGTGATTGTGCCCTCTGACGCGGTAGAAACCGATCGGGTCATTCGTTGGGCTGCCCAATATTATGGGCCGGTGTACGTGCGTCTGGTCCGTCCTAATTGCCCGGTGATTCACGATGATGCTTCTTACCAGTTGGATGCGACCATGCCTCACCGGATTCGCATTGAGCGGGAAGGCACTGACATTACCCTGGTAGCCACTGGGGAAACCGTTTATCATTCCTTGTTGGCCGCCGAGCGCCTGCAAAAAGATCATGGCATTCAGGCGGAAGTGCTGAACTGCGTGTTTATCAAGCCGTTCGATTCGGAAACTTTGGCCAAGAGTGCTCGCAAGACCGGCAAGGTCATCACCGTGGAAAGCCATCAAATCCTGGGTGGTTTGGCTGGCGTGGTGTGCGAAGAGTTAAGCACCCATCAGCATACTCCCGTGCGTCGCTTGGGCACGCAAGATCGCTTTGGGCAAAGTGGCACCGGCGATGCCCTGTTTAAAGAGTACGGCATTGACTGGGAAGCCATTTACAACGAAGCGGTCCGCTGGCTGAAGTAAGGCTCTTTTCACCACGAATCCATTCCTTGGCACCCATGTAGGCATCATTGTTTTCATGCAATTGTGATTAAAAACTGATGTCAGGGCAAAGGGGAGTGACTGGGGTTCACTAGGGGTGTTCATTCATATGAAGCGTCTGCCCTGTGCTGTCATAACAGAGCATAAAAGACAGATTTACAATCAACTCGCATCACGCCTCGATTGTAAGTCTGTCTTTTAACTGGGATGGGGTCATTAAATTAAATGGTGTCGAGAGAGGGACTTGAACCCTCACGGATTGCTCCACACGCCCCTCAAACGTGCGCGTCTACCATTCCGCCACCCCGACACGCTGGGTAGATAAACATCATAGTGACAAGGCAATGGCATTGTCAAATGAATACTACAAACCGGCACATAAAAACTGAAACTTAAATGCTTTTGTCCTTAGGGTGAAGTCTTGGTATTGGCAATGGTTTCGGCAAAGGAGGCCAGTCGTTCCTGAATGCTTTCGCCCAGTCCTGTTATGGCGGCAATGCAAAACAGGGTAATTAAAGCCAGTATCAGCGCATATTCTGGCAGCGCTTGCCCTATTTTGGCTGTATGTCGGCGTCTCGAATTCAAGCTGCTCATACTTTCATCAACTTTGTAATACTGAGTACTTTTTTAACGGGGTAAAAATCAGGCCAGTGGGACCAGCCTGATTTTTTAGACCCGAAAGAACGTTAGTTTTAACCGCTGGTACTGACGCCACCGATAGTGGAACCCAAACCTTCCAGCATGCCAGAAATGCTGTTACCCAAGGTGGTCAGTGCGGCGATACACACAACAGCAATCAGAGCCAGAACCAGACCATATTCCGCTAGTGATTGGCCTTTGTTTTTGCTGTTTTTTTGAGTTGCCAACCAGACTTGGAAAGAAACGTACTGCTTTAACAACATGGGCCATCATCCTTCTATTTAAGTGTTTTGTATGGATTGCCGACTAAACGACTCCAGTGCTTCGTATATTTATAGTATATTTTTTTTATTTGTTTTTTATCACTCTGTGGGGTGATATTTTAAAGTGTCTGGAGTTTGAGGGTGCCTTGCCCTGAATCAGTGTAAAGCGACCCTGTGCAGAAGCGGCCAACCTACCTGGCAACCTCCTCACCACTTTTATTACGGCAAACCCGGGAAAAACTTTAATGTTTTTGAAGCAAATCGCCCACTTTCTTAACGAAAATGGGCGATTGTGGCTGTGGAGTGTGTGTGATGGGAACCTATTGAACTTTTTTCAATCCGGCTTGCAGCACCCGTGCCGGTGTGGTCAGGCAATCCGTAAAGCCTTTTAGCAGGGTCTTGCGGCAATCGTGAAAGACCACCCAGCTTTGTTGGACCAGTTGCTGATTGTTCGCCCGTTTAAAGGTGACAATGGCCAGACTGGCGGTCAGCATTCCCACCACGCCAATGCAAATTTGCAGAGGGCCACGAATGACGGCTTCGAGGATGCGAGATTGCCGGGTGACTTGGGCCGGTTTGGCAGCCGTTTGGACCGCTGCCGGGTGCGGGGTTAAGTTTAAAGGTGCCGTAAACCCCTGACTAATGGGGCTCATGGCGTTCCCTTGCGGGTTGTAGAGTTTGTTCATGTTGGCGGTTTCAATGGCCCGAATCAGTTCGGCCTCGTTGCCACCATCAAAACGGCGTTTTGCGTACTTCAAAACTAAAGCAGATTTTTGCTGACGTTGTTCCATCCCTAAACACTCCTATTGTCGATCCCTATGTCAAACGATGTTTATGTCCCTATCCCATATAAGACGATTGTTTGTTAACCCAACCTATGCCTTCCACTTGCATAAACGAATTTGATTGTTTTTTTGTGCCAGAAGTGTAAACGTTTTTTAAAATAAAACTGACTTTTAAGGGAGGGAGGCTGATTTCAGTTGTTTACTCAGTTCAATAAACAGATTCAAAAGGCTGGCATTTTCATGGGCTTTGGCTTCCACCACGGCAATGGTCTTTTCCAGGGATTGCTGCAGGATGCGGTAACTGGCAAAACTGGCCGCATCAACGGGTGTGGTCACAAATCTTTGTCGTAAAAATTGCTGAAATTCGTTCAGGGCTTGGGTGGCGCTGAGGCCTTGACCTTCTATAAAAGCAGCCTGAAAGTCAGCGACCAGTTGATAAATGTCGCCTTTGCGCTGTAGATGCTGGCGCAGTTTGTCATAAAAATCCGCATAGGCGGATTGACTGCCCTCTTCCTGTAACGGGCTTTGCGGGGCCAGGCACGGCACCACCTGACAACGGGACACAATGGTATCCAGCAGTTGTTCTTCGGTTTCGGTTAAAAACAGAAACAGGGTCTTGGGCGGCGGTTCTTCCAGCGTTTTCAGGAACTTGTTGACGGAAAAGGCATTGAAGACAGAGCGATCCAGCGGGCGCACGTGGAAGCTTTTTTCCGCATTGGCCTCGATGCATTGCCATTCGTAGGGGGGCGGCACGGTGCTGGCCTGACTGGCCGGACGTTCTTCCACATCGGTAAAAATAACCACCCGACAGGCTTCAGAAGACACACCCAGGCGATGAATCAGCTGTCCGATCTGATCGGTCTTGATCTGGGTGGGGGCGCTGGCCTTTTTGGCTTGCTTTTCCAGCTCCTCAGGGGACATTAATTCGCCTTTTTCATTGACCTGATAGGTCAACCGGGACAGGGTCATAACCGCTGGATGGGCGTTTCTGCTAATCCAGCGGCAATCCTTGCATTGACCACAGGAAAGCGAAGAGAGGGTTAAGGGCGCTTCCGTCCCAAACGGCCGCTGTGGCGGATTGCTGCAGTTCAGGGCCTGGGCGATGCTGAGGGCCAACTGGTACAGGGTACTGGTGTTTTTTCCTTTCAGCACGTAGCCGTGGGCCAAGGCGCCGCCGCTGATGGCCGCCGTGAAAAATTGCTCGGCCAGATTGGCCATAGCGTTGGCACTGGGGGCGGCAGTGGTCAGTGGGTCGATCGTTTGCATGGGGGTTAGCATCCCATTAACAGTTCCAGGGCCAGCTTTGGATTAAGCCCCCCGGTTTTGGCTTGATACTCCAGTTCCAGCAGCTTGGCGCGCAGGGCCTCCAGTCGACTGAAGGGCACTTGGCGGAACTCCTGCAAATCTTTCTGGATTTTGTAGGGGTGCTTCTTGGTCATTTCAGCCATTTGAGCCTCGCTCAGTCCTTTTTGCTGCCAGTAACGCAACTGAAAGAGATTGCCCAGCCAGGTGTGGATCAGCCCGAACAATTGCACCGGATGCTGACGCAGTAAAAGTTCATCCAGAGTGTGAAAGCTCTGAGCCCGGTGCTGGCCTTTGAGCCAATCGGCCAGCATATGAAAGGTATTTTCGTTGTGGGTGGACAACAGGGAAACGTCCTGTACCGTAATGGCCCGGTTTCCGGCATAGACAGAAAGCTTTTGCACCTCAGTCATCAAGGGTTGCATGCTGACACCCATGTGCTCCACCAGTAGGGCGGCTGCTTTGGGGTCAATCCCGATGCCCTGCCGCTTGGCCTCTTGGATCACCCGCTGTAGGGCGTCATCGGTCTGGTAAAAGGCCAGGGTTTTACATTCTTTTAAATCGATTTTGAGGGTCTTGTGACCGGTCAGCCACTTTGGAAATTTAATGCTGCGGTTGATTTTGCTGTTTACAAACAGGATGTGTTTGCTTTCATCATGATCCTCCAGCAGGCTCATCAGTTCGGCCAGTTGCTTTTCATCGGGGCCGCTAGCGGCTTTGCCCAAAAAGGCGAAATCCCGGATTTCAATCAGGGTTTGCCCGCCCAAATTGAAGCAGACCGCTCCCACGGCTTCCAGCACTTCCCCAACGGAGGGGTTTTCCAGCTGCTTGTGTCCCAGGCTGCCCATTTGCGGATTGATGACCCGGGCACGCAGAGCCTTGACCGCTTGGGCCAGTAAATACTCCTCATCACCGTAATACAGAGAAATGCTCATAACAGAAGAATGACAACTCTGGGTCAGGGCGCTCAAAACAGCACCAGTGAATCCACAGGCTAAAGGCCGCCTGCTACCTGTCCATCTTAGTCCTGTTGCTGTCAGCTTTCAAATGGAATTTTGCAGTGGCTGACCTGTGGGGCAAAAGACTCGGCAATATGGGGTAAATGGCCCCTGTGGGCAGATAAAGAACATGTAAAGAATCTCTAAAAAACCCGTTAAGGAAATGTCAGGCTTTTATGTCATCTGGCATAAAGATTTCAGTCTGTCTTAATGTTCGTAACAGGAGTGGATGAGGCTAAAACACCGTGGCTTTCAGTCTTTTGAAGAATAATGCTCCAGCCCTTCCTTGGTTTTGATTTAACCTCAGGTAAAGAAAATATTTTTTTGGCGTCTAAATAGGGTGTGGATCGACTTTGGGTGAAATTGCTCCCCTTTTGAAAATCGGTTATAAATCTGTTAATCCGAAACGCGATGGACGTGGAGAGTAACCAACCAATGACAACGTCACCAATCAGCCTTGAAACAATCAAATTCCACCTGATCTGGAATAAGGATTTCAGCTTTAACCGTGAAAATCAGACCGTCTCTCTGGAAGAGCTGGTTGAGTTTCTGATTGAGTCTTTAGAAGATGCCGACAAACAGACCGCCAACAAGGCCGAAAATTTGTTGACTCGCATTGGCAAGCCTGCCATTCCCTTCCTGGTTCGCGGACTGCGTTCCGGACACAACCGGGTTCGTTCCACCTGCGCTATGGTGCTGGTGCGTATCGGTCAGCCGGCTGTAGCCAGTGTTCAAGATTTTTATGTGCGGAGCGCTGCCCGTCCCAAGTTGCGCTGGATCGCCGAATTCATTTTGAGTGAATTGGGCAGACAGATTCCCTCGGTTGACACTCGGGAACTGGAAGCCAATCGCCAGGATATGGGTCGCAAAGTCCTTCAGTTCGCCAAAGCGGCTGGCTAAGGCCCTCAAGATTTCTCTAACAATAACGACTTTCTAGCAAAAATTCCCCTTTTATTCAAAAGGGGATTTTTTTTAGGGAAAGCCTCTTTTTATAAGGCATCGGTATGAGGCCATAGGAAGTTGGCATTTTCGCGGGCTGCAAGGCGGCTGTGCGAGTCCTGCTGACCCGGCGCGCTCTTTCGTTTATAATGAGTCCGTCTTAACTCACGCAGCGCGTGTGCTGCACACAGGAGATTACCCCATGACTGCCCCCGCGCAATCCACCGGATACACTGTCGCTATTTTGGGAGCCACCGGCCTGGTGGGAACCCAGCTGATGCAAATTCTGGAGGAGCGGCAGTTCCCGGTGAAGACCCTGAAGCCTTTGGCCAGTCAGCGCACCGCAGGCAGCTCGGTGACCTTTATGGGCCAGGATTGGCTGGTGGAAGAGGCCACCCCGGAAGCCTTTGAAGGGGTGGATATCGTACTGGCTTCCGCAGGGGGTTCGGTCAGTGAGGCGTTGGTTCCTGAAGCGGTGAAACGGGGCTGTGTGGTTATTGATAACACCAGTTGCTTCCGTTTGACCGATGGGGTCCCCTTGGTGGTGGCCGGGGTGAACGATGCCGATATTGAGCATCATCAAGGCATTATTGCCAACCCCAACTGCTCTACGGCCCAATTGATGCCCGTATTTAAAGCGCTGGATGATGCCTTTGGACTGGAGCGGGTCATTGTCAGCACTTACCAATCCGTCAGTGGCGCTGGCAAAGAGGGTATGGACGAGCTGATTAACACCACCCGCAGCGTGTTTAAAATGATGGGAGAGTCTGATATTCCAGCTCCTACCGAGAAAGAGTTCAAAGTATTCGCTCGGCCCATTGCCTTTAACCTGGTGGCCCAGATTGATCAGTTCGTGGAAGGCGGCGTGGAAGACGGCTATACCAAGGAAGAAACCAAGGTCATTCATGAGAGCCGCAAGATTTTACACAAACCCGATCTCAAGGTAACTTGTACGGCCGTTCGGGTGCCGGTTATGGTGGGTCACAGCGAATCCGCCACCCTGGAGTTCAAGAAGCCGGTTTCCCCGGAAGCGGCCATGGACATTCTGGAGCGCACCCCCGATGTGGTGGTGGCCCGGGATCCCAAAGCCTTCCCCACCCCGGTTGAGGCCACTGGCCAGGATCCGGTTTATGTGGGCCGCATCCGCCGCGATACCTCTAATCCGGAATATGGCCTAAACATGTGGATTGTGGCCGATAACCTACGCATTGGGGCGGCCCTGAACGCCGTGCGTCTGGCGGAAGTGTTGGTGAAACACAACTGGCTCAAGCCCAAGCAGCCTGCCGGGGTGTAGCCTATCACCGTTTTCTGGTAGAGATTCTCCTGTCGCGTTCAATATAAAGGTCATTGCCATGCCCCACTTACAGGCCGAGTTGATTCCCGCCATGGTCACCCCCTTCCACCGGGATGAATCCATTGACTTTGAAAAAGCCGAACAGTTGGCCGTTTATCTGGCCGATAATGGCTGCGATGGCATTTTGGTGAACGGCACCACCGGCGAGTCTCCCACGCTCAGTTTTGATGAAAAAATGGAACTGCTCAAGGTGGTAAAAAGCGCCGTTCGGGGTCGCAATGTGCAGATTGTAGCCGGTGTTGGCTCCAATGATACGGCCAAAAGCGTGGAAGAAGCCCGCAAGGTAGCTGCCTTGGGGGTCGATGCCTTGCTGGTGGTGGTGCCTTACTATAACAAGCCCTCTCAGGCTGGCATGACCGAGCATTTCCGGCGAGTTGCCCAGGCCGTGGACACCGAAGTGGTGGTTTACAACATCCCCAGCCGCTCCGTGGTGCTCATGGCCCCCGATACCATGGCCACCTTGCACCAGCAATGTCCCAACATTATTGGGGTGAAACAAAGCCACCCGGACATGGATCAGGTCAGTGAGATTACGGCCAAGTTACCCGCCGATACCTGGCGTACCTGGTGCGGCGATGATACCCTGACCCTGCCCATGATGGCCTGTGGGGCGCACGGTACCTTCAGTGTGCTGGCCCACCTGACTGGCCCCCTGCTGCGGGAGATGATTCAGGCCGTAAAAGCCCAGGATATGCCACGGGCCTTGAAGCTGCACTTGAAGCAGCTCAATTTGGGACGGGAAATCTTCTTCTTGCCCAATCCCACCGTCATTAAAACCTGTCTGGCCCGTTTGGGCATGATGGAATCGGTACTGCGGGCTCCCATGGTTTTACCGGATGAAGCGGAAATGGCCCGCATCGATAAACTGCTGGCCGAGTATAAGAGCCTGATGCCCCAATCGGTCTAAGAGACTGGCCGAAAAGCTTCCAGGTCGGGCGTTTATTCAGCCTGATGCCGCTTTTGCCGAATCTCTAGCGCTTTTTGGTTTTGGCGTGCTCGTAAACCGGCGGGGCGAGATCGGTTAAATGCGTTTCCAGGCTGGGGGCTTCATTCAACAGAAAGACGTTGACGATATCTCGCTTTTCCAGCATTTCATACAGAATGGCTTGCAGGTTGGGCCACAGCTCTTCCTCCCAAAGCGGGGCCTGCTCCGGTGGCATTTGTATGGCCAGAGCCGGTTGCAGGGGGCCTTGGTGAAAGGCGATGCTGAACAGGTACACCCGTTCAATCAAGCTGTCATGGTGTTTAAACAGTTCTTGCAGGCGGCTTAACAGCGGCACGGAAAAATCCGGACACAGGCCCAGTCGCATGGGGGTTTGCTGGGCAATGACCACTTCTCCTGGCTTTTTGTTGCCAACCGGGTTGCCTTGACCGGGGCCGGGTGGAGGAATCAACCCTTCGGCCAGGTAGCTGAAGGTGTGAAAGGGGATTTCGCAGCCATAGGGGCCGGAAACATTGATGACCACATAGTCCAGCTGGGCTTGCAGGGCAAAACTGCAAAGGGTTTCAAACGGTAGTAACAGGTAATTGACCGGCTCATCTGTCCACAGGCTTAAGTGATCCTCGTGGGTGAACAGGGGCAAGCATCGCTCGCCCGTGGCATTTTCCAGGCTCATTAAGGGCAGTTGATGGTTCATATTAAACTGGTTGGGTACAGGCAGTAGCAGCTCGCAGCCTAGCAGGGCTTCATAAAAGCTGGCTTGCATGGGATAACAGGCTGTTTCCGGCAAATGCTCCATCTGGGTGACCAGTTTGGCCAGTTGAGAATCATCCAGCAGCTTGGGAGGGCCGCTGTTTTGGGGCAATCCCGCCGGGGGAGAAACACGTTGGGGCCGATTGGGAAATGGGAATTCGGGTTGATTTTGCATGAATAAGGTCCCGAGTTGCATGAGGCGCGTATTTAAGATCCTCGGCCAAGGCTCGGAATACTTTAAAGAAATTCCACCCGAATTCGTAAAAACAAAAAGAAACCCCGCAGGATAGGACTTGCGGGGATGATTATTGTGTATTGCGAAAGTTAGTACTTCAGGAAGGCATTATCTGTTTAAAAATATTTCAGGGTTCCCAGTCCGGCACCAACGGCACCGCCCACCAGGGCGCCTTTACCTAGTCTACGGCCAGTGGCGGCGGAAACACCGGTTCCGGCCAGAGCACCATATGCGGCAGTTTTAGCAATGGGGTGTCTCTGCATGGTGCGGCTGTAACGAACCGCCTGGGTGCCTGCGCCAATGCCGGCACCAACCAGAGCGGTTTTGCCCACCGGACGATCCAGCAGCAAGCCTGCGCCCGCCCCGATTCCGGCACCAACGATTCCCCCTTTAATGATTTTGCCGGTTTGATAATCAACCCAGCGATCGTGGCGCGCATCGTAATAACGATGATATCGGCCATGATTGTAATGACGTTTGGCTTCTGCACTGGAAAAGGGGGCTATCAAGCCAGACAGCAGTAAAGCACAACTAAGAAAAACGCTTAGGGCGCGCTGTGGTTTCATGCTCAACTTCCTTTCCAGTAACCTGATGAATTACATAGAATCCTATCAATTGCAGTTAGTAGCAAACATCAGGCTATGGAGTCATTTGCCTCCCCCTCCGTGGAGGGATTGACAGATCGGTTGAGTTGCTTTCTTAATGGCCGTCTACAATTTTGAGCGTTCCATCAGGAAGCTCTACAATCATTTTTTCCTTGAATAGGCTGGCAAAATTGTTGGTGGTACTGCGCAGCCGATTGGTAAAGGATCTCAGCATGTCTTTCACTTCTGATGGGGCGTTAAATAGTTCAGACTGAATTTCTTCTTCAAAGTAAACTTCCACCCGCAGGTCGCAGGCAGCCACCACGGTGGCCGAGCGAGAGCCTTTGCCATCAAATAGGTACATTTCCCCAAAAATTTCGCCAGTGCCCAACTTGGCAATGGGGATGGTTTTTCCTTGCTCACTTTTTTTGCAAATCAAAACTTCTCCGGAAACGATGCGGTATATGCGATCGCCTTTGGTTCCTTCCGGGAAAATGACTTCCCCTCTTCCAAAATGTTGAACGACTTTGTCCATAGGTCTGCCCACCACCTGATGTTTTTATTGCTGATGCTTTCGTTGAATGACTTTATTATACGGGTCATCTTTAAGCGGATATAACTTTTATGTTCGGTAAAGCTGCTAATTCCTGAAGGCCAATGCGGTCATAACTTGATAAAAGTTAATGATCTGGGGAAGGGGAATCAGTGTTTGGACATTGGGCTTTGAAATGGGTGATTGACACTGAGGGCTTGGCCTGTATTAATAGTTTTTGGAAGTACATTCTTTTTTCGAGTGAGGATACGCTAAAAACAGGGGTAAAAAGTAAAGCTATGTAACTATTCTTTACTTTTTGAAGTGAAAAAAACTGGACATTTCCGCACATGAGGCATAAGATTGTTTATATAAGGGTGATAGCTGAGGGCTTATTTGAGTGAGCAAAGTGTTGCTTTTAAACTCATCCTACGAACCGCTGCACGTGTGCAGCTGGAAACGGGCCATCATTCTTTTAATTAAAGGCAAAGCGGAAGCCGTGGAACGTAACGGTAAAACGGTGGGGAATGGCGTGGTCTTGCCGCTGGTGATTCGGCTGTTGTACTACGTTAAAATTCCGCACAAGGATATCCCCCTGACCCGCCGTAACATCATGCATCGGGATAATTACACTTGCCAATACTGTGGTAAAAAAAGCGATTTAACCATCGATCACGTCATTCCCCGCTCCCGAGGTGGCAAAGATACTTGGGATAACGTGACCGTGGCCTGCTTGCGGTGCAATGTCAGTAAGGGAAGCCGCACGCCCAAAGAAGCTGGATACGAGCTGGCCAGTAAACCCTGCCGCCCGTTTAATTTCATTCACTTTGAGTTGTCCAAGCAGAACAACCACGTGAGCCGACGGGATTATGAGCGTTGGCGCAAGTATTTATACGAATACGATTAACCGTTGAGGTCGACGGGTATACGCTGCCCGCTTCCCTGGGTTTACATTCTGGCGTTCAGGCGATAATCCTGGGTGGGCAGTCCGTTGCGGAAGTAAGTGTTTTTCGGACTGTGGGCACTACCCTGATCCGCACTGTTTTTGGTGATTTGGCGAATGCCAATGGGCCTGTCTGGCGGGGCTTCCTCGCTGATCATAAACCACAACTTCTGGGTCAGTTTGCTCAACAGGCCGGGGGGCTTCTGAAAAGCCAGATCGGATAAGGGCTCCAGGGGAGGAGGAGCCATCAGCACAGGGGCGTAATAAACAGGTTGGGCGGTCTGTGTCTTCGGAGGCGCTTGGGTTTGGGCAGCCGCAGGAGCCTTGGGGGACTGATTGTTCTGCTTCTGGGGGAGAGGGCCGCCAGCATTCAGAAAACGATTGTTGTAAGCGCTATTGGTTTGCATCCCGGCCTTACCTCACTGATTCAATTACTCACTCACTGGATCCCATCTATACCAATGGTAATGATTGTCGTCATTTTGGCAAGCCAACCCGGCCAATTCGACGTAAAATCATCTACATGAATGAGACTCGAGCAAATCATGAAGCGTGGATACGGCAAGCGTTGGTTGCCGCCCGGCAGGCTCTGCCACTGGATGTCCCGGTGGGGGCGGTGTTGCTGCATCAGGGGCAAGTGATTGCTCAAGCCTATAACCGCCGTGAATTAGACTGTGATCCGGTGGGGCATGCTGAAATTCTAGCCTTGCGAGCGGCCGCCCAGAAACTTGAACGCTGGCGGCTCACCGAAACCATTCTTTATGTGACCCTGGAGCCCTGTCCCATGTGTGCGGCGGCCATTCAGCAGGCCCGGGTGCAGCAGGTCATTTTTGGGGCCTACGACCCCCTGATGGGCGCTTGTGGCTCCCAGTTCAATATTCTCCCCCCTTCTGGCCCGTTGCCCGTATTGGGGGGCATTCTGGAGCAGGAGTGCTCCGGTTTGCTCAAGGCCTTTTTTCAGGAAAAACGAGAAAAAGCCTGAGTCGCTCTGAGCGTAGCTACGCTTCACAAGCACGCAGTGGGACGCCGCAAGACCTATTTTGGGCTCTTTTCGAGATCTCTTGTTGGGCCTTAAAACAGGCTGGAGAAGAACTTTTTCTTGTCGGGGGAGGGGTCACGGGCCACTTTGTCGACATCGACCAGACGAATTCCGTAGAGCATGTTGTCCTTTTCAATCTTGTCCAGCACGTCCATCCCGGCAATGACTTTGCCGAAGATGGCGTATTTGCCATCCAGGGTGGTTTGGGGGGCCAGGGTAATATAGAACTGGCTGGTGGCGCTGTTGGGATCGGCGCCCCGGGCCATAGCCACCATCCCTTTGATGTTATGCGACAGCTTGTTTTTGGCTTCCAGCGGTACTCGCTCTTTGGAGCCACCCGCGCCGGTCCCGGTGGGATCGCCGGTTTGAATGACAAAGCCCGGCACCACCCGGTGAAATTTCATGTTGAAGCGGTTGTAAAAGCCTTCCTGAACCAGTTTGGCAAAGTTTTGCACGGTCAAAGGCGCTTCGTCCGGGTACAGTTCAAACACGATATTGCCCTTTTCCGTTTCCAGAATGGCCGCCTTGGTTTTTAAATCTGGAATCTGACGCACTTCGGATGCGGTTTCCACCACAGCGGACATGGCCTGAGGAGTCGTTGTGCTGGTACTGACCGGGCTTTCCGTGGGTTTGGAGAACCAGTTCAGTGGATTCCAGGGGGTGCTGGTGGTAGTGGCGGCCTGCTCGGTATTTTCCGATTGCGAGCTGCTGTTAGTGCTCTCTTCAGTCTGGGTTGTTTCAGACTGGCTGGTTTCGGTCTGGGTTGCTTGCTTTTTGGAGAGACCCAGCTTGTACCAGGCTTTTTCCGTGGTGCTGCTGGTATTTTCTTCCGCTGCCTGGCTGTCGGTCTGGTTGCTGGTTTCTGTGGGATCTTGTACCACAGGCTTTTGGCGACCTTCCGCCTGAAGTTTCAGGGCTTCAGCCTTGCGTTTGGCTTCCTGGGCTTTTTGCAGGGCTTCTTGGGCGGCTCTCAGGGCCTCATCGGCCTGGGCACTGGCGGCATCCGCCTCCTGTTTTAAGCTGTCCTGCTGATTGGTTTCTGGTGAGCTGGCTGTACTGGACTGGCTGTCAGCTTCTTTTGCCGGTATCCACTTCATCGGATTCATTTTCTGCATCCAGTCGGCATGCGCCAGGCTGGTGCTACCCAAGGCCAGCGATACCGCCAGGGTGAGCGCCACAGTACGAGAAGAACTCTGGAAAACTCGTTTCATTGCCTTTTCTCCAACTAAGTGAATCACCTTGGATTCTAGCTAAGTAGATTCTGATTGAAAGGATTCTGACTCAATATCCGGTGCCGGGCCGAATCGATTTCACCGGGCAGCGTCTGAACAGTAAGCTGATTGTAGCGGGAATGTGAGCATAGGACAAATGTTATGTAAAGCCAGCTCATCCTTATTGTCCCAGCCCTCTTCACTGCTGTGAACATTAATAGTTCCTTAATAAATTAGGGCCAAGGGATGGAGGGTTTTATAATGTGCAGTACATGATGTCGACGTTGTAGAGGTCCGGCCAGTCGTTATGGGTGTTGAATACAAAGATTATTACAAGATACTGGGTGTCCCCCGTACCGCTTCGGATAAGGAGATTCGCTCCGCTTACCGTAAGCTGGCCCGCGAACATCATCCGGATGTGAATCAAGGCTCTGAGGAAAAGTTCAAAGAACTGAATGAAGCCTATGAAGCTTTAAAGGACCCTGAAAAGCGGCGTTTGTACGATAGCCTGGGGGCCAATTGGCGTCAGGGACAAAATTTTAATCCACCGCCCGGATTTGATGGCTGGCAAACGGTCAACATGGGCGATATGGGTGGCATGGGCGGATTCTCCAGCTTTTTTGACACCTTGTTTGGGGGCGGCATGGGCGCCGGTGGATTTGGGGGGCAGGGCTTTCCCGGCGGCGGTGGCCCCGGAGGAGGTCCCAGTGGCTACGAGGATTTATTTTCCGGCATGGGGGCAGGCCGCGGTCAGCGGGCTGGGACTCGGGCACAGGCACAGGCCCCCGAGCAGCTCACCCTGGAAGAGGAACTGTATCTGGATCTGGAAGAAGGGGCGCATGGGGCCACCCGAGAAGTGGTCACCCCTAATCGTAAGCGCTTGAGCGTGAACATCCCCAAAGGCGTCCGGGCCGGGGCCAAAATTCGGCTGGCCGGAGAAGGACGTCAGGGGCAGCGGGGTCGGGGCGATTTGCTACTGGTGGTCAAGTACCGCAAGCACCCCAAGTTTCAGCTGGAGGAGGATGTTCTGGTGTATGAGGCTCCTATTCCGGTGCCGGATTTGGTGCTGGGCGGCGAGATTAAAATCCCCACCCTTAGCGGTACTGAGCTGAGCATGAAAATCCCGGCAGGCACCCAGCCCGGTCGTATGATGCGCTTGAAAGGTCAGGGCTTCCCCAGTAAAGACGGCAAATCCAGTGGGGATCTGCTGGTACGCACCAAGGCCCTCATTCCCGATTACCTCAGCGAGCGGGAAACGGCCTTGTATCAGGAATTACAGGCCCTGCACACACGCTAAGGCCATAGCTTTAGGACAGCGTTTTTACATCGACCCCTGTTCCTTTTAGGATGGGAAGCATTCTATACAGTAGGGTGTTTCGATCCCCCGCAGTCGTTGTATCAGTATTCAGGAAAATTTGAGGCGGCCCATGACTTCATCCACAGCGCAACCCCAGCCCCACCCGGAACGGCCGATTCGCATTTTGCCGCCCCATTTAATCAACCGCATTGCCGCAGGCGAAGTGGTGGAGCGTCCCGCTTCCGTCATTAAGGAACTGGTGGAAAACGCCCTGGATGCCGGGGCAACCCGCATTGAGATTTCCGCCAGTAATGGGGGGCGTAACTTACGGGTGGCCGACAACGGCTCTGGCATGACCCCGGAAAACGCGGCACTGGCTTTTTACAATCACGCCACCAGCAAAATTCAGGATGAGGCCGATCTGGATCGCATCACTACATTGGGCTTTCGGGGGGAGGCCTTAGCCAGTATCGGGGCCATTTCCAAACTCACTTGCTGGACCCGTCGGGCCGATGCCCCGGTGGGCACTAAAATTACCGTCTCCGAATCGGGTGAGCCGTTGCTGAGCGAGACCGGTTGCGCGCCGGGTACGGTCATGGAAGTGGACGATCTGTTTTACAATACACCTGCCCGATTGAAGTTTTTGAAGCGGGCCCAGACTGAGTTGGGGCACATCGAGGAGATCGTGCAGTTTTTGGCCCTATCCCACCCGGAAGTGCGCTTTAGCTTAACTGTCAATGACAAGGTGGTGCTCAAAACTTCTGGTTCTAACGCGTTAAAGCGTGCCATGGAAGAGGTACTGGGCCTGAAGGATGAAAAAATCCCGTTGCTGTCCATTGCTGCTGAAGATGCCGAATTGGGCCTCAGTGTGGCCGGTTTCGTCTCTGAACCGGGGGTAATGAAAAGCAGCAAACGCTGGTTGATGACCTATCTGAACGGGCGGCATGTGCGCTGTGCCATTTTGCAAAAGGCCATTGAGGCCGCCTATGAATCCTTGTTGCCGCAAGGGCGCTACCCGGTTTGCGTGATTTTTGTCAACATGCCCACCGCCGATGTGGATGTGAACGTGCATCCGGCCAAGCGAGAGGTGCGTTATGCGGCCTCCAATACCATTTTTGGGTTTGTGCGCAGCGGCATTCGCAATTCCCTGTCGGCTCAAGGTATTCGGCTGGATGCCCCGCTGAATATCCCGGCTGCGGAGTCGTCAGCGTTTCCGGTTTCCCATTGGCCAGCTTCACCGGGGGACTTGTCTGATCAGAACTTCTCAGCCAACCGTATGCCAGAATCGTCCCGAACACCCTGGTCCCCGTCAACTTCAGGGGGGGCAGGGCCAAATTATAATCAACTTAATTATCAACAGCCTGCCAGCGATCGGCTGCCCGCCTATCGACAGGCCTCTTATGCGGATCCCCAACCCGTGCAGGCCGCCTTGGGCTTTTACGCCCCCGGTCATAGTCTCAACCCCATGTCAGCCTCCACCGAAGCGGATCTGGCTGTGGACTCTGAGGATCTGTCTGTCGCCAAGCCCACTTTTGCCAACGGCAAGTTCAAGGTTATTGGGCAGTTGTTTAATACCTATATTTTGCTGGAAACCGTGCAAGGCCTGTTGGTGGTGGATCAACACATTGCCAGCGAGCGGGATTTTTTCGAATCCCTGACCCGGAACTTAACCACGGAAACCCCGGACATTCAGCGGTTGGTGACGGCCATGCCCTTGACGGTCAGCCCGGTGCAGCGGGACTTGCTGGTCCAGTACCAGGGAGCGTTTGCCAAGCTGGGCTTTTTATACGATCTCAACCCGGAATTGCCAGAGAACGCCACGGGCGGCCTTTCGGTGCAATTAACCGGTTACCCGCTGGTTTACGCCGGGCGGGATGGCATGTTTGAGGCCGGCGGATTGTTTGAAAATTTACTGGCCCAGTTGGAAGAGACAGGCCACATGAAGCTGGATCTGGATCACCTGATTGCCACTTTAGCCTGTCACAGTGCGGTGCGGGCCGGGGATAGCCTGACCCATTCTGAAATGGATCAGGTCATTGATCGGTGGCTGGCCTGCCGTTTGCCCTGGACTTGTCCGCACGGGAGGCCCATTGCGCACACCATTTCCACCACGGAACTTAACCAGTTTTTCCACCGGCCTAGCCTGCCGGTCAATGCGTTTTAGTGGCTGATTAATAGAAAATCCCGCTGATGATCTCAATGGCTGGATGCCCCACAGGCCCAGTGTTGAGCGCCTTTGGCTGCGTTCTTTGAGTGCGTGTATTGTTACGAAGTGATAAGCGTTGGCAATTCAGCCCAATTGAATGTTTTTATTTCTGTGTGAGGTGTTAAATAACTTGTGAGTGTGTTTGGACTATAGATTGCTGAGAAACGGGCTGAGCGTGTTTTTAAAGCATTCTAAAGAATCTGGAGAGAAGATTGAGCTAGGCATTAATGATTGGATGAATCGTGTTGCTGCTGAATGTATTGACAGCGAGTGACCGCAACATAGGTGTATTAAAGAGAGATTAGGCTAGGAGGAGAAATAGGATATGACATTCCAAACGACTGGTACGCAATATTTTCCACAACCAGGTTACGGCTACGGTATGGGTTACCCTGGTGCAGGCTATCCTGGTGCAGGTTACCCCACCTATCCAACCCAGCCCGGTGCCAATGCTGGCGGGACTGATCCCAATGCCATTTTGGGCGCAGTGATTCAACCCTTGATGGGTCTGGTGATGTCATTGTTGACCGGCACTTCAACTTCGGAGCAGCCTTGCCCCGATCCGGGTCAGGATCCTGGTACTGCAGACCCGGGCGTTTCTGATGCCACATTGGGTCCTGATAGTGAGACCAGTGATTATTTAGAGGTCTTGAACGAAAACGATTCCGAACTGACGAAACTGGAAAAAAAGTTTGGAAATAATGATGGTATTTTAACGGAAAAAGAAGTCGGCAAGATTCTCAGAAAAATTGAAAAAGGCGAGACCAAAGGCGTTGATGTATCCGCAGACTTGCAGGCCGCCTTGACTTGGTTAAAAGAGGATGAGACCGGTCAAACCGTAATGCTGAATTTGTCAAACGAGTTTGATGTGGAAGGCGGCAAGTTTGGTGTGAATGTCAAAGGTGGCTTTGATGAGGACAACATTGATGATGTTGACGCCCTTGCGGATGATAATATTGGCCCTAGCGATGGCGAAGATGTGATCGATTACTTGGCAAATGACAGTGATGGCCAGGAGCTTGCCAAAAAGGTTGGCGTTCTTAATGGCGACGGTTTTGCCGGAATTACTAAAGATGAAGTTGATATGGCACTGAAAAGTGATAAATACAGTGTGGAAGAGAAGGCTTATCTTCGCTTTCTCAGCACCCACTTTTCTGATGTTGTTCACACCACTTATGGACGCGATAGCATTAACCATCTGGGTTCTCCAGAGGAACTTGCTAAACAGCTTGAAAGCGATACAGTGGCAAGCGATCTGCGGGAGATTGATTAACCAATCGAAAAACGATAGAAGCAGAAGACTGGTTCAACCTCGGTTGGGCCAGTCTTTTTCTATGAGCGGGTATGGTTAAAATTGCTTGGCTGGGTCCCTTTATAAGTAGGTTTGTACTGTTTGAGTACGGCGTTAAAAAACGTAGGCGTGTTAGCAATACCAAAAGCAGTTCTGCGGTTTGTTTGAGCGGCACGCAGTTTTAAAAACGAATTGTGAAGGCATACCCGGCAAGCAATTTTGCCCATATGAATGTTTTTATTTTTATATGCTTGGTATTGGCAATGCGTATGCTTTGCGAATCCGGCGTAGACGATTTTGAGTTAGAGAGAGATTGAAACAAGGCCATAACAATACGGCTTGTGATCAGGCGATCACTTCGGCGGTGTTGGCAGGAGGAGATAAGTGCATGGTTTTTCCGTCTAATCCAATGGGTTTTCCTGGAATGATGCCCCGCCAGGGCATGCCAATGCCCGGAGCTCCTTTTCCCCCTCGGCCCTTGCCGCCCATGTTTGCCGGGATTCCCGGGGTCAATCCGTTTGCCGGGCCACCCATGGCTATGGCCATTCCCGGTCTTCCGTCTGGAATAGGTCCCATGCCTGGCCCAATGGGCGCACCCGTTCCTGTCGATCCCTTTACCGGCAGACCCTTGTTAGGCATGGGGCCGATGCAACCGCAAATGCCTATGGGATTCCCCCAGCAGTCCGCTGGCCCCGAAGCCCCGTTAATGAATATGTTTAATTCTCTGTTAGGTACCTTGCAATCCACACAGCAGCCTGCTCAACCAGAGAATCCATTGATGACGGTGTTCAATACGCTCATGGGATCTTTGTCTGGGCTTTTAGGGTTGCCTACTGCAGAAGGAGGGCCTGCGGGAGAGGCTGATGCTTCCGCCATTTCTGATCCGGCCACTGCCTTGACGGCTGTGCTGGGTGAGGCTTCCGATATCGCCAGCGCGGATGGTGACGCGAACAGCGTGAGTACCGCAGATTTGGCCACCGTGGCCAGAAACAAGGACGGCAAATATTCCGCCGATGCCCAGGCCGCCGCTCAATTCCTGATGTCCAATCAGGCCATTTGGGCCGCCATTGATAACCTGGATAACAATGCCGATACCAAGGCCTCTATCCAGAATTTAAGCAAGGCCTTGAGTGATGCCAATATCTTGAATGCTTCGGCGGATAATCCACCTGAAGAGACCTCAACCGATGATTCAGCGGCCCCCGTGGAAGATCCGGCTACCGCACTGACCAGTCTGATTGGTGAGGGCGAGGATATTGCCGATGCGGATGACGATTCTTCTTCAGTCAGTGTTCAGGATCTGGTGATTGTTTCCCAGAACAAAGACGGTGATTTCTCACCGGAAGCCCAGGCCGCGGCCAAGTTTATGCTGGCCCATCAGGACATTTGGAACCAGATGGATGCCATGGATGACACCGAGGACACCAAGGTCACGCTTGAGAACTTGAGTAGATCCATCAGCGATCCCGATATTCTGGCCGCCACGGGGGATGCCTCCTCGGTCAGTGGTGAGGACTTTACCATCTCGGATAATGCCACGGCGGTCGATCTACTGGATGAATCGTTTAATGACATTGCCAAGCTGGATGGCGATGCCAGCAGTATTTCCTTACTCGATTTGTCCCGGGCAGCCCGACAATCTAAAAACAAGGAATTGCTGGCTGTGGTCAAATACCTGCAAAGCAATCCCGAGATTTTCAAAGAACTGGCGGGTAAAGACGGAACAGCAGAGACTGTTACTGAAGCAGATATTGCCAGCGCCTTGGCCGATACTGACTTTATGAGCACCACTCAGGAGGAGGCGGCCGCTGATAGTCCGGATAATTTGACGCTGAAAGATATTTTAAGCACGTTAAATGACAACAAAGCCTCTTTGGATCAGGCTGGTGCGGGCAGTCTCGATGATGATTTGGTTAACAAGCAGGATTTACAGGCAGTTGCTGATAACAAAGACAAGAAGTTTAGTGACAAATTGGTAGCCGCCGCTAAAGCCGCTTTGAAAAATGAGGCATTGATGGCGGCGTTGGATACCCGGGAAACATTCTCTTTTCAAGATCTGCAGACCTTTACCGATGCGGCCAAAGCAGACCCCGGCTATTTGCCCCCTACCACGATGACCTTTAATAACTCTCAGGATGCCTACGCGGTCTTGGCAAAGGCCATTAATAACGGCACCTTGGCTACAGGTAATTTTGACCAAGCCGGAAACTTTACGGGTAGTCTCACGGATGGTTCCGGAAAATTTGTGGATATCAAAACCATTAAAGCTATTGCCGATGGCTCTCAGCCTGCCCCTTACGAGTTGCGGGAAGCGTGCAAGTGGATTGTGAATAATCCGGCAGAATTACAAAAGATGGAAATGTATGAAAAGATGGACGGCCATGATGATGAGGGCCTGCAAATAGACTTGATTCAAGCGGTGGCCAGTGGACCGATTGAGGAAAATTTTGGGCTTGATGTGGGTGATCAGTCGGTCATATCAGCCGAGGATAAAAAGAAAGCCAGGGAAATTTTTGCCCGCAACGATAATGCGTTGCTTAAGAAAATTGACGCCATTCTGGGCGGAAGTCCAGATGACTTGATTACGAGTGATGATATGTGGGCGGCCTTCAATGACCGTACAGGCAAGTTTACTGTGGAAGAGCGCAGGGCCATTTTAACGGTGCTGGGAGGTAATGATGGTAACCACCGTGGCAGCATCTGGGATAATATTAATGATGGCGACGAAAAAGCAGATTACTATGAGTTCTTCCGGGATATTGAGCAGTAATCGCAATCCGCTTTGTGTATTAAAAGCTCCGGTGCATTGCATCGGAGCTTTTTTGATCTCAGTATTCTGATCGGCTTTCCCATGTCCCGTTATCTATTCATGCAAAAGATCTTATATTCCCTGACATGCTAATTACCATTGTCATCTAGGCAGGAATGATAGCTGGAATCTTGAATAGTCAGGTTAAGAACTTCATTCGTGTGTTCAGGAATGTTTGATAACAAGGGCCTAATAAATGGCGGAACAAGCAATTTTATGGCGTGAAATGTTTTTATTGAATTATAGGAATGTTTTTCTATTTGGGTGGAAGTGATGAACAGCGTGCAAGGCCGAGTTATGGCTGCACAGGTTGTTTGAATGGGAGATGGCTGTGTATGAGTTTTGCAAATAGTGGTTTTAATCCGTTGGCTGCCAGTGGTTTATCGCAATTGTTGGGCATGGCCCAAGCCATTGTGCCAGAGTCTTTTGGTGCGCCCTCAGCCGGCTATGGTATGCCCGCCGGTTATGGGTCCGGTTATGCTGTTTTGCCGGGTGGTGGATACGGGGTGCCTGCCGGGTACGGCGCTGGTTACGCTGCTTTGCCCGGTGGCTATGGGGTGCCTGTTGGTGGTTATGGATCTGGCTATGCAAGCATGCCAGGGACCTATACCGTCACGCAAACGACCTATCAACAAACGTATTACGGCGCGTATCCTGCTGATCCTTACGGTATGGCCAGCACCATGACCCTGCCGCCTCAGGCTGGCTGGGGCGGCGGTTATTATCCCGCTGGATATTATTAAAATCCGTGTCGTTTTATCGACTGGGCAAACTTTTAATCCAGGGACTCACGTGCCGGGCTGGAGCTTAAAGCTTCACCCGGCCGCCTTTTTCCCGGTTCAGGTGGATGGTATCCACAAAGCGCACCAGCCCGGATTGATAGGCCATAATCAGGCTGTGAGTGCGGGCTCCGTTGCCAAAATAATTAACGCCTTTTAGGGTATCGCCGGTGGTAATGCCGCTGGCGGCAAAAACCAACTCGTTGGCCGGGGCTAAATCATCGGTCCAATACACTTTTTCTTCAGAGAGATCGATATTCATGCGGGCGGCTCGTTTTTTTTCATCTTCGTTTCGCCAGCGCAAACGGGCCTGAATTTCCCCGCCCAGGCATTTGACCGCTGCGGCGGTTAAAACCGCTTCCGGGGCTCCCCCGGTGCCCATAACCGCATGGATGCCGCTGCCAATGAGGGCGGCGGAAACCGCAGGCATCAAATCCCCGTCGCTAATTAATTTAATGCGAGCCCCGGCCTCTCGGACGTCCTGGATTAATTGGGTGTGGCGCGGGCGATCTAAAATCACAATGGTGAGATCTTGTACTTCCCGTTGCAAGCACATGGCCAGAATACTGAGGTTGTATTTGACCGGGGCGGTGATGTCCACTTTTCCCTTGGCATCGGGGCCCACCACCAGTTTTTCCATATAGGTATCCGGGGCATGGAACAGCCCGCCTTTGGGGGCTAGAGCCAAGGTGGCCACCGCACCCGGCAAGCCATGAGCCACCAGATTGGTGCCTTCCAGCGGGTCTACGGCAATATCCACTTCCGGCAAGCCTGGTTGGGTTTTGCCCACCTTTTCCCCAATGTACAACATGGGGGCTTCATCCCGCTCCCCTTCCCCAATGACGATGGTACCATTCACCGGAATTTCACTGAGGGTTTCTCGCATGGCGGTGACCGCGGCCTGATCGGCGGCGTCTCGTTTGCCGGTCCCCATAAGTCGTCCTGCGGCCAGGGCGGCTGCTTCTACCACGCCCAGCACTTCTCGTGATAGGGTGCGTTCCGAGCTGAATAGATGTTCAGACGGGCTTGCTGCCATGGGTTGTGCAATGGGCTGCTCAAATTCTGGGTTCACGCTCTCACTCCGCTCCAGTACAGTCGTCGATGTCATCATAAACGATATTCCCCCTCTTATGATTGTTCCGTTTTTTTTGATCCCCTCAGTAAGATTTTTATCCTATCAAAAGGGCGGCTGCTTGTCTGTGACCCGCAAGCAGTAAAACACCGGCGTTCGAGATGAATGCCGGTGTTTCGGGCTGTGCAAGGAGGAGGGGAATAAGGGGAGGAAAAGAATGAAGTGGGCTGAATTAAATCGAGGAGCCCAGGCTTCTGCCCAAAAACAGTTGCAGTATGTGGGAGAATAACAGCAAAAGCAGCTGATTGGGGTTATTGGCCGGAGGGGGCGTAACCGGCGGTTCGGTGACCGGGGGCGGGGTGGGCAAGCCATTGCGAAT
>LAPX01000015.1 GCA_001858525.1 Vampirovibrio chlorellavorus | reverse complement strand
CTGCGAAGGGGTAGGGGTAGGATAAGAGGGGGTGGGAGTTGGGGTGGGATAAGTCGGAACTGGATCCGTATCCTCTGCAGGAGGCTCCGTGGGCGTGGGGCTGGGATAGTTCAGAACTGGTTGTGCGTCTCCGGCTACACTCCCTCCGATTTCAGGATTTCCATTGCCTGCTTCGGTAGCAGACGGATCACCCTCAGCCTGCATCAGTTGAGTCAACAAGTCCATTAAATTCCCAGCGTCCGCATCAGCCTGACCCAAGGGAGCCGATTCTGGCTGGGCTGGCTGTGTTGGCTGAGGGCTTGCCTGAGCGGCGGTGGGCAGATTGTTGCCCAAAATGCTACTCAGGAAAGTGAGAATAATACTAAATAGTTGGCTGATGGCATCTTGTGAATTGGCCGCCATCAAAGGACTTCCTAAAGTGCTCGCAATAGGGCTGGGGGCTGCTTGGGGTCTGAGCTGATTCACGCCCGCCTGTTCTGTGCCCAGCAGGCTAACCGATTGTGCGGTCGCATTCAGAGCGCTCAACGGCAACCGTTGAGAGGATGGATTAATTAACATGAGTCTCTCCTAAATTTAGGACCTGCAACAGAATTGATAGTTGTCTCTCTCTATTACAAGTCTGGCTATGTCCATCGAATCAGAGATTGAGTTTATTCTCTGATCTGCCTATTTGTATATAAAAAATAAAAACAAATGATTTCTTTTGATTGCTTTATTAGTTAATAAAAGAATATTTTGTATATTTCTGACAGGACTCTGCAGTGGCCACCCAACCCGCCGAATCTGCCAAATATGGCGCTGGATACACCTGTCCAAGAAAGCCTTGATAGCGAGAAAATGTTTAAGCACTCTGAACGATTACGGCTGGGAATTTGCTTATTGAAGAAGAAAGCGGAATGGTTTGGGAGGGGAAGCAATGAATAAACGGCTTGGTCTTTCTGGACCACTTTACTATTCAAATAGAAGCAATATTTACAACCTATGGTAAAGTAAGTATAGAAGAGGCTTTAATTTGAGGGTTGCTATGCTCGCAGGCATCCATTCCTCCACACCGGATCCATACTTTGAAGACCGCAGAGCCAGTACGGCCTACGTTCACGAATCCGCCTACGTGGATGCCCCTTGCCATGTGGGCGAGCATACCGCCATTTTGCACTTTACCCATGTCATGGCCCACGCCATTATTGGCAATCACTGCCTGATTGGGCGCAATGTCTCCATTGCCTCCGGTGTTTTGCTCGGCGATGGCGTGCGAGTGATGAACAGCAGCCAGCTCAACAGCGGCGTCATTTTAGAAAACGAAGTCTACTGTGGCCCTTGCGTGGTGTTTGCCGAAAACCGGCATATGCGGGCCCAGCCTAACAACATTTCTCGGGTGAGTCCTACCCTGGTGAGGCAAGGCGCCCAGTTGGGGCCCAATAGCACCGTGGCCTCGGGGGCCACCGTGGGACGATACGCCTTTATTGAGGCGGGCACGATTGTCGATAGAAATATTCCCGACTTTGCGATAGTATACGGAAATCCACTCAGGCTAGCCGGTTGGCGTTGCACCTGCGGACAAACATTGAAAATCGCGCCTAGTGCCCAAGAGCCCCAGGAAGTGCAATGTTCTTACTGTAGTCGTCGCTATATCAGGCAGTCCCAATGGAAAATATTGCAGTTGACCCAGGGGGACACCGCGCTTGATTCCCATTCTCAATTTGACTCGTCAGTACGAACAGCTCAAGGACAAGATTGATCAGGCCCTGATTCGGGTAGCCGCCTCCGGCCATTATATTTTAGGGCCAGAAGTAACTGCCTTTGAGCAGGAAATGGCTGAATACTTACAAGTTAAACATGTCATTGGTTGCGCCAATGGCACCGACGCCCTATTTTTGGCCCTGAAGGCCCTTAAAATCGGGGCGGGTGATGAAGTCATCACCACACCCTTTAGCTATATGGCCACCTCCGAATCCATTGTTCGGGCAGAAGCCAAGCCAGTTTTTGTGGATATTGACGCCGACACCATGAATTTCAATATCTCCAAGCTGGAAGCGGCGATTACCCCCCGCACCAAAGCCATTTTGCCGGTTCATATTTTCGGTCAGGCCGTAGAAATGGATGCCGTTCAGCAATTGGCAAAAGCCCATAATCTGGCAGTGATTGAAGATTGCGCCCAAGCTATCGGCTCTGAATTTAAAGGCACCAAGGTGGGTGCGATTGGGGATATCGGCTGTTTCAGCTTTTTCCCGTCCAAAAACCTGGGCGCCTTTGGCGATGGTGGCATGTGCACCACCAATGACAACCAGCTGGCTGAGCGCCTGCGCATGTTGCGGGTACACGGCAGTCGCAAACGCTACTATCACGAGGAGCCGGGCTTGAATAGCCGTCTGGATGAGATTCAGGCTGCCCTTCTGCGGGTTAAGCTGCCCCACATTGATGAGTGGAATCACGCCCGAGAAGCGGTGGCCAATCGCTACGACACCTTGCTAGCTCCTTTGGCAGCGTGGATTCAGGTGCCACGCCGGGTGGAAAACAGCGGGCACGTCTTTCATCAGTACACCATTCAGCTAAAAGGTCCCAATCCCGCTCAAATACGGGAGCAAATCCAGCAGCACTTGCAAGCCGCTCAGGTGCAAAGCATGATTTATTACCCGGTGCCCTTGTACAAGCAGCAAACCCATGCCGATCTCAACCTTAATCCTGCCGACTTCCCGGTCTGTGAAGCTATCAGTGATCGGGTGCTGTCCTTGCCCATGTTCCCGGAATTGCGTTTGGACGAGCAAGAGCAAGTGGTACAAGCGTTGACCGCCGCCTTCAAAGCGCAACCAGTTCTGGCTTAATCAGTCTCTAACCAGTATAAAAAATCAGCGCCAAGCCGACTTCGCAGTCATTGGGGCTGATTTTTTTTGCCCCTTACCCCGTGATCCATGCTGCAAAGGCGCTCCTGACTTTAAACGACAAGAGAAATAAACAGGCGAAGGCCTGACCAGCACCGGGTATCAGCACGGCTCAGGCGGGTTCGATCGGATGGCTTAAGGTTACCGTTCAAAGGGCAATTTCAATAGCGATGCCGCTCTGCTGCTTTGACTGACCGGCCGTTTGGTGATCAGGTCATTGGTATCCAACAGAGAAGGGGCTTCCGGATGTGTCACCGCAACAGTCCGCTCGGATGGCCGATCCGCTTCACTGGCATTGCCTGATGCGTATTCCGGTTGCTGCATTTGCAGATCACGACGGCTCTCGGATTCCTCAGAGGAAATTTCCTGGGGCAACTCCTCTTCCGGCAGCACCACATCTTCATCGTACTCACTGGGAATGGCAACAGTTAAGGGGGTGGCCTCTTCCAGTTGACGCTCCATTTGGCGCAGCTCCTGAACCCGCTCGTTCAAACGACGTAAAGCGTGCTCAATGGCGCTGCTAATAATGGGGTTGCTGATTTTTTTGCGCAAATCCATCAGCAGATCCCGAGAGCGTTCTGTACCACCCACTTGTCCCAGACTGCGCACACAGGCCCATACAAACACGGGCATGTTCTCCCAGTCGGCATTTTGCAGCGATTCCACTAAAATCGCTTCGCTTTCCCAGCCACGGCGTTTACCCAAAGCCCGAACCACGGCCAGCTTCACGTCTTCGGAAGCTTCCCGACGCAGGGCCGTAATCAGGGAAATAAAGGCCTTTTGATCTTCCATACGACTCAGGGAGTCTGCGGCCAAGGCCCGGATGGCGCTGTCGTTGTCGGTTTGCAAAATTTTAACCAGCACGTCAATGGCTTCCGGGCCGGGGAAGCGCTGGAGGCCAATACAGGCGTAGCGTCTCACTTCCGGGATGCTATCGCTCAGGGCGTCCATAAAACTGTTGAACACATAAGGCGAATTGCTCTCGGCGTCCGCCAGATTCTTGACGGAGGTGAGGCGAACGTCCCCACAGGCATCAGACAAGCCTTTGATAAATACGCTGGTTAAATCCCGGTGCAAGCGGTATCGCGATAAGGTGCTGTACACTTGCGACCGCACAGCCTCACATTCATCATCAATGGACTGGATCATGACATCCATGATCTGATCGGCCAATTGAGCATCGGCGTGTTTTTGGGAAATGATGAACAGGTTGCGGGCGGCGTATTCCCGGACCATGGAATCCTCATCCTTCATGGCCTTAAACAGCTCTGCACGAGCGGTGGGAGAGTCGATCAGGGCCATGTTGTTCAGCGCGGTTACTCGCACCACGGGCTTGTCATCGTGCATAAACTGCACAAACACATCTTCCAGGAATTTCACGATTTCCGGGTTCCCCATGGCATCACCCAGGGCGATCACTTCCATGGTTTTTTCCCGATCCAGATCCCCGGATTTGACCGACAAGGGGATGACCTTTTTCAGGTACATCAACTTTTCATCGGTAGAGATGTCAGTTTCAATGGCTCGGGTCTTCTCTTGCAGAAATTCCAGAATAAAGCGACTTTGAATGGTGTAAAACGGCCCTTGGCCTTTTTCGGCTTTTTTCTGCGAGGTATCCGCCACCTGCTGAATAAAATCGTGTTGAAACAGGGCGCGCAAGACCTCAAAGACGTAACCATCGGTAAAGCCCTGAGAGGCGCTGATTTCCTTGATGGCCTGATTGGCCGAAAACCGGTTTTCCCCAAAATGCTTGATCAGTGAGGCCAGCACTTTGTAGAGAGACTCCTCGTCATTCAAAAAGGTCAGCTTCAGGCGGGTAAAGTTGAGTTCAAACAGGCTGTTAACCTTATCAATCCCCAAGCGTTCGAAAAATTCCATGTCCACGTGCTTCAGGCGATTGCCTTCCACCCGTTCCTTCATGAAGCTGAGGATTTTCAGCAACCAGAAGGGGTTGCCCCGGCTGAGTTGAATCAGGGTGCGATAGACCGGCTCATCCAGCTCCACACCTAGTGCCAGCAAGGGGGTTCGAATCAGCTTGCGGCAGGCCGCATCCCCCAAGGCATCCAGCAGTAACTTGGTCCGGAAGTGGTTATAGAGCGCACCGCCCAGGGTGTAGCTTTCGCCCTCGGTACGGGCCGTCATGACCACCATAAAGTGATAATTCTTTTGTTCGGTGATCTGAAACAGCAATTCGGTGAGGAAGTTTTTCAAATCTTCCTGACGGGGCTTGTCCTGAATCCGATCCCACTCATCAATGGCTATCAGGATGCCACTGTCGATGTTTTCCAGGGTGGCGTTGATGAAATTAAAAATAACCATCAGGTGTCGAATCAAGGGGTCCTTGGCCGGTTTAATGCTTTTGTCCAGACGGGAAGCACCCGCATGACTCACCGGAACGGCCACATGTTCAAAGGCGGCCGGTGTGTTGGCAATCACCGCTGGGGGCAGGAAATCGAAATTGTCGGGGGCAGCGGCCTCGTCAATCAGCACGTTCAATTCGGGCAGAGGTTCAGCCGGAATTGCTTTGACCGGTCTGGGCGCCGACACGATGCCATCAATTAAGTCAGGACTTTCCGGCGTCGCCGTGACCGGCGGCAAGGCATTGGACTCTGTGACTGGATAAGTTTGGGGCTCAGCGCCTGATTTGGCCTTGAGCAGTCCGGCGTAATCCTGATTGCCGGGGGAAGCAAAATTAGTGTCCCGCAAGACTTCTGCCAAACGAATCGATTCTTGCAAAGCGGGGCTCATGGGGTTGAGCAGCGAGGTGGCCACCATGACCCAGGGGTTCACAATAAGATCCACCAACTTTTGAATGCTTTCATTAACCGAGAACTTGAGTTTTTTAACCGCAGGAACCTGGCTACGAATGGCCTTGACCAAATGCTCCTGGCTAATGGCGTCTTTCCCGCCGATGGATTCTTGCAACTTGACCAGGGCAATGGCTCGCACCAAATCCTGCCGCTCCCAGCGTAAATCCAGCTCCTGTGTGATTTCGTTAACAGCCACCAGCGCTTCATCCAGAATGTGATTGGCATCGGCCTGTAGCTTCTCAACCAGTGCCACATAAACCTCTTCCGGCGAGGCATAGTCCATTTTGCCCAGACTTAAAACCCGGCAATAAATGCCTTCCTGAACCAGGCTGGTAAAGGTTTCCAGCAGGGCGGTTTTACCGATTCCGGCATCCCCGGTGATCAGGGCCGCTTTGGGCTGGCCGGTTTTGGCCAGATTCAGCAATTTTAGCAGCTGACGCAGCTCGGTTTTGCGTCCCTGAATGGGCACATTTTCCAGCAAGTAGATTTCCCGGGTCGGGGCGTCATAAAGAGAATTGGCGTTTGTCAAAGATAGCTCCCACTCTGCTCGTCATGATAAAAACGATTGGAGATCTGTATTATATAATAGAATGACTCGGGCAGTTGGGCTGAGGATGAAACTTTCCAGAAAGCTCATTCAAAAATCGGATGATACCTGATGGCCCATAGTGTTGAGCACTGTAGTGGTTTGATGCCTGTCGCCTGGCGCTTAACCGGGCTTAGCAAGACCCGTTGTTGGAAAGAGAAGTTAAATGTTGATGAGCAGAGGTTCCATTATGAAAATTCAGGCCAGCCTGTGGGTGGTAGGCGCAATATCTCTAATGACCGTTGGCTTTGTGTACGCTTTGTCAGTAAACCCGTCGCCCTCTCTGCAGTCCAAAGCCCCTTCCGTCAATGAGACCCCTTCCTCAACGACGAACACACAAGTGGCGTCAAAGCCTACCGAATCATTGTCTCCTGTTTTAACCCAAGCCGATGCCTTTGAGTTTCTGGATCTCATTCCGGTGGGTAAAAAAGCCCCCGCCTTCACCACCCAGACCGCGGACGGCAAGCCCATTCGCCTGGCTGATTTTAAAGGTAAAAAAAATCTGGTGCTGGTGTTTTACCAGGGTAGTTTTTGCAGTGTGTGCGGCCATCAGCTCTCCAACATTCAAGAGAACCTGTCCTACTATCGGGCTCAGGATGCGGAAGTGCTGGCCATTAGCGCAGACGATCGGGCCCATGCCCTGACCAGTGTGGGGGAACATGGCTTGACCTTTCATGTGATTCCGGATGCCGATAAAAAGCTGATCAAGCAGTTTGGGGTCAATAACATCAGTAAAAAAGGCATTGCCTGGCCCTCTTTATATGTGCTCGATAAACAGGGCACCGTGCGGTTGGCCTTTGCCAACGCCGAAGGAAAACGGTTGCATAGCGATGAGATTCTGCCGGTGCTGGCCAAAATTACCGGAAAGCCCGCCCCGCGTCTAAATTATGATTAAATCCGGTGAGGCCTGTCTTCACCATGAATGATCGAATGGCTTGCTTATTGCGGCGGCTGCGGCTTGCGGGTAATAAAGGTGTTTTGCCCACTGTCCACCGCCACGGCGGGCTGGGCCTGAGCAGTTTGGGCCATATCTGTATAACTGTCGGACACGATCTTGAGCCGCTGGCTTAACCCTTTAAAAATATCCCGGGTGGATTCGCTCAAGGGCGCCAGCATTTCGCTGAGTTCGTTTTGGCTGTAAATCTCCACGCTGACCGTGTCGCTAACAGCAATAGCCGTAGCCGTGCGGATGTGGTTGCTTTCAAAAAGGTACATTTCGCCAAACATTTCACTGGGGCCCACTTTGGCCACCGGAATCAAATTGCCCTGCTGGTTGTGCTTGCAGATAATCACTTCACCCACCAGGATTTTAAAACTGCAATCGCCGACACTGCCTTCCTGTATGATGGTTTGCCCTTTTCGAAACTGTCGAATGGGCCTGGGTCGCATGGACAAGTTCAGTTCCCGCCTCTATATGGTGATGACTATTAACAGTGCGCATTTGTGAAAAACTGTTTTACCGCGCATGTGCCCATTATAGCCATTCTGCGCGCCAGGGTGATCTATATTCTCCCCAGAATTTACATTTTCCAGGCCACAAAAAATGCCTGTCCCAGCTAGAACAGGCATTTTTAAGGTGTTTATAATGGGCTTAGCGTTGCGCTCTGGCCATAAATTCCAGGTGATCCGGCCCTTCATACAATGCCTTGGGACGAATCAGGCGGTTGTTATCCAGCTGCTCAATCATGTGCGCTGTCCAGCCAGCAACCCGGGCCAAGGCGAAGATGGGGGTATAAATCTCAATGGGCAGGCCCATTAAGTAGTAAATATAAGAGGTGGGGAAATCCACGTTAGGCACAATGTTTTTCTCCCGGCGCATGACTGACTCCACAATGGAGGCCGTCTTGTACCAGCGGGTATCGCCCAGTTTCTCGCTCATCTCGGCACCCATTTCGGTGAGAATGAACGCTCTGGGATCGCCATTTTTGTATTCCCGGTGGCCAAAGCCCATGATTTTTTTCTTGGTGGCCAGGGCGTCGATGACCCAAGCTTCGGCATTCTCGGGGGTGCCCACTTCTTGCAACATTTTCATGGCTTCTTCATTGGCCCCACCGTGCAACGGGCCTTTTAAAGCGCCAATGGCTGCGACCAGACCGGAATAGATATCGGACAAGGTGGAAACCGTTACCCGGCTGGCGAATGTCGAGGCGTTAAAGCCGTGATCGGCGTAACAGATCAGAGAACTGTCGAACACGTGGGCAATGTAGGCATCCGGCTTTTTGCCTTGCAGCATGTACAGGAAGTTTTCCCCATGCCCCAGACTGTTATCCGGTTTGACGATTTCCTGACCGCGGTTAATACGATAAGAGTAGGCGATCAAGGCCGGGAACTTGGCAATCAGGCGAGTAGCCTTGCGTAAGTTGGCCTCGTGGCTGTTGTCTTCCCGATCCGGATCATGCAGAGCCAGTAAGGCCGCGCCCGTGCGCAACATGTCCATGGGGATGCTGTTGGCCGGGAAGGTCTTGAAACTGTCGATCACCACGGCGGGCAAATCTCGTTCCTGCTTCAGCTCGGCGCAGAATGCGTCGTACTCGCTTTGGGTGGGCAAATGGCCCTTCAGCAGCAAAAAGGCCACTTCCTCAAAGGTGGAATTCTTCACCAGATCACGAATATCGTAACCACGGTACATTAAACTGCACAAATCTGGATTGACGTGCGAAATGGTGGTGGTTCCGGCGATAATACCTTCAAGCCCAGGGCTATACTCTGCCGTTTTCATAGTCGTCCCCTTTTTACCAGATGACTTTAAATGCTTGTGAGGATTGTACTACAACCGTCTCCGGATAAGCTCATCCGGGCGACTGAGTTCTGATGCGTTGGACGATTAACGGTGGGTGTTCGACGAAAACTGGGTAGCCAAACTGGAATCCAGCCGTTCATAATCCTGGTAGTGAATGAGCTGGTATAAATCCTGCCGGGTGGTCATCTGTGGCAACAGGTTACTTTGAGTGCCTTCTTGCTGAAGTTGACGCATGCCATCCTCTACCGCCTTCATCATAATGCGAAAGGCCGTCATTGGAAAGATGACAATTGTATAACCCAGGGTCTCAAATTCGGAGAGGCTTAAATAGGGGGTTTTACCGAATTCGGTCATGTTGGCCAGCAAGGGAGCTTTGACCTGACGGGCAAATTCTGCGAATTCTTCCCGGGTGGTCAGGGCCTCCGGGAAAATCATGTCCGCTCCGGCCTCCATATAGGCGTTGGCCCGCTTCACGGCATCGTCGAACCCATTGACCGCCTTGGAATCCACACGGGCAATCAGCAAAAAGTCAGGATTGATCCGGGCTTCCCGGGCTGCGGCAATTTTTTCCCGCATGTTATCCACAGAAATAACCTGCTTGCCGTCCAGGTGTCCGCACCGTTTGGGGATGATTTGATCCTCGATATGCAGGCCGCTCAGCCCTTGTCGCTCGTATTCTTGCACAGTTCGGAATACGTTGATGGCCTCCCCGTAGCCATTATCCGCATCGGCGATGGCTGGAATATTGACGGATCGGGCGATATAGCCAGCCTGGGTGGCCATTTCCGTGGCCGTCATAAAACCGATGTCCGGGTAGCCGCCCACCCCATTGGACAGCCCCGCACCGGAGACATACACCCCGGGAAAGCCCACTGATTCAATGATTTTAGCGGAAATGGCATTAAAAGCACCCGGCAAGGCGATGGTGCCCTGCTTCATCAAGGCTCGCAACTGGGCGGGCTTATTGGTTTGCGGATTTAGCAGGGCTTCGCTCACGGCTTTTCCTTTATATGTAAACGCTTACTTACCAGCGGCAATGGCTTCTGCAAACAAGGCCATGATCTGTGAAATGTCGGTGCATGTTTCCAGACTCCACAGGGCTTTCAGGATGCGATCGGCATTGGCCTCACTCATCCAGCGCAGGGCCAGCGAGCGGAATTTCTTCTCAATATCCACATCGTTCATGGGATTGCGGTTGTGCCCCAAGGGGTAAGCGATTTTTTTGCTGAACTCTTTCCCATCCGTGGTCTTGATCACCAGCAGGTTGGGAATACCTTCCGGGTAACCAGCCGTCATTTCGGCGTTTCGGTTGACTTTGACCTTCTGAATCAGGGCCCGCAGCTTGGGCTCCTGAATGCGGGTATCGCTGAAGGTATCCAGGGTGATGTCCCCGTCAATGAGGGCTGCCGAGACGCAATAGGGCATACTGTGATCGGCGGTTTCCCGGCTTTTGGGGGCCCAATGCTCCACAAACCCGGCAATAATGTCCACTGCGGCGTCAAAGCTCTCAATGGTAATGGATTCGATTTTTTGATCGATATTATCCACCCCAATTTGGGTCCGCAGCTCCAGGGCGGCCTCAATGGCGCTTTGGGAGTGATATTCTGCCGGGAAGTGCTTCACATACGTCTGGTTGATCATAAAGTGCGGGTTCCCCTCTTCCCCGCCCATGGGGGCCAGTTCAAACGGGCCGGACACTTGGGCCCAGAAGCCCATTTCGCCTTCAAAAATTTCCGAAGGCCCGGTCATGCCGTGTTTGGCCAGGGTGGCGGCAAACACCGCATTGCGAGACGCGTTGGCGAAAGCGCAGCCTTTCCAGTGAGAGAGTTCACCCACCCGGGTTTGACGCATGGCGTTGTTGGGGGTGGCGGCCAGCCCTTGCACATGCACCAGTTGCTGTTTGCTCAGGCCATACAGCTTTCCAGCGGCCAATCCGGCGGAAAAGGCGCCATAGGTAACGTGATCCCAGCCTCGGGAGCGAATGCTGGCCGCATCGCACAGGCGACACTGAATTTCGTAGGCCAGGACAATGGCCGTAATCAAGTCTTTCCCGCTTTTTTTCTCCGCTTCAGCCACGGCCAGCACCGCGGCAATGTTGTCACTGGGGTGAGCGGGTTCCTTGGACAGGTAAGTGTCGTTGAAGTCCAAATAGCGCATCATCACCCCGCTGGCAAAGGCGGCCAAATCCGGTGAGGTTTTGTGTCCGGTGGTCAACACCGTGGCCCCATCGGGGTTGCTGGAGAGTTGGGCTACCTTGCGGGCGATCTGGGCCGGTTTGGCATCGTAAGCCCCTATCGCGCAACCCAGTGCGTCAATGACCCGGCGCTTGGCTTCCAGAACCGCTTCCCCCGGAAGCTTTTCAAAACTCAATTGGCTGGTATAGTCGGCCAAACGATCGGCCAATAAGGATTTTTGATGCGTAATGACTGTCACAGGCTTCACTCTCTCTCACTGTTGATCAAACGTTCTTCTTCGGCTTTGGCCCATGGACCATTTGCGGCTTCCATACTGCCAAAATGCAGATCCCATCACAAAGGAGTCATCACAGTCGTTGACTGGATGCGTTGAAGGCACTCCCATCGACTCCCCTTACTTTTTATTTTACTCCGATTTCGGGGAAAGCCAAGCTTGAACATCATTGATACCCGGTGCTTATGTTCACTCTTAAGGAATATGAACTCGATCACAACCGTGTGACTTCGGCAGTGATGATTGGCAGGGTCTGAAAAAAACGGTAAGATCAGGGAAGAGGGCGCAAGGTTGGCGGTAGGTTTTGAGGGAGGAAAACGGGTGACAAATCCAAGCAATGATGCGTGCACCTTGCCGAATCGATGCCCTCAATCCAGCCAGTTAATCGAGCATTCACCCGGGGACACTGGAACCGTTTCGTGGCCCGTTTACGACTTAATCGTCATTGGCGGAGGCATTAATGGAACCGGCATCGCTCGGGATGCGGCCTTGCGGGGCTTAACCGTTTTATTGCTGGAAAAGAACGATTTTGGCTCAGGTACCTCGGCCTATTCCAGCCGGTTGATTCATGGCGGCTTGCGTTATCTGGCCAATCTGGAGCTGGATTTGGTCTATGAATCGTTGGCCGAGCGGGAATTGCTATTGAAAAATGCGCCGCATCTGGTGCGCCCCTTGGCCTTGGGATTGCCCGCTTATGGCGGCGGCAAAACCCCATTCTGGATGATTGAAATGGGCATGTGCTTATACGATTTTCTGTCCTTCCGCAAAAGTTTGCCTTGGCACAAGGTTTATGGGGCCACTGGCTTTGCCGCCCGGTATCCCAAAATTCTCAAGTCCGGTTTGCAAGGGGGCTCGGTGTATTACGATGCCCAGGTGGATTTTCCCGAACTCATTTGCGTGGAAAATGCCATTTCCGCCAAGGCAACGGGCAAGGCCTCTGTGTTAAACCATGCCCAGGTCACCCATTTTGAAATGGCCAATGGACGAATCACCGGGGTGGGATTTGAAGACACCCTCACCGGGCAGCATTATCAGGTTCAGGCCAAAGGGGTGATTAACGCCGCAGGGCCCTGGCTGGATCAGGTGATCGCATTGACGCAACCGGACACCGAAACGCAAGCGTCTGCCTTACGCCCCCGCATTGGTGGAACGTTGGGCACCCATATCGTGGTTCCCCGGTTTCAGGGTGGCCCAGACACGGCTTTGTATGTGGAAGCGGAATCTGATGGGCGACCCTTTTTCATCATTCCCTGGCGGAAGGAATTTTATTTAATTGGCACCACCGATTTGCCGTTTCAGGGCGATCTGGACCAGGCCGCTGGCAGTTTAGAAGAAGTGAATTACCTGTTAACCGAAACCAATCGGGTGCTGCCTCAGGCCAATCTGTCCGTATCTGAGGTGCTCTATACCTATGCGGGGGTGCGGCCCCTTCCGGCGGGGAATGCCGACAAACCCGGCAAAATTTCCAGAAAGCACTGGATAGAGGATCATGCCCGTGATGCGCAAAACCCGGTGCAGGGTCTGGTTTCGGTCATTGGTGGCAAGTTGACGACTTATCGGAACTTGGCTCAGGCCACCGTGGATTATGCCGTTCGGGCCTTCGATCTGTGGTTGCCCAATGGACAAGTGGTCCCGGATTGTTCCACCCGGCACCTACCATTGCCCGGCGGCGCTGGAATTTCTGCGATTGAAAGCTACAAAGCGGGACACATGGCCACAGCCAGTCAGCGGTTTCAAATGGCTCCTGAGGTGATTGCGCATCTCATCGATTTATACGGTAGTCGCTTTAGTCGGGTGCTGGAACTAACCGCTGAAAATAAAGAGTGGAAGCAGCCACTTTGCAATGGGGGGCTGGATATCCTGGCCCAGGTGGTTTATGCCATTCGCGAACAGATGGCCTGCACCGTGTCGGATGTGATGTTGCGTCGGATTGGGTGTGCCTTTGATGCCGATGCGGGCATGCAGTCGGTAGCCCAGGTGGCCCAGTGTATGGGCGCTGAACTGGGTTGGGAAGCCTCTAGAATCGAGATGGAAATTAAGCAATATCGAGCGTTTATTCAGGCCAGGCATCTACACTTTCGGGCGGTTTCGGTGGTTCCTACGGCATAAACAAAAACAGACGCCAAAGACGCCTGTTTTTGCTGTTTCTAAAATGATGGGTTTACTTGAACTTGTCCAGAATGGCCCGAATGGCAGCATCGGAAGTGTCCACTGGGGCAGGCGCCTGCACAACCGGATGGTTTGGCGTGCTTCGGCTGGCAGCGGGTGTCGAAGTGGGTTTATAAACCGTATTTGATTGAGCCGGTTGATAGCTGACCGGAACCATGGCACTGCTGCTGGGGCTCGCCTTTTGGGTTGTGGTCGGCGCAGGCATCAGTTCATCCGGTAACAAGGCGCCGGATGGGCGTGGGGCAGCCTTGCTCATACTTTTACGTTCCAGGGGATCAACGCCATTGGTGGTGCTGTTAATAACTCTAACCTGCTCCATGGCGGGCAAGGCATTGGCATGGTTTGCCCCTTGTAGAGAAACAGGCAGAATATTGGGCTCGTTCCCAGTGCGACTGAGGGTCGCCGGATTAATGCCAGCGCCAGGACTGTGGCTGTTATTGCCGCTGGTCATATCGCCATCTTCTCTTAAAATATGCGGCGTGACCAAGACCACCAATTCTGTCCGCTTCTTGTTCAGTGTGGAATTTCGAGCCAAAGCACCCACAATAGGCAAGTTGGACAAACCTGGCGTCCGAAAAACGGCTTCTTTATTCGTATTTTGAACCAGTCCGCCCAGAACAAAAGTTTCACCATCCTGTAAACTTACGTTTTGCGTTAAAACCTCTCGCTTTGACAGCAGCGTGATGGTAGTACCGCTTAAGCCTGTTTTGGTTTCGGCCACAGTGCTAATTACAGGACGGACTTTCAAGGAAACGGTATTATCCGCCCCAACCACGGGCAACATGTTCAGTACAATGCCTGCTTCGCCAATATTCACAGTGGCCGTTGGGGCACTCAGGGCACTTTGGGTAATTTCCACAGAACGTATAATTTCATCCACAATACTAACCACAGCTTCATCGTTGCTCGCCGTAATAATGCTGGGGTTGGCCAATAACTTGGCCTTATTTTGATTGACCAAGGCGTTAATTTGATAGTAAAAATCCTTCATCCGCCTGGCAGGACTGGTCGTAAATTGCAGAAGACTTTCCCTCGGACTGGTACTGCTAGTGCCCACCCCAATCGCACTTCCCCTGCCATTAGTGGTCGATGTATTATTTGAGCCGAGTTTAAATCCACCGACGTTCAAGCCAAAATTAAAACCCAATTCCCGAATACCGGTTTCATTAAGTTCGATTAAAGCAGTTTCCAATACAACCTGAGGAATTTTACGGTCCAACATGGGAATCATGGCTTCCACCATGGCAATTTGCTCCGCAGTTCCCATAAGCGTCACAGTGTTGAGTCGGGTATCCGGCAGGATGACAGGTCCATTCGGGGCGATGCTAATGGTTTCGACAGCTTTAACCCGAGTGCGCAAGTTAATGGTATTGGTCAAACTGGTTTGGCCACCCGAGCTACCGCCACTTTGAGAGGACTGATTGGCACCTTGACCTTCTTGCACATTTTCCGCGACAACCCGAACCTGTGCCGGACTTTGTCCAACGCCTCCGGCCCCACCGCCACCACCACCGGCGCTACCGGCCAGCACAGGAACACCCTCATTAAACAAACTAGAGGATAAAATGGTGGCTACATCCAAAGCATTGGCATGACTCAACCGCCAGGTTTTGCTTTGTCGTGCCTGATCCAGAATTTCCAGATGTTTTTCAACGGCCTGAATATCTTGCGGTTGTCCAACCACGATAATGCTATTGGTATGAAAATCTGGGGTGACCGGTCCTGTACTGCCCGCACCGGCACCTGCACCTGCGCTGCCGCCACTCGCACCGGAAGCTGCTGAATCTGCAAACAGGGTATTGTTTAAAATACTGGCTACCAGACTGGCATTGGCATTTTTAAGGGGGAAAATCCGGGTCGCCATTTTTTTGAAACTTTGCCCTTTGGGTGAATTGGCATTTGCAACGGTAAGGTTGTTCCCTTGAATGGAGTAAACCAGATTTCCATAAGATTTAATGGATTCCAGAGCATCCTGAATGGTGACATTATTCAGATCGACACTGATTTCACCAACCACCGATTCATCAATCAGAACGTTAAATGCTCCCTTTTGGGCCAGCGCTCTCAAGGCATCCTGAATGGAAATCCCATGAAAGGACATGGTCACCAGCTGTTGCCCTCCCGGAATCGGCATATTCGCCTTAATATTGGTCGGATTAACAGTTACCCGAATATCCCCGGTAATGGTGCTGGTTGGAGCCGCCACGGCCAATAATCCACTTTGCGAGAAAATGAGTCCAGCGCTGAGGGCAAGAGATAAACTCTTCTCAATCCGTTGCTTGGAGACTATTTTTTCCAGGGTTGGAAATAAGTTTCTCATGGTTTACTTCCCTCCGGCCATGCTGCTCAGGGTACCTGCTTCGGTCGTAGTGGTAATGACCGGTGTTAGCTTTGTGTTGCTGATAATATGTGGGGTAATCATCATGACCAGTTCGGAACGAACTCCGGTTCTTTGAGACGCTCTAAACATGGCACCCACAATAGGCAGTTCTGCCACACCGGGCAATTTGTCCATCCGCTCGGTTTGTCGCTCCTGAATCAAGCCACCAATAACCAGCGTTTCACCGTCTTTTAGCCGGACATTTTGAGCCAGTAAATCTCGCTTCTGCAATAAGGTAACCAGGTTACCCAAAACCGTTTCTTCACGAAGCACACTGGTCACCGAGGGACGAACACGCATACTGACAGTACCGTCTTCGCCCACTTTGGGCAGGATATCCATGACAATACCCGCTTCCCCAATTTCGACAGTTTGGGTCGCAAATCCACTTTCATCGACCGTGGTCACAACCCGCCGCACAATCTCATCCACAATACTGATAATCGATTCGGTATCGTGAGTCGCAACCACCGTTGGATTGGCCAGCACTTTTGCTTTGTTTTGAGAAATCAGGTTTCTGATTTGAAATGCATAATCCGGGCGAGTTACGGCGGGACTGGTATTAAAGGCAATTCCGGATCGGGCTAAAGCATTCACATCTGTAATATCAGTAATAGTGGAAAGGCCAATCAGCCCTGTTCCCGAAACTGAGCTGAGGGGCTGATTGTTAAAACCAAATTGCAGTTTGCCATCAGCAATCCCCCAGCGGGTTCCCAGTTGTTTACTGTTGGTATCCGTAATTTCTACCAAAGAAGCCTCGATAGACACCTGGGGCAGTTGGGCATCAAAAGTCGGAATAAGCGATTCGGCCAAAGCAATTTGCTCAGCGGTACCCATAATCGTGATGGCGTTTTGACGCGAATCCGGAATAATCAGGGCGCTTTCAGGCGATACTGAGGCGTTATCCTGCGTTTTGACAAATCCTCTGAGTGTTACGGCACTCGAAAGACCAGAAGTTACCCCATTCCCACTGCTACCAAAAATATTAATACCACTGCCTTCTTGCACATCCTGGCGCTCTACTCTCAGGGAAGATGGCGTTGTAGGAGTGGTGCCTGCACCACCAGCGGCAGCCCCCCCACCAGCGGCTCCGACTGAAAATGAGGCAACCCCATCATTAAATGCACTACCCGCTAACAAGGTAGCAACATCCAAAGCATTGGAGTGACTGAGGTAAAATGTTTTACTTTGGCGAGGAACATCCATTTTGGCGATGGCCGCTTCAGCCAATGCAATTTTTTGAGCTGTGCCGACCAAAATAATACTGTTTGTCCTGGCTTCAGCAGTGGCCGATTGCGTGGCAGTCCCGCTCGCTCCCCCTGCGGAAGATCCACTCCCTGAAGCGGATCCGGCTAACAGGGAATTGTTGAGCATACTGGCCACCCGCGTGGCGTTGGTGTAATGCAGGGGAATGACTTTGGAAAGTTGTCGATCCAGCCCTTTGGCCTCTGCAGTGGCTCGGGACATGACCAGATAAATATTGCCACTTTGTTTTAAAATTTTCAAATTGCCCAATGACGCAATCGATTGCAGCGCCTGGTTAATACTCACCTTGGATAAATCAATCGTGACATTTCCAGTCACCGAATCGTCCATAACCAAATTGAACTTGCCAGTATCAGCCAAGGCATACAGGACATTTCGAATATTTTGATTATCAACGCTTAAAGTGATCCGCCGATTACCGTTGGGTACACTCAGTGTTTCATCCAGCAGGGCCGTATTGTCTAGAGAGCCTGTGGCCAAACGAGATTGAGCCATGGTTGGCAATGGCGATACCGCCTGGAGGGTCATCATTGCGACCAACAATGGTGCCAGCGTTTTCTTCATGGTTGGTTGCCTCTCATCTCTCAACTCTATTGAATCAAATTTTTAAAACGAAACTTTTCCGGACTAAAATCACTCAAAACAGGGTTCACTGCCGTAAAGCAAAATCATTCTTCCAAATTGATGTTAATACCATTACCAGAATTCCTGGCAGAATTACTACTCGTGGAAGTATTATTTGTGGCATTCGCGCTAGAACTTTCCCCAGTTGAAGAACTCACGATAGAAGATGATGCACTACCGCTACTGACGATGCTACTTGAATTAGAACCACTAGCAGCGGGACTAGCGCCAGTGCTTCCAGTGGTACCGGCGGCATTGGTTGTGGCTGTATTATTCACAATGATCTTATAAGGATTGAGCGCCAAGGATCGGTTTTCATTTTTGAGCTGTAAACTCAGGCTGGTTTTTCCAATTGCGAATAAATAAATACGTTCGCCATTAATGTAAAATGATTCGCCAGCCTTTTTGAATAGTGTCTTTGGACTCACCGCGGGATTGGCATCAGCGACCTTGATAATGGCAATTTTATTTTTGCTATTTACACCCCCAATAAACCCAGTGTACTGGACCCCGGTCAAGGCATCCTGATTTTGAGTCGGGGCTATAAAAGAACCATTGGTTTCTTGGATTAACGGAGAAAATGGATCCGGTCGTCCACTCAGTTCCGGAATAGCCTCCACTGAATCTGCCATAGCAAAAGTTGCCACAGGTTCTGCTTGGGCAATCAGCCGCTCGTTGGGATTGATCTTGTTCGTGGGCTGCGCAGAAGGCACTTGTTTTTGCAAAGCTTTAATATTGAAAAGATCGGGACTACTTGACTGCGTGGTTGGCTTTCCATTTTCAGGTTCCGCGGCATGCGATAAATTAGAAGAGGTAAGCCACCAATAACCCAGGCCTGCGTAAACTGATGAGGCCAAAAGACATAGACCAATAACAGCTGCAACCATTTTGGGATTGTTCAAAATTTTTGAGGTCCAGTGCTCTTTAACCAGTAAAAAATCGTTGTCTGAAAAGTCCTGATTAAAACTATCCAATTCATCAACCCAATGCAATGGTTCGTTGGCCAAGTTCAGGCTATCCCCCTGACCATTATCTGCAGAGTTTGAGGCCTTAAAGCTTTTAGACGGTCCTGAAAAACTGAGCAACGGATCACTGGATATTTTTGTCTCCTTATCCGACCTTAGAGTGACACGATAAATGTCTGGCAGGTGAGTTTGAAGCGCTCCATTACAGCCCTCAATCGGAGAAGTCGGTTGACTGGGTAAATCTTGATTTACCGATTCAAATGCTTTGGGCTTTGATGCCAAAAGCCACTGTGACGTTTTATGATGGACAAAGTGAGATTTCGCGCTGAGTGATTTTTGGGCTTCATTGGGCGAAAGCTGGAAGGTGCTGGGCTCTGAAAAGGTATTATGGGCAGACGCGGCGACAGAAGCCCAGTAAGAAGCTTTGAGGTCGTCAATCTCAATGCTTTCATTGTTTGTGATTTTCTGCTTATTGGATTCGTTCATTTTCTTCCCTGGATTTTCACTCAGCATAATGCTTTCAGCCTTTCCGATCCTTCCTCGATCCTGCTTAATCCTTGGCTTAGGCTTGGATAAATCTCTTTAACGACAACCATGTGTCAAAAGTTGTCTTCTTCATATCCACATCTATATTGGGTCTCATTGTTCAGAATATCGTTTTAGTCATGAAATCAACTCGTCTATCCATAGGACTTTGCAGAATCTTAAGACTTAAATTGTGAGTCTGAGACAGATAGACAAACCGCTTGCGAATTATAACCTTTGCCATTCAGGTCAGTGAGGCGTTTCCCATCAAAGCAGAATCACTGAACCACACGGGTCGCGCCATTTCCCTGCACCAGAATGTTGACTTTTTTTCGGGCGGGAGTCTGAAGCTCAATCTGCCAGTTGCTATTAGCGTTACTGGGCGGTGTCATTTGGGCCAAGCGCAGGGGGGTAGATTTTTCCTGGCTGAGGTGTTGAATAACAGGTTTTGCCTGTCTCAAAGCCTGCTGTGCATCCAGCGTGCTGTGCGTTTCCATCCAGTGAAAAGAGGCGCTAACCCCTACAACAGCCAACAGGCTGAAAAACAACAGGGAAAAGGTTTCTCTGCTCATAAATTGGACTCTTTTTTGGATTGCCTTCGATATGATTATTGTGTGCCATTTCTAAAGGTACACGCCTCCTGCATTTGAAGGAATCCAGGTCTGTGCCCTCCCTCCAATGGTTTGGGCAAAGATACACGAAGGTAGACGAAGCAGGCGTTGAGGCTAACGGAAACTGATAGGTCTTGGGCCCGGCCAATCCCGGTATAAGCAAGGGCCGTAGATTTTCGACCTACCGATTTGGTTGGCTGTTGGTTTTTTAACCTTCAAAAAAGGCAGATGAATTCCCACTGATAGCAGGTCAAGCTCGCACCAGTAAAGTTTCCAACCTTATGAAAGCTGTTATTTAAACTTCGATGTCGTCCAGCGCTACCAACTGCTGAATTTCCTGAGAGGACAGGAAAACCGGATTGTTGGCCGAGTTGTACTCAAAGCCCAGTTCGACCGGCTTGCCACGCTGTCCCAGTTGGTTGCTGTCGTACTGGATATCATTGGAAAAATGAATGGTGGGCTGGATGACGTAATAATCATCAAACTCCAGAGTTAAATGAGAGTCATCGCTGGGGCACATGACCTCATGCAATTTTTCTCCCGGACGAATGCCCACGGCCTTGTGCGGCACGTTGGGGTATAAGGCTTCGGCCAAATCGGTAATGCGGGTAGAGGGCAGCTTGGGCACAAAAATTTCGCCGCCTTTCATGCGCATAAAAGAATCCAATACAAAGTCCACGCCTTGGGACAAGGTAATCCAGAAGCGGGTCATGCGTGGATCGGTAATAGGCAATTCACTGACGTTTTCTTGCATGAGCTTTTTGAAAAACGGAATGACAGAACCACGAGAGCCCACCACGTTTCCATAGCGAACTACGGCAAAGCGGGTGGGTTTGCGTCCCACCAGGTTGTTGGCGGCTACAAATAATTTGTCGGACACCAGCTTGGTGGCCCCGTACAAGTTGATGGGGTTGGCCGCTTTATCGGTGGACAAGGCAATGACCCGTTCCACCTGATGATCCAGACAAGCCCGAATAACATTTTCCGCACCGGTCACGTTGGTGTGAATACATTCTTGCGGGTTATATTCAGCGATGGGGACGTGTTTCAGGGCTGCCGCATGGATGACCAAATCCACGTCACTCATGGCCATATCCAGTCGCTGGGCATCGCGAACATCACCAATGAAATAACGCATGCAGGGGGCATTGTAGGTTTGCTGCATGACGTACTGCTTATACTCATCCCGAGAGAAGATGATGATTTTCTTGGGTTTGTATCGTTCCAGAAGGGTTTTGACCGCTTTTTTACCAAAGGATCCCGTTCCCCCGGTTATTAAAATGGATTTACCATCAAACATAGATTACCTCGATCAGTCCCTGCCTGCACAATAAGGCGATACTTAACTCATATCCACATCTAAAAAAATTCAATCTGGCTCAGAACAAAAAATGGCTTTATCCTTTTTGAGCACTGCTTTCATTGAACCTTTTTATGGCCTGTGGATGCGTCATCCAATTTGAGTATTTTTGCCAGTTGCCATTCAAGTGCGGAAAAATTCGGGCTGCTTTTGTTATGATCAGAATCAGATAGAGTGGTACTCCAGAATCAGGATTTTTAAATCAATGAAATTGGGCTTGGGTACAGTGGCATTTGCTGCGCAAAGCGGAAAGCATGCGCTCTCGGTGCCATTGGAGTCGGTTCGGGACATCTTGAATCTGGCCCATCAGGCGGGCATTACTATGCTGGATACCGCAGCTGAGGCTGGAGACAGCCTGTCAGTGGTAGGGCGTTGCTTGCCCGGACAGGCCCATTTCAGAATGTTAGTCAAGCCTTACCTGCTTTCAGCGGATCTTGGGGCCAGCTCTTACGCGGATCAACTGGAACAAGGGGTGATGGAAGCCTTGGAGGTCTTGTCTCAACCTCAAGTGTACGCCCTCAAAACGACTATTAACCCCACGGTCATGAACCGGCAAGGGGAGCGACTGATTCATCGCATGGAGGCCTTAAAAAAGCAGAAGCTAATTGAAAAAACCGCTTTTTCCGTATCGCACCCGGAGGCACTGGACTGGCTGTTGCAATATTTTCAGCCGGATATTGTGCAGTTGCCCGTGAGTGTCCTGGATCAGCGTTTTGTGCACAGTGGGCATTTAAGTCAATTAAAAAGCAGAAAAATCGAGGTGCATGCCCGAGACATTCTGCTGCAAGGGGTGTTGCTGGATCCGCTGCACCTTCATCCCTGGTTTTGGCCACTGAAAAAGCGGATGGCCCAGTACCATGATTTTCTGGTGAAGGAAGGGCTGACCCCGCTGGAAGGGGCCTTGAACTTTGTGACGGCCTTACCCGAGGTGGATTACGCTTTAATTGGGGTGCACAGTGCCGATCAACTCAGCGAGATGGTAGCCGCCCTGCACTCAGGGTTGGCCGCGGATGATTTCTTTCCCTTTGCCAGCAACGATGCCCGTTTTGTGGATCCCTTACAATGGAACTTGTATGAATAAGGTCAGCTTGAATAAGGACAGCATGTCGTCGGGGCGGTTTTTGTGAACGTTTTATTTCGGGCCGATGCGTCCGTGGAAATGGGTACGGGACACGTGGTACGGTGCCTGACCCTAGCCAATCAGTGGGTGCAACAGGGTGCTCATGTCACATTTGCCTGTCGACGCTTACCCGGCGATATGACCCGATGGATTGAGGAGCAGGGCTTTGGACTGCTGGTGTGGGAGGATGAAAATCCGGCAGCCGTTCCGGCAAGCGTAAGCGAATATTTGCAACAGAACGCCCCGGAGTTTCTGGTGGTGGATCATTACCAACTGGATGCCCAGTGGGAGCGCTCCCTGCGGGACCGGGTGGGGAAGATACTGATCATTGACGATTTGGCCAATCGAAATCACCACTGCGATGTGTTACTGGATCAAAACTATTTCGCCCATCCAGAAGATCGCTATCAAGGCCTGCTGCCATCGACCACCCGGTGTTTGCTGGGTCCTGCCTACGCCTTGTTGCGTCCTGAATTTGAAGCGATGCGTTTGGACTTGCTGGCATCGGGGAAACGCCAACGACCCACATTAAAGCGCATTCAGGTTTGCTTTGGAGGCAGTGATCCCACCGGGGAAACGCAAACCGTACTGGATGCACTCTCCAGCTTGCAGTTAGCCAACTGTCAAGTGGATGTCATTGTGGGGGCCAGCAATCCGGCCAAAGCGTCCATTCAGGCCCGTTGCCAACATCAACCCGGCTGGCATTTTCACTGTCAAACCCCGCATATTGCCAGACTGATGGCGGAAGCGGATTTGGCCATTGGGGCTGGGGGCACCACCACTTGGGAGCGTCTCTGTTTGGGACTGCCTGCCATTGTCCTTGCTGTCGCTGATAATCAGCGGCAAATCAGTCAGGAAGTGGCAGAAGCCGGAGCCCAGGTGTACTTGGGCCCCAGTGGCACTGTGACTGCCGAACAAATTGCCCAGTCGGTTCTCTCTTTTGCCCGGAATCCTGCGTTGCTCAAACCCTATGCGGCTCAAGGGATGCAGCTGGTGGACGGCTGCGGGATTAATCGGGTGCTGGCGGCTTTAAAAAGTTATAATGAATAATACCTTCAGGCTTTCTGTGTTAAGCAGTTGCTGATTATCTGTTTTTTCAAGTTGTTTCAGCCCAAAACTACTAGGATCCCTGTATGTTCGACATTGTAGAATTATCCACACAGCCCCGTATTTTGACTTTGCGGAATTTTTTGAGTGACGAGGAATGCTCGCATCTCATTGAACGGGCTCGACCCAAGATTGCGCCCTCCACCACTGTGGATCCGGAGACCGGAAAGTTTATCCTGGTGGAAGCCCGCAGTAGCACCAGTACCTACTTTATGATTCGAGAAACCCCCACCATTACCGGGATTGAGGATCGTATCGCCTTGCTGCTGGGCCTGCCAGTGGAAAATGGCGAAGGCTTGCAGGTACTCAACTACGGAGTGGGGCAGGAATATCGACCTCATTTTGATTTTTTCGATCCCAACCTGAAAGGTTCTTCAACGGTCATGGCCGCAGGCGGGCAGCGTATGGCCACCTGTATTATGTATCTGAATGATGTGGATGAAGGCGGGGAAACGCATTTTCCTGAAATGGATATTCGGGTGAAGCCCAGAAAAGGCGACGCCTTACTATTTATAAACGTGACCCCCGAGGGAGAGGTCGACCGAAAGACCTTGCACGCCTCTCTGCCCGTGATTGCCGGAGAGAAGTGGATTTCCACCAAATGGGTACGGGAACGGGAATACAAATAGATTCGATCCAACCCTTCAGGAGATGATCACCAAGCGCCTTTGGCCTCAGGCGCGTATTCACCGCAAATTTCCTTGAAGATGGCGTATGATTTGGAATAACCGGGAATTTTGACCGGGCGACTGGGTCCGGGCAGGCGGTTGGTCTGTGCCCCCTCGCTGGTTTCGTCCCAGGATTCCGTGGAAGATTTCAGCTGCCCGGTGTTGCAGTCTATTTCACTGCTGCTGACCCGGCCTGGTTGGTTCTGACCCGATTGGTATTCAATCACATTGTATTGCAGCTTGCCATTCCCCTGGGTTTGAATGGTGTCCTTGTCCATGTAAAACCGGCTGCCGTAGCTGGTACGGTTCAATTCCTGCAGGTTACCTTCCTGAGCCTGACTGGCATAAGGATGGAGGGTCCAAAGGAGGATGATGAGCAGCAGTGCTGCCCCGTATCCAGTGGCTTTGTCGATTGCAGGCATTGTTTGGGGTCCTCAAAATTCGAGCATATACACAGAGGAGCAGCTTTTGATTTTGGAAGTGGATGCTATTTGCAGCTTCTTTTTGTTTTTAAACGTTTATGGTGGTTAAGTTGTCCAGAAACTACTAAAAGATTCCACTTCCGACTTTCAGACTAATTTAATGAGTGCGATTCAATGCTCATTTATACTTAGTAATTCATAGGTCATTCCTGAAGGATTGATATTGGAGCATTGAATAACAATGCCTCCGATAACCACAATGGTCTTTCCAGAGACATCAGGTGTGACACGATACTCTTGCTCGCTTCTCTTATCACCTGTTGTATCAACCAAGGTAAAAATAAGGTTGTTGTTAAAGTAGCCATCATAAACAATTTTTCTATAGCCTAAAAGCTTATAAGGCAATCCTTCCGGAACGTAGTCAACTGTTTGTAATTCATCCTTTGTTAGCCGTCGATGCCAAATAATATGACGAGAGCTTTGGTTAAAGTCTGAATTATTTACAAACCATTCTAAAACACCACTTTTTTTATGGCGCCTTACGCCCACAGAATCCTCACCGGAAACAACTTCTCCAAGACCAGGAAAGGATGCACCAGACTTTCCTGATGTAGGGGCAAAGTAAAGGTATTTGGTATCTTCCCGATTGAAAAACAAGTCCCCTTGATTTAACCAAAATTTAAAGGGAATACCCAAAGAGCCCGGCATTAAGCCTTTAAAATACTTTTTAATCCGGTAACCCGGGTAAAGCAGATGGGTTTGAGCCAGATATAGTGTTCCCCCAATTGTGGCTTCTGCTTTTTTAGATTGTTCACCAACAGAAATCAAAGTTGCTTCACGAGAAGCATGGATATATTTAAAGACGTCATACTCAGGAGGGTTTGTAGGGATATTTTCAGGTTTCTCGACTTTATAGGCATGCCCAACAGGGCTAAAAACTAGAAAAAGAATAAATAAAGACCCTACAAAAAGATGTTTCATCTCAGAATTCATACCTGTATTAGGTTGGGGCTATTTTATACGTCCTTTTTAACTATAGCCGATGAAGTGCATCCTGATAAGTAGGCGTCGATTAGGTCCATCATCCAGCCTGGCAGATCCATTTATCGGAGTAGTGCAGACAATGGAATACTTCAGGTAAGTTAACAAAAGTGTGTATTAATTCAAAGAGGTTTTCATTAGATGAATGAAGCGCATCTTTGGAAAAGTGGATTCCCGCCTGCGCGGGAATGACAAATAGAGTTCTAATGTTTTATATTTCTTTTTTGCTAAAAACAGACATTTATGTTTTCGAATCACTCAAATTTGCCAGATTTTGTTTCTCTGCGATTCGCCGGTGTGATGCCATGCGGCCACTGCCCCTAAACTTTAGGGACCCAAAAAGACCCAAGAGCGGGAATGAAGGAAAAGGGTTGCGGCCAGCTCATGCTTGGACAAACCCTGTGCGCAACTTATAATAGAGTTTAGTTTTTATAATGACGACTCACCTTTTGTAGACCAATTACATCGATTCCTCCCGTTCTGAACTCTTTTTGTACCTTTTTTAGACCGTTTGCAGACTCTTTAACTTTTCCACTCCTTTCACTGTTCCCACCGGTAACTGATTTCGGAAGACTATTCTCATGCGTCAAAGTGAATACTCCTGGAAACCGTATGCGGCTTTGTTGGCTGTCTATTTAATCTGGGGCACCACCAGTGGGGCCATTCGCCTGGGTGTAGACAGTATTCCTTCGGCCTTGCTGCCTTGCGTGCGTTTTCTGATAGCGGGTGGTTTGCTGATTGCTTTCTCTCTCCTCCGTGGGGAATCGTTTCCCACAGTTCGAAATTTGAAAATTCACGCCATGAGCGGATTTTTGCTGTTTTTTGCCGGTAATTCCATCGTCTGCTGGACGGTCAAGTACGTAGCAACCGGCTTTGGCAGCGTCCTTGTGGCCACCACCCCGCTGTGGATGACCCTGTTGTCGGCCCTGTTACCCCCGAGGGAGCGTATTTCCGGGCTCTCCTGGCTGGGAATTATCATTGGCTTTCTGGGCATGGTGATTTTGCTTTCCCCGCATCTTACTCATCCTTTGCAAGTCACCGCTATTTTCTGGTGGTGCATGGCCGGTCTGGCTTTAATGACCTTTTGCTGGGCGGTGGGCTCTATTTACGCCCGTCGGCATCCCACCACGGATTCCCTGTTTATGACCGTGGGCCTGCAGAATCTGACGGCCGGTCTGCTGCTGATTCCGGTTTGTTTCTGGACCGCCCCGGACTGGTGGGGACAATGGCAGCCCACAACCACCTCCGTGCTAGCGCTCTTGTATCTGATTGGCTTCGGCACCATGATTGCCACCCCTTGCTATTTGTTTGCCTTGAAAAACTTGCCGGTCTCTGTTTCCAGTACTTTTGCCTACGTCACACCGGTTCTGACGGTTGTATTTGGCGCCCTGTTCCTGCACGAAACGGTCACGCCGACCATGGTACTGGGTGCCTTTGTCATTTTGTGCGGCGTGGCCTTGGTGCAAATCATGAACCGACCCTGGGCCAGCAAGCCCACCCCTTCTGCCCTCGTCCCCAATGAATTGGAGGTTGTTACATCCTGATGTCTTCTCTGTTTCAAATTCGCCCTATTGAGCCCCAGGACAGTGTTCAACTGGAAGCCCTAATTCTCTCGGTCTTGACAGAACTGAAATGCGTTGGGCCGGGGTTTGCCTCGGCCGACCCTGAACTACAGGATTTGTTTGCGGCCTACCAATTGCCACCCCATCAAGCGCCGGATCGGGGATATTGGGTCATTCAGGAGCAGGCAACCGGACGGGTTTTGGGAGGCGGCGGTTTCGCCCCCTTAAAAGGCCATACAGGCCCGGAAAAGACTTGCGAACTGCAAAAAGTATACTTTCATCCCCTATTGCGGGGACGCGGCTTTGGTCGGAAATTGCTGGAAAAGAACTTCCAGGAAGCCCAAGCCCTTGGCTATCAGCAAATGTACCTGGAAACAGTGGGCGTTATGACCAATGCCATCGCCATGTATGAGAAGCTGGGTTTCCAGCGGCTGGACAATCGTCTGGGCCATACGGGACACGCCAGCTGTCATATTTTCATGAAGCGATCTCTGGAAAAGCCTGCCCTGGTTTTGGCCTGACTTTAGCTCGATTCTGGCAAGCCTATAAAATCACCGGCGGACCCAAGCGTCTGCCGGTGTTTTTTATTCTCCGGTCTCTTCTTTCAAGCGGTGTCTGACCCCTTGATTAAAGCTCATATCCAGCTTCTTTTGTTGTAAATCCAGCAAGCGTTGCTTGATTTTGGGCGTCAGGGGAGAGCGAGGGAAGTTTTGCACAAAGCTTTGCAACTCCTGCTGAACGCTTTCAGGGCCTTCGCAAGCGGCGGTACTGTTCAGCAGCTGATCTTCCAAATCGCTCAACAGCAACAGGTTGGGATCTTGCAACGCTTTGGTATAACCCGTGGGAAACTGCCGCTTGAAGGCGGTCCACTCACCATACAGACGCACCAGTTCTCCGCTGCCAAAGCGGGTGCAGCCGCTCAGGTCGTCCAATTCTTCCATAGTGCTGGGCCAGTAGCCATTCAGGGTTTGATTCATCAGTTTGAAAAAAGCCAAATCGGCAGGTTTACCCTTTTGCGTAGCCAGGGTCAGGAAAAAGGCCGGATCCGGTCCTGCCACCACAATTTCCTGGTGCAAGATGAGGTAGCCGGGCATGGATTTCTTGATGACCTCGAAATCCTCATCGGTCAGGGTGTCTGCGTGCTGAAGGATAGACCTTGCAGCCTCCTGACCTTTGTTCAGGACTGGCTCAAGACTTTCTTTTTGTCTGGATTGTTGCCATTGTTGCAGGCTTCTGAGGTACTCTGCGGCCAATTGGGTCACTTCGGCGGGCATCGTCAAGGACTCAATCACCGGGGTGGATTTGGAGAGTCCTAAGGGAGGGGCCACTTCGGATTGAGTCGGGGGTTTTGGCACTTCCGGAATAAGCTGCGCAGTGCTAGCCGGTGTTTCCTTCGGTTCCAAAGTCGGTTTTGGTGGTTCGGGCTGGGTCAGCTCGGACTTTTCCGCTTCAGCCTTCGGTTTTACTACTTCCGGCTTGAGTTTTTCAGGCTTTGCGTCTGCCTGTTTCGTTTCTGCGGGTTTCGACTCGACCGGCTGGGCTTTTTCTGGCATCGCCTTGGCCTGTTTCACTTTTTCAGGCTTCTGCTTTTTCTGGCGTTTGGGTGCTACCGGTTTTGCCAGCTCAGGTTTTTCCGCTTCGGCCTTGGGTTTGGCGACTTCGGGCTTGAGTTTTTCAGGCTTTGCTTCTGCCGATTTGGATTCTGCGGGTTTCGATTCAACCGGTTTGGTTTTTTCCGGCTTCACCTTGGCCTGTTTCACTTTTTCAGGCTTCTGTTTTTTCTGGCGTTTGGGCGCTTCTGCTTTCACCAGCTCCGGCTTTTCCGCTTCGGCCTTGGGGTTGGCGACTTCCGGTTTGAGTTTTTCAGGCTTGATTGCCGCGGGTTTGGCAACTTCAGGTCTAATTTCTGCAGGTTTCGATTCAACCGGTTTGGTTTTTTCCGGCTTTACCTTGGCCTGTTTCACTTTTTCAGGCTTCTGCTTTTTCTGGCGCTTGGGCGCTTCCGGCTTGGCCAGCTCAGGTTTTTCCGCTTCGGCCTTGGGGTTGGCGACTTCCGGTTTGAGTTTTTCGGGCTTGATTGCCGCGGGTTTGGCAACTTCAGGTCTAATTTCTGCGGGTTTCGACTCGACCGGTTTGTTTTTTTCCGACTTTACCTTGGCCTGTTTCACTTTTTCAGGCTTCTGTTTTTTCTGGCGTTTGGGCGCTTCTGCTTTCACCAGCTCCGGCTTTTCCGCTTCAGCCTTCGGTTTGGCGACTTCCTGTTTGAGTTTTTCAGGCTTTGCTTCTGCCGATTTGGTTTCTGCGGGTTTCGATTCAACCGGTTTGGTTTTTTCCGGCTTCACCTTGGCCTGTTTCACTTTTTCAGGCTTCTGTTTTTTCTGGCGTTTGGGTGCTTCCGGTTTTGCCAGCTCAGGTTTTTCCGCTTCAGCCTTGGGGTTGGCGACTTCCGGTTTGAGTTCTTCGGGCTTGATTGCCGCGGGTTTGGCCACTTCAGGTTTAGTTTTTGCGGGTTTAGACTCGACGGGTTTCACTTTTTCCGGCTTGATTTTGGCCGGTTTGGTTTTCTTTTGCTTGGTTTTAACAGACTTACTCTCTGTTACGGTCGGCGTCATGAGAGGCTTGGCTTCCGGTGCTTGAGGCGCCTGATCGGTCGGATTCAGGATGCCTTTCGCTTCAGACGTTGGCTGAACCTTTATAGCCTGCGGGTTGGTCTCTACAATAGGGGCCCATTCTTTTTTCTGCTTGGGTTGGCGCTCTTTACGAGCCTGTTTCTCTTTTTTGGGCTTCGCTTTTTCCGCTTTAACCGATGGCGTCATCGCTTCAGCAGGCACTGTGGGAGGTGTAACTGCCTTGGATGTCTTCGGTTTTGCATAAGGCACCGCTTCCGGCTTGGCCTCAACTTTCACCGGCTTTACTTTTGGAGGAGGCTGTTGGCGCTTCGCACTCTCTGGAAGTGCTTTCTCAACGGTCGATTCTTTTTGCGGTTCGGGCTGTGCTTTGGCGGGCTTTTCTTTGACCTTCTTGGCCTTTTGGGGCTTCACTTTTTTGGGTTTTGGCGCTTTTTTCGTTTTGGCTTGAGCGGGAGCAGACACGGTGTCAGATGGTGTCTGTTCGTTGATCTTGGTTACAGCGGGTGCATTAGCGTCAGTAGGAACCGAGGGGCTAACCTTGGGGGCATTTAGTTTCTCTTTTGCAGAAGCCGGTTGCGCTTTTTCGGATTTTTGAAGGGCTAACGGCGGTTCTGGCTTGATTTTTGATTTTATTTTTGGAGATTCCGGTTTTAAAGGCTCTACAGGCGGCGTTTTCACTACTTTTTTCGTTGTTTCGGCTTTAGGCGCTGGCGTTTTTGCCAATTCACTGGACGGGGTAATGGGCTTGGCAGGCTCTGGCTTGGTCTTGGGTTTGGTCTCTTTTATAGGCGGGGCCGATTGTTTGGAGGGGGTTGTGGCGATAGGCTTTTGCTGCGTTTTGGTTGCTGGTTTTTGGGGCGCGATAGAGGTAGACGGCACAACCGGTTTCATACGTTTCTGCGGGGCAGGATCATCGATACTCTGGTTCCACAGATTCTCAAGTTCCGTATCGACTTCCGGGGCGGACTGTGTGGTGGGGACTACTTCCTCTTTCACGGCAAAGCTGCTGGGTATCCAGCCGGTAATAAGGCTGGTTACCATCAGGAGTGATATAGAGCGAGCTAATAACCGGGAAAAACCAAAGGCCACGCTTTTCATAGAGGTGTTAATAAAATCCATGGATTGCCGCTAACCCACTTATTCTAAACAAAGCAAAGCGGGAATCCCAGCCTGCGTTCATTGAGTTGGAGGGTTGTGGTTGGTATTTTGGCCAAGGACTTGGCAAAGCTTGTTTGCTCTGCATTCAGACTTCCGTCAAGCGTAAATTTTTGTAATCAATAAACACAAAAATGATATCTATTAGCAATCCAGTTCGCTGGAAATTTTTATAACAAGTATATCTTTATAAGGTTTGGTTGATACAAGGATTTGATCCTCTCAATTTCGGAGGTCGTTTATGTTACCTGTTTCCTCTCCCCTTGGTTTTTCGCCAATGAACAATATGTACGGGGCCAGTCCCACCGGCATGCCAACCAGTACCGGCAACAGCATGACGGATTTTATGAATGGCTTGAATAACTTGACGTACAGTGTCACCCACAATGCGGACGGCAGTGACATTCTCTCCTGGGCCAATGGACTGGTGCAGCAATCCGCCATCCGAAAGCAACAAAAGGCCTTGCAACAACAGCAACAGCAGTCTTCACTGGCAGGATTGCTGGGAGGTGCTTCTGGTGCTTCTGGCGCCGCTGGGCAGCCTGACGCCAGTCAATTAATGCAGTTTTTAATGACCTTGTTGAGCAGTATGGGTCAGAAATAAGCGACATCCATTCGTTTTAATCAAAAGATTACTTTTGTGGTCCCGGTGGGTTGTTCCCGCCGGGATTTCGGTTTAAAAAAGGCTGCACGTTTCGCAATAAAACAGAAAGTTGATAAATAGCAGCAAAATGGTTTTTACTTGAACTCATCAGTAATAAATGTACATTGTTTGAATGTTTTATGATTTTTAAGAATTTCATTTCAAAGCTCAATTCTACAGGTAAAAAGTTGAGTTCTTTTTTAGCTCAGCATTTTTTGAAATTAGTAATTGGCTTCGTCTTTTTGTTTTTGGGGATCCCAATGATCACATTAGGGTACTTACCCTATATGGAAGATCCAAGGGGGATGTATTTTGTTGGTAATAGTGTACAAGCCAAAGCGGATTTAAATGGGGACGGCAAAGAAGAATTGATGCGAATAGATGCGTTTAATTTTTGGGGAGGAAATTCTGCCCAGAATATTCTTATTGTTGAAAATGATCAATCGGACTTATTAGGGTGTTGGCATCTTGGTGAGTATCGGTCACACATAAATGATCTCAATTCGAGAAGTGAGGTCATTTATGTCGATATGACGACTCATCAAACAAATGATTCAATGGCCAGTCCGACCAAACAAGTTAGAGCTTATCCCGTAAGTTTTTGAGATAGACTATTCCCTGTCAGAGTGGTTTAGAGGGCT
>LAPX01000014.1 GCA_001858525.1 Vampirovibrio chlorellavorus | reverse complement strand
CCTACCCCTACTCCTACTCCCACTTATCCAACCCCAACGCCCCATTGCCCACCGGTGAAGCCTCCTGTGAAGCCCCCGGTAAAACCGCCTGTGGAGCCCCCAACTTATCCCCCGGTGAAGCCTCCCGTGAAACCACCGGTAAAGCCGCCTACTTATAACGACAAGCCCGGTGGAAGCTATTGGGGTGACCCCCACTTCGTGGGATTCGGTGGCGAGAAGTACGATGTCATGGGAAAACCAGGCCAAACGTACAACATCGTTTCCGATAAAAACTTTCAATACAACGCGCGGTTTGAAGCCTGGGGTCAGCCCAAGCCCAACGGCTTACAATCTACCATTATTGGCGGTGCAGGGCTAACCGTTGGCGCGAGTAAAATCGCAATGGATATCTCGGGTAAACCTCCCACCGTTAATGGCCAGGCAATGGCACTCAATAAAAAGTACGGCTTGGATGGTCAAGGTGAAGCAACCTGGAATGGAACAACCCTCTCCGTCAAATCCACTGAATATAACACGACGCTTACGGTGAAAAACAATCCGAACGGTAAATATATTGACAGTGACGTGAAGCTAAACCAGGGCGTTAACCCGCTGGCAGATGGTGTAGTCCCTCACGGCCTCCTGGGTCAAACCGCTGATGGTGTTAAAGGTGAACGCAAGGGCGTTAACAACACCGGTGAACTGAAACAAGGCGGCACGGTCATTGACGGAGTAGTCACTGACTACGTGGTCTCCGGCCTGTTTGATACTCGCTTCGTGAAAAACAACCAGTTCAGCGATTAATTCCTAACTGTTCTACAAAACGATAACACCCGCCAGTTCTAAGTAGTCTGGTGGGTGTTGTCTGTTATAAACGTCACTTGCTCTCGCTGAGACCGTCCACACTCCTATCAAAAAGCGCTTATTCTCTCATATTTTTCTGATTTTCCGAAAATGAGTCCATTTTCAGTATTAAGCGATCAATTTTGGATATCGGGTTGGTTTAAATAGTATATAACATTGAAGTTGTTTGTATTGAACATAGAGCTGGTTATTTCATAGACTCCCAAGCGTCTCATTGGCTTGCTTTGTGCAATACAAATGAGCAAAGAATCAGTAAAGGAGCATTTCCATGGTTTCAATGGGCAACGGCATTTTTATTCCCAACAGAATGGCTATTTCCGGCACCATGGTCCCTACCGCAATGCAACCGATGATGGCCGGTATGCTTCAACCCGGCTTGGTTGCTCCGCAATCCATGATGGCTGGTATTACCCAACCCGGTTTGACCGCTCAACCCGCTGCGGGCTTTTCCCCCAACGCCACCATGAGCCAGATGTTTTTGATGGCCAATAACTTCTCTCTGGCCGGTAGTATGCTAATGCAGTTTTCAGGGATGTTGCAAATGCTGATGCAAGGCATGGCCAGCAGTGCTCAACCGCAACCGCAGCCTCAACCTCAACCTCAACCGCCTGTCGGTTTCCCCACCTTTCCGCTGGGGAGTGGAGGAAACAGTGGCCTTCAAGATCCCTCGGCCAACCTGTTGAAAGGCATTATGAGTCTATTGCCCAACTTAATGGCCTTGGCTGGCCCGCAAGTCTCCCCACCCAACTATAACGGAGGAAACAACAGCCGCTACTGGGGCGATCCTCACCTGGTGGGCTTTGACGGCGAACAGTACGACGTGATGGGCAAAGGTGGCAACATCTACAACATGCTCTCGGATAAAGACGTGCAGTACAACACCAAATTTGTAGACTGGGGCAAACCCGGAAAAGATGGCGTCCAGCCCACTGTGATTGGTGAAGCCGGGATACAGGTCGGGGAAAACCTGGTCTATTTCGATCGCTCTGGCAAAGCCCCCACGGTCAACGGCAAACCCCTGACCAAGGATGAAAAAATTGACCTGGGCAGTGGCAAGTTTGCCCAGTGGGATGGTCAAAAACTGGTGGTCAAAACCGATGAGTACACCATTGACCTGCAAGTTAAACAGCCCCAAAAAGATGGTGGCTACCTTGACAGCAACGTGGTCATCAACGATGGCATCAATCCGTTGGCTGACGGGGTGAACCCCCACGGTTTGCTGGGTCAAACCGCCGATGGTGTCAAAGGTGCCCATAAAGGCGGCGATGGCAACCAGAACATTAAAAAGCAGGGTGGCGATGTCATTGACGGCGTGGTTGATGACTACAAAACCGACACCTTGTGGGACAACACTTTTAAATATAACCGGTTCCAGACAGAGAAAGAAAACGATGACCTCAGCGCGTTGCTTGCGGTTTTACAGGGACTGGCCAGAGACTTGGCAGCTTAAAAAAGTCTCCGAGCTAATAACCCCAGTCAGGAATCGGTACTCAAAACGCTCACCCCAATATGCGGGTGGGCGTTTTTTTGCCTGAATAGCAATTAAATTTTAGAAAATACCCTCAAGTTTTTAGGCCGCTGGTCGATACCATTGATTAGACATGATTAGACAGCTCTGTGCAAAGGATCGATTTATGACCGGTACCCTTCAACAACGTGGTTTTTCCCTGGTGGAAGTGTTGATTACGCTGGCCATCATGGGCGTGGTGGCCGCTTTTGCCATTCCCAAGGTTATGAACCCTACGGGTAGCGCTACCAATAACAGTGCCAAGCAAACCACCATGGCCCGGGAAGTGGCTTTTATGATTATGAGCGCCTACGAACAATACAAAGCGGCCAACGGAGCACCGCCAACCACCCTGAAAGCCAGCGATTTGACCCCTTACATGAATTATGTCTCAGTTTTACCTACTAACACCCAATTAGACAGCCATGCAAACAGGAGTGGGATTGCGTCAAACTGTAATGGAGGAACAATTAACTCGAACCATGAAGGAGTCTGCCTTCTTCTCCATAATGGTGGTGCCCTCTGGGCAAACAGTGCCCAAAATTTGGGAGGATTCACCACTTTAAATCGTATTTTTTTCAGATACGATCCCAATGGCCAGTATGATGCTGTTAATGATGGGCCGGGAATGGGGATGCAAATTGCTCTGTATTACGATGGCGTCATTCGTACCAGAGGCAACTTACGAGATGGGTCATCAATTGGCAATGAAGATCCCTCCTGGTTCACCGGATTTTAAGAGGGCTTTCCCTAAAGTCAGACGTCTTGAGGTATAGGGCAGGGAATTCAGTAGCGTTCCGGAAACGATAAGCTTTCAAATCGGCTCATAGATTGGAAGGCGCTCCAAAATTCAAGTTTTCAGTTTAGCTGTCGACTAAGTAAACATACCAAAGTAAAAGAGACCGCCATGCAGTCCTCTAAACGCTCACAGTCCGGATTCTCTCTGGTGGAAGTATTGATTACGCTGGCCATCATGGGCGTGGTGGCCGCTTTTGCCATTCCCAAGGTTATGAACCCCAACAGCAGCGTTACCAATAACAGCGCCAAGCAAACCACCATGGCCCGGGAAGCGGCTTTTATGATTATGAGCGCCTACGAACAATACAAAGCGGCCAACGGAGCGCCGTCAACCACCATGACTGCACTCCAGTTATCTCCCTATATGAATTATGTTTCTATTCAAACGACCTCATCCATTGATGCTCATCCCATTAGTAGCAGCTCACCATGCTCAGCAGCTGAGCCCTGTCTAAAGTTACACAACGGTGGGGTATTACAATTAAGAAACGCACAATTTGCCGGGACCAACACAACCAATACCCTTCGTTTCTTCTTTGACCCCGATGGCGTTTACAGTGGAACTGGTGCTGAGGACAACGCCAGCAAGTCGCTTTTTATCAATTTGTATTACGATGGGGCCATCCGATCGCGTGGAAATGTCCGATTGAATACCTGCGATAGTAGCCTCTGCACCTATCCAATCGGTGCTGGTTACGATCCCAGTTGGTTCACCGGATTTTAAGGGCTCCCCGGTGACTTTCAAGGAGCGCTCCACTCTGCTGGCCGGGTTGGGTGTTGCCATTCATTTTTTTTAATGGTTCAATAGGCAACACTTGAACTGTGTAAACCAAAGTAAAAGGACTTCCCCTCATCATGGCCAGCGTTTGTGAAGTATGCGCCAAGCGTCGCAACAAATCCAACAAAGTTTGCTTCTCCAACAAGCACCACCGCTTTTTCCAGTACCCAAACCTGCAAAAGTGCAAGGTCATCCTGCCCAGCGGCCAACACAAAACCATCAAGGTTTGCACCAGCTGCATTCGGGCCAACAAAATCCGCAGAGCAGTGAACGCTAGCTAAGCTCAGGCTTTCAACTTCAAAAGACCTCGCCCACCCGCGAGGTCTTTTTGTCATAAAAGTTCACACTTTATCACCAGGCGCACTTCAGTGGGCTTTATTAAGCAGATTCCAAATCCCTCTCCTCTCCCTCCAACTCTCCCTGATTTTCAGCCCCTTGTCTCTCTATCCCCCCATTTCCCTTTGCCTATATTACCCGACCACATCCCCCCGGTCGGGTTTTTTATTGGTTTTGGTGAGTATCCTCTCACAACACGTTTGTAACTGTTTGAGTACAGCGAGTTCAAAAAGAATGCTTTCCATAAGCGCTCTCTATTTGTTTGAGCTGCACGCAGTTTTACAAACGTGTTGTGAGAGCAGCCTCACCTTAGTTTTTATTAAAAGTCACAGACCGCTACAGAATCAGCATGCAATCGCCATATGAGTAAAAGCGATAGCCCTCTTCCAAAGCCACCTGATAGGCCCGGGCCACGTTCTCACGCCCGGCAAAGGCGCTGATTAGCATTAACAGTGTTGACTTGGGCAAGTGGAAGTTGGTCAGCAGGCTATCCACCACTTGATACTGAAAGCCGGGATAAATATACAGGCTGCTCCAGCCGCTGCAAGGAATCACCGCCCCTTGATGCTCACTGGCCACAGTCTCCAGCGTCTTGGCCACGGTGGTTCCCACCGCCAAAATACGGCCACCTGCCTGCCGGGTTGTCTGAACGGCCATGGCGGCTTCCTCAGGCACGGTATAGGCTTCCGCATCCATTTTATGGGCCCGGATATCATCTTCTTCCACCGTGCGGAAGGTCCCAGAACTGACGGACAAGGTCACCTCGGTTCGTTGCACGCCCTGTTGCTGAAGCTGTTCCAGAACCTTAGGGGTAAAGTGCAAGCTGGCCGTAGGGGCGGCCTGAGCCCCCGGCACCTTGGCGAACACGGTCTGATACCGTTCCTTATCACTCTCTTCAGCGTCCCGGCGCAAATAGGGCGGAATGGGCATTAACCCCACCTGCTCCATCAGGGTGGCCACATCGCCATGCTCGGCGGGATGCACCATGACCCGGCAACAGCCACGCTCCCCCACGGCCAGCACTTCCATGGTGGCCTGGGTGTTGGGGAATTCCACAATGGTGCCCGGCTTTAGCTTGCGGGCTGGACGCATCAGCGCGGTCCAAATCTGTCCGCTGGCGTCGCCTTCCGGGTGCAGCATTAAAATTTCCACCCGACCCGTCAAGCCCTGACGGTGCCCGTAGAAGCGGGCCGGTAAGACCTTGGTATTGTTGAGGGCCAACAAATCGCCAGCCTGCAAAAACTGGGGCAAATCCCGAAAGGTGTGGTGTGTAATCTCCCCGGTGGACCGGTTCAGCACCAGCATGCGGGATTCATCCCGTTGGGGCAAGGGGTAGCGGGCAATCAAGGCTTCCGGCAGCGGGTAATCGTAATCTTCTATCTGTAAGCCATTGCGGGATATATCAAACAAGCCATTGCTAAACTGGGAAGGCAGATTGGGGCTGCTCGTAAGGCTAGTCATAGAACAAAAACACCTAAATTGAACAGGGGGACAGTGAGGAGGATCGGGGTGGGGTTGGGCAGGAACGCCAAGGTCAGGCACATTGGCATAAGTGACCCGAGCGTGATCCTGATGATGATATGATTTTCTAAAATATCGTAAACCAGCCGCAAAATCGAGCGCCCAAAGGCACCGTCCCACCGGGTTGCCATGCGGGGATTGCCACCTGAGTTGTTTTGCAGGCTGAAGAGGGAGTGTCATCCGTGCCCACCCAGCCATCGTCCTCGTCCAATCCGTTTTTAGCCCTGCAGGGAGATCAACCCTTGGTGGCCGTTCAGGGTGCCCGTAATGGCTATATTATGCTGGCCCCCGCAGCCGAAATCTGCCAGTATGCCGACTTGCCACCGGCCATTTGGCAAGCTGCTCAGGCTTGGGCCAGCGAACTGGAACGACAGGGATCTCCCAGAACGTACACCATCATTCTGTCGGAAGTAACCCGCCACCTGCATATTCATCTGTTTCCCCGTTGGCCGGAAGACACCCTGAGGGGGACCGCGCTCTTCGATACCCGGGATGTCCAAGCACAACCGGCCTGGACACCGGCACTTACCCAGGCGCTATCGAGCTGGGCTGCCCAATACGGGGTCCGTCTGGGTTGAGTGGCTCTCAAATGAGCCATTAAGCCAGTCCAATTTTATTAGCCGAGGCCGCTCTGAATGGTTTGCAGGGAAAACTCCGCCGGGGCTGTGCTGTCTGATTTTTCAATCAGCAAAATGCCGGAGCGTTCCACCTTGTTGAATTGCACGTCCGGGTTCAGGTACTCCAGCTCGACCGGATCCTTGGAAATTTTAAATAGGTTGATGACCGGTTTCCAGCTCCCCGTGTTGAAATAATAAGCGCTCTGGCTCAAGGGCTGCACCCCCGGAATATGGGTATGACCAAAGGCAATCAGTCGGTACCCTTTTTCCCGGTGAATTTTTTGGGCGGCCTTGTACTGGTACTTATTGGAGTGGGTTCGCCGCATCAGTTTGGAGGTGAAAAAAGAAATGACTGGCAAAATCCAGGGAATCTGCAAAATCAGTTTAATCATCAAGGGCAACATGGGGCGAGGCCATTGCAAACGGCGGGTCATATAGGCCACCATATCAGGGTCCCGCAAGATTTCGGCAATGACCGCCAATAAAATATCCGGCACGCCCATGACTTTGTGTCGACTTTCCGGGTGACTTTCATACTCGTAGCCAATGGTCTGAATCCACACCGGCAGCAACGCCAGCGGACGCAGGTATTCAATATCATGCAGGCGGCTATGAATTCGGTTAATAAAGGTTTCGGAATACCCATGTTCCCGAAATCGATTGACCGCCAGCTCCACAAAACGATTGACGATGAGCACGTTGATCACATCACCCAAGGGCGGCTCGTTCTGGCCGCACTTGCGGTTGAAGGGATCTTGCAAATGCCCATGCTCCAGATACAAGTCCAACTCGTCGGAAGCGTAAAAGGGCACAAACCGAATGCGAGACTGCCCTTCGGACTCCGGGCATAAAAAAGCCTTCACCACGGCATGACTTTCCGGATACTGCTGCAACATGCCGTCGTGGTTGCCAAACACGTAGATAATCTCGGTCAATGGATGCCGCAGCAGCTTTCTAAGCTCCTCAAAGGTGCTTAAATTGTTTTCCATAATCTCTAGTAATAGCCGCTTGAGCGTGTCTAGCACCAGCGTGCGATCCACGTCCCAGGGCATAATGCTTTCAGACCAGGAGCCGGTAATATCCAGAATATCGCCGTTCAGAATGAGCTGCATGCGCTCACCGGCCTGCAATTCCTCGTTTAAGCGCCTTAAAAAAAGCCGGAAATTGCGACGCCGAGGGTTTTCAGCCAGATGGGCCGAATCAAACGGATGGTTATTCAGATGCACATCGCTGACAATGTAGGCTTTCAGCTTTTCCATAGCAGGATAGTCTGGTCCCTTTGAACTTGCTGGACCGTCTTGCTCCGATGCGTGCATTTGCTTCACAAATCGCCAACCGTTAAACTGCTAATCCTCCACATTATAAGGGATGGTTTACGGCACACAGGAAAAACCGGCCCGGAATTAAGCCAAACGAAGGATTTCCAGACACAGGCCTTTGACTTCACGATCGCTCTTTTTTAATCCTTAAAAAATCCTTAAAAGCAGAGGCTTTTACTTCGGCAGTTTCTATAATTCAGTTATCCCTTGTGAAAATTTTCCCTGAACATGAATAGTAATCGTGGAGAAATGGAGGCTTGCTCGTGAAGAAACTCTCCAATAGTCTAGGGTGTCATCGGAACGCCAAAAATTCAAATTAGCCGATCGGGGGAGGTTATCCGACCATGAAAAATGCTATTTTTTCAATATCCAAGCAGTGGTTTCAATCAACGCCCAAAGCAATTTAAACCGATCCAATAATTAATTTAGGTTTCACCAGAGAAAAAGGAGGTTGGATTTTATGGCTATTTCCAATGCACGTTACGAGAAAAAACATGCTGGCACCAAAAACCGGGGTTATTTCTCCCAAGTCGGCTATCCCGCCCAAAGCAATTTAGATGCCAATGATTTTGAGATCCCCAAATATGAAGAAATCAAATTTTTAAGATTGGAAGATTTTGAGGAATAAATCTCGGAGAGACTGTGCTCTTCGGCCAGAGACTGGCAGCACCAGGTAGTTAAATCAGTCATTTGTTAAAGTTTTTAAACGATGCTTAATATACTATATCGTGCGTAACAGATGCAGATTTACCATATAGAGGTGGCTTGGTGTAATCACGTCAATTCCTGAAAAGCCCATTCAATCGGTTACCGATTGACTTTAGCAAAGGGGTTGGCAAATCGGAGAGCAGTCGCAGGTGAAAAGAGTCAATCCAATTTGTTCTCAAAGTATTTTTCCTTTGAAGAGTACCTTGTGGGATAGGCTCCACCGATTTGAATGTTGCCGTTAACAACCCAGTTTTGAAAAGCCAAAACTGGGTTGTTTCTCGCGATAATATTCGGGATTGCACCAAGCACTTTTTCAATTCATGTTCAACACCCGGACTTTTACTTGCTTAAGCCATCACCCCAGAGACATGCAGGTTTTGTGCTGAACTACTGTCTGGGCTTATAGCCGAAGGCGATTGGTCTTTCAGGTTGTTCCCAGGGAAGCCATAAACGCTGAAGTAGGCTACAGTTAGAACAATTACCGCCAGTATCATCTGGTAAAAATTTGTTTGGGAACAGGATTTTAACCAATTCAAATTTGCCATTGTCACCTTACCCCCTTGGGCCCAATTACCTCATAGCAAAAAATCAAATATATTTCGTCTTTTCCAAGCTTGTATTTCCACTTTTACGAATTGCTAAACCTCATCTTTAAGGAAAGTTCACAACCAACACCACTGGTAATAAGGACGACCGGTTCCGGGCAGCGCTGAAGCCTCAAAGAGAGGGCCTTTGACAGGCTTGCATGAAGCTTTGTGAAAGATTGGTTTAAAATTATATTGAGGTTGGTATTTAAGGGCCAACCCTATGGTTGAGTGGCAGTTTGTAAAAATCTATCGTTGTTTGCTTCTTTATAAAACGTTATAGAAAGGGATTGGATTGCAATGATGAAAAATCACTGGGCTTTATACGCCGTATTGCTTGGCGTGCTGATGGTTGCCAATACACCGAGTTGGGCCGGACACGGGACTCGCGATGAAATCAAAAAAAACCGGATGGAAACCCGCACTGGGAATAAGGAAGCTCGTCAAAGCACCCATCAGGAAACCCGCAATAATTGGAAGGAAACCCACCAAACCAACCAACAATTGATGAAAGAAACCATGGAAGCCAACCGCAGCGGCGACTTATCCAGAGTTGAAAAACGAGCTAACATGGAAGCCGCCAAGAAAGAAGCCAAAGCCAACCGGCAGGCCACTCGGGAAGAAAATAAAGGCTTGATTGAAAGCACCCGAAGCAGTAACAAGAGCAATTGGGAAGCTACCCGAAGCGAAAATAAGGCACTGGTCCAATCGGCCAAGGAAAAACGGAAAAAAGCAGAGTAAACATCTCACAACTGCTATCACGTCAACAGGTTCGGTCATCCGTTTGGCCGAGCCTGTTTTGTATTCTTCGCGATTAGAGCCTCGAACGAATTTCTGCCCATTTGGGGACTGATACCTGCCTTCCTCTTGCAAGCTCAGCATTCGATTTCAGTATGTATTTTTAAGGGATATGAATTTTAAAATCTTAAGATTGTTTTTATATTTTAAATATGGAATAATACAAACATTCGATTGCTAAAGCGTGGAAAGTGAGTGAATGAAGTTCTGGACAGCCTGTCTCGGGCTTTTCATGGCCTCCCTATTTGGCTTGGGCGGAATCGGTTTGCGATCCGCGGCCCTGGCCCAACAGGGTACATCCTATATGACGCAAGCCTCTAGCGGTCAGGAGTATGACCTGCACTTTGGAGAAAGCTGGCAGTCTGTGCGCATTTTTCGTTTGTTGGCGCCGCTGGAAGCGCCTCTGAAAGTGTACGTGGAAACCCATCCCCGCAAGTTGTCTCTCTACAAGGCAAACTACAAAGACTACATTGAAGAGAGCCTGCAATTATGGCAAAAAGCCTTGCAAGGGCGCATGCAATACCAGTACACCTTAAACCGGGCAGAGGCTGATATTACCATCGACTGGGTTCCCGCCTTTGACGAAAACAGCATTGCAGGTCTTACCACCTACCGGGTGGGCCATGCCGATATCGAAATTAAAACCGTGGACATTCCACAAGCCGATATCAAGGGTAACATCCTACACGAACTGGGCCACGCCCTGGGCATTTCCGGGCACAGCAACGACCCGGCGGATATGATGGTGGGCGTTCGCAAATGGCACCGCGAAGGAAGCAATTATCAACCGAGACTATCCAGTCGAGACGTTCGAGCCATTCAGCGCCTGTACAGCCTGCACTGGAAAAAAGGCGAAGATCTTTACGCCGCTTCAGCTCAGACGAGTTTGCCAACAAAGCTGGAAGCCTTAAATGGGCCTCAAACCCCAAGTAACTCGCTGGCTACTGAAAAGTAATCTTGCCTTTCAGCATGTTCATCCCGCAGCGAAACTCTATCTCTCCGGGACCTTGGGGCTTGATTTCCACAATCTGGCTTTCCCGGGAAGGCAGGGGTAATTTGACATGCTCAGCGGGAATTTCCAGAACCTCGCCGCAACTGTGCTGTCCGGGCTCTTCATCCCGGTAGAATTCAATTTTAAGAGGTTGGCCCGCCTTGGCTTCAATGTGGCTAGGCTGATACCCATGATTGACCACCACTCGCACCATTTGCACCCCATCGGCCTGCGAGGTGGCTTTTACCGGCTTGGAGGCACAGCCAATCAGCAAGGCGGGACCACCCAGGCCCAGGCACAGCGCCGTCAACAGTGTCAACAAGCGCCCCATTCTTAACTGAATCAGCTGTTTTTTGGCACTTGAATTTCTGACGCTCATCGCTCAATCCTCTTGACCGTTTTGCAGTATAGGCACATATAATTGGGCTGGCCCCAAGAGTCTTCACCCTGATAGCTCATGGCTTCCCCGCAGCGGCAAAACACCCCTTCCTGAACTGCCTCCAGCGTACTGCCCTGACATTGGGCATTCATGCACTTGTAGCGATCATCCACCATCAGGGTGCGGCCATTGCAAACTGGACAACGCTGCATAGGAGTCTCCTTTTACTGCTGAATAACCTGAAAAAGACTGGACGGGAGCGCCTGCCGCTGAGTCAAACGCCCTTTATCCTCAAAAAAGCTGGACAATCGGCGTGGTGCGATCTATTCACCACTTGCCTGGCTGCTAATTTTGCTGGCGCCCATAATATTGCCCATCAACAGATTTACCAGGACCCGATCACCGGGCTGCGGGTCGGCATAAAAGGCCTCCGGGTTCACCCGAAGCGTCTGTAAGCGAGCATCCCCAGCCACTTGATAGGTGATATCAAAGTATCGACTCTCGTGAATACTGACAGCCTGAACAGCCACTAGGGTAATTTCCAGATTCTGCTGCAAACCAAGCATGCCGACAAACACTCCAAAATGGTGGCCTGAGGCATTTGAGCCAAGGCACTGTATGGACACTCCTTCCAACATACTACGCACAAGGCTTTTTCTCAAGAATGGCGCAATTGGAGAAAGCGGAGTAGACTAATCGATTAATTAAACCGCCCTGCTACCGTAAAACCCCATAGGAAAGTTCGCCCATGTCGCACAGCTCTAATCTGGAAGCCCTGATTCGCCAAATGCCCAAGGCGGAATTGCACCTGCACATTGAAGGTTCCCTGGAGCCGGAACTGATGTTCGCTATTGCCCAGCGCAACCAGATTCCCTTGCGTTTTCCTTCTGTGGACGCCGTGCGGGAGGCCTATAACTTCCACAACCTGCAATCTTTTCTGGATATTTACTATGAAGGCGCTCAAGTATTGCTGCACGAGCGGGATTTTTACGATTTAACCCGAGCATATCTCGATAAAATGGCCAGCGAAAACGTGCGCCATGTGGAAATTTTCTTCGATCCGCAAACCCACACCGATCGGGGAGTGCCTTTTGAAACGGTCATTCGGGGGATTCATCGGGCCTTGATTGATGCCCAAACGGCATACGGCATCAGCTTCCGGCTCATTCTGTGTTTCCTGCGCCACCTGAGTGAAGAGGCCGCTATGCAAACGCTGGAGCAGGCCTTGCCCTTTAAGCAGTGGATTGACGCGGTGGGACTGGACTCCTCGGAGCTGGGCCATCCGCCCGAAAAATTTAAAACCGTCTTCGATCGGGCCCGCAATGAGGGCTTGTTAACGGTGGCTCACGCGGGCGAAGAAGGCCCACCCGACTACATCTGGCAAGCACTGGATTTATTGAAGGTCAGCCGTATCGATCATGGGGTTCGCTGCCTGGAAGATCCCAAGTTGGTGGAGCGTCTGCGGCAAGAGCGCATGCCCCTGACCGTGTGCCCCTTGTCCAATATCAAACTGTGCGTGTTCCCGGAAATGGGTCAGCACAACCTGAAAATTCTGCTGGAAAAAGGCCTGTGCGTGACAGTGAACTCTGATGATCCCGCTTACTTTGGGGGCTACCTCACCGAAAACTATCGGGCCACTCAGCAAGCCCTGAATCTGTCGGTGGCCGAGGTCATTCAACTGGCCAAAAACAGTTTTGAGGCCAGCTTTATGCCTCTGGATATCAAGCAAGCCTATATCCGGGAATTGGACGCTTTGCTGCAAGACAGTTTGAGCAAAACAAGCTGAGCCAACTTAATCCAGCCTAAACCTGCTTTCGTTGTACTGACCAAGGCCGGAAAGCGGGTTGTTTTTAGGGTGCCCTTTTCAAATCATTTTGAATGGATGATGGCCTTAATGATGATTGGTTGAGGCGCCTTTGACATAGGCCTGCTTTTTGCCGGGTAGCTTGTCCTGCAAGGCCTGCCACTCCACCGTCAAGGTGCCGCCGGAAAGATTGTACTGATGCTCCAGACTCTCCAGAGCCTCCATGCAGGAGTGATCAAAATAATTCAGCTCATCAATGTAAATGGTCAACTGCCGACCTAAGGGCTGATGTTCCAGGAGGGTCACCAGCTTGGGCAAGCTCAGGAAGGTGGCGCTGCCCTTCAGGTACACACTCACGCTCCCATCCGCGTTTTCCACGGATTTACCTTTCAAGTCAGACAAGGTATAAAGCAGCTTGATAATGGCCACGATGGAACCGGCAATGACTCCTTCCAGCAAATTGCTGCCAACCACCATGACCAGGGTGACCCAGTAAATCAGCACCTCGCTTTTGCCAATGGCCCAAAGCCGACGAACGGCGCTAATGCTGATTAAACGCAAGCCGGTATAGACCAAAATGGCAGCCAAACTGGCGGTGGGAATCAACTCCAACACATAAGGGAAAAAACTAACCAGTGCCAGTAACCAAACACCGTGTAAAATGGCCGACCAATGGGTTTTAGCGCCTGCCTGCACGTTGGCTGAACTGCGTACGATCACACCGGTCATAGGCAAGGCACCCACCAGCCCGCACAGGGTATTGCCCACCCCTTGGGCAATCATTTCCTTATCGTAGTGGGCTCGGGGTCCATCCTGCATATGATCCACAGCCGTCACGCTGAGCATGGTTTCCGCGCTGGCCACAATGGCAATGGTCATAATCCAAACCCACACTTGCGGATCCGTCAGCAAGGTCATGCTGCTGAGGGTGGGCAGGGTCAGGCCGCTTAGAATATTACCCGGCAATTCCACATACCGGATGGGTAAATTAACCAACTGGGCAATCACCATGCCCGCAATCACAGCCATTAAGCTGGCCGGAATCAGCTTGACTTTGGCGGGCAACATATTCCACAGGGTAATCACCAAAAGAGAAATCAACCCAATCATGGCTGCCCAATGATGGGTGGCGTTTTCCAGCGGGAAAAGGCCTTTGACCACGGTGTCCGGAATGGACAAAATGTTGGCCAGCCCGTTGCTCTCCGGGGTGACATCCAGCATGACGTGAATCTGGCCGCCAGCAATTAAAACCCCGATGCCGGCCAGCATGCCCTGAATGACCGCCGGAGAAATGGCCCGAAACCATTGCCCCAGTTTTAAAAAACCGGCCAGGGCTTGCAAAACGCCAGAGAGCATGAGAATCAGGCCCAGGCCTTGCATTTGGTAATCGGTGATAATTTCGGCCACCAGCGCCACCAGTCCCGCCGCCGGGCCACTGACCTGCAGGGGAGAACCGGCCAGCCCACCCACCACGATTCCCCCAATAATTCCAGTGACCAACCCGGTCATGGGTGGAGCGCCCGAGGCAATAGCAATCCCCAGACACAGTGGCAAAGCCACCAAAAACACCACAATAGAAGCTAGAAAATCTTTGGGCCAGGTAGAGGCAAAGACTGGCGATTCGGAAAGTCTTTTAATCACACTGGCCACTTTAAACCTGCCCCCCCCTGGTCGATGCTACCCCGATACTTTCAAAAGTATAACATTTCCCCATTTTTTAAAGTCCCAACGGAAGGGTTATTTTTGCTATGATGCCATCATGGGCATTTTAGACATTCCAACCACCGCGTTCCTATCCCAAAGGGATTTGTATTTACGCATCCGGCAACAGCTCCCCATTCTGGACAGCTTGCCTGTGCCTCCCAGCACAGAGGGTGAGCGTTCTGGCAATTTTGAAAAAGCCGTTCGCACCAAGACCAGCGATGCCCTGACGGACGATGTGCGTCTACTGGGGGCTTTACTGGGCCTGATTATCTGTGAGCATGAGGGCGAAGATTTTTACCGCTTCATCGAAACCCTGCGTCAAGGCTCTAAAGACGCCCGCCGTCAATCCGGCCAAATTGGTGTGGACCGCATTCATCGGGTCATTGAGGACGAATTGCAGGGTAAGGACGATCTCTCTCAGCGGGCCCAGTTGCACAAGGCCGTGGCCGCTTTTCGGTTGTTCCTGCTGTTGGCCGGTATTGCCGAAGAGTACCATCAGAGTGAAAAGTTCAACACGGCCAACCAGGAAGCCTCTCAAGGGATTTTGGCCGCCATCCGCAAAGCCAAAGACGCCAAACTGCCTTTGCCCAAGCTGGAAGCAACCATCGCCAAGCTCAATGCGCGACTGGTCATTACGGCCCATCCCACCAAAATTTTGCGGCAGACCATTCTGCACCACCAGAAAGATATTTTCTACATTCTGCAAGCCATGCACACCCCGGATGTGTCCCCCTTTCAGCAACAACAGTTACTCGTGCAGCTGAGTGAAAAAATTGAAGTGCTGTGGGCCACCCAGTTCAGCCGGTGGACCAAGCCGGAACCCAGCGAGGAAATCAGCCGGGTCCTGAGCTACCTGACCCACACCCTGTATGAAACCCTGCCCAGTGTGCACCAAAAATTGCATCAGGCCCTCAGTTTTTACTATCAGGAACCCACCACGCTTTCCACCGAACCGGTCATGACGCTTGGTAGCTGGGTGGGCGGCGACATGGACGGGAATCCCTTTGTGAACCCGGATGTGTTTTCGGATGCATTATTGCGCCAGCACCGGGCCATTTTGCGTCGCTATGTGGACGATTTACGGGCCACGCTGGATCAGTTTAGCCACGCATGGCATCGGGTGGGCATCAACGAGGCCCTGAAAACCTCCATTCTGAATGATTTGGAAGCGCTTCGTCTGGCCCGGCTGGATGTGCGCAACTACCCCGATCAGGTGGAACGGGAACCCTACCGCCTGAAGCTAAATTTAATGTCCTTGCGCCTGGAGCGCACCCTGAACCGCAACGTGTTTCTGTCCTCGGATCAGGATTTGAGCGCGCCCTTTATTTATCCCAACAGTCAAGCTTTACTGGCGGATTTCGATTTGGTTTGCCAAAGTCTGGCCGAAAAAGGGTATCACCGCTCGGTGCAAGTGCGTCTGGATAAACTTCGCCAAACCATACGTATTTTCGGTTTCCACTTTGCCTCTATCGATCTGCGGGAAGAAAGCAGTCATATTAACCAGACCGCTCAAGCCATTCTGTCCGCAGCCAAGATCGATCCGGCCAACCACATGGAAGCGGCCCTGACGGCTGAAATTCTGGCCCCCAAAGTGGTGAACACCCAGCATTGGGAAAGCGAGCAATTGCCCTATTCTCCGCAGGATCGTCAGTACATTCAGCGCCTACTGGGCATGCTGAATACCGCCAACAAGGCCCGTCGATTTATCAGCCCCAACGCTTGCCAGAATTTGGTGTTGACCATGGCCTCTTCCCCGCTGGATTTGTATTCGGCCTTGCTGGTCATGAAAACCCAGGGCTTGTTTTACCCGGTGCTAACGGCTCCCGGTGAGGCAGAGTGCTACGAAAGCCACATGGACATTGTTCCGCTGTTTGAGACCATTCCCGATTTGCAAAACGCCGTGGGTATTATGCGAACGGCTTTTGCCAACCCGGCTTACCGGGCGCATTTGGCTTGCCGGGGCAATCGGCAGATGATCATGGTGGGCTACTCCGACAGTAATAAAGACGGGGGCTACTTTACCAGCAACTGGAGCATTTACAAGGCCCAGCAAGTCCTGTGGACCGTGGCCGAAGAGGCTGGAGTGGAACTGCGTTTTTTCCATGGCCGGGGCGGCAATTTAGGCCGGGGCGGCGGCCCAGCCCAGCGCGCCATTCAAGCCTTGCCCCCCCAAACGGTGCGCTATGGGCAGGATCTCACCGAGCAGGGAGAAGTATTGTCCCGGTTTTACAACGTGCCGGAAACAGCCCAAGCTCGCTGCGAAAGTTTGCTGAATGCCATCATCCAGAAAAATCTGGAGCCTGAAGATGTCTCAGCCGATCAGGCATCTCACTGGGAAAGTTTGGCCGAGCAGTTGTCCGCTTTCGCCCGCAGTAAGTACAACAGTCTGGTGCACGAAAACCCGCACTTTATCGAATACTTCGAGCAAGTAACCCCCAAAGAAGTGGAACTGGTCAAAATCGGCTCCCGGCCCAGTCACCGGCGCAACATTCAAAGCGTCAGCGATCTGCGAGCCATTCCGTGGGTGTTTCGCTGGTTCCAGTCCCGGCAAATTATTCCCGGCTGGTACGGGCTGGGCACGGCACTCTCTCGCTTTGTGGCCGAAAATCCATCCCAAAACACCGCGGTGTTGCAACAAACCTATCAGCAGTGGCATTTCTTAAAAAGCATTCTGGAAAACAGTGAAATCATTCTGCGGCAAACGGATCTCAGCATTGCCCGCTATTATTGCAGTCTGGCGCAAGATCAGCCCAACACGCTGGCCATTCTGGAGGATATTGAAGCCGAATACGAACTGACCTTGCGCATGATTCGGGAAATCAGCGGACGGCCCTTGTTAAGCGAGCCGGAATCGCAGTTCCTGAAGCGCTCCATCGAGCTGAAAGAACCGTATCTGGATCCGCTAAACTACATTCAGGTGCGCTTGCTGTCCAAATATCGCCAGCTGGATGTGGATGATCCCAACAGCCCCATGCTGGAAGCCTATCACCGGGTGATTGTCTCCAGTATTGAAGGCGTGGCCACGGGCCTTGGGACCAGCGGTTAATCATTAAACATAGAAACTTGGGACGCTGGCCCCAATCGTTCTTGCCGGGTGTTCAGAGTTGAACGGCCTATTTCAGCAGTCACCAAATTTTAACTACCAAACGTAAAGGCGTATGCCGATAACCCCGGTGCGGTGGCCTGAAGTTCCAGCGTGCCCGGCTTGGCCTTATCTTGCTCCAGCAGGGTGTACAAAGTTTGCTGAGACACGGTGATGGTCTTCACCAGCTTGCCGGCTAACAGCACTTTCACCGGCACACTTTTCTTGGGCGGCACACTCATGACCAAATAGACCGATTTGGCCCAAAAGTGCATTCTCAATGCGGCATTGGCCTTTTGAGACACAATTTTTTCAGAATCCACAAACCACTGCCCGTTTAAGGCCCAACGGTGCAAGGCCAACTTAGCCGGGAAAGTAAAGTTGGTCACCTGATCTTCTTCCGGGGATTGAGGGCTGGCAAAATGCTCAGCGCGGGCGTAACCCAGGTAGGTTTCTGGCGTTTGATTCCAGGCGTATCCCCCCGATTTTTTCTCAGCTTGCATTTGTTGGTTGGCGGGATTGTCTTTGGCCGTGAATTGTCCCACGCCCAGCAAGGCCCGAATGTTGCCTTCCGTGGTGGCGTATTCCCCTTCGCCAAAATGGGTATAAACCACCCGTCCCTGCTGATCAATCAGGTAATGCGCAGGCCAGTACTGGTTGCGAAAATTGGTCCAGGTATCCAACCGGTTGTCCAGGGCCACCGGGTATTGAATGTGATGCTGGGCGATGGCCTGCTTCACATTGTCCACTTTTTTCTCAAAGGCGAATTCCGGGGCATGCACGCCCACAATAACCAGCCCTTTCCCCCGGTATTTGCGATCCCAGCTGGTAATGTAGGGCAATGTGCGCACGCAATTGATGCAACTGTAGGTCCAAAAGTCCACCAGGACCACTTTGCCTCGCAGGGATTTCATAGTCAGCGGTGAGCTATTCAACCAGAGATTGCTGCTGGCGAATTCCGGGGCCGGATACGGTTGGGCCAAGGCGTTACTCAATTTGGCATTGGTTGCGGCAGAGGTCTGCCCCGTGGCTTTGGGTGCGGCAACGGAAAAGTTCCACTGCCACAAGCTGCCTTGGGCTGTCACCACCACCGTGGCAATGATCAACACCCCAAACGCCTTGCGCAATATCACGCTGTTCTTCTTCAGAAAATCCAATCGACTCATCAGTTTTTGTCCTTGTAGGGTTAATATCAACAACGGCAGCCCCGCACCCACAGCGAAAGCAAGCACGGTTAAAATACCGGCCCAGTCCGTTTCTTCCCGAATGGTCTGCACAATGACCGCAGACAGAATCGGCCCGGCACAGGGCGTCCACACCAGACCAATGGCACAGCCCATCAGCAGGCCGCTCCAAAAGCCGGTCTGGGTGTTTTGCGTTTGCACCACGGTTTGCCCTAAATCTGAGATTCGACGGGTGAGTGCGGCAAAAAAATCGGAGAGCGGCTCAAACAGCAGAATCAAGCCAAAACCAATCAGGAGATAAAAAGAAAACTGACGCAAGAGTTCTGGATCGAGGCCCAGCCATTGCACCAGTTGTCGGGATAATAAAGTAAAGACGCTAAAGGCCCCGATAAAGCCCAAAATGAGACCATACGGTCGCCAACAGCCACCGTTCAGACCGCTGGATAAAACCAGGGGCAAAACCGGCAAGATACAGGGTGAAATCACCACGGCCAGCCCTTCCACAAAGGCCAGTAAAAGATTGAAATAGTTCAAACCGGTTACTCCAACATTGCGCTTGGCATCATCTCATTTTAATGACGCAATTGATTCCAAAAAGTTGAGCTTGATTCGAGAATTGGATCAAATTGATACAAGCCACGCACACAGAAAAGATTCTCAAGGCGCTAAAAAAGGCCTAGAATAAATAGCTGAGGCCGATTAAAAAATCCCCGATAGCGAGTTTGAGCATGGCAAGTTTCAGTGTGGAAAATTTGGACGGTGCCGCCATTTTTCCGAATCCCCAAAGCACCCCCTTGGTTATTTTGTCTGAAGGCTGCTTCGGCCAATCTCAATCCAAACTGGCCTTGGGGGTCATTCGCTACGGACAATGGCCCATTACTGCGGTCATCGACAGCACTCAGGCTGGCAAGACGGTTCGGGACATCACCGGTCTACCCTGTGACGCTCCCTTGGTCGCTGATCTGAATGCGGCACTGGCTCTTGGCCCCAAAGCGCTGTTGATTGGCACGGCTCCACCGGGTGGGCAACTGCCTCCGGCGTGGAAAGCAATTTTAAAAGCAGCCATTGAAAACGGGTTACACATCATTAATGGCCTGCACTTTTTCCTGAAAGAAGAGTCCGATTTGGTGAGCTTAGCCCAACAACACGGCATTACGCTGTGGGATGTGCGGGACCCGGAGGCCTACGGCCAGCATCGCTTTCAGGAGATCAACCGTCAGCACCCACGGCCGGAACATTTAAAAGTCATTACCATGGTGGGCGCCGATTGCGCAGTAGGCAAAATGCACACCGCCCTGGAACTATGCCATCAGGCCCGTCAGCTAGGGGCTTCCTGTGGATTTGTGGCTACCGGGCAAACCGGCATTCTCATTGCCGGACGTGGGGTCCCGCTGGATCGGGTCATTGGGGATTTTATGGCGGGTGGCATTGAAACTTGTATTCAGGAAGAAATTGCCAGCCTGACCCCCAACGGCCCGCAAACCCCGCCGCATTTCCTGTTTGTGGAAGGGCAGGGTTCCTTGCTACATCCGGCTTATTCCGGGGTGACCCTGTCCCTGTTACATGGGTCCAATCCCGATGCCATGATTTTGTGTACGCAAGCAGGACAAGCCCACATTCGTAACTATCCGCAGGTGGCCATCCCCACCATCAAAGAAATGATCCAGATGTATGAAACGGCGGCCAGCTGGGTACGTCCCGCCGGACAGCCCAAAGCCCGGGTGGCCGGGCTTTCAGTGAACACTTCTGCCCTGTCTGACGAGGACGCCGATCGACATCTGCACCAGATTCGACTGGAAACCGGCTTACCCGCCACGGATCCGGTGCGCTACGGCGTACAGCACCTCCTGGAAGCTCTGGCCGTGATTCCGGTACAAAACACCGCCGACTCGATGGCCTAACGAACCACGCTTCCCTAACATCGCATCACAACCACAAGGATGTAATCCCGTGCAACTTCACTATCAACGCCTCACCCTGCCTTATGAGTTTACCTTCACCATCTCCCGGCAGTCCAACGCCGAAAGCACCACGGTGGTGGTTAATCTTAATGCCGAATACGAGGGAAAAACCTATTGCGGACAAGGGGAAGCCGTACCTTCCAGTTTCTACGGGGAAGATGCCGAGTCCGTGTGCCGATTTTACGATCAACTGAATGCCCAAGGCACTTTGAGCGATTTAAATCCTTTTGAGATTCAAAAACTCCAAGCCCGCTTTGAAAATATGCCCGGAAATCTGGCCGCCAAATCAGCCATTGATCAGGCTTTTTACGATTTGCAGGGCAAAATTTTAAATCTGCCGGTCTGGAAACTGTGGGGACTGGATGCAGCCCAAGCCCCCAAAAGCTCCTACACCATCGGCATTGCCGATCTGGATACCGTGAAACGGAAAACTGAAATCGCCTTGTCCCGTGGCTACGATGTTTTAAAAGTCAAACTAGGTTCCCCTCAGGATGCTCCCCTGTTTGAAGCCATTCGAGCCCTGGCCCCTCATCCCCAAGTTACCTTGCGTGTGGATGCCAACGCCGCCTGGGAGGTACAGGATTTCCTCAACATTGCCCCATTGCTCAGCGAAAATCAGGTGGAGTTTGTAGAAGAGCCCCTCAAGCTGACCTGCACCGATGCGGATTACCAGCGCCTGAAAGCGGAAAGTCCCCTCCCCCTGATGGCGGATGAAAGTTGTCACACATTGCAGGATATTCCCCGCTGCGCCCAGTATTTTCATGCCATTAATTTAAAACACACCAAAACCGGCGGACTGACTGAGGCCATGCGCATGATCTATGCCGCCCGGGCCCATAATTTGCGCATCATGCTGGGTGGCTTTGGGGAAAGCTCCCTGTCGGTGACCGCCTTTGCCCAGCTCAGCCCCTTGGTGGATTACTGCGATTTGGACGGGGCCTTGCTAATGGCTGAAGATCCTTATGAGGGCATTGTGTTTGAAGGCAGTCGGTTTTACCTGCCCAATCGGCCTGGCCTGGGTGTGATTCCCCGTATTCCGGTCTCCACCAGCCAATAAAAAAGCCCTTCCTGTCGGAAGAGCTACGAGTGGTAAAGCGTGGAAAGTACGTTTGAGCTATCGGTTAAATCAATGTAGATGGCAGTATCATAATGAGGAACCTGGGGGAGCGAATATCACCCAGGTGACTATAAATGGGGCGCCACTTGGCTAGGGCGATTTTATAAAAAAAGGAAGGCTACCTTTGGAACGCGTTTCTAAAACTGCGTGCAGCTCAGACAAGGCGTGGAATTGCTTCTGCAAAGTTGCCCAGCCTTAATTTTTGAACTCGCTGTACTCAAACAGTTACAAACGTGTTCCGAAGTCAGCCTTCCCTTTTTTCAAAAAAAGAAAAACCCTTCACAGACGAACTGTAAAGGGTACGAGTGGTAAAGCGTGGAAAGTACGTTTGAGCTATAGGGTTTAAACTTGTTTCAATAAATATATATTATGTTTTTTTAACCATTTGTTATATTGCCCGTGTGTGTACAATTTGTGGCTGTCTTTAATTAGCCGAATGGGCAGTTCCTGTAATGGGTAGTAGTAGCGGTTCCGCTAATATATAGAGGGTTTTCACGTTGGTTCTGCCTGATTGGACAACCGGGTTTGGGGTAAACTGTTGACTCACAGTTATTGAGTCTGCCTGGAAGGATCATCGGGATGTTTACGGTTCGCGTTCCCGCTACCATCGCCAATTTAGGGCCGGGATTTGATAGTTTTGGCATGGCCGTTTCCCTCTACAATTGCTTTGCGTTTCAGCAAGCCGAGCGGGACGGCCTTGTGTTTTCCCTGGATGGGGCCGCCGATGTTTCCGCACTTCAGAAGGCCAGCGATTCGGACGATCAGGGGGTGGGTAAAAATCTGCTGTTTGTGGCCATGGATCGGATGTTTGAAAAAGCGGGGCAAGCGCGTCCCCCTTTGGAGGTTCGGGTTACTGCCGATATTCCGGTGGCCCGTGGCTTGGGGAGTAGCTCTACGGCCATTGTGGCCGGACTGGTGGCCGCCAACTATTTGTTAAATCTGCGCTATGAGTTGTCGGACTTGCTGGATCTGGCCGTGGCCATGGAAGGCCACCCGGATAACGTGGCCCCGGCCCTGCTGGGTGGGGTGGTGCTCTATGACGAGCGCCCCTATCGCCTGCCTTGGCCCTTGGAGTGGCGAGTGCTGACTGTGAGTCCGGGTTATGAGGTCCTCACCGAGGAGGCCCGTCGCATTTTACCGGCTTCTGTGCCCATGGCCGATGGTATTTTTAATCTGCGCAAGGCCAGTGTGCTCACTTACGCTCTGTTGCAGGCAGATCCGGATGCCTTTCGGGCCAGTTTGCAGGACCGCTTGCATCAGCCCTATCGTCGGCGGTTAATTGCCGAATATGACGCCATTGAGCGCTTGGTGATGGCGGACGGGGCTTTGGGCATGATCATCAGTGGCTCTGGGTCGACCATGGCCATTTTTTACCCCACCGTCATCCACGCTTTTTTGCTGGAGAAGCTGCAAGGGCTGATAGCGGCCCAAGGCTGGTCCATGACGGTCAACGATTTGACTGTGGACACGGAAGGCGCTCAGTTGGTTGCCTCTGCCCTCAAGATTTCGTAAGAAAATTGAGAACTAAGGGCAAGTTTTCGACAAGCCAATAGTGTGCCTTGCTAAAGCAGGCAGTTGAAGCGTGCCATCGGGGATTCTTATAATCCGAAGAAGGCGGCTACCTGATCAGAATCCGCAGGCAGTTGGGCCCGTTGGGGATTGCCGTATTCAATGGCTGAATCGGGGTCCTTCAGGCCGTTGCCTGTCAACACGCATACAATGGTGCTGTTGGCCTGCACTTGCGATAAAGATGCGGCCTTAAACAAACCCGCCACACTGGCTGCGCTGGAGGGCTCGCACAGAACGCCTTCCCGGCTGGCCAAAAACTGGTAAGCGGCTACAATTTGCGGGTCTGTTACGCAATCAATGCGTCCACCGGAGTCATCCCGGGCCGCTTCGGCCAATTGCCAACTGGCCGGGTTGCCAATGCGAATGGCGGTGGCCAGCGTTTCCGGCTTTTCAATTTTATGACCATGCACAATGGGGGCAGCCCCTGCCGCCTGATAACCGCACATACGGGGGCGTTTGCTGGAAATGCCCTTGTCCGCGTATTCCTTAAAGCCCATCCAGTAGGCGGAAATGTTTCCGGCGTTGCCCACTGGGATGTACAGATCATCGGGAGCATCGCCCAAGACGTCGCACAACTCGAAAGCGCCGGTTTTTTGGCCTTGTAACCGGTAGGGGTTGATGGAGTTTACCACGCACACTTTGCCGGTTTCACCCAGGGCCCGAACGATGTCCAGGGCCTGATCGAAGTTGCCATCAATTTCCACAATGGCCGCCCCGTACATAATGGCCTGAGACAACTTGCCCAAAGCCACTTTGCCACCGGGCAGGATGATCAGGGTTTTCAGTCCGGCCCGAGCCCCGTAGGCTGCAGCAGCAGCACTGGTATTGCCGGTGCTGGCGCAAATGATGTGGGTGTGTCCGTCGGCAACCGCTTTGGACACGGCATAGGTCATGCCCCGGTCTTTAAAGCTACCGGTGGGATTCAGCCCTTCAAACTTTAAAAATACTTGCACGTCCGGCTGGCCGGATAGGCGACTCACTTCCGCCGAGATTTTCGGGGCGGGAATCAGCGGGGTGTTGCCTTCGTTCAGGCTGATGATGGGGAAATCGGCGGGGAAATCGTAAAAATTCCGGTAACGCTCTAATATGCCAGCCATTACAGAACCCTCAACAAGCAGCCGATATCACTGGTGCTTTCCTGCTCGCGAATGGCGGAAAGGGCCTGGTTCATCTGATCTTCCCGCACGGCCTGAGTTAACAGAACAATGGAAGCTGTCCCGTCGGGATTGATGCCCTTTTGCATGACCGATTCCAGAGAAACCCCCGCATCGCCGCAGGCATTGCCCAAATGCCCGATGACTTTGGGCTTGTCCTTGGTGTTCAGGCGCAGATAGTACTTGTTCACCGTTTCGCCCACGGGTTGCAGCTTGGCCGGAATGGCCGGATCGATAATCATGGAGGGAATGGGTTCGTTGCCTTTGAGTAAGCCGGTGGCGATGGCTAAAATATCGGCGGCCACGGCGCTGGCTGTGGGCATTTCGCCGGCACCCCGGCCGTAGAACATCACATCGCCCACGGCATCCCCTTTGACGAAGATGGCGTTGAACTCATTCTGCACATTAGACAGGGGGTGGTGGTTGGGAATGAGCATGGGATGCACCCGAATGTCCAGACGACCATCGTCGGTCATCTTGGCCAGACCAATCAGCTTGATGACATAACCCAGCTCCCGGGCGTTTTCAATGTCCTCGGCGGTGATGTGGGTAATGCCTTCCCGGTGAATGGCCAGAGGGTCCACCACTTGCTTGAAGGCAATGAGAGACAACACCGAAATTTTGTAGCCCACATCAAAGCCTTCCACGTCATTGGTGGGGTCGGCCTCGGCAAAGCCTTTGGCCTGAGCCTCTTGCAAGGCTTGCTCAAAGCTCCAGCCTTCCTGAGTCATTTTGGTCAGGATGTAGTTGGTGGTGCCGTTTAAAATACCGGCGATTTCCTCAATGCGGTTGGCTCCCAGAGAGAGTTTGAGGGGCATGATGATGGGAATGCCCCCGGCCACGGCCCCTTCAAATAAAATGCGCACGTTGTGCTGGCGGGCCAGTTCAAACAGCTCCGGGCCGTGCTTGGCGATGAGTTCCTTGTTGGCGGTAACCACGTGCTTGCCGTTTTGAATGGCCGCCACCACCAAATCCTTGGCCAGTTCTGCCCCGCCCATCAGTTCTACAATGACCTGGGTTTCCGGGTCACTGACCACCGCATGGGGGTCTTGCGACAAGAGATCTAAATCCAGATCATCGATGGTGCGGGTTTTGCTGGCGTCTTTTACCGCAATCTTCTGGAAAAAAATCTCGGGCTGATCCCGAAAAATTTTAAATACGCCTGAACCCACGGTACCCAGACCAATCATGCCAATTACCACTTTGGGGGAAACGCTGGAGGAGAGGGGCATGCCGGTTGGGCTCGGCACGGTTTGGCTGGACGAGAGGGACATGTGAGGAAACTCCTTCGGACACTCTATTGATAGCAAGACGGGCTGGCAAAGCGCGAATCATAAACGAAAACGCCAATATCCTAGCACAAGGACCGTGCTTGGTCAGCACGGCCCTCAGTGTTTATAATCTGACAACCCTTACCACAGAAACTATCCCCAATGGCCGATCCCGATGTGAGTCTTTGCCCGGCTTTATTTCAGCAGGGCTTTGGCCTGATAGCCCACCATTTGCACCAGATCGTGCAAGATGGCCGGTGTGGACCGATTGCGGTAATTAATGGCGAACGAAGCATACGACAGCGATTGCTTCGGTTTGGGCGGAGCCTTGGCCGCCACTTGCAAGTAAGGATTTCCAGGAGCTTGATGTTGCCGTCCTCTTTGCGGGGTTTGCGTTTGTTGTTGCATATGTCCACATCCTTCCCACACCGTCACACACGTAATGTACCTTGATGACTTCAATGAAATAGTCTTGGGGTTTGGCTTAGCTGTGTCTTAGAAGCTCACAAACGCTTTCAGGCGAATGTTGAGATTCATTGCAATGACTGACATTGCTCTCACACACGTTATTCCTACCCAAGTACAGCCTACTTTTTAATAAAAACAATCAATTGGTCAAAATTGCCTGTTTCGATCCCTATTTCGGATCACGGTCCGGTATCGAAATGACCCAGCGCATTTTCAAGGCCCTGGCTTTCCGCTAAACTAATACCCATGTTAAGTTTCACAGAATTGGTTTACCTTGCCGCTCCTTATGACACCCCAGAGCAACGCGCTTTCAATCAGCGGGTGGCCAAGTTGGTGCGTTCTTACAACTATCCGCTGTTCATGCCGGAGGAAATTCGTCCGGAGCTGGCTGAGCATGGCGCTCTGGAACATTGGCAACCGGCCGCTGATTTAACCTTAACCGGCAACGCTGCCGAAGATTTGGACATTTTGTACACGGAAGCTTGCCTGGATGCCATTAACCGGGCCAACTTGATGATCGCCATATACTATGGCGAGGAGTTTGATCCGTTGACCGCCTTTGAAGTGGGCTATGCTCTGGGCCGTCGGGTGAATGTGGTGGCTGTCCAAAACATTCTGGTTCCGGAACTGGCCCGTTGTGGCACCCTGGACCGATTAAGTTCCCCCCAGTTTTGTTCCCGCATTGTGGTGGCTCCTCACGATGATGAGCGCTTCCCGGATCGATTGATCCCCATTCTGAATCGCTTTTTCACCCCCCACAAGCTTTAAATTTGGATGAAGCGACCTTCACCACACGCGGCTTCTTGCTTAAGCTTAAAGCGTCAATTGCCGGGTAATAAGCCAATCCCGTAGTTTGTCGGGAAGCAGGGTCAGCAGTCGGCGCAGTTGCACTTCAAGGCCCAGTGGGTATCGCGTTTTGGCTTGGGGAGCGCTGAGGGCATGATAGACCGCCTTGGCCACCACTTCGGCTTCAATGCTTTTGGCGGCCGCTTTTTGGGAGGCGGCTTTTACTTTGTCCATGGCCTGCCCGTATAAATTGGCATAGTCGGGCGGGTAGTTGCACTCTGCGGTTTTGGCGGTGTTCAGTGATTTTTCCCAGATGGGCGTGTTGATATTACCGGGTTCAATCAGGGCTACCTGAATGCCCCAGGGCTTGAGTTCCACACGCAAGGCGTCAGAAATGGCGGCCAATCCCAATTTGGAGACAGAGTAGGGGGATAGAAAGGGCAGGGTCATAATGCCTGACACAGAACCGATGTTGATAATCCGGCCTCTGCTTTGGCGTAACAATGGCAGGCACTGCTGGGTTAACGCCACTGGCCCCATTAAATTGACCTCCAGTTGGTGCCGCCAACCCGCCAGCGACACAAATTCCAGCGGGCCACTGATAACCACGCCGGCATTATTCACCAATCCATCCAGAGAAGCACCGTTTAATTGTTCAGTGATGGTGCTCAGCGCATTTTTAAGGCTGGTTTGACTGGTTAATTCCAGAGGCACCGGAATGATCGCCGGATGCTTGGCTGCCAGTCTTGCTGCGTCTGCCGGATTGCGGTAACCCGCAAAGACCCGGTACCCTTTGTTCGCTAGGTGCACGGCGCAACAGAGACCAATGCCGCTATTGGCGCCACTGATCAGCACGGATTTTGGTGAGTTGGCTCTGGTTGAATGGGGGTGGGTGGTTTTCATTCGGGCGGCATTAAGGGGTTTAATAGGGGTGTCCGCTATTTCAGGGGCATTTGAAAAACCGGTATCTTTGATATTTTAAGCGAATTGGCTAATTTAGATGAAAGTATCTTTATGATTAACTTTCTCCTAGTATAACTTCCAGTTTTGTCTTTCAATAAACGGCTTTCGCTGTTTCAGGTTATGAACGACCCATCAGATTCAAGTTTTATGAATGCTTCGGAGTCAGCCACGAGTCCAGCCCAGTCTGGCGAATCCGGTTCTGCAGATGAGGACGCCATGGCCGTACAGCGTCAGTTGGACTTACAGGGACGTTTTCAATCGGTTTATAACCGCCTGACTCACGATGAGGCCAAAACATTGACGCTGGCCGCCCTTTTGGAGCAGGTGACTCAGGATGTTTGCTGGGCCTTGGGCTTGCCATGCGCCCGGGTGCTGGAGTTGGCCCAGGAGCAAGGATGGATATTGCGGGCCAACCAGGACTGGAACCATCATCCCGTGGATGAATTGCTGCCGTCTGGCTTTGGGCAATGGGCCAGTTATGCCATGTCCATGGTCTGTGGGCAGTCCGTGGTTTTTTCATCTTTGTTAAATGCGGAACAGCCCGATTTCAGCCAGCCTGATTATCAAGGGTTTGTCTGTGGCCTGACCGTTCGCATTTCAGGGGCGGGGCATGGATTTGGCGCTTTGGAAGTGGCTGGCTATGACGAGCGTGTGTTTGAAAGCGCGGAATTGGTGTTTTTACAAACCGTGGCTCAGTTACTGGGACTGTTGATTGAACGGAAAATCTTGGCCACTGAGGCGCAAGAGGTGGATGATCGCATGCGGCTGGTGATAACGGCCAGTCGCGATGGAATTTGGGAATGGGATCTCCGCACTAACGAGGTTTATTGGAACGATCGCCTCTATGAAATGCTGGGTTTGGAGAAACAGCAAAAACCTTTGCGTCTTGAAGACGTGGAGCACTTGTATCATCCGGATGATGTGGTCCGTTTACAGTCTTTTGTGCAAGTCAGCCTGAGCGAACAAAAGTTGTATGAATTTGAAATGCGGATGCGGCATGCCAATGGTTCTTATCGGCTTTTGTATGTTCGGGCCAGCGTTATCCCCCGACGGGATGGGGGGCTTCCCCGTGTGTTGGGGCTGGTTTCCGATATCACTGAATTGAAGGAAGTGCGCCAACAGGTTGTTGAAAGTGAATCCCGGTTTCAGATTCTGGCGGATGCCACCCCTGCTTTTATTGTACTTACTGACGCGACGGGAGACGCTGTGTATTACAATCGGGCTTGTCAGGACTTTACCAATGAGTCCTCTCAATCGCTGGTAGAAAAAGGCTTGACGCGATTTATTCTCCCAGAGGATCGCCAAAAACTCATAGAAATTTATAATGCCGCCTTTCCAAAGCATCAGCCATTTACTTTTGAGTATCGAGCGATTCGACATGATGGCGCCGTTCGGTTTTTGAGAAACAACGGCGTTCCTCGCTTTCAGTCAGATGGTCAATTTATGGGGTACATCATGCTGGCGGTTGACGCCACCGAGGAGCGCCAGTCCAGCCTGCGTATGCAGCGGGTGATGGACGCCAATTTGATTGGTATTTTGTACACCCAAATGGATGGAAAGATTTTAGACTTTAATCAAGCCTTTGAGCAAATGACCGGTTTTACTCGGGATGACATTGCAGAGGGATTGAATATGTGGGGGATCACCCCGCCTGAATATATGGACTTCAGCCATGAAATGGTTTCCCAGTTAAAGCTGTTTGGAATATACCGGGCTTTTGAAAAACAGTATTTCCGCAAAGATGGCACTCGGATGGATGCGCTGGTTACAGTCGCCACACTGGAGGATGGTGACAATAACTCCGCGGTGGTGCTGATTATGGATATTTCCAAGCAAAAAGAGGCTCAGCGGAGTTTGCAAAAAAATCTGGAGCGGGAGCAATTGATCCGCACCATATTGGAGTTGGCTTCCAGGGCCAGGAATGTCGAGTCGGTCTTTGATCAGGCGGTTCGGATGGTTGGCAAGCAAATGCATGCTGATCGGGTTGTGATAATTTACTATGCCTCTGACTCAGCCGGTGAGGGGTCTTCTTTTGATTTATCATATCAATATTTAAGGTCTGAGGATATTGTGCCATTTCATGCTTCAGATTTCTCGCCGGCCTTAACCGAGTTTGCCAGGCTGTATCTGACGGACTGCTTGAAAGCATTGACCTCTCCCATCACTTCGGTTGATGTGTTTATGGAAATTTTGGGGAAGTGTTTGAAAGATGCCGCTGTCCCTGCGCATCAGGCGGAAGAAGCCTCGTCAGAGTTGAAAACTATTTTGTTGGAACGGTATCAAATTCGTTCCTACATTCGTTTGCCGGTGCGCTATTTGGGCAAAACGTATGGCTCCTTGAATGTACAACATTGCTCTATCGCCGATTTTTGGTCGGACACGGACCTGGAGGCGTTGCAAGATGTCAGCAATTATCTGGGCCTGGTTTTTTATCAGCTGGAGTTGCATCAGCAAGAGCAAAAGGCCATTGAGGCGCTGGAAAACAGCTACAATCTCATTAATATCATCAGCGATGCGCAAAATCAGTTTATTGGCACGCAGGATAATAAGCAGGTATTTAAAAACCTGCTTAACCGTTTGCTGGAATATACCAACAGTGAATATGGATTTATTGGAGAGGTGTTTACGGACAGTGAGGGTCAGCCTTACCTCAAAACCAATTTTTTAACCGATATTTCCTGGAACGAGGAAACCAATCGTCTTTACCAGCAAAGTCTGGACAATGGCATGGAGTTCCATAATCTTAAAACCTTGTTCGGTGCGGTCATGTTGTCCGGACAAGTGGTGATTTCCGAAGACCCGGTTCACGATCCCCGTCGAGGTGGGCTGCCTCATGGGCATCCACCCCTGAACGCCTTTATGGGACTACCCATCCACAAGGGAGAGCAGATGATTGGCATGGTGGGTCTGGCCAATCGACCGCAGGGCTATAGCCAAGCGCTGGCTGATAATTTGGCCCCCTATTTGGCGGCTTGCGCCAACTTGATTCTGGCGGTTCGTAGTGAAGCCTTAAGGGAACGGTTGACGCAGGAGTTGAGATTGAGCGAGCAGGCCCTTAAAAATTACGCGGCTCGTTTGGAATACAGCAACAAGGAGCTGGAGCAATTTGCCACCGTGGCCTCCCACGATCTGCAAGCTCCATTGCGAAAGGTCATGATGTTTAGCGATTACTTACGAACAGCTGTGGCCGATCGGCTGGATGAGGAAAGTCTGGATTATCTGAACCGTATGCAGCGTGCCACCACTAAAATGCAAAGCCTGATCAGCGATTTGCTGGCCTTGTCTCGCATTGGTCGAAAGGGAAAGCCCTTTGTGCCCGTGGATTTAAAACAGGTTGCCGAAGAGGTGGTTTCTGATTTAGAGGGGATGGTTCGGGAAAACGCCGGAAAAATCAGCATTGGACCGATGGTGACCATTGATGCCGATGGCGTGCAAATGCAGCAGGTGCTGCAAAATTTAATTGGGAATGCCCTCAAGTTTCATCGTCCGGGTGTACCGCCGGTGATAGAAGTTTCGGCAGTACCGGTGGGTGATCAGCGCTGCGAGATCCGGGTGCAGGATAACGGCATTGGCTTTGATGAAAAGTATCTGGATCGTATTTTTACCCTGTTTGAGCGTTTGCACGGGGAACAGGACTATGGGGGCGGTTCTGGCTTGGGACTGGCCATTGTTAAAAAAATTGTGGATCGCCATCACGGTCAGGTCACCGCGCGCAGTCAATTGGGTTGCGGTACCACGTTTGTGGTGACTTTGCCCATTCATCAAAATTAGGCCACTGACCATTTTTTCTGGCAACAGTCTAAAAGTTTTAGAAGAGACGCTTCTTATTTTGGCAGCGCACGCACGTAAGGATTGTGACGCATTTCATCGCCCAACACGGTGGAAGGGCCATGGCCGGTGATGACTGTAGCACTTTCATTCAGGGTGTAAAGCTGCGATTGGATGGAGCGTTCAATGGTGGGATAATCGCCACCCCATAAATCGGTGCGTCCAATGGCCCCTTTAAATAAGGTATCCCCGGCAATCAGTAGATTGCTGTCCTCAAACCAAAAGCTCATAGACCCTGGGGTATGACCCGGGGTGAACAAGGCTTGACCGGTCACGCTGCCTGCCTGAAGTGTTTCCTCATGCTCCAGCCACTGATGGGGTTCTGGCACCGGTTCAAAGGGGACTCCAAAGCGGCTGCACTGCATTTCCAGATTTTGCCACAGGGGCTTGTCCTCTTGGTGCAGGCAAAGCGGGGCGCCGGTTTGCTCATGAATTTGCCCGGCGGCCAAAAAGTGATCGAAGTGGGCGTGGGTATGGATAATTCGGGTCACTCGCAATCCCGCTTCGTTCAGAATGCTCATAATGCGTTCTGGACTGCCACCCGGATCCACCAAAATGGCTTCCCCACTGACTTTATCGCCAATAATGGTGCAGTTGCATTGCAAAGGGCCAACAGGAAAGGTTTTGAAAAAGGTGGTGGAATCAGGGTCGCTTGGGTTCATGGTGGTTCAATTCCGCAATTCTATGAATATCAACACAGGTTTTTTTGTACCGGAGAAGGGGGAGCTGCATTCAGAATAATGAAGGCGTTTGCGTTTGGCAAATGGATGTTCTGGCCGAGGCATTGAATTGTGCTGTTGAGCCCGTATAGTATAAATCATTCAATGCACCGAGTGATGGGTACGGTGAATCCAGCCAAGCTGGTTTGGATGGGCTCTTTTTATTGGAATTACCGAAATACGGGGGGCTCTGGAATTCAAAATGACGTTCAGAATGACGTACAATAGAGGGACATCCAATTTAGGCTTTGCTGAATGAGCGCGGGGCTGACCACAGCAAGCATTTTTGAATCGTTTTATGAACTGTTTTATGAGTCGTCCGCCTTTTTTGCTTGGGCGGCAGTGAAGATTAAGGAGGCAGCATGGCGCTTACAGTAGACGTCAGTGAGGACAAATGGGGTTTAACCGAGCAGCAGCGAATGATTCGCGATATGGTTCGGGATTATGCCGTCAGTACCGTGGAGCCTCGTGCCGCAGAAATTGATAGGAACTGCCGTTTTCCGGTGGAAACCTTCCAGGAAATGGCCGAGATGGGTCTGCTGGGCTTGCCGGTGGATGAGCAATACGGCGGGGCTGGTGCGGATTACCTCAGTTATGCCATTGCGGTGGAAGAATTGGCCAGGGTGTGTGCTTCCACGGCCTTGGGGGTGGCGGCTCATACCTCTCTGGTGGTGATGCCCATTTACCTGTTTGGCAATGAGGCCCAGAAGCAGAAATATTTGCCCGATTTGTGTTCCGGGAAACGCTTGGGCGCTTATGGTCTGACGGAGCCCAATGCCGGATCAGATTCCGGTGGCACTGAAACCAATGCCGTCAAACAGGGCGATCATTATGTCTTGAATGGCACCAAAATTTTTATTACCAATGCCAACTACGCGGAAACGTTTATTGCCACTGCGGTTACTGAAAAAGGCGTCGGCACCAAGGGAATCAGTGCCTTTATCTTTGAGAAAGACACACCGGGCTTTTCACTGGGGGCCAAGGATGAGAAGCTAGGCATGCGGGGCTCTGACTGGGGCACGCTGCAATTCGATAACGCCAAAATTCCGGCGGAAAACCTGATTGGTGAAGAGGGCAAAGGCTTCAAGTACTTTATGCAAACCCTGGACAATGGGCGCATTTCCATTGGGGCCTTGGCCGTGGGCATTGCGCAAGGGTCTTTGGATAAAGCCTTGCGCTACGCCAGGGAGCGTAAGCAGTTTGGCAAGGCCATCGCCGAGTTCCAGGCCATTCAGTTTATGCTGGCCAATATGGCCGTGGAAATTGAGGCGGCCCGCTTGCTGGTTTACAATGCCGGACGCTTGAAGCTGGCTGGATTGCCCTTTACCAAGGAGGCCAGCATGGCCAAATTGTACGCTTCTGAGGTGGCTTCCAGAGCGGCCAATGCGGCCATTCAGATTCATGGTGGCTATGGCTACACCAAGGATTTCCCGGTGGAGCGGTACTTGCGGGATGCCAAACTGTGCGAGATCGGGGAAGGCACCTCTGAAATCCAGCGCATTGTGATTGCCCGAAATATTCTAAACGGGTAATCATACTTATTCAAAATGAATGGGCCTGGCCCTTTGACTTTGCTCTTTTGGGTAGGTTTCTTTCTCTCTTTAGGCTCATTATGTTGAGGGCTCAAAGCTTTGTCAGGCCCGGCTGGCCTTCCGAAATTCAGCGCATTGTCATTGCCCGCAATATTTTGAAGGGGTAATTTAAAGAACAATTTGGATCTTCTACACAAGGGGCTTTATTGAGGATAAGGGCCTGAATAACTCATGGTGTGGACAAGTTACTAAAACAGGTCTCTGAGAATCAGATGGCAGTGTTGTTTAACTTACTCTTTTTCGTTATGGTTAACGGCCGGAGGGGGTGCAAATATGGATATTGGTTCCTTTGCTGGCGGTGCCAGGGCTTCTATTGGTCTCACCTCAAATATAAAATTTATTGGTTCCGGCTCAAACATAAAAGTTCCCAGGGCAACAGCGACGCCGACTTCAGAATAAGGCTCCATATCTGTGTCTGGGCTAAATCCATTCAGGTTGGGTCTGGAGGGAGGAGAACTTGCAGGGCTATTGTTGCTATTTAAACTCCCACTGACTTTACCAATTTGCTTGGCGACAAAGTCAAAGTTTCCACTGATTTGAGATCCCAGGCTTTGCAAGCCCACAACGCACAAGCACACCACACAAGCCAATATCAGGCCATATTCGGCCAGGCTAATGCCCGATTGTGATAAACGATGTGACATAGATGATGCCCTTTGTTGGTAGGAATTGCCTGGAAGTGTTCAGTGAGGCAATGGTGGATTCAGGCAGTTGGACTGCATATTTGGGTGCTTAACTCACGGGAAGTTTGTTTTTCGCTTCATTTTTATTACTTGCCTTTTGGGCGTGGGGGGGCGGCTACTGTGCCAACGAACAAGTCAGTCTCACCAATGACGGTGGATCCACCGTTCTCACCAGGTTCACGAGGCTTGAAACTTTGTGCAGTACCAGCAATACCGAATTCAGGATAGGGATTCATGTTTGTGTTCGGCTTAATGTCATTCAAGTTAGGGATTACGGCCGGTGGAATTGCAGAGTTGGATGCGCCGCTTATACTGCCACTGACTTTACCGATTTCCTGGGAGATAAAGTCAAAACTTCCACTGATCTGTGACCCTAGGCTCTGTAGGGCGGCAATACACACGCACACCACGCAAGCTAAAATCAGGCCATATTCGGCCAGACTAACGCCGGATTTTGAGGAACGTTGGGGCATGTTTCTTACTCTTTTCGCCGAACTGAAGTAAGGTAAACCATTATGGATGAGTAACGATGTAAATTTAACGATTAAAGAGAGACTTCCATATCACCACCAGCACTGCTTTTTACGTCTGCTGTTGCTGCGTCTTCAACTGCGGGAGCTGCTATGGCAATTGGGGCTGATATCTGTATGTAACTCTCAGAGGAGCTCTCATTGGAGGGCGGTCTTTTGGGCGGCTTTGGCGCTGGATTTTTATCGATTTCATTTTCTTTAGCAGGCTTTTGACCTTCCTGACCCAAGCTGCCTGAAGCCAGGTTGTCATACCCTGGTGTGTCTGAAATTTGATCGGGATCATCCAGTACGTTGTTCATTCCCCTAGGGCCGGATATGATGGGATTGGCACCATTGGGGCCATTGCCTTGAGCACCAGATACAGCATCTCCAGGACTCCCCCCGGAATGCTGCCCGGCTCCAGAAGCCCCCAGGGGGGCCAGCAGACTTAGCGTTCCGATGCTATCCACTTTCTTGAAATTACCGCTGAGGGCAGGCCCTAATGTCTGCAGCCCATAAAGGGAAACACCGGCCACTAAGGCCAAAAGGATGCCATATTCAGTGGCGCTTCCACGATGTCGGGTCTTCAAAGTCATATACGCACCTTCCAGATTGCAGGGCTCAAAAAAGATCAGTCCTTAATCAGAATCGGCGGTTTCCCCCATAACTGAAGGGTTTGTTACGAAATATGATGATTGTTTAAAGCGGGGGGGGACTTTGCTTTTTGGCAATAAACATCTTTTTCAGGGTGGGGTCCACCTTGATGTTCTGGGTGGCCAGGTGGAATTTCCCCATGTGGCTGAGAATATCGTGCTGGCTTTGCAGCACCGCAGGATTTTCGGGCGGCGGTGGGGGAATGAAGTCGATTTTTTTGCCTTCCGCCTCGCTGCGGCCCTCCAGACGATCCAATACCTGATGCATCGTAAAGGGTTCCTTGAGCTTGAACTTGCGACCCACGGCCAGGTAATCGAAAGCCGGGGGGAGTTTGTACAAGGTCTTTAGGGTTTCAATATCCCGTTGGGAAATGTTGATGACCCCATACTGGTGAGGCACGTACATAATGTCCTCGCCCCCGTCGCTATGACCAATCAAGCCCAGAGCGTGGGCAATTTCGTGCAGAATGGTGTGCTTGACCTCGTCCATGTCGTTGTATTGCCCGTGTACCAGCCCATCGGATATGCCAATTTTAATTTCCGCTGAGTACATCAGGGACTGCTGGTTCACCAGGTACTGACAATGCCCCAGCGACTTGCGATCCACCCGTCGCCAGCTGATATCAATTTGAGATCCATCCAGCTGGGACACTTGCTTAAAGCGCACTCTCCCCTCGGAGACTTTACTCCACAGCTCAAAGGCGTCGAATACCATTTGGTTGTAGGCATAGGACTCGTTTTGTTTGGATTTTTCGTACCAGCGAAAGGGAGCCACATATACTTTGATGGGCATGGCCGAATCCGGCCAACGGACCGTCAGGCCGTCTTTCAAGCACTGGTCAAGATACGTTCTTTCCATAAAGCCATTATAGAGTTGCCGGGGCCCAACCGGTAGCCTTTGCTTCTATTTTTTCTATTTTTCGATGCCTTCGCTGAACGCTGCGTTCATCTGGCTCGATTGTTAAAGATCAGTCACAATAGAGAAATGAAAGTTTATTGTCTGATTCGATCCCAGAACTTGCCCATTCCCGTGGATGTGGCCTGGGCTTTTTTCGCCAACCCGGCCAGTGTGGGGCAAATCACTCCAGACTGGGTTCATTTGCAGGATGAAAGCTATGAACTGTCCCGAGAAATTTATCCCGGTCTGCTCAGAATCTATCAGATGAAGCCGTTTGGTTTGCTGAACTACCGTTGGGTCTCTGAAATTACCCATGTAGAACCCATGGCTTATTTTGTGGAATCGCAAAAGCTGGGGCCGTTTGCGTTTTGGCAGCACAAACACTTTATTGAACCGGTCTCCAATGGCGTGGAAATCCGGGAGGTCATTCATTACGCCTTACCGGGCGGGCTTGCCGGGAATTTGGCCGCCCTGTTGGTGCGTTCCCAACTGGAGCGCCTATGGGATTATCGTGAACAAATGCTGGACGAGTTTTTTGGGGAAAACTGAAAGGCTGTCTTGTCTCGTTGCTTTGCCTTAGGATTGTCAGGCGTGACTAGTGAGTTTCGGATGTATTGGTTTTATTTATAAAATATACGGGCATTTTCAAATCATTGTGCATGAGCTAAAATAAAACAACTATTGATACACAGCGCTGTAGCGAACGCTGTTTTTTGAAATTTCCGCGAATTGTACTGGCTTTTAGCAACAGTTTTGGCGAGGTGTTGAGCACATGGTTGTTGACATCAATGATTTGGCGTTCAACGGTAGTATCTTCGGTTCCGATGACCTGTTAGAGGCCAAGCGGCTTTTTGAGTGGGCCCTCTCTTATGAGCGCAAAGGCTTGGCGCCAGCCGCAGACGCCTTGCGGGACGAAGGCCGTAAGGCTTACGACAAGTATTTGGCCACCCATCCAGAGTAGGGCCGCTAGATAAGACTCTATCGCTGTCCGCCGATGTAGGTACCGATTGTTTCGCCTTGCAAAATCTGGCTAATGGCCCCTTGCTGGTTGAAGTCAAAGACCAGAATGGGCAGTCTGGTTTCTTTACACAAGGTCACTGCGGTCTGATCCATGACCTTTAGGTCTTTCATCAGCACGTCATCGTAGGTCAGGGTGTCGAATTTGACTGCATCCGGGTTGGTTTTGGGGTCTTTATCATAAACGCCATCCACCCCGTTTTTGGCCATCATAATGACATCGGCGCCAATTTCGGCGGCCCGTAAGGCAGAGGTGGTGTCGGTGGAGAAGAAGGGGTTGCCGGTACCGCCCGCAAAAATGACCACCCGGCCTTTTTCCAGGTGACGCACGGCTTTCAGGCGAATATAAGGTTCCGCGATGCGATCCATCCCAATGGCGCTCATCACCCGAACCTGCATGCCCTTTGATTTGACGGTTTCTTGCAGGATGAGGGAGTTCATGATTGTGGCTAGCATCCCCACGTAGTCCGCTGCGGCCCGATCCATGCCCAATTTGGTGGAGTTTTGCACGCCCCGGAAAATATTACCGCCACCCACCACCACGGCTACGTCGCAACCGAGAGAGGCCGCTTCCACGATCTCGTCAGCCACCAGACTGATCACTTCCGGCTTAATGCCGAAGCCCTGATCGCCCATCAGCGCTTCTCCGCTGATTTTTAAGAGAATACGCTTGTACTTGATGCTTTGGGTGGGAGGCGTTGGTTGGGTCATGGTCAAAGTCTCAATGTCGGTCGGGGTCATGGGGTGGCACACTCGCTGGTCTTAAAGGTTACAAGAGGAATAGAGCGGATTCATATTTTCTGAAAAAAGCCCCTCCCTGGAATGGGGAGGGGCTTTTCAAAAGGAGCTTTACACGCGGGCGGCGGCTGCCACTTCCTCGGCAAAGTTGGTTTCTTTTTTCTCGATGCCTTCACCCAAGGCGTAACGGGTGAAGCGAACCACCGAGACTTCCGGATCGCCCAGTTCGGTAGCACGAGCCTTGATGACATCGTCTACGGACTGAGAGGGATCCTTCACAAATGGTTGCTCAATCAGGCAGCGTTGGCCCAGAATTTTGGAAACGCGACCTTCCACAATCTTGCGGCGAATCTCCTCGGGTTTGTTGGCCAAGTCTTCCTTGCCCATTTCTACCCGGGTTTCTTCTTCAATCACGGCAGGATCAATGTCGGCACGGGTCACAAACTCCGGCGCGGCGCTGGCGATTTGCATAGCTACATCCTTCAGCAGTTGCTTGAAGGTTTCGGTTCCAGCGGTTTCCGGCTTGCTGGCCTGGAGTTCCACCAAAACACCCACCCGGCCACCGGTGTGAATGTAGGAGTGAACGGCACCTTGACCTTCGCGCTGGTAACGCACAAAGCGGCGAATACTCAGGTTCTCGCGAATGGCAGCGATTTTTTCGGTCACGTACTGCTGTACGCTAGCGCCAGCCTGGGCCTTGCTGGGTTGAGCCAACAGGGCTTCCACCGACGCGGGGGCATCTTCAAGCACTTGCTGGTTGACTTCCGCCACCATAGCCAGGAAGGCTTCGCCTTTGGCTACAAAGTCGGTTTCGCAGTTGACTTCAACCATGGCACCAGTTTTGCCATCAGCGGAAATCAGAGAAGCCACTTGGCCTTCTGCTGCGGTACGGCCACTTTTCTTTTCAGCAGTGGCAATCCCTTTTTGGCGCAGAACTTCTGCGGCCTTATCCATATCGCCGCCTGCTTCCACCAGAGCTTTTTTGGCATCCATCATGCCGGCTCCGGTTTTTTCACGCAGTTCTTTCACTTGCGATGCTGTAATTTCCATTTTGGATTGATTCCTTATTTAAAATCAATTTTTAAATTAATGATTTGAATATGACGGTGGTTGCCTCAGGCGCCATCAAGCGCCGAGCCTGCCTTAACCTTCCTGGTTGGCAGCAGCGACCACTTCACGTTCTTCGGTCTTAACGGCTTCAGCAGCCTGTTCACCAGACATTTCCTCAACGCTGACAGCAGTACCAGCCTGACCGCTACGCATTTTGTTCACGTGATCTTCACGGCTGGCGTTGCCTTCGATGATGGCATCGGCCATTTTCTTGCAGATCAAACGGATGGAGCGGGTGGCGTCATCGTTGCTGGGAATCACATATTTAATATTGTCGGGGCTGCAGTTGGTATCAACCATGCTGACAATGGGAATGCCGATTTTGGTGGCTTCCTGAACAGCAATGGACTCTCTGCGCTGGTCAACCACGAACAGAACGTCGGGCATGCCGCGCATTTCTTTAATACCGCCTAAGGAGCGCTCTAGTTTGCTGAGCTGACGGGTTAATACAGCCACTTCTTTTTTGCCCAAACGCTCGAAGTGCCCGTTGTCCCGCATTTCTTCCAGTTCACGCAGCTTGTTGATACGGGTGCGGATGGTTTCAAAGTTGGTCAAGGTGCCGCCCAACCAGCGTTTGTTGATGAAGTAGGCGCCGCAGCGAGTGGATTCTTCTTCAACGATGTCGGAGGCTTGACGCTTGGTGCCCACGAAAACGATTTTCTTGCCCTGGGCAGCGGATTTCTTCATGAACTCATAAGCCTGATCCAGAAGGTGGCTGGTTTTGGTCAAGTCAATGATGTAAATACCGTTGCGCTCGCCCCAGATGTAGGGTTTCATTTTGGGGTTCCAACGGTGTACCTGGTGGCCGAAGTGGACGCCGGCTTCCAGCAACTCTTGTAGGGATGCGACTGGCATATGTAGTTCTTTCTCCTTCAATAATGTTTTCACGTGGGTGATACAGACAATACCAAAATAAGCGGTAACAGTTTGCAGCGCTCTGCTCTCTTCATTGAATAAAAAATCAGTGAGGGACGAGTTTGCAAAAGATGCTCAAATAATCTTACACACTGAAACATTTTCTACAAGCAACGGGCTAGCCGTGCCGGTAGTGTTTGGCATGCTTGATGTTCATCTATCTTACAGAAGCCGGTGGTCTGCTTTCAAGCCTAATTATTGGCGGCTTGTTCAGCTTTCTTGGTGCGGCCGCTTTTTTTATCGGTCACCATGGCGTCAGTCAAGGCGATTTTGGCCAGAGGCTCTCGGCTGTACTGTTTGAAAAAAACCAGTTTATGGGCTGTCTTAATGTTGTCCACATTAAAGGTGATATTGCTAGTGACATGCGTATTGGGCGTGATTTTGCTGAACCACATGCCGGTATCACCAAAAGGGGAGGGGTAGAACAGGTTGCCATACTCGTCTTCCAGCCCGATTTCAAAGGTGGAGAATGTATTTTCGGTGTGATTGGTCACATCCAGGGTCAAATTGATTTCAGTGGGTTCGCCAAAGGGGTCTTTGTCAAAGCGAAGGCCCACGACTTTTACTTTTAAGCCCTCTAGCACATAGTTTTCAGCGGAGGCATCCGGCATGTTCATTGTGGGCAGGTGCAAATCTTCAGCCAGTTTGACCCGAATCTCAGCACCGGGCTGGATCATGGCGTTTTTGCCTTTGGTTAACATGGCGGCAGTCAGTCCAATGGTTCCACCAACGGCAGCGCCACCGGCCAGGGCATAGCCATTAGAGGCCGCTACCGCAGCCAATCCGCCATACTTGAGAACCATGACTGCACCGGCAATGCCACCCACGGCGGTAAAGCCGGAAGCCCGGCCCACCACTTTGGCGGCGGCCTTGACTTTAGAATCCCGGGTGGTGTTTTTGCCTTCAATGGAAATTTCACGGCCATCCGGGGTAATCATATAATCAAACTTGGTGCTGATGTAGCCATTGCGGCCAGCCCGCTTGGGGCCTTCCATCTCCTCAACCAGCCCATGCACGATGGTGCCCTTGGGAATGACCACCTTGCCGTCTACGGTGTAATCCTTGCTGACTTTGCCGAAAAACTCGTCCCCTTCCACACTGACCCCGGTGGTCACGGCGGTTGAAATTACCATATCCAATGTACTGCCGGGCGGAATGGCCTTGATGTCGTCTTCATTCACCGTGGGGGTGTTGTTTCGTTTGTTGGTTTGAATGACGTTCCCCTTCAACACGGTGGAACCGGCCTCTTCCGCGTAGGACAGGCTGGCCAGTGGCGCATTGCCAAGCAGTAACATACTCAGCACTAGGCTGCTAACGCGTTGCTTGAAACGAGGACAGGATGGGTGGGTCATTCGGCTAAACTCCGCATTGTAGGCCTAGTTTAATAGAGGAGAGTATAGAAGAGAAAAAAGCAATCGGGTTCCCTGTGAGTCATTTGGCATCAATCATTCGGTATTAAATTCATAAAACCGAACGGTCTTTTCAGTTTACCTTACCGCATGGGCATCGGGTATCCCCTGAATGCCTGAGGCGCTGGCCTGTAAGCATGAGATTGCATGGGGTAGGAGAGGCATTGGCGGTATTTTCCACCCGTAGGCAGGATGTTATTTAATAAGGCGTTGGCTGATTGGTTGTTTGCTTGTGTAAAAAACTTTACCAATGCCTTTTTGTCGTAGATGATTTTTCTGGTAAGATGCTGTGGCTTTGTGTGGAAAGTACCCTTAAGATGCGCTCTTTTAGAACTGGGGCGGACAGGATGAGTGGTCCAGATCTGGCTGAACGCAAAGCACCCCATGGCATTGAGCTTGAATGAAGGATGATAATCCGATTATGCAACTTTTCGTGGATACCGCTGACCTGAAAGAAATTCGTGAAGCCGCCTCTTTGGGCGTGATTTCCGGGGTGACTACCAACCCCAGCCTGTTGGCCAAAAATGGCAGTGGCGATGTTAAAAGTGTCATTCGCGAAATTTGTGAACTGGTGCCGGATGGCCCGGTGAGCATGGAAGTGGTTGGCGAGACCGCTGAGCAGATGATTAAAGAGGGCAAGGAATTTGCCACCTGGGCTTCCAATGTTTATGTGAAAGTTCCTTTTTGCGTGGAAGGCATGAAGGCCGTGAAGTGGTTTTCTCAGGAAGGCATTCATACCAACGTGACCCTGGTGTTTTCTACTAACCAGGTGCTGTTGGCGGCCAATGCCGGTGCCACACTGATCAGCTCTTTCGTGGGCCGTTTGGATGACATTGGCTTTGATGGCATGCAGATCATTGCCGAATCGGTTGATTTGATGCGCCAACACGGATTTTCCAGCCAAATTCTGGCCGCCAGTATCCGCCACCCTTTGCATGTGACTCAGGCCGCCGCTGCTGGCGCAGATATCGCCACCATTCCCTTTAAAGTGATCAAGCAAATGTATGATCACCCGTTAACGGAGAAGGGCATGAACCAGTTCAAGGCGGATTGGGAAAAGTTGAACGCCACGTTGGCTGTATAGAAGGTTTAGATTGGGGCTGCTTGCGCAGCTCCCGGTCGTTTTTCCCGGATTGTTGGGATATTTTTGTATCGAAGGAGCGTGAACCAAGAGAGTTTGAGGTCAGTTGCAGACGGTCGGCCTGTGAGGGCTGAATTGAAGCCGTGAATCCATCCACAATTGAATAGACACACAAACTTTGGGTGAGTACAAAGTTATGTAAAATTGCGTTTAATTTTGTTACAAGATAAACGCAAAAAATCCTCTATCCGTATAATGGAGATGAGAGGAATGTACTGGTATGTTTAAAGTAGTCATCATCCTATAACCGCTGCCATTCCTGTTTTACGTAAGAAAGTACTGCAACCTCTGTTCCTTCTATAACAATAGGTGTGTGTCGGATGGAAACAACGACCCAAGAACTATTGGTGACGGAAAATTTACGCGTCACCCACAAAATTGGCCTGCTGAACAAGTACGTGCAGAAGGCTAAAAAGGTGGCCATCAACGCCATTGATCCCATTTACGCTGATAACAACGAAATTCGGGGCTTTAACGTCCGGCTGGAAGGTCCGCCCAGACACATGAGCTACCTGAATCGTCTGTTGTCGGACGCCAACCTGAAAGTCAGCTAATTCGACTGCCGATAAGCCGGTTTGTCCGGTGAATGGTCTGTTGGCTTGTCTGCTGACTGCCTATTATTGGGGGAGAGATCTGCGTTTCGATTGAAGCGGGGCAGATGGGGACTTGTGACGGGGCTTGTGACAGGGATTGTTGATTGGGTGTTTCTCAGGTCGGTTTATAATGGACTCACTCTAACAATTGAAGGTCTCTTATGCATTTCCCGCTTGCCGCTCAGTCCATGGACGCTCTGAAACACGACTTCGCAGGGCTGACTGCGGAGGTGGTGGCCGAACCTGTGCCTGCTTTGCCCTTGACGGCCTCCGCTTCTGATGTGCTGCGGTGTCTTTCGATGAGTGAGTTTGTGGTGCTGGTGGGGACCAATCGTCAGGTTTTGGGAGGCATTGCCAGGGGGCAACTGCTGGATGTTCAGAATTTACCCCAGAATTGGCTGAATCAGGCTTATCAGGAAGTGCCGGATCGGTTTTTAACGCCTTGCCTGATGCTAAAGGCTTCGGTTGGGGACGTGGGCGAGGTGTTGGAGACTTGCGACTTACCGTTTGTGCCCTTGGTGGATGGAAAAGGTCGATATACGGGCCAGTGTGCCAGCGCCGAGCGTTTGCTGCGGCTGGTGCGTAAAACCCTGCGGCCCCGTCGGGTGGGTGGCTTGGCTACCCCGTTGGGGGTGTATATGACCAGCGGTTATTACAACGTGGGGGCTGGTTGGCCGGGCTTACTGGCCACTGGGCTTTTGTTTGGTGTTTTGGCCCGCTTGATGGACTGGGTGGGGCTGATTGGGTACAGCGCCGTTGTGACCATGTTCCCGGTGGTGTTGCGCTTGCCCGAGCAGGAACAGACCTTGCTGGAGCTGGGTTTGCTGATGGTGAGCATGTTGACCCTGCTTCGATTGAGCCCGTTGGCGGGCCTGCACGCCGCCGAGCATATGACCATCAATGCCCTGGAGCGAGATTTACCCTTAACAGAATCGGTGGTGCGCGCCCAACCCAGGGAGCATCGCCGCTGTGGCACCAATTTGCTGGTGCTTTTGGGCGGGGTGCAGTTGATTGGCTTGTCTTTTTACATGGGACTCACTCGCCTGAATGGGACGGGGTTGTTTTTGTACACAGTACTGTGGTCCTGGCTGGTGTTTTCCTACTGGCGACCTCTGGGCTTGTGGGTGCAACGGCACTTTACCACCAAGCCACCCACGGCCTCTCAGCTGGAAAGCGGGCTAAAGGCGGGGCGGGAACTACTGACCCGGTTTTCTGAACGTCCCCATGGGGATCCCGGTTTTTGGCGCCGACTGTGGGGCGCTGGCTTTTTCCAGATGCTGGCATCCTTTGCCGTGGCCTTTTGGCTGGTTGATTTTTTGTTGAGCCAGTGGCGCTGGTTTTAGGGGCTAGAGGGCCTGATGGTACTTCCCTTTTGACATTGATTGGATGATGCGGGCAGTTCGCAGAATTCAGGGGGGATTTCAGCGCTTTAATTTGGTAGAATAAAACTAATCCGTCAATCTTTCCTGTCATTTTCTGGTCTGTCGTCTTTAGGCACTGCCAGAGGCAAGATTTCCGCCCTGTGATGCTTTGTTCTCGTAGGGCACCGGTACGACGAGGTTCTGGCTTGAATAAGGTTCTGATTTGAATAGAAGAGGCCCCTGCAGTCCATGTACGAATTAATGGCTATCCCGGATCTGTCCAAGATCGGTTCCATCCTGACCATGTTGATTTTTATCAGCGTGTTGATTATTGCCCATGAGATGGGGCATTTTTTCGTGGCCCGCAAGTGTGGGGTGAAGGTAGAACGGTTTGGATTTGGGTTGCCCTTTGGCCCCACCCTGTGGTCCAAAAAAATTGGGGATGTGGAATATTGCATCCACGCTTGCCTGTTTGGCGGGTATGTCTCCTTTCCCGACGATGATCCGGAGAATCCCTTGCCCGCCGATTCTCCCCAGCGCTTTGAAAACCAGCCCCTCCTTTCCCGCTTTGCCGTCATGGTGGCCGGAGTAACGGTCAACGCCATTCTGGGTTGGGTGCTGATGTTTTTTGTGTTTATGAACTGGGGCTACCCCAGCGGGGAAGCCGAGCGCAAGGTCATGATCGCGGGCGTGACCAGCGACACCGCTCCTGCGGCCCAGGCTGGATTCCGCAAAGGCGATGAGCTCAAAAAAATCCAGAACACGCCCATTCAGGGCCAAGACTACCGCAGCATGACCTACAATGTTCAGGCCCTGTTTAAAAAGCAGGCCGCTCATACCATTCCCGTGGAAGTCCTGCGCAATGGCCAGCCGGTTATTCTGACCGTTACCCCCAACGCCAAAGGGGCCATTGGGGTGCAGCTAGCTGCTATACAGCGCTACGATGCCATTCACGGGCCTGTGGATGGCGCGGTCAAGGCCACGTCTTTCCTGGGCAATGTGATTGTCAAGCAGTTTGAGGCCTTTGGTCGTTTGTTTACCGGTCAAATGCCCCTGAAAGAATTGGCTGGCCCTATTCGCATTGTGAAAGAAGGCGCCAATATGATTGATCAGAACGGGGTGCAAACCGGTCTGATGCTGACGGCCATTATCAGTACCATTTTGGCGGTGATGAACCTGCTGCCCATTCCGGCTTTGGATGGCGGACACATCTTTTTCTTGCTGATCGAAGCCCTGAAGGGCTCTCCGGTGAAGCAGGAACTGCGGGAACGCTTTACCCAGGTTGGCTTTATGGGTCTTTTGGCCTTGATTGTGTTTATTTTGGGGAATGATATTTACAATACATTCATCAATCCAAATACATAATTAGCCAAAGCCCTAGCCAGGCAAACATCGAGTCAGACTTCGGGACTCCTTCATCTGGAGGATATGACGAATGTAATATTTACAGGCTGAACGGCTCCTATATAATAGGAGGTGTGGGAAGCCAGCAAGATATAGGGGACATCAGATTGTACACCGTTGATACCGCCTTAGAATCGTTGCGAAAGTACGATATACACGAGGGTGACCTGCTCGCTTGGGAGCGAGAACTGAGCCTGGAAATTCCGGTGGACGAATACGGTCGTAAGCAGTACAGTCCGCATCACGTCAACCTTTTTAAAAACATTAAAAAGCACATCGCACTGGGAAGAACCATCGAAGAGATCCGGCAGCTGATTAGCTTGCCCCCGTTGGAGAATTCCAAGCCCCGTGAAGTGCGTCCGCTCCCAGCAGCGCCGGTGCAGCAATCAGCTCCACAGACTGTCGCCACTGCCCAATCCGCCTCTACGGTTAGCCCTGCTGCTGCCAAAGTCATTCAAAAATCCCCCTATGCTTCCGTGCCCAAGCGGCCTAATGTGCCGGGCGCTTCTGCCTCCGGGGCTGCCAACGTGGTTAATCTGGTTCACAAGTTAAACAAAGAGAAAGACCAGTTGTACAAAAAGCTTCTGGAAACGGAGAAGCTCAATTCGCATTTGTACAGCGCCAATAGCCTGTTTCACAAAAAAGTTCGGGATTTGACCCTGCAAATGCAGAAGCTGCGTGAAAACTTTAATGAGAACGAAAAATTTAAATTACTCGATGATAAAGCCCGCCTGCAAAAGCAGTTGATTGACGCTGAAAAGCTCAGCCAATACAAACAGGAAGAGATTCTGCGCCAAAAAATGCACAACGATGATTTGCAGTTGCAAGTCAGGCAGCGCGATGAAAAAATTCAGGCTATGCGGGCCGCCTTTGATGCCGATAAGTTCTGTGGGGACTGGATGGAATCGGGCACTTTAGTGGACGTGGTCTACGACAATTTTGGCATTAACATCGAACCGGAACGGGTGCGCTTGTTCCGTATTTCTGAGCGTCCTTCCCGCATTTACGGCCCTATGGCAGTGATCAACACCAGTTATCAGTATGAAACCAATAACCTGTGGAAGCGGGAAGAGACGCTGATGGTTTCTTACATGGATGAACAGACCCTGGAAGGGGAGCTGATGGCCGAATATATTCTGGACGGCGTGCCTGTGGCCAAGGCCCTATACCGGGTGACTTGCCGACGCAGTCAATAGGGTTTTATTTCTGGACAGGCCCTTTTGAAAATCCGCATTGGCAACACTGTGCCCGGAGGCTTTACAAGGCTGCCAGTCGAATTTTGACCACGGAGCCGCCCGGGGTGGTGGTTCCACCATCGTTACTATTGCCGGTGGTGCAACCGGTTTTACAGGTGTAGCGATGGAAACGCCCTTCGATATAACGACCGGCTGCCGCACCGTTTGCTCTATAAGATGTAATTTTGAATCCTACAAACCCGCTGACGTTGACTGTTGTATTTGAACCATTACCACCCCAACTGTCATAGAGTGGCAACGGAAAGAGTGTACCGTTGCTGATTAAGTTGTCTAACTGGTTGCTAGCACTGGAAATAAAGTTACCAGGGCTGCTGCTGTAGCATTGACCGACATTGACGCTTCCTGGAAATCCAGTGGCTAACCAGTCCCGAATGGTGCTGCTACCTACGGCGTCCGGGCTACAGTTACGCAGGTCTGCAAATCCCCAGTTTCCTGAGCCCATAGCGGGACAGCCTGATTGGTTCTGAACACCATCCACCTCCACATGATCGCCATAGATTCTTACCACGTTGTTATCGGGGACACCATCCTGCATGGCTCGGTTAAATTGAGCCTCGCAGACATACATGGGTCGCAATCCACCGTTGGTAATGCCGTTGACGGTTTGATCAATCAAGGCCACCGAACTGGCTTCAGTGTCCATGTGATCCACGCCAAACAGATTGGCAAAAAAGGTGGGTAGCGGATCGTTGACGCTACCTTCACGGCGTTTTACGGTCACTTTCACCGCATTGTATCCGCCGGTGGCAGTATAGTCTGGATTGGTGCTGGGGGTGGCAAAGGTCCCTGCATTGTATAACTTACTCACCGGATCGATAAAGCCGAACGTGACATCCTCGCTGGCTAATGTAAGCGCTTCATTGTTGGCCTGAACCAGATCGACGGCTACGGCCTCGGCATCATCCCGCTTGGTGGCCGGATCGACTTCAATACTCCGGTACAACTCGGTGGTGGCAGCCAGTGCGGCACTATCGGCGCTTGTCTGTAGCTGGTTTTGGGCTGCGAAGTAATAGGCCATGTCCACACCCATGGCGGCGAACATAAGGGTGATAATGATCAGCCCAACGAGTTGAATGGTGAAATTACCGTTAAAACTTGCACGCATTCGCTTCACTTCCATTGATGTCTTCACTAACCAAACTTGCCCATTGAAATCAAATCTATAGACGCATTGTTGAAATACCTCAAAAACCGGGTTTTAAAACAATCATTTCAGATTCCTTGGCAATTGTTTACGCAATAAATTGTAAGGGTTGGTTTCCGATTGGGGGAATGTGGGTACTGTTTCATCAGCGCTGTTAACTTTTTGAAAAAAGTAAAGGAATGAGCTGAATGTCTTCTATTCTCGATCACTATCAGGCCGCCATGGATAATGCCTCTGCCAAGCAAACGCAACAACCGGTTGATCGGTTCGTTCCCGCTGTGCCCAAAACCCTGGCCGAAACCGGCTTGGTGCAGGTGGTGGTGGAAGAGCTGATCTTGAAAATTATGCTGGCCAAAGGGGCCATGACCGGTCGGGAGTTGTCTACGGATCTTTGCTTGCACTTTTCTCTGGTGGAAAGCATTTTGGCCGACTTAAAAAGTCGCCTGCTGGTCATGCACAAAAACAGCTCCAATATGGGAGACTTTCTCTATATCCTCAGCGAAGTGGGGCAGGAAAAGGCCATTATGGCCCGTGAAATCTCTGCCTACGCCGGGGCCGCACCGGTGCCGTTCCAGGATTATCTGGCTTCCGTCAAGGCCCAGTCCATTCGCAACGAAAAGCCCGATTACGCGGTGTTGGCACAGGCGTTTAAAGACCTGATTTTTGATGAGGCCCTGTTCGATACGATCGGTCCGGCCATCAATTCCGGGCGGGGGCTGTTTTTGTACGGAGAGCCTGGGAACGGGAAAACCACCATCGCCGAAAAGCTGGCCATGTGCTTTAACCACGATATTTTTATACCCAAGTCCCTGTTTGTGGAAGGTCAGATTTTACAATTGTTTGACCCCCAGAACCACGATCCGGTACCTGGGGACAATGCCCTGATTGCCAAGTACGATCAGCGCTGGATTGAGATTAAGCGACCGGCGGTCATGGTGGGCGGGGAACTGATGATGGACGCTCTGGAAATTAAGTACAATCCCATTTTGAGGGTATCGGAAGCGCCATTGCAAATGAAGGCCAACGGCGGGGTGTTCCTGATTGATGACTTTGGGCGCCAGCGAGTCAGCCACATCGACTTGTTAAACCGGTGGATCGTTCCCCTGGAAAAACGGGTGGATTTTTTGGTGCTGCCCAACGGTCAAAAAATTGAAGTGCCCTTTGATGAGTTGATTATTTTTTCCACCAACCTGGACCCCAAGTCTTTGGTGGATGACGCCTTTCTGCGGCGGATTCCCTATAAAATTCATGTCAAAGATCCGGATGAGGCCCAGTTTAAGCAGATTTTTCAATTGTTGTGCAATAAGTACCAGATTGCCTATGATGAGGCGCAGGTTGATCGGCTGATTCATAAGCACTATCTGGGGAAGCGTCCATTTCGAGGGTGTCAGCCCCGTGACCTGTTAGAGCAGGTTTTAAACGCGGCTTCCTATCAAAAGGCGGCCCCTGTTTTGACGGAAGCGATGCTGGATATGGCTTGCCGTAATTACTTTGCGGCCATGGGCAACGAATAGTCGCACAGACCGGATTGCATTGTTTAGACCGCTGGCTAATGGTCCGGGGAGATTTGCGGTGTTATTTTTGTATGAATTGGGTATAAGTGCCATTATCTTTCAATCGACTCAGCCTTCTGGTTGATTAATGTTTCTCCCCTGTTGAAGCAACTCTCCCCTTTTTAAAAGGTCCCGCATCCCCTTATGGAGGAGCCGTCATGGTCAGCATATACGCAAAGGTCGTTGGTGCCTTGATGTTTTTGGTGGGCATCCTGGGAGGCATCCCCATGTTTGCCCCCGATGGCATGTTGTTTGGCATTTTTATGGTGGATATGGTTCATAATCTGTTTCACCTGATTTCCGGTCTGGTGCTTCTGACTGCCGGGTTCGGGGTGCAGTGGGATGTTTCCCGTCGCTTGGTGCTGGGCTTTGCCGCTGTATATGGCCTGTTGACCCTGGTTGGCTTCTTGGCCACGGAGGGCCGGGTGCTGGGCATGCAATTTAACATGGCCGACAACGTGTTGCATTTGGCGTTAACCGCCACCGCCCTGATGTTTGCCTTGCCCGTGCAGCGCTACCCCACCCGTTTGTAGTTCGACTGGTTTCTGAAACGCCGGGGACCTATGAATTTCCGTGGATGTGCCAAGCAGGCTCTGCTGTGCTAAAGTAGCCTTGCAATTGAGTTGAACGCATCAGAGAGGTGGCATACCCCATGAAGGAACAGTGTATGGTCCCCGCCGGTGTGAACCCGGTACACGGGATTCCCTATAAAAGCCCCAAAGGCTTGTATCAAATGCTGGTGGAAATCCCGGCGGGAACCACCGAGAAATGGCAAACTGACCCGGAAACCGGGGCTTTTTATCACGATGCCATTGATGGCGTACCTCGGGTGATCAACTTTTTGCCCTATCCCATGAACTATGGCTTTATCCCGCAAACTCTGTTGCCCAAGGACAAGGGCGGGGACGGCGATCCCATGGATATTATTACCCTGGCACCAGCCCGTGAGCGTGGCTGTGTGGATGAAGTCCGCCTGATTGGGGCCTTGCAACTCTCTGAGCGGGGTGAGCAGGATACCAAGATGATTGGCCTGCTGAATGGGGGGCCGTTTGAGAACGTGCAGGATATTCAGGATTTACTGATGCGTTATCCCGGCGCTGTGGAGATCATTCGCCTGTGGTTTGAAGGCTATAAAGGGCCGGGTTCTTTTTTGTTTCAGGGGTACCTGAATCACTATGAGGCCAGCGATCTGGTGGAGTTGGCCCATCGGGAATGGCAACGCCTGTATCCGGGTTTATAAATCGGGATTGAATGGGACTGCTGCTAATTAGTACTAGTTAGGAACGGCAACCGTGGAGGCCACCGGCTGGGCGGTCAGCTCGGTCGATTGTCCCTGTTGAGTCAGTTGCAAGGGTTGCAGTAACTGATTGGTTTCTGCCGGTTGAGCGGCCACGTGATCGTAAATCACTCGGGAAGCCTGATGGAAGAGATCCCGAACGCTGTAGTCATTGTAGGGGCGTTCCACCTGAATGGACAGGTAATACCGGCGGCCATCCGGCAAGTAGACGGTTCCAGAATCTCCCAAGGCGGTAGCCACATCGCCTGTTTTATGGGCCACCCGTGCTTCCCGGGGTAGCGACCAAACCATGAGATGCCGGTTATGGGTGCTTTCCAGAATTTCCGTACCGTTGATGCGGGACATTTCGGAGATAAGCGGCCCGGAGTCGATGTTGTACAAAATATTGACCATTTCGTAAGGAGAAATGGTATTGGTGCCGCTTAAATCGGGCAACCAGTTACGGATACGGGTATGCACCAGACCGAGGTTGGCCAGCTTGCGGTTGACCGCTTCGGTGCCGCCCAGGTAGTGGATCATCATGTTGGTGCAGGTATTATCGCTGATGCGAATCATCTGCCCGGCCACATCGTTGGCGGACAGCTCCTTGCCAGAATCCTTGAACTGCAAATCACCTGAGCCCCCGGCCCGGTGATATTCCGCATAGAGGAGCGGGGTGTCAATGGTCATGATGTTGCGATCCAGGCTCATCAGGTATTCCAGCAGGATGGGTAACTTGATGACGCTGGCCGCAGCCACCGGCTCATAACCGTTAATCTCTACGAATTGACGGTCCTGAGGATTATAGAAGTACAGATGGGTTTTAAACCGATCCGCCGGGAAGGCCGCCACAATACTTTCCAGTTGCGCTTTGAGGGCGGTGTCTTCGGATACTGGCATCACCGGTAAGAGTTGCTCTTGCAGGGAGCCCACCGAGGGGTGGCTGATCAGGGTGTAATCCAGATTGTGGTAATACAGTAAGCTGGGTGTTTTCAGCAGGCCGAAATCCCGGTTCATGTAAGCTTCAAACGCGTCTGTATTGGCAGTTTTTTGGGCAAAGCTGGGCATTTTGGGTAGGTCGGGCAGCACATCAATGCCCTGAGCCATGACCTTGGGAATGATTTGAATGGCGCCCCAAATTCCGCCCCCGATTAAAGCCAGCAATAACAGGCCTGCCAAAACCAGAATTGCCAAGCGTTGCTGCTTTTGTTTTTGGAACTGGTACCTGCGTGCCGCCAGTGATCGGGGTTGATAGTTTCGTCGTGACATTGAATGACCCTTTGCGGGATGACTCAGGTTTGGCGCTCTCACTCTGCACTCTCTGACAAAATACGCTGACAAAATCACTCGGTGTAACGGCCCGTTTGGCCGACCTGTTGAGACTGATCACGTCAATCAGTGTGGGACATACCAACAGGGCAAAGCTATAGGCCTTGATTCTGGGCTGCACTCCTGGGCTGATAAAAAGCCCAACCGATTCGTTTGTCTATTGTAACGGTTTTTGGCCATGGCGAACAACCCATGACTTTGGGTAACTGGGCGAAGTTCGTCTAAAATCGCGAATAGTGGTGAATTGATTGGCATCATGAATGGTTGAAGCAACCTGCAAAATCGTAAACCATTAACAAGTAAAAATATTAGAATTTACTAATAAGATGATGTATAATGAGTGTGGAGCGAAACCTTCCATGAAAAAGTTTTGGTTAATGCGCATTCGGTTTGAAAGTATTGAATCAATTAAGGGCTAAATTTAAGGGACAGCATACGGAATGAACCCAGCACCCCCCTCTGAAAAAGTATGCCGACGGCTCAAAGCCCTCAGTCATCCCATTCGCTTGGGGATTCTCAATGTGCTGCGTTCCGGCGAAAAAAACGTCTATCAACTGGAAGCCTTGATGGGCACCACCCAGTCTAATATTTCCCAGCACCTGGCCCAACTGCGGGACAAAGACATTTTGACCACCCGTAAGCAGGCCAATCAGGTGTTTTATTCTGTACCCGATCCCCGTACCTTTAACCTGCTGGACTTACTGCAAGAGTTGTACGGCAGGCTTTAAAGCTTTAGAAATTCAGACTTCAGTAAGAAAGAAAGGGTCTCTCTGGAGACCATCATGGTAACTGCTAAATAATAGGCGACACCCCGTTCAAGAGGTGCCGCCCTTTTTTTGGGGAGGGGCCTGATTGTCCTTACCCAGATACTCCGCGCGGGAAGTGTCGGCCCCGTTCGGCGTAATGCAGCTCCCAGTCCTTCACCGCGAAAGCCTTCACTATAAACTGCACCGCCGCGTCCACATCAAAGGGTTTGCAGCTGAACAGGTCGAAAAAGAAGTAGTCTTTTTCAGTGAAGGAGTGAAAGGACAGATGGGATTCCGCAATGACCACCATGCCGGTGATTCCGCGATCTTCGGGAACCAGCCCCGCGTAGGGGAAGACATAGGGCTGCGTGATGGCGGTCATGCCCACTTGGGCCGGTAGGGTGTTGAGCACCTCAAACACGTAGGCCACATCCCCGATTTTACCCGGGTCACACTGTCTGCAATCCAGCATCAGGTGTGGGCCAAATCCAATAGAACTTGGTGCTGCCGGATTCAACCCTTCGGCCATGGCGGGTGCGGTTTGGGAGATTGAGATAATTGGGGTCATGCGAGGATCCCTCCCTTTATCAAGTTCTGGTTCTCGGACTTGCCGGGGTCGGACGGCAGCGGGTACGGACATGGTTGCAGGGATCGAATGTACCCCAGATTGCCCCGCTGGATCTGCTGAATTTCCGCCTGTTGAGCGCCCAACATTAATCGCAGGTGCTCGTAAGCAGCCAAGGGCTCCACGTGAGCGCCGCAGGTGTACAGATCCACGGAGGCATAGCCATACTCTGGCCAGGTATGAATGGCCAGATGTGACTCCGAGATGACCACCACCCCGCTCACCCCCCACGGCTCAAAGCGATGAAAGGTGGATTGCACGATGGTGGCCCCGCAGGCCAGAGCGGCTGCATTCATGTGGGTTTCAATGGCCGTAACGGAATCCAGCGTTTCGGGCTGGCAACCGTAAAATTCCACCAACAAATGACGACCCAGAATATCAGTCATGGGCAAATTCCTCTTTGCGTTAAGCGTAAATACACGGCTGTTCCCTGGCCCACTGCAAGCCGATGAATCGCCTGATTCATCAGGCAGGCTTGAAAAGCCCGCTCAAAAGAGGCTTTCTCTTTTCTTATTTCTGAGTGGCGCAGGGAGGACAGGGCCTGGCTTTTATGCAGCCAGGCGCATGCCTGTGGCGGACTCTTCAGAGGTGGTCTTGCCGGAGTCGAACAAAAAGCGCAGCAAAAAAGTTTTGAAAAAACGACTGGCCCCGTCACTGGCAAATACGTCGCTTAAAAATTCATGTTGATGAAAGGCGGCTCGGCTTTTGCGCTTGGCCTTGTCCTGGGGCACGTAAAATCGATAGGCGGGCACCGGCAGACGGCCAGAACTGACAGCGCTTGCTGCCGCGTTGGGGATGAAAACAGCCGGTTTTTTGGCCATCACTTTGGAACCCTCACAATGCCGATGCGTTCAATAAAAACTGCTTCAGACCATGACTCACTGGAAAGCGATGTGTTCCATTTTGGCGGTTTGAAAAACGGGCGGCCCTAGGTGGTTTGAGTCCCGCTGATGCCCGGGCGAATCATACGCTCAATGTACTCAAACACTTCATGATTCAGGGCAATGGTCAGGTGATCAATATCCGGGTTGTCCAAAATCAGGTTGTTGATTTGGCAAGGCATATCGGAGGCCGCCTCTAAAAGTCCTTTGCGGAAGTGCACCATGAAGTCCCACACCGTGATCAGGCTGTGGTAGGCCACCTCGGTGGAGGTGCGCACCATGTTGCGGTTCCAGTGAATTAACTCGTCAAACACTTTGGGTACTGGTTTGCCCGGATTACGGGGAATCCACAAGTTTTTTAGCTCTTGCACCCCTTCGGCGCCCAAAAAGCCCGTGCCTAAAGAGACCAGATTGGCCACGGAGCCAGTTTGTATGGCTTGGGTTTGCAGCCAGTAATGGGCAATGACCCCACCCAGGCAGTGACCGACCACATTCACCTTGGTGGCGGCGCATTTTTTCTTAAGCAAATTTAATTCTTCTTCCAGCTTGGCCGCAGCGGTAGCCACATCGGCCAGGCCATTCTCGGGCAAGGACATCACTTCCACCGGGTAGCCTTTGGCCGTAAAGTAGGCGTGCATTTCACGGAAAAATACGGGCGGGGTATTCAGACCCGGTACAATCAGCAAGGGGGTTTTCTGGCTGGTCAGCCCGGCGTCCCCGATACGGGGTATTTCATTCAAGGCAAAACAGCCTTGCCGGTTCAGGGCGTAATAATCCTGGCGGGCCAGTTTGCCCAGTTTACCTAGGCGTTTGATGGCATGATAGTAGCTCATCATAAAGGCCATCAGGTTGTTGATGTTCCGACGCTGCTTGGGGCTGATGAAATCGCTGTCGAAATAATCCTGAATATTACGGATTTCCATCTCGGACAGACGTCGATGGATGGGATTGAGTTTCATAATAGCGGCCGCCACCATGGCACCAGCGGTGGAATACATCCAGGGAATGGGTTTGTGTTTGAAAGCACTATTTTTCGACAAGAGACTCACCTGAACCATTAATGAGGATACACATAAGGTTAATCATACCACTCGCCCCCTCATAATAAATCCGTCGCTTCGTAATTCCCCAACAGAATACTGAGAATATTGGATTTTCAGAGATTAGTTTGCTGACTGAATAAAAACCAGTCATGGGTTTGTGTGACCTGAGGGTACATGGATTTTAAGTAATCCTTGGCCGTTTGCAGTCCCCGTTCATTATTGGCCCGGTGGCGGAATAGCCACACCCGCTGATAGGGTTGAAACAGGTCAGGGGGAGGCAGAGGTACCGGTTGTCCCTGATACCGACTGATCCAGTACACCATGGGCTGCTGTGGGCGAGTTGGCTGGAGGTAGAAGGCGGCCAGATTGGGGGCGCCCAGTGGCCCATTCACAAAGATCAAATCGCCGGGTTGAACCTGGGTGAGGAAATACCCGATTTTTTCCCGAATATGATCGTCCTTATTGTGCTCATCCCGAAGGGGGGAGGGGGAAGCCACGTTGGCCAGGGCCACAATCAGCAGGGCAGATAGAATAACGCTGACCCCCAGTCGTCCCCCGTGTTTGTGAGAGGCGATGCTGGCATCGGATCGCGGTGTCCATAATCGTGCCAGGGCCAGCCCCAGCAGCAGGCACATGGCCGGAGAAATCAGCATGGCGTAGCGATCGATGATGGAAATATGGGTGTGCTTCAAAAAATCGTAGGCGATTTGCAGGAGCAGCGGGAGCCAGAGCCAGCTCAGCAAGTATCCGAAGGTGCTTTCGGAGGTACTTAAGCGCAGGTTGGCTTGGCCTGCCTTGTGGGGCCGATAGGCAAATAGGAACAGCAACAGGGTGAGGGGAATGTAAATCAGTCGGCAGAGACGATTATCCCCGGCCACCACCACCAGCGGCTGCCAGAATGGCACGCTGAGATAGCGACTCCAGCCCACCAGCCCCTTGGCGAAGTGGTACTCCCCGTTCACCCCTTGTTGTTGCAGCTGGTACACCGGGGCCCACCACAGGGCAATGGCGCCCAAAGCCAGCACAGCCGGAATGGCATAAATCAAGCGCTTCCACTGTTGGCTTTGCCACCCGAACACCAGCGCATATAGGGCCTGAAAGCCCAGAAAAAAGACGAACATGTAATGGCTCAGCATCCCCCCGCTGACGGCTAGGGCGTAAATCCAGCTCCATAAGGCTGGGCGTTTTCCAAAGAGCACTTGCCAAAAGGCCAGTCCGGCCCAACCCGCCCAGAACAGGCTCAGGGCGTACATGCGGCCCTCTTGCCCGTAGTAAATTTGAAAGGGCAACAAGGCGGTGACCAAAGCGCACAGGTATCCGGCCTGACGCCCCCCCAAGGCCTTGCCCAGCCCAAATACGGGAAGGATGAGTAAGGCGGACCACACGGCGGAAAAACTGCGCAAGCCCACCGCGTTGTTACCGAACCAGTCGAGCCAGGGGTTGAGCAGCAAATAGTAAAGCGGCATATGCACGTTAATTTTCAGCAGGGCCAGCAGACGATCTAGATTCATGGGTTGCCAGCTGAGGAAGTGCTGGTAAAATTCGGTGGCGCTGTGGATGGCTGGATTGAGATGCGTGGGGTACACATGGGTGTTGGCCACCATCAGGGAGTAAATTTCATCAATCCACAGGCTGGTGGCATCCAGATTGATGAGTCGTAAACCCAGCGCCAGCAACAGAATAAGGCTGACGGTCAAGGGTTCATTTCGGCTGATTTTGTCAATTACAGGGGGCCAGGCCATGGGCGTTTCCTTTTGTACTGTTGCGGTTATACCAGAAATAACCGGGGGAAGCCTAGTGCCAGCCTGTATCGGGTCATCAAGAAAAAGGCCCCATGCAAGCGCATGGAGCCGGAAATCAAGATATTGGGATTATTGGGTTATGGTGAAATCCAGAGAACTTTGTCTTTTGGGTTTTTAACGGATACGCTGACCCGTTGAATGCCCTCAAATTGCTTCAGGGTGCGCCGAATCTGCTCGGCCAGCCGGGCCGGCACGCTGCTGTTGCTGAACTGAAAATCGCCGGGCGCATAGAGCTGCACATTGGCCAATCCCGTTTCGTTCAGGTTGAACTTGTCCAGCCGTAGACGTTTGAGATCGTGATCCATAAAGTAGCCTGACCGCTTTTCGGACTCGGTCGGCCCACCGAGAATGGCTTCAACGGCCTGACGCGGGTTTATGCCCGTTAGCCCCTCTCGGGCCACTGCCTCGCCCAGCATCAGACTGGGATCGCTGACCAGATTGGCCAAATTGGGAAAGTATAACTTTAATTCGGGTGCAGTCTTGTTGATTTCAGGCGACGTTTCTGATGTCGCTTCAGGGAGAGCGTTGGCTGCTTGGGGTTCCAATGGGAGGGTGGTGGCGATGGCACGCTCTGACGCTGGGATGGAAGTCGTTGCTTCGGGTGGCGCAAGATTGGGCTGTTCCGTTTCCGGAGTGTCACTTTGGGCTTCAGATGGTTCAAACAGGGCAGGGGGTGTTTCGGTGTCTTCGGCAGTCGGGGTGGAGGACTCGGGAGCCGTCACCGTAACTTCGGGAGTTCTTTGTGGGGGCGTTTTTTCTGTGGGAGCCTTTTCTGGGAAAGTCTTTTCTGCGGAGGCCGTTTCTGCCTTGGGATTTTGGGTGGCCTGGGGGCGGGCTTCTACCGCGGGAGCGTTGATTTTAGTCGGGGTGAGGGTAGGGTTGAGAGTTTCTAGGGGCCAACAGGTTTGCACTACTAAAATGGGGTCTTCAGCGGTTCCCCGCACGGCATCCAGATTCCCGGTCACACGCACGGATTGCCCCGCTTGCCAGTTCGCCCGGTCTGCAAGATTCAGCGTTTGGGTGTCCAGACGAAAGCGCTTGCCATCGGCTCGGATGAGTTGCCAGGAATCAGGTTCCTCTCCAGTTGCCAATTGGCCAACCACATTGGCGGCCGGAATGCTGACGTCCAAAGGGGCTCTCTTGGTCAGGGCCATGTGGGTGCTGCCTGAAGCGAGTTTGTTGGGGGCTGCCGGGGCCACGGCTTCCTGTGGTGTGGTCTGGGTGTAAAGGTCGGCTTGCATGGCTTTGACCACACAGGCGGCTACACTGGCACGGGTGGCCGGGATATTGGGAGACAGTCTGGTTTTGGAGCGCTCGCTCAGGGTAAGCCCACTGGCAATGGCCTGGGCCACCGGGATTCTGGCCCAACCTGGCAGCAGATTTTGATCCCGATAGGGGGCTAGAATCGTCTCGGCTTGGGTTGCGTCCAGAGACAGTTGCTGGGCTTGCCCCAGACTGGCGTATAGTTCTCCTTGGGTTAAAATCTGGTTGGGCCTGAATTGCTGATGGGTAACGCCGCTCATCCAGCCCTGACTGACCACAGTTTGGATATCGTGGGCTGCCCAGTGATGCTTCGGGATGTCGGCAAAATGCGGCGAGGTAATAATGATGCCTTTTTGAGGCAGGCTTTTGGCTAAAATGCTGGCAAATTGGGCTCGGGTGATTGGCCGGTAGGGATAGAAGCGCTGATCGTTGCTTTCGCTGAGGATGCCCCGTTCATTCAGGCTTTCAATGGCGGATTTGGCCCAGAAGTCATCTGGAATGTCCCGCCACTGGGTTTCGGCATACATGGGCTGTGCGCTGAAAAGCATGAGGCCAGCCACCCATAACCCGCAAAAGGCGAGTTTTCGGTTGTTAGGGCTGGGGCTTTGGGAGTCTGGACAGCTGCCGTTCATGGTGCCTGTTGCGTTTGCGCTTGATAATAATGGGCTTAGTATTGGCTAAAGTTGAGCCTGTCGCAATTAGCCAACCAGCTAATTGCTGGGTTTAATTCGGTGGGAGCAAAGCTCTGCGGAATATTAATTGACGTGGCGGGTGATTTTTTTAATGGCCATTTCCGCCCGTTTGTTAATGGTGGGGTCCTGATGGGCCCGTTGTTGCTGAAGCAATTCCAGCACGTCCGGCGGGCCAAAGCCGATTTCACCCAAGGCCCAAATGGCTAGGGCCATCACTTCGGTGTTGCTATCGGTGCGAATGACTTCCACCAGCGTGGGGACCGCTTCGGTGTAGCGTAGGGTTCCCAGTTGCCAGGCGGCGATACAACGGGCATCTTCCGCCTTGCTGTTGTTCAACAGGTCGATGAGGTGGGGCACCACCGGCTTGCCGATTTGTCCCAGCGCTTCCGCGGCGGAGGCAAAGACGGCGTTGTCCTGATCCTTCAAGGCGTTCAGGAGAATGGGAATGGTTTCCTCCCGGCCGGTCATGCCCAGGGCCTGCATGGCGTAATTTTTGAGGGTGGCATCGTCGGTATTGGCCATTTGCTTGAGCAAGTCCAAAGCCCGGTCTCCACCGACTTTTCCCAAAGCCAATGCGGCGGCACTTCTGACCTCCGGCTCTTCTTCCGAATCGTTTAGAACTTCCTCCAGCACGGGGAGGCACTGCGGCTCGAATTTTTCCAACATATAAAGAATGGCATTCATTCGGCTGGCAGGCGGATACGTTTTTTGCTTTAAAATACTTATAGCGGTTTCAATGGGAGTTGTATCATCCGGCATGTGAGCAAACCTTCTGGAAATCGATTTCAAACTCTGTTGGCACTATGGTTTTGGAAACGCATTGTTTTGTCTGGCGCGGATTGAAGAGAAAGTGAAGCATCAATTGAACATAACGCAAGCATTTGGCTGGCGCAATCGCCAAAGTCAAGGCCGTACTTTTATTTTAGTACTCTTGTCACTGGCATTTCAACTGAACGTATCGAGTCAATTGAATGCAATGGCCGCTCAACGGCTGCCCGTTTATGACACCGGCGTGTCCGCAGGGACTGGTGGTGGGCCGGGTCGATTTTTGAAATCGCTGGAAGAGATTGGCTACCATCCGCACCGGGTGAAGGGCGACGATTTTCTGTTTTCCATGAACCCCAGTACCACGCCCTATGTGCTGGTTCCCTTGAGCCGTCAGCTGGATGCATCGGCCTTGGCCATGCTGAACCGCTATGTGCAGGCGGGCGGGCATTTGTTGCTATTGCCAGAGCAGTTACCGCTGTCCCCCTCTGCCCAACGCCTGCTGGAGTTGATCGGCCTGAATCCAACGGGTTCAGAAGCCGTGGCTGTGGAACAACCGCTGTTTTGGCAAGGCGCCGCTCAGTCCAGTGATGATGTTCTACGCGCGGGCAGCCGCTTGCTGCGTTTGCAGCCCGGTTTGGGGCAATCGGTTTTGGCCACTTGGGGCGAGCAGTATCCGGCCCTGATTACCACCTCCAAAGGGGCCTTGCTCAACTGGCCGTCCGGGCAGCGATTGTCACGGGCTACTTTGATGATGGCGCTGGCCAAGTCCATGCCTTTGGCTCCCCCAGATTCCGTGGTGCTGAAGACCACTAAAAACAGGCTTGTTGCGGGGCAAACCAAGGTCAATCCCATGCAGCCTATGGCCGCCTTGAACGGGCCGGTCTCTCCCCAAAGGCAAGTTACCCCAGACATTGCTCATCAGGCGGGGCCTGTGGCTGACAAACCAGTCAAGCCAGCCCAACCCATCGCCTCTGCCCCCCCAGTTGCTGTGCTGACCTTAAGTCCGCCTCCTGCACTTCATCTGCCGTCCTCTGCTCAGTCGGTTTCCACGCCAGCCGTTCCCCCTACGGACGCTGCCATTCCCCCGCAGGCAGCCCTGGCCTTGAAGGAACCCCTGGCACTGGAAGAAACCCCGGAGCGTTTTATTGCCACCCTGCCTGCCGCTTTGCGGGAGAGTCTATTCCCCAGTCAGCCAACGGCCCAGCGAACGATGGAAATCGCTCAGGCCGAGGCCAAATCGGCTGCCAAGCCCGGTGCTACTGCCCAGACTCCGGATGCGGAGACCGAAGTGTTGGATAACATCCTGGGCCGACCAGAGCAAGCTGCACCAGCGGCGACTGGTAGCGCCCCTGCTGCGGAGCAGAAACCGGGTGATCCGGCACAGCCCCAAAAGCGTTTCAGCTTTTTGGACCCGGAAGCGGCTTCCGTGATTGCCCCAGAGTTTGATTATGGCACGTATTCTTTTAATTTGCGGGTATTGGAAGATTACCGGCGGCGTATCAACGAGGCTACCGAGACGGCCAAGCAACTGTCCATGGAAATCCCGGATGAAAAAATTCGCAAGTTGCTGTGGGAAGCCCATCAAAACAAGCGCAAATTCGAGTCGCTGTATCTGAACGGGCAGACACAAGCGGGGTTGGACGCTTATGCGGAAGCCCGCAGGTTAACCCTGAAGGCACTGGCCTTGACCAGTGACTCGCCTCGGGTGGAAGCTCGGGCCATTTGGCTGGATCGGGGCACCATTGTCAGTGCTCAAAATCCAGAAGGCCTGAAAAAAGTAATCCAAAAATTGCATCAGGCTGGCATTAATATTGTTTACTTTGAAACCCTGAACGCCGGGTTTCCTATTTATCCCAGCGCCATTTTAAAAAATAACCCCATGGTGCAAGGCTGGGATCCCGTGAAAGTGGCTGTGGAAGAGGGTCATCGACTGGGCATGGAAGTCCACGCTTGGGTGTGGGCTTTTGCTGTGGGCAACCGTCGCCATAATCCCTTGATCAGTCAGCCCGCCACCTACCCTGGCCCCATTTTGTCAGACAATGGCCTAATGAGTGAAGCCCTGCGCAATAGTGGCGGGGGATTGGAAGTGGATGGCCGACAAAACGAATTCTGGCTGGACCCGGCCAGTGAAAAGGGTCGCACATACCTGTTGAGTGTCTACCGGGAGATTGTGAGTCGTTACGATGTGGACGGCCTGCAACTGGATTACATTCGTTACCCCTTCCAGACCGCTGGCACCCGGATGGGCTATGATGCCGTTGGTCGGGATCGTTTTTACCGGGCCACCGGTCAAACCCTTGACAATCTGGATGATTACACCGCCAAACTGTGGATTGCCTGGAAAACCTATCAGGTCAGCTCCTTTGTACAGCAGGTTTCTGGCAGCTTGCGCAGTATCAAACCCACAATCAAGATTTCGGCGGCGGTGTTTCCTATGCGCCGGGAAAGTCGAATTGTAGCCATTCAACAGGATTGGGAAACCTGGATTGAGAACGGCTGGGTGGATACGCTGAGTCCTATGTCCTACACCACCGATCCGGAACGCTTGCAGGGCATGTTTGACTACGTGCAGTCCTCCCCACAGAAGCGCTCCCTGATTTATCCGGGCATTGCCCTGCACCGGCTGGATGGTGGGCAACTGGTGCAGCATTTGGAAGCTTTGCGAGAGCATGGCGGTCTGGGGGCCACCCTGTTTGCTGGCGCTCACCTGGATGCGGAAAAGATAGAAGTGCTGGGCAGTGGTCCTTATAAGGCCATGAACAGTCTGCCTCCCCATCGGGATGTGGTGAAATCCTTGCAACTGGTTTTGGAGGACTACCATCAGAAATTCGTCACCCTGCAAGCCAAGGGCGCCTTGGCCAATTTGCCGGGGCCTCAGGCTCAGGCCATTCAGGGGGCCATTACTCAACTGAACGAGCAATTGAGCATACTGTCCACTTTCAAGAACCCCGCGCATATGCCGTCGGATCACCTGATGGCCGCCCAGCAAGCCTTGAGCGGGTTGCAAACGGCAACTGGTAGCTGGTTGCAAACAGAGACTGAGAATCGCTACCGGGCTCGCTATTTCAACCAGAAGGTTCAGTTACTGGGTGAGTTATTGGGTTATCTGATCGATAAGAGCACGCCGGCGGTCAAGGCTTTACGGCCTTCTCCGGTGGATGTCCTCAGTCAGGGGCCATTGGGTGATGGTATCAAGAAATAAACAAGTCTTTGTGCTTTGCCCTGGCTGAATTCGGCCCTTTTATTGCTGAAGCACATGCGTTAGAATAGCCCTGTTGATTTTTTGTTCAAGTAGGGCTATTCATACTATGCAATCCAGTCTTTTGGCTGTGTCTTCGCACAGCAATATTAACCATGCCACGGCTAAACCCAAGCCTTCGCCATCACGGTTTCAGCTGTCCCCATCCTCGTCGCCTTTTATGCGCAACGCAGCGGATCGTTTCATAGCCCCGCGTCGTTTAAAGGCTGCTTCAAGGGAATCCCAGTCATTGCAGGCCACTTTGGAGCAATTTCTGCCCAATACACTGGAGAAGGAGCCATTCCAGCCTGAGATTGTGAAAAAATACCCGGTGCTTGGCGCGGTACATAAAAATCTGAAACAAAACAGCCAAGCCATGCGGGAGTTACTGACTCAGTGGCTCAATGGACAACCGGTGGACGCCAAGGCGCTGGAACGTCTGGAGAAGCGCTTGAGCGTGATGCCTGCTGCCAATGGTTGGGACCGTTTGTCTCAGAAGCTGGCATTGTTCCGACCCGTTTCCAGTTGGGAAGATGTGGCGCACAATGCCAGAACATTGGTGGGTGTTCCGGGGGCCATGGTGTGGACGGGATCCCAAACGCTGAAATATTTCATCACCCCCGATGCAGAGTGGGCCGCAAATCCGGATAATTCCCTGAAAGCCCAAGTTTTAGCGCATAACCGGTACTTGCAGTTCCCGGACGTCCATGAAGCCACTGTGGCCTATTGGGCCCTGAACGATTGGCGCTCGGAGTTGCAACAACGCTTGCAACTGCTGAAAACGTTGGTCAGCAGTCAAACCGAAAACGACAAAACCAGCGCTTCAGATTAATACTGGCAAATTGAGGCCAAATCTAAGCAAATTCTAAGCAAATAAAACGGGAGGCTGATAAGGCCTCCCGTTTTTGAGTGTGTCGCTGGTTATGGGCTTATGCCAAAGCGGGCACACCCAGTTTCTTGGCGATGGTTTCACCCATTTCAGCGGGGCTAACCACTACGGTGATACCGGCGGCTTCCAGTGCCTTCATTTTCTCGGCGGCGGTGCCTTTGCCCCCGGAGATGATGGCCCCGGCGTGGCCCATGCGCTTCCCGGTGGGGGCTGTTTGCCCGGCGATAAAGCACACAATGGGCTTGGTGACATGCTTTTTGGCGAATTCAGCGGCTTCTTCCTCAGCGGACCCGCCAATTTCACCAATCATCATGATGGCCTTGGTTTCCGGATCGGCTTCAAACAAGGTCAGGGCATCGATGAAGTTGGTGCCGTTGATGGGGTCCCCACCAATACCGATGCAGGTGGATTGGCCGATGCCACGCTGGGTCAGCTGATCCACGGCTTCGTAAGTCAGGGTGCCAGACCGGGAGACCACGCCGACCGGGCCTTTTTTGTGGATGGAGCCGGGCATAATACCGATCTTGGCCAGCTCCGGAGAAATGACACCGGGGCAGTTAGGGCCAATCAGGCGGGTGTTGGGGTAATCGCGCATGAACTGTTTGACCTTCATCATGTCGTTCACCGGAATACCTTCGGTAATGCAGATGACCAGCTCGATGCCAGCGGCGGTGGCTTCCATGACCGCATCAGCGGCAAATGGCGGGGGCACGAAGATCATCGTGGCGTTGGCCCCGGTGGCTTCCCGGGCGTCCCGCACGGTGTTGAATACGGGGATTTGCTTGCCGTCCAGTTCTACGCTGGTGCCGCCTTTGCCGGGGGTGACGCCGCCCACCAGGTTGGTGCCGTATTTCATGCAGCCTTCCGCGTGGAAAGAGCCTTCTTTCCCGGTTATGCCTTGTACGAGTAATTTGGTGTTTTTATCAACTAAAACTGCCATTGATCAATTCCTTTATTCCAAAACTTAAGCGACGGGTTGCTTCAGGAAGCTGGCGACTTTGCTGGCAGCGGCTTCCAGGGTTTCTTCAACGGCGTATTTAATGCCGGAGTCCGCCAGGATTTGCTTGCCCAAGTCCACGTTGGTGCCTTTCATACGAATGACCAAAGGCAAGCGCATTTCCAGCTTGCGAGCGGCTTTCACCACGCCTTCGGCTAGTTTGTCGCAACGCAGAATGCCGCCGAAGATGTTGATAAACACCACTTCCACGGTTTCATCGGACAACAGAATGCGGAAGGCGTTTTCCAGCGCTTCATCGGTGGCGCTACCACCCACATCCAGGAAGTTGGCCGGTGCGGCGCCGTATTGCTTGATGATGTCCATAGTGGCCATTGCCAGACCGGCCCCGTTGACCAGACAGCCCACGTTGCCTTCCAGCTTGATGTAGTTGAGGTTGTAGCGAGAGGCTTCCACTTCCAGTGGATCTTCCTCGTCCAAATCCCGGTAGGACACGATGTCCGGGTGGCGGAACAGGGCGTTGGAATCGAAGTCCACTTTGGCATCCAGAGCAAATACCCGGTTGTCGGTGGTGACCACCAAAGGGTTGATTTCCACCATCGCGCAATCGGCTTCGATGAAGACCTTGTACAGGTTGGTGATCAGCTTCAGGGCGTCTTTCATGCCTTCTGCGGGAATGTTGAGAGCGTAGGCGATTTTGCGGGCCTGATAGGGCTGCAAGCCAATAACCGGGTGAATGAATTCCTTGATAATGCGCTCGGGTGTTTTTTCAGCGACTTCCTCAATGTCCATGCCGCCGTCCTGAGAGGCCATAATCACCGGGCGAGAGGTGGCCCGATCCAGCACGATGCTGATGTACAGCTCACGGGCGATAGAGGAAGCTTCTTCCACCAGTACGGATTTTACTTTTTTGCCTTCTGGGCCAGTCTGGTGGGTGACCAGCTGCATGCCGATGATTTGTTTGGCTGCTTCCCGCACCCCATCCAGAGAATCCACGACTTTTACGCCGCCGCCTTTGCCCCGGCCACCGGCGTGGATTTGGGCTTTGACCACGTAGCGGTTGTCCTTGGTTTTCAGGATCTGGGCCACTTGAACGGCCTCATCGGCGTTAAACGCTACCTGGCCTTCCGGTACGGGAATGTTGTACTTGCGAAATAGCTCTTTGGCTTGGAACTCATGGATTTTCATCAGTCAACCTCTATCTATACAGAAAATGAAATGCTATGGGCGGGGATGCTTGACCCTTCACACCCTGAAGCCTGCTCTCCCCAGGGGTGAACCGGTTAAAAACGCGGAGATCCGAAGATCCCCGCGTTATGAATGCTAGTTTTCGTTGTTTTCGGTGAAGTCGGTGACATCGATTTCCACGTCACCCTCTTCGTCGTCCATATTGTCAATGAAGGCCACTACTTTTTCGAATTCGGCTTCATCTTCAATGGCTTCATAGACTTCCTGGCCATCTTCGTAAGTGATGCGCATGACCACGACTTCTTCCTCGTAGCCTTCTTCACCTTCTTTGGCCTCTTCGTCTTCCTGGTCTTCGGCCTGATTGCCTTTGTAGATCAGCAGCGCGTAATCTTGCCCATCCACCTCTAACTCGCTGACTTTTTCAAAAACGTGAACCTGTCCGTCTTCATCGGTGGTTTCGATGATATCGGTTTCAACGTAGCTTCCGTTTTCGCTGGCGCGGCCATTTTCAATCATTGGGTGCTGTCCTTTTTGATGTTAATTTAGATAGATAGTATGTCGGGTGAGGGTGTTTTCGCTTGGGTTGCCGAGAAAATTTCCGGCCAGTGTTTCCGATGCGGAGGAGCAGACCGGGACGCTTGGGCTTGGTGCTGCGTGAGCGAATCGCCCAATCCTCTACAAACAAGCTTGAGTTTATCACAAAGACAGTCAAGCAAGACCCCCAAGGCCAGTCCCGTTTTACAGGAGGATGATGAAGGCCCTACACTCTGTGGATTTAACGCGCTGTAAAATTTGGCCCAAGACGTAAAATACCTTACCAGTGAAACCAGCTTGGGGTCGTGTTGGGCTCGGCCCCTTGGGTGCCCAAACTGTTGGTTGAACTTGGTTTTAAATTATCATAAGTCGTTATTTGTCCATTGTAGTATAGCCCAAAACTTACCCCTGACCCTGCTATGTCTGTACTTGGATCGGGATCAAAATTTACCCAGATAAAGTTCAGTGCGGACGTGCCATTGAAACTGACCGGAGGCGCATTCGCAGCAGTCCATGCGATTCCTCCATTGTGTAATTTAATACAAGTCCACATGACGTTTGAGCAATTTTGGGTCCCTTGGCCATTACGGTCATTAATAGTGGCGCTTGTGTCTATTTGTACATAATTTAGATAAGGGAGCAGGTCTCGCATTTGGGTATTACTGCTCACGATGCCGTCTAGCTGCGCTTGCTGGTAGGCGGCGGATACCATGCTGACCAGCTCTTTGGCTGCTGCGTTGTACCGTTCATTCTGTTGGGCCACCAGAATTTTAGGAATGCTAAAGGTCGCAATCACTCCGAGAATTGCCAGAGAAATGAGTAATTCGGCTAATGTGAAAGCACGCAGCGCTTTCCTGGCCTTTTTTTCGAGAGCGTTTGAGGGACTGTTATCTGGAAACATCTGGTTTATCAATATCAAAGCAAGAGCATCCAGTCTGGATTTCAGCATCTTTCAATAACCTTTGCATCGTAAGTTCTTTGCTTTAAAAGTTCTCGGCAATGGATTGTTATTCTTTAGCTTAAAATTTAGAAACTTAACATTGCTTCATCTTATTCTTGAAGGCTTTTCAAAATAAAACGGCTGTAAGTGGTGCTTTTTGAGGGTTAGAACAATAGTTCTCTTCGGGGGGTAAGGGCTTGCCTAAAATAATTGGGGTTGAATGGGCTCTGTGAGGGGTGATTCTGCCGATGGCGGTGTCTCCACGGCGCCAAACAACCAATCGGGCACATCGGCCAGCCGAGAAATGGTTTGTACAGAAGGCAGGCTACGCTGAATGATCTTGCCATAGCCTTTTTGGCGAATGCGAGGGTCCAGAATGGTGACCAGTCCCTTGTCCGTGCCGGTGCGAATTAATCGCCCAAAGCCCTGCTTGAGTTTGATGATGGCTTGCGGCAACACGTACTGTCCGAACCAGTCATCGCCCTTGGCCTTGATGAAATCCACCACGGCCTGATTGACCGGGTCACCGGGGGGAGAGAAGGGGATTTTGTCCATAATTACGCAACTCAGCGATTCTCCCGGTACATCAATGCCTTCCCAGAAAGTAGAGGTGGCGAAAATGACGCTATTGGGGGTCTCTTTAAACCAGTCAATCAAGCGATTTCTGGGCATTTCCCCTTGCACCTTGCAGGGAAAGGGCAACCGGGGAATCAGGGCATCGCTGATGCGGCGCATGGCCTGATTACTGGTGAACAAGACAAAGGCCCGTCCTTGGGAAAGCGTTAAAATATCGGCGATTTCTTCAGTAATGGCGATGTTGAACAAATCGCTATTGGGATCGGGCAGGTGAGACGGCAGATACAGGACGCACTGGTCTTCATAGCGGAAGGGGCTGGGCAGTACCAGATCATCAGAGGTCTCAATGCCCAAGTCCTGCCGAATGAACTTGAGGTTATTGTTCACAGCCAGGGTGGCGCTGGTGAGAATACCGATTTTTTCCTTCCAAAGCTGGGTGCCCATAATGTCGGCAATGTTTAGGGGCGTGGATTTCAGTTCGTAGTATAAGCGTTCCTTGTCCACTTCCACCCAGTTGACCCGCTGCTTGGAGAAGGGGTCTTCCTCTAGAAAATACTCCCAGCGAGCAATAAGGCCTTGCAATTGCTTAATGAGCTTTTCCCGCTGGGCTTTGGCCTTGTCCATATCCAGCTCGGACTCAAACAAATCGGGCCGAATGATGGAGAGTTGCTTGACATCCATGCCCACCAGCCATTGCTCCAGATCCTGCAGAATTTGAATGTGCTTTTTGACGATGTACAGAAATAGTTCATCCGGGTACAGGCGAAAAACGCTGTTCTCCGCCCGAAATAGCCACTCAAAAATGGCCGATTCCGATTCCATGATCAGATGGTGAAAATGCTCTGGCAGGGGTTGCAGACGGCGATGAATTTTTTGTAGCAGCTTTTGGGTGGCGAATTTGCCGATGCGCACGGTAAAGGCCCCCAGGGCGTAGTGCTTAATCTGGTGAGCCTCATCGAAAATGACCACCTGATGCGGGGGCAGCAGGCTCTGGGCCGCTGATAAATCCTGTAAATACAAAGCGTGGTTGACGATCAGCACATCGGCCTGATCCAGATCCTCTCGAGCTTGCCGGTAGGGGTTCTGATCGTAGAACCGGCAGCGCCGACCCAGGCAGTCTTCCGAATCGGACCGGATTTCCTTCCACAGTTCTTGGGGGATAGAAAACTCCAGCTCGGCGATATCCCCGTTCCAGCCCCGTTGCAGCTCGGCCTTCAGGTAGTTAATGTGCAGAAACTCGGAGGAGTTGGTTTTTACCTGTCGTTCCACTTCCGTCAGTTTTTGAATGCACAGGTAGTTGCCCCGGCCTTTGACCAGTTTAACCTTGAGTTGATCCAGCCCGGCGGCTTTGGCCAAAAAGGGTATGTCCTTTTGCAGCAGTTGTTCCTGCAAGGCAATGGTGGCTGTGGAAATGGCCACCGGGATTTTTTTTCCTTCCCCGTCCAGCTTCTCCTGAAACAGGGCTGGAATGAGGTAGCCGAAGGACTTGCCTGAGCCGGTTCCCGCTTCCACCACCAGGGTTTGTTTCAATTCAATGCTTTGAGCCACCCGGGAAACCATCATTTCCTGGGCCTTGCGGGGCTCATAGTTGTCAAACTGCCTTAAAAGTTCAAAATATTTTTCCAGAATGTTCATGGAGCGGGTGTGGCAAGTTTCTCTGACTCAATAACGCTGCAAATCGGGATCTTGGATACTCGAAAAAACATTCGCAGTGCTAACCTTAGCACTTTTGACTGGCCTTGTCTTGCCTTTTTCAGAAGCGCTGGCTCACAAAGCATGCCAGAGGCTGGGGTTCAGCGGAGGGCTGTGGCCGGGTGTTCTGCCTGGGATGCCGGTCGGTTCTTCCTCCCGCTTTGAAAAAGGGCTACAATAACAGAGACCAGTAATCTGCCGGGAAGCGGGTGGTGACTGGCCCGAGAGTTGAGGTTGGGATTTTGCGCAGTATCCTTCAAAAAGAGCCCCCCAAGCACTTATGATACAGGCCCATCGCATTACGACAGACACTGTGGATGCCTTGCGGGGTCTTTACGAGCGCTTTTGTCAAAAGGCCATTTCGGAGTACCGGTGGGCCCATGAGCCCATCGCCTTTGAGACGCTGGTTCAATCCTTGTCCCGTAATCTGTTGTACGGCTACTGGGTGGAAGATACGGCCACTCCAGAGCCCATTGCTCTGATGTTGTACCGGCAGGAAGAGCACCGGGCCATTGAAATTAACCTGATTTACGTGGAAGTGGATGACCTGAAAACGGTCACGGATCGGCTGATTCGCCTTTTTATTGCCGACAACCGGGAAACCGAGTGCTGGGACGTGGTCAGTTACGCCATGTTGGGCCCGCAGGACGCTTTGGTCAGAACGCTGCCCTGGTATGGATTCAAACCCATCGGGCAGGCCCAGTTTTGTCTGGATTTGACCGACAGCATCAGTTTGCAGATTTTTCAGCAACAGGTCTTTGAACCACTGGAGACGGAGTATCAGCTGGATTGCTGGCAGCCGCAGTATGCCGGAGCTGTGGCTGAGTGCATTCATGAGGCTTTTCAAAATGCCGTGGACAGCCTGTGGGACCCTCGTTTTCGCACGCTGTCTGGCGCCCGCAAGGTGGTGGGTTTGATGACCACGGGGTTGATGGGTAAGTTTTTGCCCCGTTGTACCAGTATTTTGCTCAAAAACGGGGAGCCGGTGGGCTTCTGTTTTTTGTTACAGGATAGCTTGATGGAGGCGCATATTCCGCTGATTGGCATCAAGCCCGGCGAGCGCCGGAAAAAGCTGGGCAGCCTGCTGCTGAAAGATTGTATTGTGCGCACCGTGCAGGACATGGTGGCCGAGCAAAACAGTATTTTGAAGATTAAGGCCACCACAGACACGGATAACATCCGGGCCATTAAAATGTATCGGCGGCTGGGTTTTCGAGAAGAGTACAACTATCCGCATTTGTATTTGACGCGGGAAAAACTGCGGGCGTTTCAACCCGGGAAATGGTGTTAGAGAGGCGACTGATGGCTCAATTTCAGGATTTAAAAACCAGGGTCAAACTGAACCCGGAAACCTACTTCAAGTACGATGGCGGCGAGCATATCCTGCTGAAAAATATTCACTCCGATGACGGTCTGAGCATTAAGTACGACATCATGCTCATTCTGTACGAGTTGATTCACTGGAAGAGCGTGGGCGAGCTGGTGGAACCCTGGCCACCGGGCGATCAGGAGAAAATCAAGGCCCATCTAGAAACCCTGTATGCCAGCCGCATTGTCATTACGGATGAAGCCGAAGCCGCCGTGGCCTCAGAAAGCGGACTGTCCGAGACATTGGGGAAAAATATCCACATCAACGTGGAAAATCACCATGTTATGCTGCGGGATTACGTGCGCATGGCCGCCTATCGCCGGGCCATTGATCGGGCTGTCACCCCGGAGACCGTCGCCCTGGACTTGGGTTGTGGTTCGGGGGTTTTGTCTTTCTTCGCCGCTAAAGCGGGTGCCCGTAAGATTTTTGCCATTGAACGCCGCTCTGATATTATTTATTTGGCTGAACAACTGGCCAAGGCCAACGGTCTGGATACTCAAATCGAGTTTGTGGAAGGGGCCTCCAGTCATATCAGCGAGGAGCGCTTACAGCCCAAACCCAATCTGCTGGTGGCCGAGATTCTGGCCAACGGCATTCTGGAAGAGAACGTGCTGGAGTTCACCATTGATGCCCGGCGTCGCTTTTTAGCGCCCGGTGCGCAAATGATCCCCTGTGGACTGGATATTTACTTCTTTGGCTTTGACTGCGGGCTGCATCAAAGCCGCTGGGAGGAAGTGGAGGAGTTCAAGGACCTCTACGGCATCGACTTTACCATGTTGGGCCATGTGTTGTGCGGTAAGGCCACCATGCGGCTGGATCGCTTCAATACGGCCTTGCATAAGGCGGTAACTGATCCGGTACTGGTTCAGGCCATCGACTTTATGACTCTGGAAAACCCGGCTTTTGTCACCCGGTTCGAGTTGGTGGCCAAAGAAGACGGTCCGATTACCAGTTTTTGCGGTTATTTCAAAGCGCATCTGGATGCGGAAACCGTGCTGACCAATTCCCCCTGGGCCCCGCCTACCCATTGGACGCATCTTATTTACACGTTGCCCGCCACCCGGTTTGTCAAAAAGGGCGAGGCGCTGCAATTGGAGTTGATTTACGACGGGGCCATGCGCTTGCAATTGCTGGATTGAGTGGCCTTGGGCCGCTTTTCTTCAGGTTTGAAAGGCGAAAAAGGCTGGTGTTTTGGGCGGTCTTTGCCTACAATAGCTAGAGTGAATCAGGCTGAGGGGCTTGAGGGAGAATAGCTTAAGGGAGGATCAATCGTGGCGGTATTACAACCCCAGTCCGGTAAGGGCTTTCATAAGGTGGTGTCTTCCTATGAGGAAGCTTTGGCGGGCTTTCAGGCGGGCATGACCGTTATGGTGGGAGGCTTTGGCCTCTGTGGCATTCCGGAAGGCTTGATTCAGGCCGTCTATCAATCCGGGGTAAAAGGCCTGACCTGTATTTCCAACAACGCCGGGGTGGATGGCTTTGGCTTGGGGCTGTGGCTGCAAAATCGCCAGATTGCCACCATGATTGCCTCCTATGTGGGCGAGAATGCCCTGTTTGAGGAGTTGTTTCTGTCCGGGGAAATGAAGGTGATTTTAACCCCGCAGGGCACTCTGGCTGAAAAAATCCGGGCTGGTGGGGCTGGCATTCCGGCTTTTTATACGGCCACGGGGGTGGGGACACTGGTGGCTGAAGGTAAGGAAACCCGAGCCTTTGAGGGGCGCCAGTACGTGCTAGAACCGGCTCTGACCGCGGATTTTTCCTTGGTGAAAGCCTGGCGGGCCGATACCATGGGCAATCTGGTTTACCGCAAAACGGCCATGAACTTTAACCCCATGATGGCGACAGCTGGTAAAATCACAGTGGCCGAGGTGGAGGAGATTGTGCCAGCAGGGACTTTAGACCCCGAGCACATCCATACGCCCGGTATTTATGTGGATCGGGTCATTCAGGGGCACTTTGAGAAGCGTATCGAACAGCGCACGGTGCGCCACTAGACCCGCCCAATGCGTCAATCTTCTTTCGGTTGATTGTTAGAGGACGTCTGCAAGAATGGCTACAGACAAAGGCTTTTTACACAGTCATGAATTTATGAGGGCTTGAAAACAATGTCTATTACAGGGGCATTAACCCGTGATCAGATTGCCCAGCGCATTGCCCAGGAACTGCGGGACGGGTATTACGTGAACCTGGGGATTGGCATTCCCACGCTGGTGGCCAATTATATTCCTCAGGATATCGAGGTGTTGTTCCAGTCGGAAAACGGCTTGCTGGGCATGGGGCCTTTCCCCACCGAAGCGGAAGTCGATGCGGATTTGATCAACGCCGGTAAACAGACCGTCACTGCCGTGACCGGGGCCTGTTACTTCTCTTCTGCTGATAGTTTTGCCATGATACGGGGCGGCCATGTGGACCTGACCGTGCTGGGGGCCTTTGAGGTAGATGAAGCGGGAAGCATGGCTTCCTGGATGATTCCCGGTAAGCTGGTGAAGGGCATGGGGGGGGCCATGGATCTGGTGGCCGGGGCCGATAACATTATTGTGGCAATGGCGCATGCCAACAAGGCTGGGGAATCCAAGATTTTAAAACGCTGCACCCTGCCCTTGACCGGGGTACATTGCGTGAAAAAAGTGGTTACGGATTTGGCGGTGCTGGAACTGATTGACGGTCGGTTTCATTTGCTGGAGCGGGCCCCTGGGGTCAGCGTGGATGAAATTCAGCGCCTGACCGAGGCCGATTTGGTCATTCCGGACAGCGTGCCGGAGATGGTACTTTAGCGGGTTCGGCATTTGTCAAATGGCAAAGGGCTGCCCTGTAATGAAAAGTTACTAAATTGGTTGCACTAAGTCATTGATTTTTCGGCCTTCATTTCACTATACTAATTCAACGGCCTTACAAGCTCAGGCTTTTGAGGATATACTCGTCTTTCAGAAAGCAATGCCTTTTATTTAGTCGAAGGGCCTTCTGGGTTTATAAGTGACGTGAGGCTTTTAGAAGCTCTTTCCCTGAGCAGACGCGTATTGGCAGGCAGTTGCTCGTGATCATTGTGAGAGCAAGTCAGTTATCAGTTCACTAGAGATATGGATGTTTCGGAGGAAGATTGAAGGGATGGACTTAAAGCAGGGTGATCTGGAGAACATCATTCTCAACGCGCTTTGGGATTTAGAGAGCGATGGCAGTGAGCGTATTTTTGTAGGCGATATTCAGGAAAAGATTAAATCTCCCAGCAAAAAGTGGGCTTATACCACCGTAAAAACAGTCCTTGATCGCTTGGTCGACAAGGAAATCGCTGTGCGGGAAAAGGACGGCAAAAAGTATCTGTACCGTTCCGTGGTTGATCGGGATGAAGCAGGTATTTTGGCCCTGAAAAAAGTGGTACGGCAGTACTTTAAAAACGACGTGAACGAGCTGGTCAGTTGCCTGAACAAGCTAGAGAGCGTGGACGCCCAAGCGTTGGTTGAGCGAAAAGTCGCTTCTCAGCAGTTAGAGGACACCCGGAAGGGGCTCGCGACCCGTTAAGCACGAGCTTGACCCTATCTCTTTCTTTACGGTGTGCCAATCTCGATTGGACGCTGCTTTGCGTTTGCGCTTTGGTGGTTGTTGGATTTTGTTTTGACACGGATCTTTAGGGCTGGCTGGGACTCCAGAGGCCTTTTGGTACCGTCCATTGCTGTTGGCCCTGCCGGTTGGCTGTTTCCTGCCAAATGCTTTGCTTGGAGGCCCCCGGAGGGCAATTAAGCGCCCCATCGCAGTCATCGGGCGGTTTAATATCCCGAAAATGCCCAATCACATCGCTTACGCTCTCCGGTGGCTGATCGCTGGGAGCAGGCCCCAGTTTGACATCGCCCACCGCATCCAGCCAAGGGGGAGCGCTCAATATGTTCCGTCGTGCGTCGTAAGTGTACTTTTCTTTCTCGGTCAAGCGGGCCAAGGCGCGGGACTTCCCGAAAAAAGGCTTCAGGAGTATGACACCGTGGTCATCGGGTTGCCAAGTTCCCACCCAGCGACCCGTGGGGTGTTCGTTATCAATCAGCAGCCCCTTGGGATGCAGATAGTATTGCCGGGCTTTGGTTTTTCCACCGTTGCGACTGGTGTCTACTCGGACATCCAGCCCAGGCTGTTTGAGGCGGGGCTGTTTTAATAGGGGCAATAAGCGGCGCAGGTAGTGGGCTTCCTGATCCACCGGTTGTCGGTTGGAAACGTTGGTGGCCAAGCCATCGGCCTGAGCGATGTTGGCTTCAATCATGGCTTGGGCGATGCGTTGGATGTCCTCATCCCCGTAGTCAAACCAGCCGCTGTGTCCGGCTTCCAGATACACTTTGGCCCCGGCTTGCTGATAAAGGGGAATCAGTTTTCGCATGATGCGCACCCGTTCCGCGTAAATGCCGGTGGCTTCAGCGCTGTTGCCCTCATCGCGGCAATATTGCACTGCCAGGGGCAAGCTGTCCGGCTCCAGGTAAATAACCGGCGAAATCCCCGTGGCCTGGTGAAATTGAGCGATCAGCGCCGCGTTTTTCTGGTTGTCTGCCCAGTAGTCAGTATAGGTGGCAAAGCCCCCTTCAGAGGCCTGTCCCAAATCCCGCAAGGGGATGGCGTAAATGACCAGCTCCGGGATTTGTTTGGCCTTGGCCGCCGCTTGTAAGGTTTTTTGCAACAGGGGCAGGTTGGTCCCCACTGCATCGTAGCGATCCAGCCAAATGGCATGGGCCCGTGCGTAGAGTTTATAGCTGTTGCTCCAGATGGGGGCCAGCTGGCTGCTGGGGCGAGGCAATTCTGACCAGGTCCAGCCCAGTAGCAGGAAAAGAAAGGCTCCACTCAGAATGAACAGCACTGGCTTCATAGCCCGAACGCTCATACGCCGCCGAGCTGAATGCGGTAAAGATAGGCCACGAATACCCCGTACAGGGCTCCGGCGATGACTTCCACCGGGGTATGGCCCAGCAATTCCCGTAGGCGGTCTGGCACATGATCCGGGCGATGGATGTAGAGATCTTCGGTGATGCGGTTGAGGATACCGGCCATTTTTCCGGCGGCCCGGCGCAATCCGGCGGCATCGTACATGACAATGGCAGCCAGGGTAAAGGCCACGGCGAAGGTGGTGGAGCGATAGCCGTCAATCAGGCCAACACTGGTGGCCACGCTGGCCACCAAAGCACTATGAGAGCTGGGCATTCCGCCGGTATGTACCAGCAACCGAAAGTCCACCGGCTTGCGATACACAAAGTTGATCAGGCATTTGAGCAACTGGGCGCTAATGGCAGCGGTGACGCCCACCAAAATCACTTCCAGACTGGTACCGCCCATGCTCATGGCTGATTTCCAATACAATACTGTACCATCGAATTACTTTTGAGGAACCTCTTTGTGGCCAACGGGGTGGTCTTATAATCCTGAATAATTAGTGGAGCCGGTTGGCAATGAATGCTACCAAGGTTTTTAGATTAGTACTATCATACCCCGGCGGCATGCCTGCTGTCTCCTCCAGCAAGGCCAGGGCATCCTGAGAGAGTTGTTCAACTTGCTGACGAGAGGCCTCTACGCCAAAAAAGGCTGGATAGGTGGCTTTTTCCTGTAACTGATCCTTCCCGGCCGTTTTACCCAGGGTTTCCGTGGTGGAGTCAATGTCCAGCAGATCATCGACAATCTGGAACGCCAGACCCAGTTTTTCGCCCAATTGGGTAAAGCGATCCACAACGATTGCATCGGCTCCGGCCAGTTTGGCACCGGCCCGCAGGCTGAAACGGAACAGGGCCCCGGTCTTAAAGGTGTGAATGTACTCCAGAATGTCCGGGGTGAAGGGTTGGCCTTCGTACAGAATATCCACAAATTGCCCGTTGACCAGTCCTTGAACGCTGGTCACATCGGAAAAATCGCCAATCACGGATAAGAGATGCTGGGGCGTGGCTTTTCCACGGAGTTGGGTTTCCTTGGCAATCAGGCCAAAGGCCAGGGCAATCAGGGCGTCTCCGGCCAGCACGGCGGTGGATTCCCCAAACGCTTTGTGCACACTGGGTTTGCCCCGCCGCATGTCGTCATTGTCCATGCAGGGCAAGTCATCATGAATCAGGCTTTGGGCGTGTACCATCTCAATGGCGCAGGCCGTCGGCAGAATGCTCTCGATGTCCCCGCCACAGGCCTTACAGGCTTCCAGTGCCAAGATGGACCGAATCCGCTTGCCCCCATCCAGCGTGCCGTAACGCATGGCTTCCCACAAGCCGTTGGCCTGGGAGGAGGTGTCGTAGGCCCGCTTGTCCAGAGCGCGCTCCAAGGCTTGATTGATCTGTTCAATACTGGCGCTGAATAAGCTTTCGTAGCTTTGAGTGGGTAAGTGGGTCATGGGCTGGGGCGTTTGTGTGTTCATAGGCTCAACATTATACCGGGCGGGTAGGGGCTCTGTGAATGCTCATTCTAGTCTGCATCCAGATCCGAGGTCAGCAAATCTTCTGGCAATTCGCCTTCCATCTGACTGACCTGCTGACGGGCCACCCGACGGGAGGCATCCCGGTTCTTTTCCTTCAAGCGCAAAATGCGCAGGCCGTCCTTGCCTTTGCGGTCCAGTTGCTTGTAGCCGAATTCGGCTTTTTGGCTGCTGCTATTCACCGTTTCCTTATATTGGCGGGCTTCGGCCAGCATGTTCAGATAACTCTGATAACGACTATCGGCGATGTTTGCCCGGTGGGCCAATACAGAACAGCCTTCCTCATCCACGTGCAAGCAGTCGGAGAAGGCACAGGCGCTCTGATAAGGAGCAAATTCCCGAAAAGCATCCCGCAAGCGCTCTGGTAACACGTAATTGAGTTTTAAATTGCTGAAGCCGGGGGTGTCGGCGATCAGGGTCTCCGGTTGATCGGCAAACAGGGTCAATAACTCCACATGGCGAGTGGTGTGCTGCCCTCGGGCTATCTTTTCAGAGATCTCCCCTACCCGCAGCTGCAAAGTGGGGTTGAGGGCGTTGAGCAGGGAGGATTTCCCGCTGCCACTGGGGCCAGCCAATACGCTGATCTTGTCTTTCACCAATTGCCGGATGGTTTCTAGACTTTTTGGGTTACGCACGGAGGAAAAAAACACGGTGTAGCCCAATTGATCCCCGTACAGGGTTTGGATGCTGGCCAAATCCTCATTCGTTGCCGCTAAATCGGCTTTGCTAATGCACAGAATGGAACGTAAACCCGCCAATTCGATATGGGTGAGGTAGCGATCCATCTGGTTGGGGTCAAAGTCGGGCTCTTTCAGCGAGTAGACTACGAAGACCTGATCTACATTGGCCAGCTTGGGGCGGCTGATGGTGTTTTTTCGGGGTAAAACCCTGTGGATGCGGGCCGTTTTGCTTTGGGGCTGAACGCTGTCCAGTTCTACGAAATCGCCCACCAAAGGCTCGGTGCCCTCTTTCTTGATCAACCCGCGCAAGGCGCATTCATATTCAACGCCATCCGCTTCCACGTAGTAGAAGTTGGAATGGTACTTGCGCAAACGCCCGGTGATGAGGTTCTGCTCAGTGCTCAATGGGCTTGACCTCCTGTGCGTCCAGTTGCTGCAAAATTTGGGAAAACTGCTGAAGGCTCTGCTGATGGGAAGCGTCCAGGCCGTAAGTGAGACATTTGCGGTAATAACGCTCCAGGGTTTGCCGGGGCAGATGGCTACGGTTTTCAGCCAATGCCAGTCCGGCTTCATACTCAGCGTCAGAAGCAAAAAAGGCCTCTCGGGCTTTTCGCAAGGCCGAGTTGATCTCGGTGAGTCGATCAGCGTGCTGCTCGGCCCAACGGCGACGGGCCACCCACACGGCAAAGACAAAGGGCAAGCCGGTCTGCGCCTGCCACATGGAGGATAAATCGTAGCAGTGCAGGGGCGTTTTTTCTTTGGCCAGTTGTTCCTTCATCATCAGGGCGTTATCCCCAATGATCAGCCCATTGCCCCCTTGTTTCAGGATTGACTGATAGTCACTGGCCTCATAGATTTTAAACCAGGGGCGCAAATCCTGTCCGGCGGACTGTTTCAGCAAATGGGCCAGCAAGGCCACGGAGGTCTCCGAATCGTTGGGCACCCAAATGGCCGGGACATCCAGCAGGGCAGCACCCAAGGGGGCCTTTGAGACGAACAGCACGCTCTCCACCGCCCCGGGGGAACTGACCGACAAGTCTTCCAAAAGCACCAAGTCGTGTTGATGCCGCAGGTAGCAGGCGCTGGACACCGGAGAGATATCCAGTTTTCCAGCCAGAACAAGCTGGTTTAGCTGGGCCGGAACCTCATAGATGAGCGTGATATCAGCAGTCGGTTTGTACGGGGCGTAAATGGGAATGGTGTTGACGAAAGAAATCGCCCCGAGTCGGACGGTTGTTTGGCTTGGGCTTTGGCTATGCGTTGACTGAATCATAGACACGAATGATGTTGTACACGGTGTCTCGTTCCACCGGGATTTTACCCGCTTTTTGAATCATGTTGAGCAACTCGGCCTTGGTCAGCGCCTCGGAGGTATCCGTTCCGGCGGCGTGGGCGATTTTCTCCTGCACCACGGTGCCGTCGATATCATCGACCCCAAAGCTCAGGCTGACCTGAGACAGCTTTTCCCCAATGTGAATCCAGAAGGATTTGATGTGGGGGACGTTGTCCAGCAGAATGCGGCTGATGGCGAAGTTCTTCAGGTTCTCCACCCCGGTCAGGGCGTTGGAGGCATCGACGGCGTTGTTGTCGTAGTAGCAGTTCAGCGGGATGAAGGTCATAAAGCCGCCGGTTTTATCCTGCTGTTCCCGAATGGCCAGAATGTGATCAATGCGTTCTTCTGGCGTTTCGCCCAGACCGGCTAGCAGGGTGGCGTTGCTTTGCATGCCCATTTGATGGGCCAGACTGTGGATACGCAGCCATTCGGTGGCCGGAATTTTATCCACGCAAACCAGTTGACGTACCCGCTCGGCGAAGACTTCGGCCCCGCCACCGGGTAGAGAGCCCAAACCGGCCTCTTTCAGGATGGTCAGCACTTCTTCCACCGGAATGCCTTCCAGCTTGGCAATGTAATCCAGTTCCACCGCAGTCAGGCCTTTGATGTGCACGTGCGGGAAGTTTTTCTTCAAGGCCACAAACAAATCCCGGTAATAAGCCAGACCCTGCTGATCGTAGAGCCCGGAAACCACGTGGAACTCGCTCAACTCATCCTTCATGGGGTACTTGTTGACCATGTTCACCACGTCATCCACGCTCATCACGTAGGCAAAAGGAGACTTGGGGCCTTTTTTAAAGGAGCAGAAGCGGCAGTTGGCTTCGCAAATGTTGGTGGGGTTGATGTGAAAGTTGTGAACCCAGTATACGTAGTTACGAACGTCTTCCGGGGTGCGGACCACCCGGGCTGTGTCCGCCAGAATGCCAATGGAAAGCAGATCGTCGGACTGATAAATCTCAACCGCTTCTTCGCGGGTAATGCGCTGGCCTTCTACGATTTTTCGGTAAAAGCGGCTCAGGGGGTTGGAAGGACGGGTAATATAATCTTCAACCAATGCTGTTGCCATGGGAAATTCCTTTTACTGTGCGGTGAGAGAAGGGGCGTAGGCCTGTCCCTATCTTCTAATAAATCGCCCATTCTCGCAAGGTGAGGGCTTGGGCTTTTGGCCTTAAACCGGAACGGCCTCCATGGCCAAGGCTTGCTGGCGGTATTCATCAAACAGGGGTGAGGACAGGTAGCGTTCTCCAAAGCTGGGAATGACTACCACTATCAACTTGCCGGCGTTCTCTGGTCGTTTGGCGATTTCCACGGCGGCAAACACGGCAGCTCCCGCTGAAATCCCGGTGAGCAAGCCTTCCTCTTTGGCCAGGCGGCGGGCCATTTCCATGGATTGGTCACTGCTAACCTGGAAGATTTCATCCAGCAAATCGGTTTGTAAAATGGAGGGCACAAAGCCTGCCCCAATGCCCTGAATTTTGTGTGGGCCGGGCTGACCACCCGACAGTACCGGGCTTTCGGTGGGTTCTACCGCCACCACTTTGAGGGTTGGTTTGTGCTGTTTCAGGTAGCTACCGCACCCGGTGATGGTGCCCCCGGTGCCCACACCGGCCACTAAAAAATCTATTTGCCCATCCGTGTCTTCCCAAAGTTCCGGGCCAGTGCTCTGGAAATGCACCTGAGGATTGTCCGGGTTATCGAATTGCTGCAACATGACCGCGTTGGGCGTTTTTTCCAGCAGTTCGTTGGCTTTGGCGATGGCCCCCTTCATCCCTTGCGCGCCCGGGGTCAACACCACTTCGGCCCCGAAGGCTTTCAGCAGCACCCGTCGCTCCATGCTCATGGTGTCCGGCATGGTTAAAATCAGTTTGTAGCCTTTAACGGCGGCTACAAAAGCCAGGGCAATACCTGTGTTGCCACTGGTGGGCTCAATGAGGATGGTTTCGCCGGGTTTAATGTCTCCTCGCTGCTCGGCCCCTTCAATCATGCTTTTGCCAATGCGATCTTTCACGCTGTTGCAGGGTTCCATGCTTTCCAGTTTGCAGACGATCTGAGCCAGGCATCCCTTGGTGACCCGGTTCAGTTGAACCAGTGGGGTTTTTCCAATCAGCTCGGTAACGTCCTTGGCGATTTTCATGGGGGACTCCTTGGCCGCAAGCACTCTCAATGAATGATTATAGTTATAAACTTGCGGCAGGCCGGGGTCAATGATTGGTTAAGCTGGGTTGCGGGTAAATTTCACCAACCGGGGTAAGCCAGCACTCCGATGCGGGCAACGATGAGAATCGATATGATGGCAACAATTCTGCAATCAGTTACAGAACCTGGGCTGTAAACGTTCGGCGTCAGCCATTGCCCTGAGGGCATCGGGTTCATTCGATGAGGAGGGCTTGATACTGTGAGCATGGAAATGGCAACGACACCCAACATCACGGAGTCCTCTGGCTTTTGGACGCTGCCGGACCGGGACCTGATTGAGGACAATGGGTTGATTCTGGTTCAAACCAACCCCGATAACCTGAACATGGTGGATCTCTACGAGCGGGAGCTGGGCAGCCTGATGCTGGACTCCCTGCGTACTCTGGTAAAGGGACTGGGCAATGTGCGGGTGGCGCATATCAATGCCACGGCCTATGGGGGCGGGGTGGCCGAGTTGCTGCATCGCCAGATTCCGTTGATGAACCAACTGGGGGAAGAGGTCGGTTTTTGCACCGACTGGTTCATCCTCAACGTGGAGAACCCTGCTTTTTACGATATGACCAAGAAGTGCCATAATACCCTGCAAGGGGATTCCGGGCGGCTTCATCAGGCAGAAAAAGAGCAGTATTACCGCACCCTGTTGTCCAACTACAGCCGGGGCAAACTGAATGATTATGACGTGGTAATTATCCACGATCCCCAGCCTGCCGGGTTGATTGAACTGTATGCCAACCGAAGCAATCAGTGGGTGTGGCGTTGTCACATTGATACCACGGCTCCCAACCCGGAAGTGTGGGACTTTATCGGCAAGTTTGCCAAGCAGTATGATGTGGCCGTGTGGACCCGGGAGTCCTTTGTGCATGATCAGACGGACTTCAAGGAAATTCGCATTATCCCGCCCTCCATCGACCCCATTAGTCCCAAAAATAGCAAGCTGGAGCAGGATGCCATCGACGGGATGCTGGTGAAATACGGCATTGATCCCCGGCGGCCCTTGATGGTGCAGGTGTCCCGGTTTGACCCATGGAAGCAGCCGTTGGAGGTCATTCAGGTTTATAAAGATCTCAAGTCTGAATTCCCGGATTTGCAATTGCTTTTGGCGGGCTCCATGGCCACCGATGACCCGGAGGGCATGTTGTTCTGGGAGCGTTCCCTGCGCAAGGCCGGGGAAGATCCCGATATTTTTATCCTGAACAACTATCACGGGGTGGGAAATCTGGAAATCAACGCCTTTCAGCGAGCCGCCAGCGTGATTCTACAGTACTCCAGCAAGGAAGGCTTCGGTCTGACTGTATCGGAAGCCATGTGGAAGTTTCAGCCGGTCATCGGGGGCCGAGTTGGTGGGATTCAGGATCAGATCGTGGACCATGAAAGCGGTTTTCTGGTACAGACCATGGATGAGGTAAAACAGGCCATCCGCTGGTTACTGAATGAACCGGAGAAACGTCGGGAACTAGGGGAAAACGCCCATCAGCGGGTGGCGGAGCATTTCCTGATTACCCGGGAAGTGGCTGATTATCTGCGGCTGGTTCGGGATTTAAGGGGTGCGACCACGTAGGAAACTATCCGCGGAAACCATCCGCCGTTTTTTAAAGTTCTGAGGGCCGGGCTGCCTGGCCCGGAGCCCTTGGGCCTTTAACTTTCGATTGAACGCATATTGGGCTTTGGTTAATATGTGTAACTAATTGGGCAAGATCCTTTGATTTTCCACTTTTGTTCAAACATCTTTATATGATATCGTGCATTACTTAATCCCCTTTTGTAGGTCAATTTGAATGAGCACAACGCACACTGAGATTCCCCCGGTTTCTTCCCTTGGCGTTACCCCGTCTCTCAAAGAGACCGCTGATTATGCAGCGTTCACCCAGGGCACACTGTTTTGCGACAACATGGCCCCATTGCCCTTGCAGGCATTTCAGGTTGCCGATCGCATCCTGGTTGATATGATGGCCGCCCTGAGTGGTGAAGCCGTTGAGGCGTTTAATACCAGCAAACGGCAGTTGATGGCCTTGCTAAAGAAACATGGCATGCCCATCACCCAGTGGAATCCTTTGCGCTTGGAGTTCACCAACGCCCTGTCCCTGCAGGGAAAGCAGTTTCCTAATATTAATCTGGAAATGGTGCGGTTGCATTCCACAGAAGGGCCGTTGTCTTTAATGGGCACCTGTCTGCAAGGGGCTTCCTTCTTGTGTGCAAACCTAGAGCAGGTCAATTTATCGGAAGCCGAGCTGAGCAGCGCCGATCTGCGTTTTGCCAACCTCAGCGAAGCCAACCTGGACAAGGCCACCCTCATTGAAGCCAACTTGAGTTATGCCAACCTGCGGGGCGCGCATCTGACCGAGGCCAATTTGTACCGGGCTCGGTTAAATGGGGCTATTGCCAAAGAGGCCCAGTTCCAGTCCGCCAATCTGCGTAAGGCCGATTTGCGAAACGCCGATTGCTATCAGGCCGATTTCCGGCAAACCCGCCTGCAAAACGCCGATTTGCGTGAGGCCAACCTGTTTATGGCCAATCTGGAATCGGCCCGGTTGCGCCATTGTGACTTGCGGCATGCCAATTTGGGCTTCTCCCGTTTGTCCGATGCCCGCTTGCAATACGCCCGGTTGTGCGATGCCAACATGAGCAGCGCTGATTTAAGCCGAGCAGATTTGAGTAACTGCCGGTTGAATGGGGTTGATCTGAGTCGGGCGCTGGTGCAGGATACCAATTTAGCCTCCACCCAATTGGCCGAAAGTGATTTGGCCCAATGTCGGGCTCTGGAAAGTGCCAACTTTCAGGATGCCGTCTTTGATATGTCCACTCATTTTCCGGAAAATTTTGAACCCAAGAGTCATGGCTTAAACAACTTGCAGTTCCTGGCTTTCCGCCGGTTAAGCCGCATGTTGTCTGCGATTTTGAAGTAAGTTCTTTGGTTTGGGTTTGATTGATTGCACCAGTTGAGGGGCGGATTATTGATTGGCGTTTGGTGGGTACTCGCCTTAATTTTATTTAATAGTCACTTCAGTTCGGAATGTTTCTGCCGATAGTTTTTGCATGGCCAGAATAAGATTGCTGCGTGAACTATGAATCACCATTTTAATATCCAATGGGTTAGAACATTTGTGTATCGGGCAATGCCTATGGTAAAGCTTGCTAAATCAGGTTCCACCGCCACAGAAATGGGCTTTATTGGGGCTGTTGTCCTTGTAGCAACAATTGGCATGTGGTTTTTCTTGGGCGACGGACTGCGGCACGCTTTTGGGTTAGTCCGGACGGACATGTTGACGCAAGTCTCCAATGCGAATGGCATGACGTTGGAGCAGCTTGAGGAAAAGTATAAAACTTCTTCATCGAATACTGGCAATTCAGGTATTGATCCTTCAGACAACAATCCGCCGGTGAGCACTGCTGGGAGTAATGGAACCCGGGATCATGTGAGCACCTATAAAGCCTTGCAGGACTTAATCGCTCGTTCTACCCGAAAGGGAACCCTGACTAAAGCACAGTCCGATACGCTACAAAGGCTTACGGATCAGATTTTATTGATTCTCGATTTGGAGGATCTTGTCTTCAACGCGGAGGTTCAGGCTGGAGAAAATCCAGAAATGGTTCCTTATATGCGAATTCAGTTTAAGGGGCAAACTTATTTGCTCACTGAGTTAGCAGCAAAATTAGACTTGACATGGGATAGTGATTTCTTATTGTTTTATTGGTTTGGTTTTTCTGAAGATTCTGATGATCCTGATGATTATTACATGGATAATTCGGAGTATGCGTCCTTGGATAAGCTGTATATTGAGGCTGAGGAATCTGGACTCTTTGATGACCCTGAGGTGGCCGAGTTTATCGATAAAATATGGTGGGGCGAAGTCTAGCCCATTGGTTTGATGTGGTGTAAGAGGAACTAAAAGCCCTTTTTTGCTGGCTTTAGCCTTCTATAAGTATGGATTACATAAGATTTGGGGTTGCTTGGGTCCGTTAATCTCATAAATTTTTGTAACAATCGGCTCAAGAAAAGCTTTAAAGCGTCCGATACCACTCTGAGTTGGCAAGAAGAAGAGCGGCGCATTGAATGCTAAATTTTGATCACACAGATTGGGATGACGTCATTATTGAGAATGGAACACGAACCGTTCAGAAAATGTCTGCCAAGCGGGGCAACACAGCCACGGAATATAGTCTGGTGGGAGCTTCCGTTTTGGTGGCCACGGTGGGTCTTTGGTTTTTGCTGGGCGGTGGTTTATCAAAGGCTTTTGCCGTACTTAAGGCTGAAATGCAGGTTCGAGGGATAGTTGTAGGGTTTGCAAAATTTGGTCAAACGATTGGTAACGCCATGGATGTTAAAGGCACAGATGGGCGAGTCATTGAAGTGGGGCCACAATTTTTGGGGGCTCCCACCACTCAAACCGCGGGCACCAGCGGAAACACGGCGGATGCTTACAAACAGCTGAAAGCTCTGTGGGCGAAATCGGTTGAAGAGGGCAAAATGACCGAGGAAGAGGCCGCCAATCTGGATGCCCTGGCCCAGCAGGCATTGAAATTGGCTCAAATCCAGAAGGCCATAGAGACGGCTATGGCTCAGGTGGGTTATGATAATGAAATACTTCTTTCCTTGCAGGTGCAACTGGATGGTGAAGGCTATACTGTGGCCCAGTTGGCTGAAATGATTGGCTGGAAAGAGAACACCACCGGTGAAGGTAACCCATTGATCCCGGATTCCAACGCCAATGGTTTGGAGCTGAACAAGTTAAAAGAACTATATCAGCAGGCAGAGAAGGACGGTGCCTTAAACGATCCGGCGGTGAAGGCTTTGGTGAGTCAATTGACCGAAAAAGTGGCTGACTTTAGTGATGTTTCCCAAGATGCCAGTGACGATGTTGTTATAGAGGATCCTACTGCAGCTCAAGAACAGTATGAAGAAAATGTAGAAGAACAGTTGGGCGATGGTACTACCAGCACGTCCGATGGTACTCAGGATGCCGGAGAGGACATCTCAACGGCACCATAAAAACTATGGAAAATACGAGTTCAAAAATGCTCGCCGAAAATTACCGGGGCTGTTTGACTGCTCCTGTTTAAGGGATTGTTAATAATCTCAAAATACCCTCGGCCACATTTCGAGGGGCTCCTCCGGTACTCAGGGATTGGCGGATTTTCGTAAAGCCTGAGAGTTGTCGTTGAACCAGTGTCGACTGCTGATCAAACAAGGGCAAGGCTGCCTGGGCGATGCTCTCCGGATTGACTTTGCCCTGCCACAGCTCTGGCACCATGGGGTGATCCATATCCGTGAGGATGTTGGGCAGTCCCATACAGGGTAGCTGCATTAAACGGATGGCGATTTGGTGAATGAGCGGGTGCAATTTGTACATTAAAACCATGGGGGTATTATACAAGGCCCCCTCCAGGGTTACCGTGCCGGAGGCGGCAATCATCAGATCGGCCACCCCGAGCAGGGCGTGATTCTGTTTTTTTAAAATGTAGACAGGCGGCTGGCCTTGTCCTCCCGCCTTGCGCCAGGCCGCCTCCAGCCGAGGGTGGAAAAAGTCATCCTTCAGAGAACCCGCCTGAGCCAGCACGAACTGAGCCTTGGGTTGTTGTCGCTGCATAAGCGGGAGGCTGCCGATCATGGCAGGCAGCAGATAGTCGATTTCCAGCTTGCGAGAGCCGGGCATGAGGGCCACAATGGGATCTGCCACCCGCAGTCCATGATCCTGACAAAAAGCCGTTCTGTCCGGTGGCGGGGGTAATTCGCCAACCAGCGGGTGCCCCACATAGGTGACCGGAATGCCGTGAGATTCATACAAAGCTTGCTCAAAGGGGAAAATGCAGAAGACGTGATCCACAAAAGCTTTTATTTTTTGAATCCGCCCGGGGCGGGTGGCCCAGACTTGTGGGGGGATGAAGTAAAACACCCGGTATCCCCGTTTTTTAAGCTTGGCGGCCATGTACAGGTTAAAACCACCGTAATCAATCAGCAAAACCGCGTCCGGCTGAAAGTCTTGCAGGTGTTTGAGAATTTTTTGGCCCAGCCAGATGTGATAGGGTGCCCCCAGTACGGCCCCAAACCCCACCCGCCCCATCTCGGACTGATCGCTGAGGAGTG
>LAPX01000013.1 GCA_001858525.1 Vampirovibrio chlorellavorus | reverse complement strand
GCGTTTATTAGATTTGAACGGAGTCTTTTTAATGTTCCAATATTCAGTTTTCAAAGTACGAGCCCTTGAAAAACCATTCGACTTAAAACTCTATATAATCAATCGAGGTGACTGAGGTATTTATTGTTTTGGAGTGAGGGGTTTTTCTTTCGGGAGGAGTCTTATCTTACCGCTTCCACTTGGCTTGTCAACTAGTTGTTCACTTGCCAGCTTCAGTGAGTCGCTTGACCCTGCCCGGTGACTTGAGGGGAGTTATATCTTATCGCTTCTTACCGGCTTGTCAACCACTTCTTTGTGAGCTGCTTTACTGGCTACTGGCGACTCGTTTCGCTCGCCCCTTCTGTCGTGAGGGGAGTATCATAGTAAGTCGGGCGATATCGCTTGTCAACCGATCAGTTTCAAAAACATAAAAACGCTTAAAACCATTGCCCTTACTGCGCTTTGCGGAAGTCTGTATTAATAACCAAAACGCTTTCATCACAATTTCTTTTTGCAGTTTAAGACTCTTGAGCTTTGATTTCCCCAAACTTGGGGCTCCACCACTTGCCTTTGGACTGGAAGTACACCACATCGGCGTGCTTTTTGTCCTGGCGGGCCTTGGTATCGGAGCAACGCAACAACTGCTTTTCCTGCCCGTCCTTCACATAGGGATAAATTTCCAGATTTTTCTGGCAAATCGGACAAGGGTAAGGGCTCATCTCCGCCGTTTTCCCGGCGCCGCCCTCCTGCCTGGCCTGCGGCTGCTCCCACTGGCTGCTGCGATCAGACCAGAATAAAACCAGATTCTCACAAGTGCCCACGCACTTTAAAAAATAACCCTTCTTCACTTTTTTAGTGGGCACTTTACCCATGGGCTGGGCACATTCGGGGCACTTGGTGCGAGACTTGGCCAAATCCTGATTGTTATTCCCGCCCCGATACAAGCGCTGGGGGAACTTCTCCTTAATGGCCAGTCGGGCCTTTTCCAGTTCCGGGGCCAGATAAGACTGATTCCAGCCAATCAAATACTGCTCCCACTGTTGCTTCCCTTCAGCGATGGCATCCAGACTGCTTTCCATGGCCGCTGTAAACTCACTGGACACAATATCGGGCAGCACATCCAGCAACACCTGATCCGTGCTCAGGCCCAACTCGGTGGGATAAAGCGCCTTACCCTTTAGGGCCAGATACTGTCGCTCTTTCAGGGTTTTGAGGGTAGAAGCAAAAGTAGAGGGACGCCCAATACCCCGTTTTTCCATCAGTTGCACCAGTCGAGGTTCAGTGTAACGCGAGGGCGGCTGGGTTTGTCGCTGATCATGCCCCGCCTCAGCCACCGGCAAGGCCTGATCCTTCTGCAACGTGGGCAGGTAGGAAGCCTTATCCAGATTATTCCAGTAGAACGTGTAACCGGGGAACTCCACCATCATGCCGCGAGCCTCCCAGAAAACAGAGCCCGACTGGGTGAGGATGACGGTTTTCATCAGTTTGGCGGGCGCCGCCTGAGAGGCCACCGCCCGGCGCCAGATCATGGCGTACAATCCATACTGATCGGGAGTTAAATACTGCTGAATACTTTTTGGGGTGATAAAGACATCGGCGGGACGAATGGCTTCGTGAGCAGCCTGAGCGCTGTCCTTCACCTTGTGCTGCTTGGTTTTTCCGGTGGGCAGGTTTTTAGGGTCTTTCTGAGACAAGTAGCTTTTGGCCTGCTCAATGAACTCCGGGGAAAGCTCCACGGAATCGGTACGCATATAGGTAATCAGACCCTTGGGACCATTGGCCAGCTCCACCCCTTCATACAGAGATTGGGCCACGGACATGGTCTTTTCAGGGTTCATGCCCAACTGAGAACCGGCGCTTTGCTGCAAGGAACTGGTGATAAAGGGCGGCGGTGGCGACTTGGTGGTCAGCTTGCCTTCAGCCTTGATAACCCGGTGGGACTCTTGTCGGGCAATGGCCACCAGCCGTTCGGCCTCGGGCTGGCTTAAAACCTTTGTGGATTCCGGTGCTTGCACCTCATCGGACTTGGCGTCATCATTCTTACTATCATCGTTGGCCTCATCTTGGGCCGACTCCTCTGCCGGACTGCTGGCACCGGATGCGGCTAGCTGCCCCTTGTAGAAAGCCCGAAAAATAATGGGTTCAGGGATATCCATTTCCGCAGAAACTGGGAATACAGCCGGCTCAATTTGATAGTTGACCCACACCGACCAGTAATCTTGGGGGGTGAAGGCCTGAATTTCCCGTTCCCGCTGGCAAACCAGATGCAAAGTAGCGCTTTGCACCCGTCCGGCGCTTTTCCCCCCGGTGGAATTCCACAGCAAAGGAGAAACCCGATACCCCACCAACTTGTCCAGACACTGACGGCAGCGCTGGGCGTTGATCAAATCCATATCCAGCCGGGTGGGCGAAGCCAAAGCGGACTTGACCGCCTGTTCCGTAATTTGGGTGTAAATCACCCGCTTGGGGTTGGACAACTTGAGCTGCTGGGCCACGTGCCAGGCAATGGCCTCCCCTTCCCGGTCAGGGTCAGTGGCCAGATACACTTCATCGGCGTTTTTGGCGGCGGCTTTCAGTTTTTGAATGACCTCACGCCCCCGATCGCCACGGGCAATGTAGCGACAAATCACCTGGTCAGCGCCCAACTCAAAGCCCAGGGCATCATCGCCGTCATGGGCCAGTTCGGTGATGTGGCCCACGCTGGGCTGCACATTCCAACCCGCGCCCAAAATGCTGCGCAAGGTTTTCAACTTACCGGGGGACTCTACAATCAACAGCTTGGCCATACTCAACCATCCAGAACTCATCTATTCAGGACTCAACAGGCGCAGAAGCCAGTCAACCGATAGCAGGAGACTGCCCCCGAGCTTGCCAACATCGTGCGAAATTTAAAAATACCATACGACGCACCGGGAAGGTGGAATCCCAAAGCACTGTTAAGCAGCTCCCCTTATTAAGCAACAACCCCTTCAGTTACGTCCGCAAATTACCGAAACAGACTCTCATAATAAGCTTTTTGAGCGGCATCATTGGTATCAAAGCGGTTGGAGGGGATAGAGTATTGGGTGGCACTGCAATCGTTGTAATACAGGATCAGCTTATCATCTCCAGCAGTGTTGGGTGGAGCGTCCCCATTCCAGTCAAAATGGAAATCGAGTAGATGGCCTCGATAAACCATTATGCTGCCTCCATTATGAAAGTAAAATGTACCACTATAAGCATCCACCGGAACCGCTTTGCTGTAATTGAAATCCCCCAGCAACATGGTGTACACCTGCACCGTAGAGTTAGTCATGCAGGCATGGTTCCCAATCTTAAAGTCCCCCTGTTGCAGGGAAGTATAGATAGCCTGCTGAGCCGTGGCAATCAGCTCCTTAAAAACTGCGTTTTTCTGGGCGTTTTGCTGGGCGGTTAGTATTTTCGGAATACTAAAAGTGGCAATTTCCCCCAGAATCAGAAGGGACACCAGTAACTCAGCCAAGGTAAAGCCACGGGGCACTTTGGCAAATGGCAACGCTGTCTGAAAAGGAAGGAACATACTCGATCTCCCTATAGATTGCCATACCTTGACTACTATTAATGCTTCGACCAAGTCACATAAATCTTGAATGGGAAATTAAGATTTGTAACAACTGTAATACTTTTGCGCCCGTTAACTTTCCGGCTCGCTCTCTGCCAGATACGTTTCTTCGTATTCATCCCACCAGACGGACAAGCGATTGGGCTGACAGCACACCTGACAGTCCTCCACATACCGCTGATTCTCGCCACCGGAGGGATCGACAAACACCGAATTTTTCTGAAAACAAAAGGCGCACAAGAAAAAAGAATCCATGAGCGTTTTACAGGCCTTTCCTTCAGATGTTTAACGACTTCTAGTAACGGCTTCAAGCCTTTCAATTTTTCAACCGGCTAACTTTTTAACCGGGCTTACCCCGATTGATTTTTCCATCTGCTGAACCACCGGCAGAGAGATAAAGAAGCGGGTCTGCTTATGCACTTCACTGGTCACCCACAGCTTGCCACCGTGGAGTTCCACAATACGCCGGGCAATATACAGGCCCAGCCCTGTGCCAATTTGCTTGAATTTACGAGACAAAGAATAGTATTTATCAAACACCCTGGGCAGTTCTTCCGGGGTAATGCCCTTGCCTTCGTTGTACACCTCAATGATCAGGCACTCGCCATCGCCGTCCCGTGCTTCTGCTGTGATGCTCACCCGGATGGGTGCCCCTTTGCGCCCGTAGCTGATGGCGTTGGACACTAAATTGTGTAATACCCGCTTCATCTGGATGACATCAATCCAGGCGTCTGGTAAGCCCATGGCCGCATCCAGCTCCAATGAGGCGTCTTTCTTTTCTGCCAGAGGCTGTAAGGTGGTCATCACCTCTTTGGCCACGCCCGCCAACTGGGATTTTTGGCGATGCAAATTCACATGAGAGGATTCCAGCTTGTAAAACAGCAGGGTGCTGTTCACCATATCCACCAGATCCTGAACACTTTCCTTGGCCCCCAGCAACAGTTTTCGCTGCTCCTCGTTAATCGCGCCAATGGTGCCATTCCCCAGTGTTTCCAAGACCATTTGCTGGGCCAGCAAAGGAGTTTTCAGGTCATGGGTGAGGGTAGCCACATAATTCTCCTTCACCCGCTCCAGTTCCTTACTGGTAGAAATATCCCCCAGCACGCAGATGAAACCCGGCTCCTTCTTGCCGTTTTTCTCCTGTACAATGCGGGAAGCGTTCAAACGAAGGGTCTTGGGACTGGAATCCGGTGCATTAATGATTTGGGTTTCCAGCACATCGGGCAAATCCACGGCAAACTGCTTGGTGGTACATAGTAAATGAAACAACTCACTGCATTTGCCCAAATTGGGGCACTGACATTCAAACAACTGAAAGAAGTTTCGGCCCTGAAGGTCGGCGGCGTTTTGACCCAGCCAATCCCGAATGACCGGGTTGGAAATCTGCAAATTCAAACGATCATCCAGCAGTAAAATCCCGTCTGGCGATGCTTCTACAATGGTCTCAAACTGCTTTTGGGCCTCTTCCAACTCGAACTTGTGCTGCTTGGAGCCCATAATGACCAGCCCCAACAGGAAAAGAATCATGAGACCACCCACCCACAAACTGCCCCGTTGAAATAACAAGGTTTCCGTGGGGGGATTCACCGGGTTCAATTGCAGCCGCCAGGGCTGACCCAGCAAGTTGAACTTGGACGTGTACACACGCTTGTTGGCGGCGCCATCAATAGTCACATGCTCAAACAGCTTTACGTTGGCCGGATCAATCAACTGGATTTGATAGGCGGAAAACGAAGGCGCCAAGGGCTGAAACACTTTTTCCATGGAGATTTCCCCGGCGGCAAAGCCCAAAAAATCGTGCCTGGCATTGCTGCGGTAAATGGGAATAAAGGCCCAAAAGCTCTTGGGATGATTCAGAAAGGGAATCAACCGGGAGGTGGAGGGGCTCTGGGCATTCTTGGCGTTCATAAGCGCCCGAGTCATGGGTCCCTGTTTTAACAAGGAATAGTTGTATAGCCCGGTATTTTCTGGCGTTAAAGGATATACTTGCCGAATGGTCAGAGAGGGATCGATGTACAGCAAGCGCTGAAAGCCTCCCAGGGTGGAGGTAATGGACTTGCCGTACTGTTGGAAATCGTAGTGGGTAATATCGGTAAAGTTCTGATAAACCACTTTTAGGGCAATCAAAGCAGTCACATGCTCTTCCAAAGAAGATTCCACCTTGGCCTGCAAACGCTCGGCATCCAAAATCTGGCGGTTTCGCTGATCCTTGCGGAACCCGTCGACCAACAGGACATCCATGAGCACAATCACGGCCAGTCCGGCCAATAAGAGCAGCACCAGCTCTTTTTCTTTGATGAGCCTTTTGAGGAACCCCATACGCTTTTCCAGCTTGATTACTTAAATCTAACTGATTATAGCTTACTCCGTCCACACAGCCGCACGCCATTACCCTAAGGGCTACTACACCCTAGAGCGATACAAGTGAACCGTTTGAGAAAAACCGAAGCGCACCAGACCGAATAAAAATCCGGCAAGCCTTCACTTCACACGGAGGCGTTCCGCAAAAAGAGGCGTTCCACAAAAAGTTGGTTATGAGTACTTATCAAAAAATAACTGCGGAAATTAAAAGCAGGAATTAATCGTAAGATCCCTTACCAGTGATTAGGCGGGCACTGTGGCGTCGGGTGAAGAAGGCCCATAGCCACTGCAACATAACCAGCACCTTGTTATCAAACTCCACCAGGTACATCACGTGCACAAAGGCCCAAATAAACCAGGCCGGGAAGCCACTGAGATGAACCTTGTGCAAATCGGCCACCGCTTCGTTAATCCCAATGACCGCCAAGTTCCCTTTATTAATATAGTTAAACGGCTGAACCGACTGGCCTTTCTGACGTTTGAGAATAGACTGGGCCAAATAGCGACCCTGCTGCATAGCCACCGGTGCCACACCCGGCAAGGGACGCTTATCCGGCGTATGCGCGTAATTGGCCAAATCGCCCACAATAAAAATTTCGGGGTATTTGGGAACGGACAAATCGGCTTCCACAATGACCCGGCCCCCGCGATCCAGCTCGCAGCCCGTTTTCTCGCACAGCAATTGCCCCAGGGGAGAGGCCTTCACCCCTGCGGCCCACAGGATGGTTTCCGCCGGAATGTGTTCGGTATTTCCCTGAGAAGACAGCGTGATCATGCCATGCTGAATGTCAGTCACCGAGGTGCCGGTGCGCAGGGTCACACCCAACCGCTCCAGGGTTTCTCCGGCCTTTTGAGATAAATCTTCGGGGTAGGCAGCCAAAACCCGAGGTCCCATTTCCACCAATATAATGTTGGCTCGACGACAATCAATGTTCTTAAAATCGCAGGGCATACTAAAGCGGGATAACTCGGCCAAAGCCCCAGCCAGCTCCACCCCGGTAGGGCCGCCACCCACGATGACAAAATTCATCAAGGCTTCCCGCTTTTTGGGATCCGGCTCTTGCTCGGCTTTCTCAAAGGCCATAAAGACCTTGCGCCGCATATCCAGCGCTTCTTCCACCGTTTTCAGACTTTGAGTATGCTGAGCCCAGGCATCGTTGCCAAAATAGTGGGTCATCCCACCGGTAGCCAGCACCAGCATGTCGTACTGAACGCCTTCAGCATTGTGCTTCAGTTTCAGGGTTTTGGCCTGCGGATCAATATCCAGCACTTCATCCATAATGACTTGCACGTTGGAAAACTTTTTAACCACGGTGCGCAAGGGAGAAGCAATATCGCCCGGAGACAGGCTACCGGTAGCGATTTGGTACAACAAAGGTTGGAACAGGTGAAAATTGCGCTTATCGATGAGGGTGACCTTGACCGGTTGATTACCCAAGGCCTGAGCCGTATACAAGCCGCCAAAGCCGCCGCCAACGATGACTACATGCGGAACCGAGGGAGCTGCCATTGCCGAACATCCTTCTATCTATCTTGTTTTTGATGAAAAAAATAATGGTGAATGAGAGTGAGCGTGGAAAAAATGATGGTGTAAACTGAACACTTTTGTTGGCAGTAGTATTTCACAAAGGTCCCCCCGTGATCAAACAAGAATGATCAAACAGGAAAGATCAAATGGCACGCTTCACAGTAATAAAGTTCATATAGGATGGCCCCTGCTGAGGGACACCTTTAGAGTTGACCGCTGATAGTATCAGCCAATGTTTCCGTAAACCGCTTGGCCCCTTCCGGGGTGAGGTGCCGAGGATCGGCGAATAAACCGACCTGCTGCGCAAGGGGTTCTGCGGGTAAATGATGATTCAAATCCACCCGCAACACCGGCGACTCTTGGAGTAACCGAACCACTCCTCGCTGATAATCAATAGACAACGGGGAACGCTGAAACTCCCGTACAAAGGCCGGATGGTTGGGCCAAGTGACCAGGGCCACCGGGATCCCCTCCCGCTTGCAGTAGGCTAGCAAGGCCCTGAGTTTCTCGAAATTCACCGAAGGTTGCCCGTCAATGTAATATTTGCGGGCCTCCGCCACGCTTTCACGCACCCCTTGCGGGGTTTTCATATGGGCGCTTTGGGCCTTGGGATACCAGCCTGCTGCCAGCTGTTCATCCGTGACCCAGGCCGGTGGGGGCGTATCTGCCCCATCCGGAGAAGAGGCCACAGAACCATCAGAAGGCGTTTCCGCCATGGCCGGGGTATTGGCCAGCACAGGAAGCCGCTGCGTGACTTGCTGCACCTTGCCACCCACTTTATCCAGCATTTTTACTGGAGAAAAAGTGTTACGGTACTGCCGCAAACTACTGAAGGAGGACGTGAGCAACTCCTGCTTCACATTGTCTGCCAACAAGGGGTTGGAAAGATAGGCGAAGGTCTGGGCGGGCTCCTGCTCAATGAGCGTTCGGTAATAAAGAGCGGGCAAGTAATAGTGGCGGGACTCTTTCTCCTGAATGGAAGGGCTGAGTTCCAGCAACACCAACTGAAGCTTACCGTATTGCCGCTGATGGAATTGAAGGTAAGCCAACATAATATCGTAGCGATTGTTGGGCAGGCCCACGTTAAAGCTTTTCACGCCATGGCCCAGGCGGGCATCAAACAAAGCAGGAATAAAACCATTATTGGTTTGAGAGGTGCCCAGAAACAGCACATTGACCGATGAGGGTCCGTAGACCTTCAGCATTTGCAGCTTGGCCGGTAGAAAATTACCGTACTTAAAGTTAAAGCGCTGATTGAGGGGCGAAAACGTCACCAGAATAGTAAACAGAAGATTGAGCACCACAAAACCCACAACGCCCAGAATCATGGGTCGCCAGCCGAGCACTGGATATCGGGGGGCCGGAGGCTTTTGAGGCGTTGAGGCTCGTGGATGAGTTGTCACTGGGTTGTTCATCATCAACATCTAAAATTGAAAGTAAATAAACTGCTGGGAGGAATTCCCTCCCAGGGTGAACAGACAGTATAGAAATAGGCCATACGCTGCGGCAATGGAGGCCTCTTGCCACAAGGGGTGGGTCAGGCGGGGACGATAATAGCGAATCAGGGCGTGTCCTACAAAAAACAAAATTACCAATAACAGAGCCGTCTCCGAACGCATCAAGCCATGGCCGTCCTCAACGCTACCCAGCGGCATTTCAAGGCTTTGCCATTGAAAGGGATTGAGCAGTGCGCCTAAAAAATGCCAGGCCTCCTGAATGGTGGGTGCCCGAAAAAAGACCCGGGTCAGGCAGACCGCATGGAAGGTGATGACCACGGCCAACACCGTGGGGATCAAGCGATTGATTTTAAAGTGGGCCGCCGTTTTATAAACACACAAGAACAAACCGTTCAGCAGGCCCCAGATCACAAAATTCCAGCTGGCCCCGTGCCAAAGCCCACCCAAGCCCATGGTGATAAACAGGTTGCGGTAGGTATTAAACTTGCCGTGCCGGTTCCCCCCCAGGGGAATATAAAGATAGTCTCGCAACCAACGAGACAGCGACATGTGCCAGCGCTGCCAGAATTCCGACATGTTTTTGGCGAAGTATGGGGCGTTAAAGTTTTCTGGCAAGGTGTAGCCCAGCACCAGAGCCGATCCCTGGGCCATCAGGGTATAGCCAAAAAAATCGCAAAACAGTTGCACGCTAAACCCATACAGGGCAATCCAGGTGGTGTTAAAGGCCTGCAAGGTGGGATGCCCGAAAATGGTGTCGACATACACGGCAATCACATCGGCGATAAACACCTTCAGGAAAAAGCCGGTGCAAAAGCGATGAATCCCTTGAATCAGGCGGGCTTTGTCAAACCGGGGATTCTCATCAAACTGACGCAGCAATTCGCTGGCCCTGACGATAGGCCCGGCAATGAGATGAGGAAAAAAGGCCACATAGGTGGCAAAGCGCACAAAGGAAGGGTCTGGGGTTTCCTTGCCTCGATACACGTCAATCAGGTAGCTAATCAGCACAAAATTGGTAAAGGAAATAGCCAAGGGCAAGAAGATATCAAAATGCTGATGCGCGGCAGGCAGATGAAAGAATCGTAGAATCTGCTCGCTGGTTTGAGCCAGGAAATTGGCGTATTTAAAGTAAGCCAGCAACAACAGCTCGGTGGTGATGCCGAAAATCAGTAAGGACTTTTTGAACTGAGGCCACCGCAGCATGGCCACGCTCAATCCGTAAAAATACAGAGAATCCACAAAAATCAAGGGGCCGTATATCAGGCCGTGCGGGGGACTCCAGCTCATGTAAAACCCATAGCTGGCCAGTAACAGCAACGGCACCCGAAAGCGGGCAGGTACCTGCCAGTACAACAGGGCCACCAGGGCTAAAAATAGGATATAGGTCAGGCTATTAAATAACATGAAGGGCGAGGCGAGCTTTCAGGGCTACCGGGAATGAACATAGCAATAAAAAACAAAACCGCCCAAAATTGCCACCCGCATCCCCCTGACCATTTCTATCCTTTACACTCCCAAAAAGAATAACAGCGCACCCTGATCAAACAAGGCACGCTGTTACTCCGGTTAGTCAAAGTGTTAATGGAAGGTGGTGTGTAGAAAACTTCAGTTAGGGGTGCGGCTGTTTAGGGCTTTGATTCACCAAAAACATGCCGCAAACGATTGATGATCCGGTCACGATTAATGCAGCCACATAGACATCCATGAGTGAACCTCCTCATTCCTTTATTTCTTTCCCTAGCATCTTTTAGTCGTTTAGTCGTTGCGTTAGATAGTTGTTGAGTCGTTGAAAATCAGAACTACGTTTTATGAATCGTCTTGCGAACAGTCACTTCCCATGCGCTTCCACCGGAAGCCCAATCTCTTTCACATCCCCTTGAAATTGATGATGCTCATATTGTACAGGATGAAGCCCAACTTTGTCACCCGCATATCGGCGGATAAACCGTCGAATTTCCAGTATCACGCCCCTGGCGGATTCCCCTCGATGCACCTCGACCAATCGTGTCATAAACCTCCGGCCCAAATACCTGCTATCCAAGAGCAACCTTGCGCCCAGCAAGCGGCATATAGACCGGCTGGTCAATTGCTTGTGGGCTGCCTTTTATCTTCAATCTAACCAGTATTAAAACCACCAACCAAGGAGCCACCATGAAAAAAATGCTTTGCCACACCAACTTATTACCGGGACTGGCCTTATTGGGACTGGTCAGCGCCCTGTTCTGGGGGAATACCCTGCCCGCCATGGCCAAGGCCGCGGCACCACCCACCACCGTGGCCCATGTGGATCTGGAGAAGTACACCGGCAAGTGGTACGAAATCGCCGCCATCCCCATGTTTTTTGAACGCAAGTGCGTCGCCAACACCACCGCCGAATACACCCGCCTGGCCTCTGGTGAAGTGTCTGTGTTCAACAGCTGTCAACTAAGCAATGGCAAGCGGCAAAGCTCGACCGGTCTGGCCCGGGTGGCCGATCCCAAAACCAACGCCAAGCTGAAAGTCAGCTTTATGAAATGGCCCCTGCTTGGTTGGCAATTCTGGGCTTCCGGCGATTACTGGATCATCGATCTGGCCGACGATTACAGCACCGCCCTGATTGGTCACCCCACCCGCAAGTATGGCTGGATACTGTCCCGCACTCCCAAATTGCCCATGGAAACCTTGCAGAGCCTCTCTAAAAAATTGGCCCAACAAGGCTACAAACCTTGTGACTTTATCACCATGCCCCAAACCGGTGGCTTCACCCAGAAACAACCCCTGTGCGTGGTGGTCAGTCCCACCGCCAAATAATATGCGAAAGCTTGTCCTTCCCGGCCCTTCCCGATCAGGCGGGAAGGGCAAACAGCACGTCAGGGAATGATTCCGGTAGGTTTTATCACAATCATGCCTTAAAATAGGCTCACAAGCCTTTGGAAAGGGTCACCGCATGAACCTTCAGAAAAAACTATCAGCCCTGCTCTTGTCCGGAATACTGCTTTTGAGTGGCAGCCTGGCCGTAGCCAAGCCCAAACCACCCCTGCAAACCCCAGCCAAGGTGGAGATGAGCCGCTTTATGGGCCTATGGTACGAAATTGCCTACACCCCCAACCCGTTTGAAAAACAATGCATTGGCAACACCACCGATGAATACAGCCAGCTCTCACCGAAGTTAATCAAGGTCATCAACCGATGCGATACGAAGGGAAAACCCTTTAAGGCCGAAGGGCGTTCTAAAATTCTGGATGAAACCGGGGCCATTCAGCGCACCACCTTCTTAAAACTGTTTAGCTGGATCTACTTTCCGCTGGGCGACTTCTGGGTTACGGCCCTGGATAAAGACTATCAGTACTTTATCGTGGCCCAACCGTCTCGCCGCTATGGCTGGATTATGGGGCGCACCCCCAGTCTCTCCATGGAAACCATGCAACACCTGGCCCAAAAACTGAAGGAGCAAGGGTATGATCCGTGCAAGTTTGTCACCACCCCACACACCAAAGGTCTGGAGAAGAGTCAATCTCTGTGCACCTTAACCGGGGTAACCGCCCCCAATTAAATTTAAATAAGATGCGGCAGCCTTAAAAAATCACCACAGATCTACACCCCCATGCCTGCGCCCATTGGCCAACCACAAGCTTGACAAACTCAACCGGATGGTTGATGAAGCCCCCCGTGAAACACGTTATTTTGAGGATATCTATCCGGTTCAGGGTAGGCCCAAACGAGTGGAAAGAACGGTGGTGGTATGAGAGTGATGCAAACGACTCATCAGTGGCGTGCCCTCTGGTCTCGGCCTGGCAAACAATGGCTACTGGCTGCGGGATTAACCCTGACCCCCTGGTTTGCCCCAGCCTGTTGGGCCGAAAATTTCAACCTGGACAGCGTGGACTTCAGCGCCACCAACCAGCAAACCAATATCATTCTGCACACGGGCAGCATTGTGCCGGTGCAAAAAGTGCTGACCTCTGAAAACAAGCTGATTCTGGAAGTGGATCAGGTCAACGCCACGGAGACCATTCGCACCAACTTTGGCGGGGCCTCCAACATCAGCCACGTCATCATGCAGCCCATCAACGAACATAAGATTCGCATGATTGTGCGCGGCGAAAATCTGGCCCCACCCAGCGTGGCCTTTACCACTCCCAATAACGCCTCCGCCGCCAGCGGCGCTGGCTGGAACAACCCGGAAAGCTTCGATCAACAAACCCGGGCGGCCTTAAAACAGATTCAGGATAGCGGCATCCAGCCCGCCAATTATCATCCCCATTCGGTCAGCCAGCCTGCGCCCACCAGCGCCCGGCCTGTGGACATGGCCGCCAAAAAACCTGTCGCCGACCTCAGTGCAGACGAAGAGAGCATTCCCTTTGGGGGCTTGGTGGAAAACAAGCCCGCCACCGCCAACAAGCCCCCAATCAGTCTAGCCAGCGGCTCACCCAAGGCTCAACTCTCTCCCGCAGATGGTCAACCCGAGCAGGCCAAGCCCCTGAACCTGCCCAGCCAGGAAATGCCCAGCACCAGCAATCCCCTTTTGGAAAACGCTAAAAGCGGTCAGTACAACAACTACATTCTGGGTAGTGTGCTGGCCCTGATGGCCTTGGGTATGGGCGGCTTTGTGGTTCACAAAATCATGAAACTCAAGCAGGTAGAGCCCGATCTGGAAGAACTCATACTCGAGCAGCACAACGGCAAAAAAGTGAGCTTCCGGGAAATGGCCGACGCCTACCGCAGCAAGCACGATCCCGGTCGCAAGGCGGAAGATGCCGAAGCCCCTGTCAAAAACAACGGCAAAAAGCACGCCGATGACGTCATTGGCCTGCGCTCTCTGAGTCAAATCGAAAAAACGCCGATTTCAAAAACACCTGCGGAAAAACCACAGGCCCCCAGCAAAGCAGCGGCTCCCAGAGCCACACAACCCGCCCGCCCCGCCACGGAACCCTTTGGCGGCCAGACCCCCAGCATGGAACAACTACTGGCGATGGTGCAAGCGGTCAGCGAACCCAAACAGAAACCCATGAAAACCCCGGCAGCGCCCAAGCAAGCCGTGAACCAGTACAAACAGGCCGACAAGCCCGCCCCCAAAGCACCGCCCAAGGGCAACTTCCCCGATGAAACCATGGTCAAGGAAATGAAGCGAGCCCAGGCCTTACAGCAAGAGCTTCTGCAGCAGGCCCAGCAGCAAATCGCCGCAGCCCAAGCCAACACCGTAAAACCCAAAAACGCGCCGGTCAACCGGGCCGCTGCCGCTCAAAAAACGGTGACCCCTGTAAACTTTAAAAATGCCCCGGCCACCAACCCGCTCAGCGCCTCCAAAATGGCCCAACCTGCCAAGAAAGCCGCTAGCAATGCTAAGAACGGCCCCTTACCCGGCAACCCGGAAGTGCTGAACTTCCTGCGCAACGTGGCCGACCTGATGGAAAAAGACGGCAAGCCTCAAATCGCCAGCAGCATTCATAAAAACCTGAATCCCAACACGTTGAGATAACTGGCGAAATCCAATTTACAAGGGCTTTTTAGCGGGCAGCCCCGCCGCCCGAGGGTAGGCATCCTGAGTACGGGCCACCTTCTCAAACACCAGCAGGCGAGAGCCCTGAAGTTGCGGCAGTGGGAACGACAGGCTTTGCTCATGGCGCAAGGCCAGCACCCGAATGGCCTTTTGCGAGGCACTCAACTCCACCTCGGCATTTAGCCCCTTCATGGCAATCAACCGACCGCCCACTCTGGCCAGCGGAGCACACAGTTCCAGCAGGGTCGGGAGTGCGGCCACCGCTCTGGCAGTCACCACATCAAAAGATTCCCGGTAGTGACGCTCCCGGGCCAAGTCCTCACTGCGGGCGTTCAGCACCATCAGATTGGTCAAGCCCAGCGCTTCGGCAGTTTCCTGAATAAACTTGCACTTTTTGCCAATGGATTCCGCTGCCACCACGGTCACATCGGGACGGGCCAGGGCCAGGGGAATGGCCGGAAATCCAGCCCCGCTGCCAATGTCCACCACCCGCTGCTCTGCTGCAATCAACGGAGAAAGAGTCAGCGAATCCAGCAAATTACGGTCCAAAAAATCCTGCGGGGCGGTAATACGGGTTAAATTCACAGTCTGGTTGGCCGTGAGCAACAGGGTGTAAAACCGCTGAAACAAGGGGAGACGCTCCGCCGGAATGGTCACCCCAATGGCCTGGCAATCGCTTAGCCATTGCTCCCATTGAGCGGATGTGGGTTGTTCAAAGGTCATGAAAGGGAAAACTTTCCTGGGGTTGCTGAAAAATCCCGGTGACATGTCTCCTCCAGACCGAGGGTTTTTGGCGTGGCAAGGGCCAAAGCACCGGGTTTGCGGCCACGCCCAGTGTACAATAAAAGAGAGTGAGTGTGGACAATGCCTTGGCCTGCCACGCATTGGATGGCCCGACAAATAGCCCATGACAGCCCCCCCAACCTTTATTAGCCCCAGCGTAATTGAGCGGATTGAAAACGGCTCATTCATACCCTCACGGCGTTCCAAGCCCAGCCTAGCCCAAAAAGAACGCCGCAACGTCCTATCCCCGCTCACAGTGACCAAGCGTTGTATTCGCTATGAGCCCAACGTATTTACCCATCGCAGGCCGCTGATTCTGAAGCTGGCCCGGGCCCTGAATCAGACGGAAACCAAAATCGTGCTGGTGGGTGGCCCTCAGGGCTGTGGAAAAACCAGTCTGGTGCGGGGACTGATTGAATTAATGGGCAGCCATAACGAGCAATTGCTATGGTTCGACGTCAACCGCCACACCGACTTTGAAGAGATCATCCAGTTTCTGATTCACTACATTACCTATGTCTGCGATGCCCAGAAGCAAAGCGGCCACCCAGCCAGCCCGTCCCTTGCGGTTTCCGAAAAGACCGGCGACGATCCCCTCAAGCGTTTGGAAAGCCTGATTGTGCAGGTGGCCGAGATGCCCTTGCTATTGGTACTGGACAACGTGGAATACATCGTTGACCCGGAACTACGCTTCAACTCCTACCCCTTTAAGGAAATGCTCAATTTCCTGCTGACCTTTCCCAACATCAAAATGGTACTAATCGGGGAGCGACTGCCCCACGCCGATATGAGCCCCAACCAGGAAGGGGTGTCCGACATTCATCTGGAAGGGCTGCCTCAGGCCGAAACCGTGAATTTTCTGGAGAGCTTGAATCCGAAAACAGAAGCCCCCCAAACCGATCCGGCCGTGCTGGAAAATATGCTCTCACCGGAAGCCGTCGCCCAGCCTTTGCAAGCCCTGTGGCAAAAAACCGAGGGCCAACCCTGGCTGCTCAAAATTGCCCAGCACCTCAACAGCCAGACCAATCTGGATTTTGCCACCCTGAACCGCCTACTGCAAAACGCACTGGCCCAAAACACCAGCACCGCCAGTGGCCAAGACCCCACCACCCTGTCTACCCTCATCAGCCTGATTTACCAGCGTTTGCCCGATCAGCAACGGCGCCTGTTTCAGGTCATGGCCTTTCTGCGGCACCCCGTGGACCCAGCCTCCCTGCTGGCCTTGACCGGGGTCTGTTTTCCGGTTCTCGGCCCAACCCGGCTGGAAAAATCCGCCCTTCAGGATATTCTGGAGCATTCCCTGCTACGGGATTTACTCAAGATCAGCTATCCTCCGCAAGAGGTCCTGGAGCATATTCGCAAGCGCCACAGCGCCGAGACAGGCATCGACTCCGCCGCAGCGGAAGCGCATCACCAAAAGTTCAGCCCCTGGTACGAGCTGTATCACAAGGCCAAGCAAATTCTTTACGGCAGCCTGCCAGCCAAGGAGCGGGAGCGCCTGCACGGCGTTCTACAAGATTTTTACCGGCAAGAAAAATCGCAGGAGCCTGAGCGCCGCATCCTGAAAATTAAAAATCGGGCCCTGCTGGCAGAAGCCAAGTACCACAGCAATGCCGGACGGGAACGCAAGGCCACCAGCAGCGCGGGCCTGATTACCAGTCTGGATGAGCCGCCCCTGTCTACCAAAACCTATCTGGCCGGGTTCAAGCAACCGGTCAGTCCCAATCGCCCCCTGACCTTGTCCGACTATAAAAACATCACCTTGCCGGGAGAAAATCCGGCTAGCGAGACAGAAGAGCCCCCGTCCTTCTTGCATTTGCTACGGGAGAGCGGCGAGAAACCCTCTCTGCAGCAGGAGCTTCATGAACTGGGCCTGAGTGAGGAAGAAAAGCGAATTCTGCAACAACAACAAAGCCTGGGAGAAATGCTGCAAGCAGAAGCGGCCGCCTCCGAAGCCCTTTCTCAAAATCCACCAGCACCGCCCTCCCCGCCGGAACCCTTTCAGCCAGAACCGATACAGACCGCCCCACTGGATGTATTGTCCTCCGTGACCAGCGTTCAGGCGGAAGATGAACAAGAAAAAATCATTCAAAGCCGACTGGCCGCGGCCGTGGCCGCCCAAAATCACAGCTTAATCGCCCAGGAACTGATTGAACTGGCCCGCTACCGGGCCAATCATGGACGCTACGAAAGCGCGGGCTCTTGCCTGCAAAAGGCCCTCAGCCTGAAAGGCAGCGCCCCCAAGGACGTTATGGCCGAGGCCTATCGCCTCAACGGCATCGTCAACAAGCAGACCTATCACCACAACACCGCCTTATCCAACCTGCTGAAAGCCGCCGAGCAAATCCGCAAGCTAATGTACGAGGACGACACGGTGGGGGCAGTTTGGCTGGGCCGATTGGGGCAAGTCTATCAGGACTTGGGAGAGATTTACGCCTACCGCAAACAGGCCCCTCAGGCCATTGAGGCATTTCAGCAAGCCTTGCGCTGGTATCAATCCGCCGATAACCCCTCGGGGCAAGCGGAAATTTACTTTCAACTGGCTGGCGCATACGATGATCAAGGGAATCTGGATGCGGCCATTGAGGCCTACCAAAAGGCCTTGTCGCTGGATGAGTCCCTGGGAAATCAACTTTCCGCGGCGGCCACCCTTACCAACCTGTCCCTGCTGTATCAGGATCAACAACAATGGTCATCCGCCCAGGATTGTCTGGAAAAGGCCCTGAAGTATGATCAGGCCAGCCAGAACGCAGAGGGACAATTCAACACCCTGGATCGCCTTTGCAAGCTGCAACGGCATCTGGAACACTGGCCACAAGCGCAACGCTACGCCCAACAAGGTCTCAGCCTTTCCATCCAGAACCGCTCGGCCCTGTGGCAAGCCCATTTTTACACCCAACTGGGACGACTCCACGAAAGTCAGGGCCAATGGGCACCAGCCATCGAGAACTTTCAACTGGCCCAGTCCAGCGGGGCCAACACCTTGGCGGATGAAAGCCTGCGCTGGCTCTCCAACAAGGTCCACGAACTCCGCACCAAAGGCTAAAGGCCACTCAGCCGGGCCTGCGGAAAGTAGAATTTCAGAATTTGATGGTATCGCTTGCCCTGCCGGGCCATTGCTGCTGCGCCCCACTGACACAGCCCCACCCCATGACCAGCCCCGGTGGAACTGAGGCGAATTTTCCCATTGGGAAAAGCCTGCAACTGAAAGCGAGTCCCCGGTAACTTATCCCAGCCCAGGCGCTGACCCAACTGAAGCCAAAACTGATACCCACTCAGCCGCAGCGTCCCCACCTGTACCTGTAAGGGCCGTCCGCTGGCATCCACCCGAGTTACTTTGGGAATGCTTTCTTTTAAGGGTATTTGCGGGTAAACCGATTGCCACTGGGTCACATTGAGCACAGACACCGTGGGCTGGGCAAAGGGAGCCCGTTGACAATAGGGACAAACCACCCCATCCGATTGCCCCGAGGCCATTGGCTTTCCGGCAAACAACCGGAGGTCACTGGTGTGCCCGCCGCAACTGGCATGGTAATACGGCTGTATGACTTGCCCATTACGAGTCAGCGTCTGTCCCCACACTGCCCGAACGGCTTGCTCCGCATTGGGTTTCAGGTAAGCCTCTCCCAGATACGCCTCCTGCTGGGTGGAATCGCCCAAAACATCCCCCAATTTGTACCGGTTTAATCGGGTTTGGGTCAGTACCGCTTGCGCCTTCAGAGCTTCCAAGGGCCAAGTAGGCCCGGTTTCACTGGAAATGACCACCGCCACGTAATGACGTGCGGGCAGGGTATTGAACACCGTCAAGCGTCCTTCGTGGGTCAAAAACGCCAGCTGCCCGGTATAGCGGCGGGCTGGCAAGGTGATCGTTCCATGCAGGGCTGTGACCTGTATGGGCTTGCTTCCTATCGCTTGCACAGTCAACCGGGTGCCCTGATAACACATGCCTTGCAGCTTCCCACAGCGCACCCAAAGCCGTCCCTGCGACTGCCCCACCGTCAAGAGCGAGGCTGGAATGGACGATCCCGCGCCGCCCTGAATCCGCAGGGCCCCTTGCAGCCGAAACGCCTGAAACTTGGGGTGCGCTTCAAAGAGACGAACCCGAACCTGTGAGGGCAAGGCCGCCCTCGCCGAACCCATCCACAGGGCCATCCCCAGCACAGCGGCAAACAGAACCCGCCGTTTCCCAAAACATCTAACCTTCCACACTGTCCATTGAATCATCGCCCCAGCCGCCTCACACCGAGGCCCAGGGGGCTTGCTGCAACCACTTGCGAGCCGCGGGTACGGCTGCGTCCTTGGCGGTCCCGCTCAGGGCCCGTCCGCAAAATGCCACCACCGGCTTTTCAATAGGGAAAAAGCCCATCACCCAGGACTGATAAAGATCTCCGGACGGCGTAGTGCCGGTTTTGGCGGCCACCCGCAAGCTATTTTGCGGATCCAGTTGCCGGGCCGTTCCCTGTGTAACCGCCGTGCGCATGCCACTTTGCAATATGCGCCAGGTGGCTGGCTGAAAGCCGTGGATATCCCGTAAGGCAATGTGCCGGGTCATCCGCAACAGTTGAGCAGCGCTGGGCTGCATGGGCTTGGCCAGACCCAGCACATACAGCTGCGATGGGTGAGCCAAGGCCATTCGTGAGGGAAACAAATAGGCGCTTTCTCGGCCCGGCCCGGTGGGTCGATTCAGCTGAAAGGCTTCGGCATACTGTAAAAAGCGCCGGGTACTCAACACTTCCGCCGCTTGGGCAAAATAGATATTACAAGAACCCGCCAAGGCCTGCCGCATATTGAGTTTTCCGTGGGCATGCTGGCATCGGTAGAGTTGGCCCTTTATCCGTAGGGTACCCCGGCACTCCAAAGGCGAATCGGGAGAAAGCAACCGTTCCTCCAGCAAAGCCGTGGCCGCCACCAGCTTCATTAAAGATCCGGGCAGACCAAAGCAATTCCCCGCATGGGCCGAACCATGGGGCTTGCCGTCCCGCAAATCGCACCACCAAAAAGGAGAAACAGGCTCTAAGGCTTGTCCCTCAGGCCACCTGATTGCGGATGGCAGAACCAGCGCGGCGGCAGTGAGGGCCAAACCCTTTAAAAAATCGCGCCGGGATAGACTGGAGCTGGTAAAATAATCGTGCATTTCATCCTCGCTCAAATCGAAGGGCTTCTTGGCAAGTGGGTGTTGATGCTTATTGTACGGGTTAGGAGAGAAAATTCCATTGCCAAAGGGACGAAGGGGCAATGACCCACTGGTCAGCCTCAGGGGAAGCTCAGCGCTGGGCAGGCACAGCCTTGGTTTTGGCCTTCTGGTGACGTTGCTGTGTGGACTGGGGCATGCAGAAACCCTCACCCCCACCCAACTGGTGCAAAAAACGGGGGAGTTGTACTTCAACCAAAGCGCACCAAGTTCCTCGTGGCAACACTTACTCCAAAACACTCGCCTGAGTTCTCGCTATCCCAAACCACGGGGGGTCTTCGTCACCCTGAGCCGCAATGGCAAACCACGGGCCTGTTGGGGGTCGGCCTACCCGCAATATAAAACCGTGTCCGAGGCCACCCTTTACGCCACCCTCGGTGCCCTGACCAAAGAGTATCGCTATCCGCCCATCCGTAAAAGCGAATGGCCCCTATTAAAGCCTCAGGTGACCGTGGTCAAAGCCCTACAGCCCGTGAGCCGACTGGCCGCCATCAACCCCCTGCGGGATGGCCTGTTAGTGCGTCAGGGAGGAAGAGCCGGGGTCATGCTACCCGGAGAGGCCAAAGATGCCACTTATATGCTGGTGCAGGCCAAATTAAAAGCCAGCATTGCCCCCCCAGAAAAGTTTCAACTGTACAGGATTGTTGCCGATGTTTACCAATAAGCCCAACCAAACCGTCATTCTGAGCGTCAGCGTGGTGGCCCTTTTATTTGCTGGCGGGGCCATCGCCATTGGCCTGGAAAAACCCACCGGCAGCCTGGCCGGAAAAATCGATCTGGAGCAAGAGGGGTTTCAGTTAAGTAGCTACGACATCAAGGGCAACAAGGTTTACGCCCTGGCCGTGGGACCACGGGGCGGTAATCTGGTGGAACGGGGCGTGTGGGTCAAGCCGGACGGCACCTTTGAAATCAACCAGCTTCCAGTGGGGGAATACAGCCTGACCGTTCGAGCTCCCGGCTTTTCTACCGCCGATGAGCAAGGCCTGTTTGTGGATGACGCCAAAACCACCCAGCTCAAGGAATCGGTGCATTTGGCCATTTTAGAACCCAGCGTCAACATTGCCAGCAACACCCGAGTCTTTACCGGCAAGGAAATCCCCCACTTCTGGCTGAACGCCATGGGCAGCGATCAGGCCACCGTGCGAATTTACCGTAAGGACATGCTCGACCTGCTGCAAAATAGCCACAACAATGGACTGGACTTCAGTGCCGATCTCTCCCTGTACAAGCCTTACCAGAAGAACAGCGGCATTCTCTTCAAGCAGGAAAAGCCCCTAAAAACCCTCAGCCGCAAGCTGGAACGGGATTATCAGGACTGGTCTCATGCTGAATTCAAACTCAATGAGCCACTCCCCCCCGGCGAATACATACTGGTGGCGGAGGTCAGCAACCTGAAGAAAAAGTCAGACTGGAACGTCATGTGGTTCAGCGTCAGCAATCTGGGTCTAATCGTCAAACAGGCGGTGGATGAGACATGGGTGCGGGCCATCGATTTAGACACCCTGCAACCGGTGCCCAACACCCAAATTCAACTGCTGGACCGGGATCACCCTCAGTTGGCCAGCATGGGTCAAGGAAAAACCAACGCCCAGGGGGTGGCCTCCTTTCACGTGCCCAACGCCCGCAAGCGGGAAAGCAACTACAACTGGCTGGCTATCGGTACGCAGGCTAAAAACCGGGCCTTTGGGGGCATCGGCTTCTGGAACGACGCCCGAGACAACTACGATACCTACTTTTATACCGAACGGCCCATTTACCGGCTGGGGCAAACCGTTTACTTCAAAGGTATTTCCCGCCTGAAAACGGCCAGCGGCTTCCAAACGCCCAAGGCAGGCATGAGTCTGGGCTTGCGCATTGAAGACCCGGACAACACCAAATTATGGGAAGGCCGGGTAAACACCAACGATCACGGCACCTTCCACGGGCTATACGCAGTTCCCAAAGACGGCAAAACTGGCGCATACCAGCTCACCATCACCTACCCGGATGGTACCGAGTCCTACGAGCGCTTTGAAGTGGCCCAATACCGCAAGCCGGAATACCAGGTGGACGTTCTGCCGCTGCAAACCCGGCTGGTGGCCGGAGACCGGGCCAAGGCACGTATTCGGGCCAATTACTACTTTGGGGCCCCCGTCACCAACGCCCGGGTGAAATATACAGTTTACGCCAGCACCGACTGGTCTTCCCGCTTTGGCTTGATGCCTCGCCCGGATTATTACGGCTATTTTGATGACTGGGAAAACGATGACGGGGTGTTTGAGGACCTCAGCTACGCCGGAGACTACATTACAGAAGGCTTTGCCCAGACTGATGCCACCGGGGAAGCCCTGATTGAATTCCCCACCCAGCCCATGAAAATTTCTCCCGATGAACCGTACAGTCTGGACTACCTGGATCGCCGCTACACCATTCAGGCGGAAGTCACCGACCTCAGCCGCATGGCCGTGGTGGGCAGCGGGTCACAATCGGTAGTGGCCGGAGATTTCACCCTGTTTGTGCAACCCAAACAGTCCGTAACTCGGGCCGGTGAACCGGTGAAAGCGGAACTGAATGCACTCTATTACAACGGCCAACCCGTGGCCAATCGGGCCATTTCCGTTTCCCTGATGCGCTGGAACTGGGATCGGGTCAAGCAGGAATACCGGGGCACCAGCATACTGGGCACGGTTTCAGCCACCACTAACGCCCAGGGCAAAGCGGCGGTAACCTTGCCCACCACCGATCAGTACTTCAGCGACAACTACTACCTGACCGCCAAGGCCAGCGATGATCACGGGCATACCATCTACGATCAAGGCAGCCTGTGGATTGCCAGCCCCAACCAGCCTTATGTCCGAGAAGGGCAGCAGGCCCAGCAGGAGGCTTTTTCCCTGAAGCTGGACAAAAAAATCTATCAACCCGGCGAAGTGGCCAAGGCCCTGATTACGGCGCCTGTTAGCGGCAAAGAAAAAGGCCAGGTCATTGTGGCCGTGGAAGGCAGCAAAATCCATACCCTCCAGCTGGTGCCCATGGACGCCACGGCTAAAGTGGTCGACATCCCGCTAACCGGCGATTACGCCCCCAATGTGTACGTGACGGCCACCTTTGTGGGCCCCAAGCACCAGTTCTACAACCAATCCGAAATGGCCATGGTCTCCCCGGCCCAGCACTTTTTAAACCTGACCGTAACCCCCGATAAACCCCGCTACCAACCGGGGGATAAGGCCACCTACACAATCACCGCCAAATATCCCAACGGCAAGCCGGCCCCAAACACGGAGGTCTCCCTGGGCGTAGTGGATGAAAGCATTTACGCCATCCGGCCCGATGCCGCCGAAGACATCCGCAAGTTTTTTTACCATCAAATTTACAACTCCGTACTCACCCTGTCCTCCTTCCCGGAAGAGTATTCCGCCGGACCAGATAAAATTGAACCCAAAGTGCGCAAGGATTTTCGGGATGTGGCCGGTTGGCAGCCAGTCCTAAAAACCGATGCCCAAGGCGTGGCCAAAGCTACCATCCAGTTGCCGGATAATTTAACCACTTGGCGGGCCACGGTCCGGGGGATCACCGCGCAAACCGATGTGGGCGCCACTATCTCCAAAGTCATTTCCACCCAGGATCTCATCGTACGGCTGGCCTTGCCTCGCTTTTACACCCAGCACGATCAGGCCCGACTGACCGCCATTGTGCATAACTACACCCAGCAGCCCCAAACTGTAGCCCTGACATTAAACCCCTCAGCCCAGTTTGAAACCCGGCAGGCCCTGAGCCAAAAGCTGACCATCCAAGCGGACGGGGCCAGTCGCTATGAATGGCCGGTGGCCGTAAAAACACCGGGACAGGGCACCGTGGCCATCAAAGCCGTTGGTCAAACCGCTGGGGATGCTCTGGAACTGCAAGTACCCATCCACCCGCTGGGCGTTGAAGTTCGTGAAGCCCACAGCGGGCAATTGCAAAAACTCAGCGACTCCGTGGAAATACCACTAACCATCCCGAAAGACACCGATCCCCGATTGGCCAAAGTCATCCTGTCCGTGGCCGGTTCGACCATTGGACCGGTTTTGGGCAGTTTTGACAGCCTGATTGACTACCCCTACGGCTGCACCGAGCAAACCATGAGCCGTTTGGTGCCCTCGATGGTGGCCGTTCAGCTCAGTCAGCAATTAAATCTACCCTTATCTCAGGCCCAGAGACAAAAATTCCAGCAAGTCAGCCTGAAAGCCCTGGGCAAGTTGAAAGACGCCCACAACCCGGACGGAGGCTGGGGCTGGTGGGAGTATGGGGAAAGCGATGCTTACCTAACCGCCTATGTCATGGAGGGGCTGGCTACGCTGAAGCAACTCAAGATGCCAGTCGATTTGAGCATTTTGCCGGACCAATGGCAAGCCGATGGCCTGAAGTGGATGCAAGCCAACACCAAAAAGCTGGCTCAACAGCTAGCCGACCCCAAATTGGCTTCCAACCATTTCGTGCAAGCAGAGCGATTCACCGATTTAGCCTATCTGCAACACGTACTGGCTTTATATGAGCAAAAAACCGATGCCAAAACTCGCCAGTTCATTCTCAGCCAGTTGCCCAAGGCCACCCCGGAAGCCCTGAGTTATCTGACGCTGGCTTTTATCAAGCAGCAAGACACCGTGGCCGCCCAGAAAAGCTTCGCCGCCCTGAACCATCTGGCCGATCACAGCGCCAACACGGTGAACTGGGATCACACAACTCAGCTGGGTAAAAAACTGGGCTTTGATACTGCCGATTACACCTATCGCTTCACCGGAACCGAAGCAACAGCACTGGGCCTGAGAGCTACCTTGGCCATGCAGCCCTATGCCACGGTTTCTCCAGATACCTTGGCGGCCATTGAACGCTGGCTGATGCTACAACGGGGCAAGGATGGCTGGGACAACACCAAAACCACGGCCGTGGTCCTGAAAGCCTTGCTGGAAAACACCTTGGCCCAAAGAAGTCCAGAATCGCCGAACTTTACGGCCAGTTCCAACGTGTGGGGCGAAGCCCGCTCATTCACTCAGGCCCAACTGTACGATGCGGAACAAAGCACGGTGACCACCCTGGCCCAACTGCATCCCGCAATGGTGAATCTGCGCAAGGAAGGCCCCGGCGAGCTCTTCTACAGCACCTTCCTAACCTACTGGCAAGCGCTGCAACCGGGAACCCAAGTCCCACAAGTGGCCATGCCCCAAGGACTCAGTATCCAGCGGGAATTCTTCCGCATCCAAGCGGAACCGGTGGGCCCCAACGGGACCCTGCGTTTCAAAATGCACCCACTGTCCGGCAATCAGGTTCGCGCCGGGGAAACGGTGGTCATGAAAGTGAAGGTCAACACACCAGTGGCGCTGCCCTACGTGATACTGGAAGCGGCCTTACCCAGTGGCGGTGAGGTGGTTTCCAACGACCCACGGGAATCCCTGCTTCAGGAATCCGACGAGGAAGCTGCCATCAGCGGCGACTGGGGCAACTGGTGGTGGGCTCACCAGGATATTCTGGATGATCGGGTGGTCATGTTTGCCAACAGCGTTCCTGCCGGAAAATCCGAGTTCCACGCCCTGGTGCGAATGGAAATGCCCGGCACCTTCCAGATGAACCCAGTCAAACTGGAAGGGATGTACAGCCAGCGGGTTAAGGCTTACTCCTCGCTGGATAGCATTCAGGTCATTGAGTAAAGCGTTCCCTAATGCCGGAAAACCCTTATCCCAAGCGTGAACCCAAGCGGATCTTTCAACGCGTTGGATTGTGGAGTGTGCCCATAGCCCTACTGGCCTTGTGCTGGTGGGGCACCCCCTTTGCTCAGCCGGTAGCTCAACAACAACTCTCTTTACAAAGCCTGTCCCCGGCGCAAAAAAACAACGTGCGTGTTGCCATCCGCCACCTCAACGGCGCCATCATTCCAGTGGGAGAAAGCTTTTCCTTCAACCGGGTGGTTGGCCCCCGAACCTCGGCCCGAGGCTATGAAGCGGCGCCTTCCTATCTGGGCGGTGAAAGCCCCAGCACAGTAGGCGGCGGCATTTGCATCCTCTCCTCCGCCTTATATCAACTGGCTTTAAAGGCCAATCTCCCCATTGAGCAACGAGTGGCCCACTTGCGAACCATTCACAGCGTCCCACCCGGACTGGACGCCACAGTTTGGTATGGCGGCGCTGATTTAAAGTTCAGGAACAACCAGTCTCAGGCCCTTCGCATTATCGCCAGCGAAAATGGAAACACCCTGTCAGTGGCCTTTCAGGGGAAGGAAGCCGTACGTCCACCCCGCATCCGAAAGACGACCACACAGCCCAACCGGCACAGTGTGCTGGTTAGCGTCTTTGTGAATGATCGTATGATTTCACGCGACTGGTATCGCCTGACGCCCTGAGCCTTTTTTCTGGATCAGCACAGCCAAGGCACTGTAAGCCACAAACGCGCCCGCCAAGACCCACAGTTTTTCGGTCTTATCGGCCAAGTTGCCCGCCTCGATCAATTCTGGAGACAATACACAGGTCAGGGTGGCTAAAAAAGCCAGCTGAAGTGGCGCAAAGCAGCTCTGTTCATCGGTAAACGTTCCCAGCAGACTGACCCCAACCCCGGTGACCCACAGTGCGGTCAAAAAGCTACCGGTGGCTTCCGCGTGTAAAAAGTAGTTGGCCAACCCGGCAGATAACAGGGCCACTGCCCCCAAAACAACGGGCAAAAACCCATGAGGCGAAGTCGTCTGTGTTTCCGAACCCGTCTTTGCCGCTTTAAGCAGTGAGGGCAACAACAGCATAAAGGCAAATCCACCGTACAGGGCCGCACTGGCGTAAGGGTGGGTAATGTTAATACCAGTGACGTTGGGGTTAAACTGCACAATAAAAGTCTGTAATAACACCCGCCCAACTAAAAACAGGCTGGCCAGACCCACCACAGAGAACCCAGCGGGCTGTTGGTCAAGACTGGGTTGGAGATTACTGTGCGCCGCTTTGTTTGGCACAGACCCAGTGGCCGATAACAGCGAGGCCGCCAAGACCAGCCATCCCGTGGAGCCAAACAGCCGAGAGACCACCAAGGTAGCCAAACCCAACAGCAGCAGCTGTACCGCCCTTATGGCTACGGGTTTGGAGGAAGAGGAAGATTCCAGAGCACTTAACCCGAAGCCCAACAGACTGCCTCCGGCAAACAAGAAGGCCCATGGGGACAGGCCGGGCTGCAATAGCACATTCTGAATCCCCAGCCAGGCCAACAGGCCAGACATGACGCAAATAAAAAGAGCTTGCAGCGGTTTAGACCCGGATAAGGCCGGTAAAAGCGAAACGCCTCGCAAGAACACGGCGATGGCAATGGCCAACAGCAATAAACCCTGCTGATTGGCCCAGGTATTTTGGGCGCTGGTTAACGAAATCCAGACTGAGCCCACCGCAAAAATAGCGGGCCACAAAAAGTCCAGCCAACGAAAAGAGCGTTCAGACGGTGCCACCTGAGCCAAGAGCAAGCCCAGTAAATAAGCCTGCACATTCTGGATGGGTATCAGCGCATCACCAGCCCCGCCCAGAAAAAAAGCCGGTATCAATAGCAGAATCCCCGGCACCCCCACGGGCAAACGAAAACCAGACAGCACCGCCATGGCCACAAAGCCAGCTAGGGCAAACCCTAAACTTTGCGCCACTGCCAGTTGTAGCCCCACGGCCAAAAGGGCCGCCAACCCCAACAAACTGCCCCCCCAAACCAGCTGTTGGGTCTGTACCGAGGTCCACTGCCAACGCAGCGCAGGCTTGCCGCCAGTGAGAAAAGGAAGAACCAGCCCTGCCCCACAGGCTAAAGCCAACCAAATCAATAATGGAGACGCAACTGTCATAGCCTCGGCCAACTCCCTTCGATATAACCTCACAATTGGGCCAGAGTATAGCACGGTCTGGCCTGAAAATCTGCCCCAGGTTCCCCAGTCAACCAATGGCCCAGAAATGAAGAAGCACCCTCCCCAAGGCGCTCATGCCTTATTTCACGTATTTGGCGAACTCGAATACAAATCCCTGCCGACCACACCGGGGCGTATTGGGGATTTGATAGCCCCCAAACAACACCGTGTCATAGGGTAAGGTGTAACTAAATCCGGTAATCAAAAAGCCCAGGGCATGCGTACCGGAGTACCAGTCGCCCTGCAAGCTCAAACGCTTGGTCACAGGCTGCTCCAGGGTGGCAATGGCCCCCACCGTGGTACGCCCGAAAATCTGTCGAGTGCCAGTGCTAACCCCGACCGCCACCCGGGTTTTCAATCGAGGCGCCCTAGCGCTAAGGTGGGCATAAGACCAATTCCCGACTCCTTGGCCTTGCAGGGAAACCGGGATCAGTTGACCGACGGTCAGTTTCAACTCCTGCCGAGGAAACTTTTTGGGGAATAGCGGCACAATCTTCTTCAGCCCCACCCCCAAAGTAATGTTATCGGTTGCCGGGGCGTTGACGTTAAACAGCGTCACATCCAGCTCCGTCCCGTGGCCTAGGCCGTAAGCCGAATACTCCGTGCTGTTGATAAAGCGACCGGGCCGCCAGGTCCTGAACTGGCTTTCGTGCTGCAAAAAGATTTCACCTTTGGGGGTCACATCGGCAGAAGGCACGTTGAAAATGGTTTGCTGGGCCTGGGCAGAATTCCCCAAAAGGCCCACCATGACCATCATCATGCAAAACAATTGTCGATGCCGAATGCTCACCAATGCGCCTGCCTCAAACTGTCATTGCTCAAATTGCTACTAGTCCAAACGGCCTTGGCACAACCTTCCCACAGAGGCACAGACCCATCAAGTCCCGGCTCAGGAGTCCGGGCTTGACACCCCTCTGACGGGTGATTTCAAGAAACCCTCCCTTTCTGCTAGACTCTCATGCACTTGTAGCAACACCGATCCCCACGAAAGTCTGTCAGCCTGATGCCCCTTCCTGCCAACCACAGCCAGTCCAATCTGATTGATGAAACAAGAATTGTACTGAACCAACTGGCCAACCCGGAAGGTTTCTACGGTGAGATTGTGGCCAGTTGCCTATCGACCACTTTTGAATCGGTCAATCGCTGGGCCGTGGATTTAATGCAGGTGCAACCAGGCGAAGCGGTTCTGGAGATCGGTTTTGGGCCGGGACAAGCCATTCAGGAACTGGCCCGTCAGACTCAGTCCAGCCGCATTGTCGGGATCGACTCCGCACCGCTCATGCTGCAAAAGGCCTCGGCACTGAACCAAGCCGCCATCCAGAGCGGTCAGGTTAAGCTAATGCAAGCCGATGTGGCCCACTTGCCCGATTTCAACCAAAAGTTTGACCATATTCTGGCCGTTAACAGCGTCATGTATTGGCCTCAACACAAACTGAATCGCATTTTAAAGGCCCTGAAAAGCCAGATGGCTCCCGGTGGGCGCATCTATTTTGTCATGCACCGCCATTACGGCCGCTTTGAACGGGGCGATTTCAATGCCCACATTCAGGAACTCCTGACCCATTTGACCAAAGCCGGATTCATCGAGGTGGGCGGCACCCGCCAGCAAGTGACCGATCCACAAGCGGCCATCGCCTCAGGGCTGTCCATTTGCCTGGCCATTCATGGTACCAACCCGGCATTTTTTTTGTAGAAGCTGGCGTTTAGAGCTTCTGGAACAAGGCGGCTACCTCATCGGGGGACATGGAAGGGTGAACCCGTCGCTTTAATTTGACCCTGGGGGTCACCATCGTTTCCGATTCCGGGTCAGGCGATCCCGCTCTACTGGGTGGGTCAACCAAGGCCACTTGCGCGGCAATGGCATCAAACAGCGATTCCTCTCGCTTGGGATGCACCAATTTGACCTGAAACGAATTGGGAGCATCCTGCATCACCTGACGCACAAAGGCCTTGTCCCGGCCCATTAAAACCCGATCCACCCCCACCGGCTGATCAGTCCCATTGACCACCGATTCCAGCGTCATCAGGGCATAATCATTGAAACCGTCTCCGGCCACCACCACCCGCTGAAGATTGGGACATTGCCGGGCCAAAAAGCCCACCGGGGAATCTTTGGCGAAGCCTTGAGGACCAAACTTGTGCAAGCGATCGTCTTCCACACTGAAATCGGCCTGAATGCCTTCTTTCCGCAGAGCCTCTAAAAGGGCCGGAATCGCCCCTCGGGTCCGTGGGACGCACTCCAGCGGGCCATAGCCCGGATGCGCCAATCGCCGGTCAATAAACGAGCGAATCACTTGGGCCGCCTTAAAATGGTCCCAGCCGGTTTCCGCCTGAACCCGTTTCCGCCACTCGGGCACCTGAGCGCTTTGTCTCTGCTGTTGCTGCTCTGCAATTTGTCCAAGCCAGCGATCCGCAGGCAAGCCATGACGATTGATAAACAATCCTTCCCCATTGGAAGTACTCAGGGCATACAGCTTGAGCCCCTGAAAGCGATCCCGCAAGGGCGCCAAATCTTCCACGGAGCGTCCGGTATTGAGATGCAGGAGGCAATCGTTCCGTTGCTGCTGAAAACGTTCAGCCCCTATCAAATCCGTGCTCAGTGTGCCGTCATAATCCACAGAAAGTAACACTTTGGCCGTTTTCGGGTTAAAGTGCCCTGACTGCTTCAGTTTGGAAATGGACAACTGCAGCTGATCCGATGGCAAAGCGGGTTGCAAAGATAGCGCGCTTCCCACCCCTTTATCCTTTTTCGTATCTCCCCCCTGAAACCGAACATCAGGCCCAGGAGCCGCCGTGGCCCTGTCCTTGTGAAACCGGATACTAGACCGGGAAACATTGTACATTGCTGATTGATACCCTTTAACTTGAAAAGAAACCCTGCGGCGACCCGTCACTGGCCGGTTGTCTGTTGGCAAACACTGCTCAACCCTTTAATCAAACCGAAAAAAAGACCAAATTGCCACCGTAGATTTTGGGGGACTTTGAAAGATGCCCTTAAGACAGTCGGGCATTTCAATGCCAATACCACTCGTTATAAACTGAACTCAGCACAATATGGAAGCCGCCTTGGGCGGTAACAGGAAGGGCACCGCATGTTTTTACACACTCGCTTGAAAGTTCGGGATATTGAACGGGCGATCGCCTTCTACAGTCGTTACTTCAATATGACCTGCCGGGCCCGAAAGACCTCCCCCAGAGGCAGCCAGCTGGCCTTTATGAGCATCTCCGGCTCCCCGACCGAACTGGAGTTGGCCTACCTGCCTTGGGATCCGGATTTTCAGTTGCCCGAAGATATTTTTCATCTGGCATTTCAGGTCCATAACGTGCCGGAAACCTTGGAAAAAATGCGAGCAGAAGGCGTCAAAATTACTGAGGAATGCACCGATATGGGCAACGGACGGTGCATGGCCTTTATTGAAGACCCCGACGGGTACGAAATTGAGCTGCTCTCCGGCCAACCCGGCTGAAGCATGGCTTACACCCCATGGCCTGAGTCGCAAATACGGCCTGTTTCCTTTATAGTTAAAACACAAGTGTGTATTGCAAAGTCTTGTTTTAACGGATAGGAACCCGATTCCCATGCATTTTTCTCGACGTCTTTCCCCTCTACTCTGCCTGCTCTTAGTCGGCACTCTAATCAGTTCATCCCTGCCCTCCCAGGCCCGTGAGTTTATCTCTCCCTTTGATTTTCAAGCCCTGGAACAACAACCCACCGTGGTGACCAAGGAATACGTGGAAACCAGAAGCCCCAAAACCGGTACTTTTTCTCGCAAGGAATCGGTGGACGGCGTTCACCGGGTAGGCATCGTGGGCTTTCATGTGGTGTTCTCCGAAGTGGTGGCCGAACAAATCAACGGCAGCACCCTGAACGGGATTCGTAACGGCAACTGGAGCGACAACCGCTGGGAGCTTCAGGTTAAAAACATCACCCCTCAGGTGCGTCAGCAAATTACTGAGCAAATGTACCGTGAGTTTCAGGGACAAATGGCCCAGCAAGGCTTTGAAGTCGTTCCTCAGGAGCAAATCGCCAGCAACGCTAACTATCAAACATTTGTGCAAGAAACCCTCACCCGTGGCAAGCACAACGAGGATCTGGCCAGCAACACCCAACGGGCTACCAAATTCGGCAAAAACATAGTGTGGTCTGTGGTTCCCCAAGGCTTTCCGCTGGAGCGGCTGGATGTAAACAGCGATATTTTTGCCGGTGCCAAACCCGGTTTTATGGATGGCATGAAGCAAATGGGCGCAGGCTTTGCCCAAAACGGTGAAACCAAAGCCAAAAGCCGAGCCTATCAGGACTTTTCTGAGTTCACCCCCATCGCTGTCACTTACTATGTGGACTTTAAAAAACTGAAGGCCATTGGCGGCTTCTTGCCCGGTAACCCCTTCGGCAGCAGCGATAAGGACTCCACCTTCGGCCTGTCCATCAGCCCCGGCAGCCACGTGCGCTTTTTCACCCGGGTTGGTGAAAACCAAACCGCCTACAGCGCAAACTACCAACTCAACTTCATCCTGAAAAAGGCGGTTCAAAATGTCGACCCAGTAGGACTGGTCCACTTTGAAGGCGAAAACATTGGCGCTCAGGCGCTGGGCCTTGCCGCCAATATCGCCATGCGTCAAATGGGCATTTCAGGCATCAAAGCCCCTCGCAAAGTTCGGGAATATGAAATGCAAGTAGAACCTGGCCTGTTCGGCGAACAAGCCAGCAAGCTGATGCGTTCAGTCAACCGCATGATGAGTCTGGCCATTGCCACCGAAACGCAAACCACACCCAAAACCGTCCCGGCCCAAGCAGAGCCGGCCACCATGATGCAAGAAACTTCACCGGCAGAGCCTGCAAGCACCCCGGTCGAGGTTCAGCAATCCTCCTCTGCCGCTACCGACAGCCCGCAAACCCCCAACGGCCCCACCCTGGAATAAAGACGTTCCAGGCAACCCTTACCATCGCGCAGCCCGGGATCTTCTGATTCCGGGCTGTTGCTTTTCAGGAGAAACTCCGTAAAACCCAAAAGAGCGGCGTACCCTTCGGTGCACCGCTCTTTTACAAGATTTAAAGTTAACCAGCGATGGTTAGCGCATGCAATGCACAAACTGCTTGTTGGCCGCAAAACACTGAGAAGCCGCAGGACGGTCACTGGCCTCAGTGGCGTTGCTTTCTTTCTCATTGTCTGGCTGAACCATCAGCAAGGCGCTACTTTCTTCTTTGCCCGCCGTGGACAAATCAACATAGGAATAATCCGACTTCAGGGATTGATCCACTGTGGATTCAGCCTGGGCCAAACCGCTCAGGTTCACCAGCACAGCGGCCATCATCAGAAAAAAGCTAAAAACTCTCATGTTCTCTCCTTTTTAAAACAAGTCCGTTGGGGATTCAACTTACATCATACTGATATAAAAACAGGGCAGAAGGTAGAATTGTCAATTCTTACAGTTTTGTAATTGTGGTTCCATTTTTCCTATTTTCACGCATCCGTATTCTGCCCTTAAACCGCCACTTTAAAACGTTCTACGACCACCCGCAAACGACCGGCCAGCTCCGACAGATCTTGTGCAGTGGCTTGAACATTAATGGCGCCTTTTTCCGTAGAAACACTGGTATGTGTAACCTGTTCCACTTTTTCAGACATTTGGGCAGCACCTGATGCGGCGGTTCCAGCACCCTTGGAAATTTCGTTGGCACCCTGAGCCAGTTCCGCGATATTGGTGGCAATCAAGCTCACACCCTGGTTGGCCTCGTTGATCTTCATGGCCACATTGGCTGTGGTTTCAGCCACCTCTTGCACGTTCTTGGTGACCTCACCAGCAGATTTGGCGGCCCCAGCCACGCTCCGGGTAATCTCGTTCACGGTGGCAGTCTGTTCTTCAACCGCACTGGCAATGGTGGAATTGATGTGGTTGATTTCAGAAATAATCACCAAAATCTGCTCAATGGCGCTGACAGCAGCATGGGTATTAGATTGCATATTCTCAATGCGGGAGCGGATATCCTCGGTTGCTTCAGCAGACCGCTTGGCCAACTCCTTCACCTCGTTGGCAACCACAGCGAACCCTTTGCCGGCGTCTCCGGCACTGGCCGCTTCAATGGTGGCGTTCAGGGCCAACAAGTTGGTTTGAGATGCAATTTCCTTAATCACACCCAACACATTTTCAATTTCACGGGCGGAATCACCCAAAGCATTCACCGTGTCACTGGTGGCTTTGGCGGTTCCTTCAGCCACGTTAGCCACTTTGGCCGCTTCAGCCGCGCTTTGGGACACTTCATTCAAGGAGGCCGACATTTCCTCCATCGCCGAAGCAACCGTGTTTACGGAAGTGGACATGTCTTCAGCCGCATCGGCAATGGACTGCATCCGGGTAGAAACATCTTCAGCAGAAGTCTTAACGACCTTGATATTATGCTCCACATTGCTGCTGGCCTTGGAAACCTCGCTGATGTTGGCACTACTTTGCTCTACAGCGGCAGCCACGGTTTTCACGCTATCGTCCACGGTTTCGCTCAAATGGCTGGCCGTTTCAGACAACTGAGTCATGGTCATGGCTTCCTGCTTCATCTGGGTGGAAGTAGCCGACAGACTTTCCGAAGCAGAGGTTACCTGGAACGCGTTATCCTTCACTTCCCCAATCAGCCTGGAGAAAGCTTCTGCCATTTGATTAAAGGCGTGACCCACGTAGCTCAACTCATCACGGGTTTCTACTTGCACGCGCTGGGTTAAATCGCCATTGGCCAAACTCTTGCTGGTATTTTCCAGACCTTTCACCGTTTGCACTACCGCCAACCGGAAGCTGGCCATAAAGTACAAAATGAACAGAAGAACCAGTGAAGAAACCAGCACCATGAAATTCCAGGGCTCATTGGTTCTGTGAATCCGCTGTTGCAGTAAACTAATCATCACTTTGCTGCCCTTGTCATAAAAGGCTGAGGCATACTGAGAAGCGGCCAAAGACAAGTTGGTAATTTTGGAGGAGGAGCCCTGAAAAGACGTGGCGCTTCCACTCTCAGACGCTGAGCTGCTCAACGCGCTATGCGTGTAATCAATGTACTGGCTGAGCGTCGGGAAATATTGGCTAAATACACTTTTCAAAGTGGGCTCAATAGTCTTGTCCTTGGTATTGGCCAAGGTCGTGTCCAGGTTGCCTTTGGTCAAGGCCAAGGTGTCCGACAAGTGGGTGTGCAAGGCGTAAGACTTTTCAATATCCTCAAGACTAGCTTGATACTTACTGTTTAAACCCAAATCGTGTTCGTGGAGCTGGTTGATATATTGCACCAAAACCGGCAAACGATAAACCACGGTATCCATAACATAATAACCATCCGTATCCGGATCCAAGACCAGGTTGGAGTTGGTACCCACAGTGCTAATCAGGGCAATGGCCTTGGTCATCAGATCATCAAAAACCCCGTAACGTTTGGATTCAGAAGCAGAGGAGTTTTCTGATCTCACAAAATCGGCATAAGCAGCCTTCAAAATGTCAAAAGAATGCTTGGTGGATAAACCGGCACCCTGCTGTTGCTCAATTTTTTCTACCGCACTCCATTTGGACTCAACAATCCGCCAATTTTCAGAACCAGGAGATGAGTCGGTTAAATTGTACTGATTCAGGGCAAATAAAAACTCTTTGACTGGATTGATGTAAAGAATACCAGCGATTTCTTTTCTGGCAAAATCATTGGAGCCTTCAACATAGCCATTCAAAACAGAAATAGGGGTAGTCAAGACAGCCAAAAACAGTAAAGAAAGCATCCCAAACTTTAAGCTATAAGAAAAACAGTTAATAAACTTAACCATCGGCTTACATATAAATGATAACATCTTCCAACTCCCAAGCAATCAATAAAAAAGCTATTCATCAAACCCGTTTATGAATGGAACAACGCATTCAAAATTAGAGCAATATATTTAGCAGTCAATTTATATAATGCAAATTTTTTGAAGCCTCATAAAACCTCCAAATGGAGGATATTGAACAAATGCCCAACGATCAAACAAGCAACACCCCAAAGACACCAAACAGCAGAAGTAACAAGCCTTTTCGCCGAACCTCCCTCTCTCCGACGCCAACCAAAGTATGTTAAGCCCCCCCGCTAGAAAGTCGCTACTCTGAACAGAGTATATAGGGTCCTTCATTCAACATTTTCATCCAAAATCTTGTATATTGATTTTAGATATGTTCGTCGCGCACCTAAATCAGTCTCCATCGTAAGAAAAAATCAACGTAACGTATAGAATTTTATCTAAAGACTTTTATCCAATTTTATTGATGCCCACACAGGCAGCTTTTCGAGATTAGAGTGTGTTTTGCGTACAAGTAGTAATTGTTGGGAGTGTTAAAAAAGTAATGAGAGCATTTTCGTTTGCCCGTACCATCAAGATCATGCCGCTGCTATTGGTAGCAGGCATGACCCCAGCCAGTGCATTTGCCGATGATCCGGTCATGCCTTATACCGCTAGTGAGTTGCCGGTCATGGCCACCACTCCCAACCTGGTTTACGGAAGCTACGGCACCCAGGTCAAGCTGGACATTGACGCCATCAAAAACATCCCGGAGCCCTTTTACATTCAAAAAGATTTAGAAGGCAAACTGGCCGAAGGAACGCTCTCTGTGCCAGAAGTGATGGTTGAATACGGAAGCCCCTTGAAGTGGGAAAATCAATCGCTCCCCCAAGCTGAGCCGCTAACGACCGCTAAACTGTCTGAATTGGCAAAAAAAGAAATTGCCCAGTGCTCTGACGATGGCTATTTATGCGATGTCAGTGCCAAATTGGTAGACGAAAAAATTGTACTGACCGTGACCCCCATGCTGGTGGGCAAAGTCGATGTCTCCCTGGATGACAAATGGCAAGGCAAGGCACTCAGCCACTTAACCCGTGGCATTCAGGAAAATGAGCCACTGAAATTATCAGCTTTAAAACGCCAAATCCGCCTGATTCAATCCAACCCGGATTTAAGTTTTGACACCGACTTAGAGGTCGAACCCTATTCGCACCAGGTCACCGTCAAAATTCACGGCGGCGAACCCAAGAAAAATCTCCACATCATCGCCTCGGCCAACAACCTGGATCAGGTCATCTTTGGTCGGCACTTTGGTGCGGTCACCACGGTTTCCAACAACGTGACCGGCCACGGTGACTCCCTGATGACAGGCTATGTACAAGGTTACCGTTCCTGGGGTATTTTCAACCGGTATGAATTCCCCATTCGTCCCTCTCTGAGAGCCACCCTGGAAACTCAATACGCCAGCATTACCCCATTTCAAAGCCTCTATACGGACTTTGATACGCACGGCTGGGCCTACCGGATTTCTCCGGGCTTAAAATACACATTCCTCGATCGCCCCAACGCTAGAGCCAGCGTGGATGTGGCATTTGACTTAAAAAACTCTAAAAGCCATTGGGGCGAAGGCTCCCTAGAGCGTGAATACGTTCGGACTCTGAGAGCCGGGATTAACTACGATCAAAACATTGGTAAAACCTATCTCTCCACCCGGAGTGAATTTGCAGGTGCCGTACCCATTTGGGGAGGTTCCTTATCCAACGATCCTCGTTTGTCATGGTTCAAAGGCGGTAGCCAATACTTCCGATACACAGGATTTGCCGCACTGACCCGCCCACTACCGCTCAAATCCACTGGCCTGTTTAACATTCAGTGGCAGTTCACCCCCAACGGCTTGTCAAACTTCGATGTCGGCGGATTGGGAGGAACCTTCTACGGACGTGGATACCGAGAAGTTTACTTCTTCGTGGACCGCTACGTGGTGATGACCAGCCAATTGCAAGCACCCGCATACTTTATTCCTAAGAAAATAAAATTACCTTTCTCCGATAAAACACTGCGGGATTCCACGCAAATGCTTACCTTCGTGGATTATGGCTACGGTCAAATCGCCGCTCCTGCAGATGGTGTAGACTCCAACTACAAAGTATTTTCAACTGGCTTAGGGCTAAGAACGCAGTTGACCAACCGCATCTCCGGCAGGCTGGATATCGCCTATCCCATTATCCGGATGACTCCATTTAGCCAAAAACCGAGACTCCACTTCGGGGTGGATATCGCTTTACGCTAAAAAAAATATACTGATAAAGCAGACCTAAAACTTAAGCCCTCTTACAAACCTGATCCATAAAGGTCGTATTAGCCATGCAAACTGTTGTCAATGAAACTGGACTTCGGTTAATTTCCGAAGAAAATTTCAACTCGACATTTATTGACGCCTTGCAAAAAAAAATGCTAGAGGCCATCAACGCCAACCCCAACGGTGACGTTATCCTGGATATGCGGCAAGTAGAAATCATCGATTCCCTGGGACTGAAACTGTTGATTGGCCTCTACAAAACCTGCAAGTCCCAAAATCGTCTGTTGAGGCTGGAAGTCCTGAATCCAAGCGTCGTCAAGGTACTCCGAGTATGCAAACTGGAGCAGCTGATTCATCTGGAGGAAAATTCAAAATGAGTAGCATTAACGATGAATCATTACTCCTAGAGTTTGTCATAGAAAGTCGAGAGCACCTGTCATCCATCGAGCCGGATTTACTGGCTTTGGAAGAAGATGGCAAATCTGTGGACCCTGAAATCATCAACCGTGTTTTTCGGGCCATACACAGTATCAAAGGGGCTTCCGGATTTTTTGGCCTGGACGCATTAAAAGCACTCAGCCACAGTATGGAAAGCGTACTCATGATTATGCGAGATGGCAAGCTAGAGCCCTCCGCAGCGGTCATGGATCCGCTACTGATTGGCGTGGATCGCCTGAGACTGATGCTGGACGATATTGGCAACAGCGAAAGCGTACCCTATCAGGACGTGGTAGAACAGCTTGAAAATTTAATCAATCCCAGAGCCATGGTTCCCATCGAAAAAGTATCCAAAGATGCAGAAGAGGCCACAGAAACCGCCTCCACAGAAAACACGGGCCTGCTGTACGCGGATTCTGTAGCTATCAATTCCGCCAAACAAAATGGCCATAAAATTTACTCCATCCAGGTGTTTACGGATAACGATCTAGCCTTACAAAATCGCAGCCCCCTCCAGTTTCTAGAACTCCTCATGAGCACCGGGAACGTGATGGATACAGCCCTGGATATTTCAAGCATCAGTGGCCTGGAAAACTCCTTGGATGAAGCGCTGCCATTTCTGTTCTTATACAGCTCTGTACTTGAAGCAGACTTGATCTCCATTGCCTTGAATATTCCTGAGCAACAAATCTCTGAATTCAAGGTCAGTACAGAAGAAGCCAGTGAGAAAAAAATAGAAAGCTCCACTGTAGAAGCACCCACAGCAGCTGCAGCAAAAATAGACACGCCTCTCCCTGAAACCAAAGTGGAAGTCGCTGCGTCCCCTGAGAAAGCTGAAGAAAACCCCGCAGTCATAAGCAAAACGCCAACGACTGAAACAGCCACCAAGCCCGCCACAAAGGCCAGTCCCGGCAGTGACAGCTCCAACGACAGTATTCGGGTAAAAGTCGATCTGCTCAATCGCCTTATGGATTTGGCCGGTGAAATGGTGCTGGCCAGAAACCAGCTGGCCCGTGCTTTTGAAAGCAAGGCCAACTCGGATAACAACGAAGGCTTGAGCGCCATCATCCAAAATATCAACCTGGTCACCAGTGATCTGCAAGAGCACATCATGCAAACCCGGATGCAGCCAATCGCCAGTGTTTTCGGAAAATTTCCCCGAGTCATCCGGGACCTTTCCAGAAGTCTGGGTAAAGAAATTGCCTTGCAAATGGTCGGAGAAGAAGTCGAACTGGATAAATCCATTCTGGAAAGCCTCTCCGATCCGCTGACCCACTTGATTCGCAATTGCTGCGATCATGGCATGGAAAAACCCGATCAACGTGAACAAGCTGGCAAACCTCGCCAGGGGACAGTTATCCTAAAAGCCTATCAGGAAAGTGGCCATATCAATATCGCGGTCATAGATGACGGGGCTGGCATTGATCACGAACGCATTTCCAGCAAGGCCTTGGAAAAAGGCATCATAACCGAAGCCGCCCTTCGACAAATGAGTGTGCAGGAACAAGTCAACCTGATTTTCGCGCCCGGTTTTTCTACCGCGGAACAAATCACCGATGTGTCAGGGCGAGGCGTCGGAATGGACGTGGTTCGTACCAACATCGAGCAAATCGGCGGTAGTATCAGCATTGAAACTGAAAAAGGCAAAGGTACCACCATCCTGTTAAGACTACCCTTGACCCTGGCCATTATTCCATCACTGGTGGTTGAAAGTGCCGGTCAAACATTTGCGGTTCCCCAAATCAACCTGGTAGAACTGGTTTGCGTCAAGGCATCCCAAATCGCTACCCGCATTGAAAAAGTGGGCTCTGCATCCGTTCTCAGGCTAAGAGGTAAATTGTTGCCGCTGATCAAACTCAGCACAACGCTGGGACTGGATGAAAAAATCATCCTCGAATCCCATACCGAAACGACCTCGCCCGAGGTGATTCCAGATAGACGCGAAAGCATTGAGGATCAAAGACTATCGGAAGATCATCCCAATGCCCTGAAAGAACGTCGCACCGACTCCAAAAGCGATTACAACATCCTGGTTCTGAAGTCCGGTAATATGCAGTATGGGCTCATTGTTGAGTGCATCCGTGATATTGAGGAAATCGTGGTTAAACCGCTTTCCCAATTTATTAAAAACTGCAAATGCTTTTCCGGCGCCACCATTATGGGTGATGGCCGCGTGGCCATGATTCTGGATGTTGGCGGATTGGTGGCCACATCCGGCCTTTCCTTCTCCGAAATTAATGCCGAAGAGGAAAGACGACTCCAGGAAAGCGCCTTCCTCAATGGCAATCGATCTCAACAGCAAAACCAGTCCATTTTGTTATTCAACAGTGCGGAAAATGAAATTTTCACCCTACCGCTGTCTAAAATTCTCCGACTGGAGCAATTCAAAATGTCTGATGTGGAGAGAATTGGAAATCGAAAATTCTTACCCCATCAGGGAAAAAGCATCCTGTTGCTCTTCCTGGATGATTACCTGCCGGTCACACCAGTCTCACACAATATCGAAGATGCCTTCCTGATCTTACCCATTGAGGGTTCAGGACAAGCAGGCATCGTTGCCACCAATATTATTGATGCGCTGGATATTTCAGTCGAGCTGGAAAAATCCTTTATCCAGCACCCCGGCGTTAAAGGTTCGGCGGTCATTAACAACCACGTGGCATTGTTCCTGAATTTTGCTGGCTTACTGGAGTCTGCCGGTGTGCTCAAAGATAGTGATAGGAGTGATGAATGGCAAACCGATCATTTACAACATTCTTACTAAGCGGCCAGCTTTTTGGAATTGACATTCTCATGGTACGAGAAATCAATAAACAGCTGGAAATCACGCCTGTTCCTCACGCCAGCGAATACATTCGTGGGTTACTAAACCTGAGAGGACAAATTGTCACCATCCTGGATTTGAACAAACGGCTGGGTCTGGAGAAAGCGACCTTAGCTCAGGATTCTCACAACATCATTCTCAAAACTGAGCAGGAACTACAGGCTTTGGGAATTGAGCATGATCAAGGTGATTTTGCCGCCACCTCCGATAAAGTTGGACTGCTCGTAGATGATATCCGAGATGTTGTGATCGTCCCCGAGCAATCCATCGAACCACCGCCTGCCAACATGGGCAAAATTGATGGTCAGTTCTTAACCGGTGTCATCAAGCAAAACAACTCCCTGGTCGCTGTCCTGTCCGTTGATAAACTCCTGAAGTAATCATCCGTTCCCAAGGCGAGAAGTATTGATACCATGACTGATACACTTAATGTTCTGATTGTAGACGATACGGTCACCTATCGAAGCATTCTCAGTAATATTGTCAGCAATATTCCGGATGCTGCGGTCGCTGCTACCGCCAGCAACGGGAAAACCGCCTTGGCCAAGCTTGAGCATCTGAAGGTGGATATTATCTTGCTGGATATTGAAATGCCCGAAATGGACGGACTGGAAACACTCAGCATTCTGAATAAAAGTCATCCTGAAATTGGCGTAGTCATGGTGAGTGGTTTAAGCAAGTCCAGTGCCGATATTACCATTAAAGCCCTGGAAATGGGGGCCATGGAGTTTATTCCAAAACCCGATGGAACCAACGTTCAGGACAGCAAAGACGAGTTGCAGTCAAAACTCACGCAGGTATTCCGTCACTTCAGATCCAAGCGACTCAATAAACTCAACACCACAAAACCACTCTTGGCACCCTCCCCAGCCATCAACCAACCCTCTGTATCCAGCCAGGTTACTGCACAACCACCCAGTCAACCACCGCTGGTAAAAACAACTCCCGGCCATTTTGATGTCTTGGCCATTGGAGTTTCTACCGGCGGACCCAATGCACTTTCTGAAGTCCTGCCCCTGCTGCCAGCGGATTTAAACATCCCCATTTTGCTGGTTCAACACATGCCACCCATTTTTACAGAATCACTGGCCAGCAGCTTAAATCGGAAGTCGAAATTAAACGTCAAAGAAGCAGCGCATCATGATCGGGTTGAACCCAATACCGTCTACATCGCCCCCGGTGGCAAACACATGGAAGTCTTCAAAGACGGAAACGATGTCAGGATCTTAATTCACGAAGGTCCGCCCGAAAACAGTTGTCGGCCTGCAGTCGATGTATTATTCCGCTCAATTAGCACCGTCTATGGGAAAAACGTCTTATCACTGATTATGACCGGAATGGGAAGCGATGGAGCCTTGGGCATAAAATGCCTGAAACAAACAGGTTGCTATTCCCTGGTACAAAGCGAAAAAACTTGTGTCGTATACGGCATGCCAAAAGCCGTAGAAGAACTTCGTCTGGCCGATGAGTCGATTGACTTGCCAATGCTGGCCCAACGCATCACACAACTGGTTAAGAAAGGACGAGGCTAATGACGTCTCTGATAATTTCTGAAACAGAATTGACGCTGTTTCAAAAATTTATAGAAAAGGAATGCGGCATTACGATTAGTAGTGACAAGGCATACTTGCTGGAGACCCGCCTCAGTCGACTGGCCATCGAAAATGCGTGTAACAACTTCACCGATCTGTACAAGATCAGCCAGAGCGACCCCAGCATTAAAAATAAAATTATCGAAGCCATGACCACCAATGAAACCCTGTGGTTTCGGGACCAATGGCCCTATGAAATTTTAAAGGAAGTCATCTTTCCTGAACTCTTGCAGAAAGTAAAAAGCGGAGAGAAAAGACAAATACGTTTCTGGTCAGCCGCCTGTTCATCAGGTCAGGAACCATACTCCATCTCATTAGTGGCACACGAATTGGCACGACTGGGCAAAGGCAAGGAATTGACCACCGGGGCTTTATCCATTACCGCCACCGACCTGTCAAAATCTATACTTTTTATTGCCAAGGCAGGTCGATATGACGGCCTCTCAATCTCCAGAGGCATGCCGGAAGAATTAAGAGATCGGTATTTCAAACAGGATGGCCGGGTTTATGTACTGGATGAAGCGGTGCGACAAGTCGTGCAGTTCCAGCAGTTAAACCTGATGAACCCCTTTACTGAACTGGGCCGATTTGACGTTATTATGCTGAGAAATGTCGCCATCTATTTTTCCGCAGAATTCAAAAAAGAACTATTCAAAAAAGTAGCTCAATGCTTAAACCCGGATGGCTACTTATTTATCGGAGCTTCTGAATCACTGATTGGGTACAGTGATGATTTTGATCGACTGGAAGCTTGTGGCGGCGCTTATTACAAACTCAAAAGGAGCAGATAGCAGATGAAAGTTCTGTCTGTCGATGATTCTGCAATCATCAGAAAAATTATTCGCGGCAGCGCCGAAACCTTGGGGCTGGACTTTTTGGAGGCCGGTGACGGGCAAGAAGCATTAAACCTTCTGGATAACGAGTACCAGGATGTCAGCTTGATTTTACTGGACTGGAATATGCCGATCATGGACGGTTTCACCACCCTCCAGTACCTAAAATCGGATGAACGATTTAAATCCATCCCGGTGATGATGGTAACCACGGAGGCCGAGCGGGCCAATATCGTACGAGCCATCCAGGCAGGCGCCAAACATTACCTGGTCAAACCGTTCACCCCGGAAGACTTGATGAGCACCATGCTGGAATGTATGGGCAGCACACTCTAATACTTCAAAATTACAGCCCTCAATGAACATCAACAGGAGATACAATGAGCGAAGTTTCTGAAAAAAAGGCCCTCGACGCCAAGCTGGTAAACGCACTGATCAAATCAACCCAGGATGTTCTGGGAACCATGGCCAACACCACTGTTTCAGTCAAGGAAATTCGCCCTCAGGACAAGTATGTTTCCGGCGGGGATATCTCTGCCATTATTGGCATTACCGGGGAAGGTGGTGAAGGAATGGTCGCACTCTCTTTTCCCATTACACTGGCCAGTCTCATCGTATCCCGCTTAATTGGTGTCAGTTCAGACACCATCTCCGCAGAAGATCGTTCCGACGGCATCGGCGAACTGGTCAATATGATTTCCGGAAACACCAAAACATCATTGTCTTCAGAAACCAACTCAAATTACAGGCTCTCTTTGCCCAGTATTATTTTAGGATCAGGTCATGAAATCGCGGCACGTCCTAAAAACTGTCCTTACCTGTGCATCGCTTTTGAAGCAGACGGGCAGACCTTCAGCCTGCAAGTCTCTTTCAAATTTAGCAGTTAAAAGTATTCAAAGACTCAATCCAACGAAAGGTACAAAGGAGCCCCTCAAATGAGTTCTATCAAAGTCTTAGTTGTTGACGATTCCGCCATTATGAGACGGGTCATCATGGGTATTCTCAACAGTATGAACATCCCCAACGATAATATTGAAGAAGCAGCCGATGGTTGTGAGGCTGTGGAAAAAGCCTCTAACAAGCAATATAGCGTTATCCTGATGGACTGGAACATGCCCAACATGCTTGGAATTGACGCCGTTCGCAACATTCGCGCCTCCGGTAACAAAACCCCTATTTTAATGGTCACGACCGAAGGCGAGCGAACCAACGTCATCACTGCAATTCAGGCCGGTGCCAACAATTACTTGGTCAAACCGTTCAACGCTGAAGATCTTCGGGAAAAATTTGAACAACTGGTTACACTTTAAACCGGAAATTGGTGTCTAATTCTTATTCATAAGTTCTAGCTGCAGATTTTTGTATCTTTTGGAACCAAAATGGAAGGACATCACCATGCTAAACCTACTGAGCCACAATTCCAAAAACGCGTCCACGCTAAAGTCCTCGGCCCTACAAAATGACAGCAGTAACGCCTTGGCCGTGATTAATGTCATTAAAGTGCTGAACGCAACCACGAACGAACTTGCGGCACTGCAAGCAGCGCTCGATACTGTTCGTAAATCGTTCAAATGGGACTATGGCTCTTACTGGAAATTGGAGGCTCAGTCCAATACGCTGCGCTTCTATACAGAATCAGGCAGTGTAAACAGTGACTTTGAAGCCGTGACCAAATCCGCCAGCTTCGGTGAGGGGGTAGGTTTAAGTGGACGAGCCTGGAAAGCACGGGACTTGGTGTTCATTAAGGACTTAAGCGAGTTAACAGATTGCTGTCGTCGTGAATCGGCCCAAAAAGCAGGCGTCAAATCAGGTATCTGCTTTCCGATTATTACCGATGAAAAAGTCATTGGCACCATGGACTTTTTCTCTACACAGGTTTTATCTCCGACCGAAGAACAACTGGAAGTGCTCAGAGGCATCGGCCAGTTGGTCGCAACCACCATTGAGCGCCTCCGAAAAGAAGAAACGGTCGAGCAAAACACCAAAGATACAGAAGCCATCAATGAAGTCATTCAAAACCTGATTAAGGCAACCACTGAAAAAGAGGCCATTCAGGTCTCACTGGAAACCGTTCGTAACACCTTTGGATGGGCCTATGGCTCGTTTTGGCAGATCGACAAAAGGAACAATACGCTTCGCTTTCAACAAGACTCCGGGATCGTCAATCCAGAATTTTTACAAGTCACCCAAAGTGCTGAATTTAAAAAAGGCGTGGGGATTAATGGCAGAGCCTGGGAAAGCAGAGATCTGCTGTTTGTTCAGGATTTGGGAACAGTGACGGATTGCGTTCGTCGCGATCCCGCCCAACGGGCAGGCGTCAAATCGGGCATTTGCTTTCCCATCTTTGTGAACGGTGAAATTATTGGCACCATGGACTTTTTCACTACAGAAACGTTAAGCCCAAGCACCCAACGTCTGGAGGCTTTAAAAACCGTAGGAAAACTGGTTTCTTCCAACATTGAGCGGATTCAAAAACAAGAAGAGGAAGCTAGAAAATCGAATCAGATCAAGCAAAGCTCCATGGAGTTAAGCACTTTCTCTGAGCAATTGAAAGATGCTAACTTGCAAATTGGTACGGCCATGGATACCAATGCTCAAAAATCTCAGCATGTCGCGGAAATGGCTGAGGATTCTAACCGGAATATCCAAACTCTGGCTAGTGCGATTACCGAGATGAGCAGCAGTGTGGAAGAAATCAGCCGCAACACCCAGCAAGCATCTCAAGTCACTCACAACGCGGAGAAAAAGGCCGATGAATCCAAAAAAATCATGGATGAATTGGGCCGATCCTCTCAGGAAATCAACTCGGTCATCGACCTGATTAAGGACATCGCTTCCCAAACCAACCTGTTGGCTTTAAACGCCACCATTGAAGCAGCCAGTGCCGGTGATGCCGGGAAAGGCTTTGCCGTGGTTGCCAATGAGGTCAAAGCGCTGGCCAAACAATCCGCCGAAGCCACCGAAAATATTCGGGTGAAAATTGAAACCATCCAACAAAACACCCAAACCGCCATTCATACCATTGTGTCCATCGCTGAAACCGTGGAGGAAATTAACGGCATTATCCGCACCATTGCCAGCGCCGTAGAAGAGCAGTCTGCCACCTCCTCAGAAATCAGTCAAACCATCAACGGCACTGCGGTTTCTATTGATAAGATTGCCCAAAATATTCAGCAACTGGCCAAAGCCTCTGAGGAAACTGCTGAAAGTGTGAGCATCTTTGGACAACTCACCGGTAAACTGGACTCCTTAAAAGCTTTAATGAGCCAAAATTAGTCAAAAGACATTCTCTATTTCTCGTCTTTATCTGTTGGGAATATAACGAATACATCAGGTTCGCCAGGCTGAGTTTAGCCGGCGAACTTGGGCTATTCAAAATCCACCATATTGTTTAAATTAGAGCTGGCCGTATGCTAACTGCCAGCACTTTATGCTATAGTTAAAATGCAATTTAAATTTTCCCTCACAAAGCAATTAATATATAAAAAATACAATTTAATTAAATAACATATATCCGGAGAGACAATTATTCATTTTAAGTCCATAACAAAACCTTTTTACGAGTGAAGCGATTGGGTGTTTTAAACTTTATTGAATCATCAGAGACATTTACTGATTGTAGTAGCGACCCACTTTTCTTAACCCTCCTCTCAATCACTTCATAGTGATGAGGCATATTGTTGTACCTTTTTTAATACCGAGGAATTTTTTGTGTTGAAATTTTTATCCCAGAACAAAGAAAACCCTGTCACCTTGGAATACCTCGCTGCCACCAGTGACACTCAAAACGCATTTGCCGTCATCAATGTCATTCAGGCGTTAAGTACAGCCACAACGGAAAAAGAAGCGCTTCAGGCCGCACTAAATTCTGTTCGCCAATCCTTCAAGTGGGACTATGGCTCCTTCTGGACGCTGGATAGTCAATCCAACACCTTGCGATTTTTTGCCCAGTCCGGCACGGTCAATGAAGAATTCCAGGCCGTCACACAATCCACCACGTTCGCCGAAGGGGTGGGTTTAAGCGGTAGAGCCTGGCGAGATCGAGATCTGGTATTTGTGGATGATCTGGCAAAACTGCAAGACTGCTCACGGCGTGAATCCGCCCAAAAGGCCGGTGTCAAATCCGGCATTTGCTTCCCTATTTTTTTAAATGGGGCAGTGGTGGGCACTATGGACTTTTTTGCCTTGCGTGCGCTGCACCCATCCAAAGAGCAATTGGAAGTGTTACGCAGCGTGGGACGACTGGTTTCTAGCACACTGGAGAGTATCCGGCAGCAGGAAGTGCAACGCCAGAATGCTCAGGACACCTTACTCATTAGCCAAGTGGCCCAGTTGCTGGTTGCCAGTGCTTCCGGAAAAGAGGTCATCCAGATTGCGCTAGATGCAGTGAGAAGCAGCTTGGGCTGGGCCTACGGGTCTTACTGGTCGATCAATGCCAAGGAGCAACACCTGCAGTTTCAACAGGAATCCGGCTCCGTAAATGCCGAGTTTCAACAGGTCACGCAAACCGCCAAATTTAAAATTGGCGTTGGGTTGAATGGCCGCGCCTGGGAATCCAAAAAAATGATTTTTGTGCAGGATCTAGGCACAGTCACCGACTGTTGCCGCAGAGAATCCGCTCAGCGAGCCGGTGTGAAATCCGGTATCTGCTTTCCCCTTTTTATAGATGGTGAAATCGCTGGCACTATGGACTTTTTTACCACCGAAGTCTTACAGCCCAGCGAACAGCGCCTCGACGCCTTAAAAACGGTCAACAAACTGGTTTCCGCCAATATTGAACGGATTCAAAAACTGGAACGGGAACAACAAAAATCAGCCAAAATCAAAGAACATTCATTGGAACTCAGCGCATTTTCAGAATACTTGAAAGATGCTAACTTGCAAATTGGCACAGCCATGGATACCAATACCCAAAAATCTTTACAAGTGGCGGAGATGGCTGAGGACTCCAACCGGAATATCCAAACTCTGGCTAGTGCGATTACCGAGATGAGCAGCAGTGTGGAAGAAATCAGCCGCAACACCCAGCAAGCATCTCAAGTCACTCACAACGCGGAAAAAAAGGCCGATGAATCCAAAAAAATCATGGATGAGTTGGGCCGTTCCTCTCAGGAAATCAACTCGGTCATCGACCTGATTAAGGACATCGCTTCCCAAACCAACCTGTTGGCTTTAAACGCCACTATTGAAGCCGCCAGTGCCGGTGATGCCGGGAAAGGCTTTGCCGTGGTTGCCAATGAGGTCAAAGCGCTGGCCAAACAATCCGCCGAAGCCACCGAAAACATTCGGGTGAAAATTGAAACCATCCAACAAAACACCCAAACCGCCATTCATACCATTGTGTCTATCGCTGAAACAGTGGAGGAAATTAACGGCATTATCCGCACCATTGCCAGCGCCGTAGAAGAGCAATCCGCCACTTCCTCAGAAATCAGTCAAACCATCAACGGCACCGCGGTTTCTATCGATAAGATTGCCCAAAATATTCAGCAACTGGCCAAAGCCTCTGAGGAAACGGCGGAAAGCGTGAGCATTTTTGAGGAACTAACCAGCAAACTGGACTCACTGAAAGCTGTGATGAGCGAAATTTGAGGATTCAAAAAAATCAAATTTTAAAAGGGCGGAACCGACCCGAGTCAGAAAGTGCTAATCAGGCCAGCTCCGTTCCATAAATCTGGGCTAGACCAGTACGTTGAGTACACTACCCTTTTTGTCAGTGGTCTGCTTTCTTTCTTTGAGAATTTGGGCAGCAATATTCGCCACGTCACTACGAGCATCAATAAAAGCTTGCAAGGTGTTATTATCTGCCTCAGTCAACGGAGGAGCGCTGGGCTTTGGATCCTGATCATGCTTGATCTTTGGCTCAGCAGGTTTCAATTGCTTTGGCGCAGCATTTTTAGGAGATGCGTTGTAAAGTGGATTATTTGTGTTAATCATCGGTGACTCCAATATTGGGATAGTGTGAGTAAAATAACGGCTAAAACCCGTGAAGGGTCAAGGACGTCCATCAAACAGACAGGTCATTGCGGTCACATGAAAACAGAACCCGGCAGTTTTGTGCCCCCAACAACCCCTCTGGGAAGTTAGCGTCTGACGGCTCTGACAACAGGTGCTCCAAATTCATGTTGCCCATAGGTAGCAATAATACGCTGCCCCTCAGGGCCCGCAAGCCAGCGCAAAAACCGCCTCGGCTGATCAGACACAAGATAGTTCTCTTGAGCCAACAGGGCATAGCAGGGGTTATTCAAGTTAGCATCCAGACCCAGGGCACCATCCGCAAAAATGGCCAAGCCCTTTTGAAAAGAGGGATGAGAAATCCAGGTACTTTTATCATTCATGGTATAAAGGCCTTTCTCACTGGCCTCCTGCAATGCCTCTCGGGGCGTGGCTAACTTTGCATAGTACCAAGGGCTATGCAGAACCAGATCCACTGGGGTTCGGTGCGCGATTAAATAGGCCGTCTCCTTCTTGTAGGTTCCGGAAAGATCTGAACGAGAGGCATACATTGAACAGTTGGGCGCAAAAGGCTGCTTACACCCAGTGGCGATAATTTTATCCAGCATTTCATCCAAGGAGTCCCCACGCCCGTTGGCACTAGCCGAAACCAATTCGGCAGGATTGGCAGCTGGACCTACAAAAATAAAGGCATCGTTAAATAAAAGCACAGGCTGTTGCGCATAGGCCCGGGGCCCTTGCAAAGCATCAGCCCAAATCTCATAAACCAAAGACACGTCCACAACATGATCCCGCAGAGCATAATAAGAATATGTGGTGTTGGTCGCGTACCAGGCAATGGAAAAGGGCTTCCCCTGAATAGTCGGCCTGGTTTTCAGATACGCTTCGGATAAAGCCCGCAGGAGTCCCGTGTAGCCAGCGCCGCCATTGGCAATTCGGATACCAATGTGGGGTGCAGTTCCATAGATTTCCTCAGGACGCAGATCACTGGGCCGACCATCCCGCCCCAACAGGAGGGATTCATAGGCAGAACTTTCGTAGGGCTTGATTTGATATGGTAAGACAGGTTCAGCGGAAGCCAGACCGGTCAAAAGCAAAACCGTTAGAAGGCATTGAACAACCAATTTGAAAGTTATAGGCACGACAACTCCGTTCTATAGAGTATTCAAGGACGCTGGAGAAATAGTAATACAACAAGGCGGACGGCTTCCGCAACAAATGGCCCTAAAACCAGCCAAAAAGCCCACTAGAAATAGCTTTTTCGATGATCGACCGCTTAAACTTCCTTAATAGTGTGATTAAGCGCCTTGCCTCCCCGGCTGCCGCATTGGATGGAGGCAGACTCAGCAGTTCACGAATTGTCTCTGTAATCAAAACTGACTCAACCAATGGTATACTATATCAATGTGAGGTTCTCCCCGACGCCACTTGAATGGTCTTTAAGTAGTCAATCCGCTCCAGCTCTACTCAAAGTCCTGCCAGAGCGCAGTGGAAAAACAGAATTGGACCAGACACTAGACTGATGATTCTGGATAAAAGCATACAATTTAACCGTATTAATTCCGTTAAAGTAGGTCCTGGCAACATCAAATTATGACTTCCAGACACCTCAAGGCACTAAAACTGAGAACCCTTATGGCGGTTCTGGCTTTCAGTTGCGTAGACAGTGACGCCAAAGCGTTAGCGAGCCCCCTGCCGCACAATTCACCTTTTGAGCTGTATATGTGGATAGCGATTGCGGTTGCTTTGATCGAACTGGGTATACTGTTATGGTTTCGGCAAAAATACGAGCAACTCAAAGCGGAAGTTGAGGTTTCCAGCCGAAAGACCAAACATGCCATGCTCCAGTTTGAAAGCCAGGCTTTTTACGACCCGCTAACCCAACTACCCAACCGCCGGTTGTTTCGTGATGGCTTGTTACAAACAATCAAAACGGCCAATCGCAACAAGAGCCGCTTTTGCGTAATCATGGCCGATTTGGACAAGTTTAAGCCCATCAACGACACATTGGGGCACGAGGCAGGCGATGACCTGCTCAAGCAGGTCGTGGGTCGTTTGAAAGACGCAGTTCGCGAATCCGACACGATTGCCCGCTACGGCGGTGATGAATTCGCTTTTGTTTGCCCCAGCTTACAGGATCGAGGCGCCATTGCCACCTTGTGCATGCGCATTTTAAACGCCATTCAAACCCCCTTCATTTTGCAGGGCAAAGAGTATTGTATTGGCATCAGTTTGGGAATTGCCGTGTTTCCGGAGCATGGACTGGATGAGGAAGTGCTGCTTCGCCATGCCGATACCGCTTTATATCGGGCCAAGGAGAAGCGAAATACCTTTGTCATCTACGATCCCAAGCTCGATAGCAAAATGAGCTAAACCGCTTTTTCAACAAACCTTTAGCCAAGCTACAAATGCTCTATATATGGGCATCACTACGTTTTCAGAAAGGGACTGATCAAACAGCCCTCTCAGTCTCGCGCTCATGACGAACGATACCATTTGCAATCACTGTAACCGGGCAATGAATCCAAAAAGCAAGGCCTTCCCAGAGAATACCGCACAGAGCAAATTTTAGTGGTTAAGGCTTGGCGCGAAAAAAATCGAAAAGCGCCTTTTTCAGACGACTGATAAAGTTGCAAAATGCCTGCCAGGTCTTCTTTAAAATGCCCGGAGACGCTTTTTTTAATTCTTTTTGAACTGACAAACTTTCTACGGAAAGTTTTTTATCTAGTTTTTCAATGCAAGAAACAACCTCAGCTTGATGCCGTTCAAGTTCTATTTCAGTTGGTTTCGGGCTTCTAGACGATGAAATATTACCCATTAAATATCTTTTATGTTCAGACAAAAACTCTTGTTTTAATGCCAATTTATCTGGCTTGGTTTTACCGGTATTAATAAGATATTGAACAATATCCAGTTTTGGATTCCCTCGCTGGGCTAGATATTCCAGCGGGGTCTTCCCAGAACTGTCTTTGGCATGGACGTTTGCGCCACTCTCAACCAATATTTTAACAATGGGTAAAGAAGCAGCGTTCCAGATAATATGATCGGCGGGATAAAAATGCTCATGCAGCGCCGTTTTTCCATAATTGTCTACTGCATTCACATCAACCCCTTTATCAATTAAGAATTGGACAATTCTAGGGTCTGGGCTTGTTTGGTACATCAGACGATGTAAAGGAGTCCAATGGGTATCACTCTCTCTTGCGTTGATATTCAACCCGTATTCCAATAAAATTTCCAGACACCGTCGAGTATTCTGGAAGCTTTGTTGGGTGCTATAATCCACGGCCCTATGAAGCCCGTTCATTTCATTATAAACGCTTCTATCCAGGCCAAAAAGCCTGGAAAAGAATGTCTGTCCGAAGCAAAGCTCTTGATATTTCTCATCAATATCTGCACCATCTTGTAAGGCTTTGGTCAATTGTGCTGGGTCATTCGTTTCAAGAGCCTTTATCAGTGAGGGTTTACCCGAAAAATATGGACCGTGGCCATAATGACGTACAAGTGGCAGAGTGACCGGCCTTAAACTAGACTGATTTGGTTGTGGAGAAAGAGTTGTAGGTATCAATTGCTTAATCCTTGTTCAACATACAAAAGCGAATCATGGACACTTAAAAACACCAAAAAATTAAAAGATGCTAGCCCATCACTTTCTATTTAAGACTGCCTCCGGTCTGAATTCCGTAATCCCCCATACTATGTTAATATCCACAAACACTGATTATCAACAATAAGCAGTGTGGGCCTCAGGCATTCACATCATTGAAAAAGCCGGTCTTATTGGGGAATATCACCATGATTAAACTGAGGGCCAATCATTTTATAAAATATCTAGTGGTCTTGGGCAAAAAGATTGCTGCAGATGATTGCACAGGCCTTGCTTCCGAAATGGTCTACAACGTAATCCAGTCTCTAATTCCAGCAGTTCTTTTCCTGGTGGCCTTATTTGGATTAATTGGCGGACAACATCTCTTTTATCCTGTAGTGATTGACTTTATCACCCGGATAGCGCCTCCTCACTCCAACAGCATACTGATTGCGCTCGTAAATGTCACCGTCCAAGGGAGTTCTACCAGTTTAACGATCATTGGGGTTTTGGTGACTCTGTGGTCTGCTTCTGGGAGTGGGGGTACCATTATCAAAGGCTTACAACGGGCTTACGGTTTATCGAAGCAACAGTTTCCGCTCTGGTATTCTCCCTTGTTATGTATTCTGCTGTTTCTATCGCTTGGATTTATACTCATTCTCGCAATGTACTTGATCCTGTTTGGCGACAAATTGATTGAATGGCTTTATGGCTATTTTCGTTTCTCTTTTGATATCCTCTTAATTTTAAAGATGGTGCGATGGATGATTATTGCCGGTGGCATTACAGGAATTACAGCGTTCACCTATGCACTAATTCTAAGGCCAAAAACCAAGCATTTATCCTGGTCTATAGCGCTTCCTGGCGCACTCTTTTTTCTACTCTCGTGGGTCAGCATTTCCTGGCTCTTCGGTCTATACATTGACAAAATGAACAAATTCAATCCCGTTTATGGAACCCTGGGTGCTCTGATAATCCTCGTCACCTGGCTCTATTATTCTTCACTAATATTTTTTGTAGGCGGAGAGATTACCGCATTAAGAGCCTTTGAATCCAATAAGGCCTGAGTAATCATGTCTTTGGCGGTTTAGATACGATTTGCATTTTAAAACAGCAAGTCAGATTTTTGGTGCGTCAGAATGAGCATGAGGCCTTACTTTGGCTCCAGCATCCGCTTAACGATATAGCTTGGACAAAGTGGGCAACACGACGGGTAATACAGGCCAACATACTTTTTGCAAAAAGGAATTACGGATGATGGGACGCAGCCATTGAAGCATTAAAAGATGTGCATAAAACTGGGTTTGATAACAGTTCAGATATCTATTTAAAATTTGCGAATAAGACCATCCTGCCTGAATGCCTTGATCAATCACTTCCGCTGCAAGAATACCCGTTTTGAGCGCATGAACCATTCCAAAACCACTGAAGGGTTCAACGGTCAATAAAGCATCCCCAATACTCAGTATGGATTGGCTTACCGCTCTTTTTTTATGAAGTGCCTGTATCCCACCCACAGTTTTTATAGGACCCTGACATTGGATAGACCGTGAAAACATTTGAAACGCACTATTCTGCCCGATGCTTGCGTCAAGAAAAGCGTAAAAGTCTTTTGTGGCTATTTTTGCCAATTCAGGTTTTACCCACAGGCAAATATTGGCAGTGTCAGCGGTAATTGGTTGTATTCCACCGTAGCCCCCTGGAAAGAAATACATATTCAATTCAGGTGAACTACACTTCAGACTAACATGAGATTGCACACCCACATGAGGCTCAATGATGAGGTTTCCCCTTGTGTCTGGACAGTCTTCCGGTAATTCAGTTTCTTTTTTGCCTCGCTTGGATAAATGACTATTTCGACCCGCAGCATCAACCAATATTTCTGAACCAAGCAGACATTGAGCTTGTGAGCTTAGCACACAGGAATTTACGAGCAATTCGAATTGATTATTATGTACCTGATAACTGTACTCTTCTATACGATGCTCTTCTTTTACAGAGGCGCCGAGTGTCTGTGCATGCCGCAGGAAAATCAGATCCAAAGTCGAGCGGGGAGTGGCTAAGGCATAAGGATAATCGGACCTAAGCCAAGAGAGATTTACAAGCAAGCCTTTACCATCCTGGCTATAAATATTCACCAAATTGGTTTTCATTGTGCATTGTTCCAGGACGGCTTCCAGCAAGCCTAGTTTTTTTAACAACGGCATTGCGTCAGGCCCCAAAAATTCGCCACACAATTTTTCTCTGGGGAATTTAGCCTGATCAATCAAGACAACCGAATGCCCTAGCTGACGCAGCCGAATGGCGCAGGCACTACCGGCCAATCCGGCACCATTAATAAAGACAGAAGGCTTGCTAGACATGAGCAACTTGAGGCCTTTGCCAAGTAATCACCCAGCGAAAAGGTACCCGAGCCTCTATGAGCGCTTGGTGCAATCCAGCCTGTTGGCAAAGATTTTCAAGTTCCTGCTTTGTGAAAGCTCTTTTTACAGACAATGCCGAATCATACCGAAAGATTTTTCCTTTTAGAGTCACCCATCCCAATAATCGAATGCCTAACCAGGCAAGCGGATGGCGCTCCAGATCGTTGACAATTACGGCCCGCTTGGCTTGCCGGGCCATCCCTCTCAGTAGTTCAACGGCATCTTCATTCTCCAGATGATGCAGAAACATGGAGCTAATCACAAAGTCATACTGAGACTCTGACTCAGTACAATCAAGCGCATTTCCTTGAACGACTTCAATTTCCGGGTAGTTTTGGACATAACGTCTACCTTCCATGATGGCAAGAGGATGCAAATCAAGCGCTTTAATGGTCAATGTTCTTTTTGACTTCCGTGCCCACTGGGCAATGGCCAATGGAATATCTGCGGAGGCGGTTCCTAAATCCAGAAGGCTCAATGAATCTTCCGAGGCGATGTTTTGACACAGTTTTTGCACAGCTTCCAGCATACAGGATGTGCCATTCAGATAACGATTCACCCAGCGAATCTCTGCCATGGCTCGCAAAAAATCTGCCTTACTTGTACTGGGATGATCCATAATTTCCGGCAAAGTACACCGTGACAAAAAATCAGAAAAGAAGCTCAGCAAAATGACACGCCCTCTTATTAATAGTTTTATATGTTATTATACTGAGCCTACAAAACAAGTTATTTGTTAAATTAGCAGAAAAACAGGTGCTTCCCATGCCTGATCCCCAAATTCTATCTGTGGCCACAACGGTTCCCTCACATGAAGCGCTTTTAGAGGACGTTGTACAACAGGCTCAGGTTTGGGTTTCAAAACATGAAAAAGACTTTCAAGTAAAAGTTAATCGCATATTCAAACGCGCCGGTGTCTCAAAAAGATACACCACCTTACCCTTAAAACAACTGTTTGATCCGATGACTTTGACTGAAAAAAATGATCTTTATAAAAGTCACATTGTGCCTCATGCTGAAAAAGTCTTGATTGAGGCATTAGAAAAAGCCAATCTACAACCGAGTGATCTAGACTGCTTGATCGTGGCCAGCTGTACAGGCCATATGTCCCCTTCTCTTGAAGCATTTTTAATAAATCGACTTGACTTAAAGCCATCTATTCAACGCCTACCAGTCATGGAGATGGGCTGCATTGGGGGAGTCGCCGGATTAATATACGCAGAAAATTATTGCAGAGCTTATCCAGATAAATACGCTGCTGTCATAGCCGCTGAATTGACCAGTATTACCTTTCAGGATGAGGATTTCAGCTGGGCAAATATTGTGAGCACCGCGATTTTTGGGGATGGTATCGCCTGTGTCATAATGGGTAGCAAGCCCTCCCCAGCGGCCCCGAGTATCCGTTTCTCCAGCATGTATCACTTTCCTGATACTACGCATTTACTCGGCTACAATCTGGGAAGCACCGGGTTTCGAATGATTCTGGATAGTAACCTGCCTTCTGTTATCCAGGCACATTTCATGAAAATGATAAATGCGGCGATACAAAAATCGAATTGGGCTTTAGAAAACGTGGATGAATTTTTGATTCATCCTGGTGGCTTAAAAATCCTCAGTGAACTAGAAGCGCTCCTGAACGCGTTACCTGATTTTTCGGCTAGAGAACAGCCTTTTCAGTTGCGTTTATCTCGCAAAATCCTTCAAGACTATGGCAATATGTCGAGTGCGACTCTATTGTTCATCTTAAAAGAATGGATGGACTTTGCAGAAGGCCCCAAGCGGGCTGTGATGACCGGTTTTGGGCCAGGCTTAACTGCTGGCGTTTTGCTTCTGGAAACAGGCAAAAACTAGCCGGCTGCTGAGAACCACGGTGCATTCCTGCGTCTAACTGATTCTGAATTGAAGAATCAAGGCAATGGCAGCCAAATCCATGAACCCGAAGGAGGCAAGAGAACTCAGAGTAGCCCGTAATCAAAAGCTAAAAGCTTGCTCTAGTGCACATTCTGGAACTAAAGATTCTAAATAAATTGAAAACTTTCGTTTGAGGTCTTCTATTACGTATACCGCTTACAACAACCCCAAAGGCAAAGCCTACACTGAGCGATTCATGCGAACCATGCAAGAAGAGTGCATCTGGTTACAAGAATGGACCGGGTTGAATCATGTTGAAGCGGAGATCAAACAATGGATTGACGAGTATAACAAGCACTATCTATACTCAAAACTGGGCTATACGCCACCCGCCCGGTTTGAAAAACACTATTACGACACGCTCTTAAAATCAACTTGACTCATCGGGGGCATTACATCTTCCAGAATCTCTTCTACCTGATAATAACTTCAAGGATACCGACAGTACCAAGGCACCGCCCACAAAATAACATCTGGAAGAAAATGGCGACCGGCAAATAGAAACAGTTCCATGATCGTATTTGGCAAGATAAAATCCAGCTTTATAGAAGGGTTTTAAAGTGACTCTGACAAACTTGGGATCAGTTTGCTGCCCCCCTCCCGAAATAAGCCCAGTGTCTGTTCTGGCTGATTACTTTCCTTGAAAAAAATAGTGTAAACATCTTGACTGGACCTAGCTAGTCAGGCAGTTTTCTTATTTTAGCTAACGAAGTAAAGTAAATAGCAATTCAATATCAATATAAATGATGACATTCATTGAATGGGTCGTCACATTTACGTTTGCAGGGGAAGGGAACCATGAAAAATAAAGTCTTGCTCTTGTCTTTAACATTAATAACGTTTACAGCCGTACAGCCAGTACTAGCAAAATCAACGGAAGATTTTGGGATAAAAAATTGCGAAAATTCCGACATTACAGTGCTTGTCGACAAACCTTGTAATAATTGTACGCGCACCCTGCATGCTGGTGAATCAGTCGTTTACACCATGGATAAAAGGGAAAAACCCGTTATTCATGTCACGGATGTCAGTGGTAAAATAACTGACTTTAAACTTGGGCTTATCAGCAATCCAATTGGTATGCAGTGGTTTTACTGGGACGGAAAAGAAATCACAACCCGGAAAGGCAAATGCGATTAACCTGTTTATCCAAAAATCTATAAAATCTTGTAAGCGCAGCGTTTAATTTGGAGTTTAACTTATGGTGTCGAGCCCAAAAGCACCTGACACATACTCAGTTGTAAATCCAGAAACGTTGAGTGATTTTACGAATGGTATTTTTGGTTTTGCGGCCACCTTATTGATTGTAGCTATTACACTCCCCGATATTCCACCTGGCCAAGAGGAAGCCCAATTACCAAACGTGCTGCTGAGGCTTTGGCCGTACATTGCAGCCTATGCGCTTAGCTTTCTCAATATCTGCAGCTATTGGAGGCTGCACAGCTTTACCTTCATGCACATTAACCGTATCGACAACAAGCTGGTAGTTGTTACGACCCTTTTGCTGCTTTCGGTTACCTTTTTGCCTTTCCCGACCGCTTTAATGGGGAAATATGGCCGATTTCCCATCACGAATTGTCTCTATGGCGCAACCCTTTCCCTCAATTATTTTTTCTTATTTTTGACCGCTTTTTATGCGTATAAGAAAAAATTACTGAACCCGGATATTCCTTTTCCCGTCAAACTCCTATTTCAACAGAAACTCATCTTACCCCTGCTTGCGGCTCTTTTGGGTACAGGTTTCTCTTTCTTCTTTCCCAGTTTGGGCCTTTTGTTTTACGCCGTGGTCATACTCACCCATGCTATCCCGTTTCAGCATGATGTAGCAAAGACCGTATAAGCGCCTCGGAAACAGCCTGTTTTATTTCAGTCTACGTGCTTTTGGAGTAACCTGCCGCCTGCTATCATTGCTCAAAATGCTTTTATTGACTGAACCCACATCCCCACCATACATATTTGAATATTCAGCAAACACATTCTGAGCTTCTTGCTCGGAAGAAAAGTCCCTAGAATTAGCAACAGTACCATCAGCGTTAAATACAATTTTCCATGTTAATTCCTTCCCATAACATCTAACTCAGAAAGAATTTAACAACAAAATTTAGGAATCCGCGCTCCTGCAAAAATATACTCTAATGAAGAAGCCAATTGCTTTAATCAGCATGAAAAACAGATTCATATATCCAAGAACAAGAAAACTATCTGAAAAAGGAATGAATTAAACCTTGCTTTAAAGCTAAGTTTTAATTTCTCTTCAAGCATCTAAAATTTCATAGCGTAAGGTATGTTGGCTCTCACCCTGATCGAAAATCGCAGATAGGTCAGTACCGGTAATAGCATCGAGCTTTTCTATAACTTCCTGCTCCATCTACCAGTCTTTGCTTCCTCTTTAATGTAATAAAAGAGTAGCGCGCTCGGAGAGATTCGAACTCCCGTCCTCATGGTTCGTAGGGATAACTTTTCTATATTGATAATGCCTGCACTAATTAATACTTATGATCAAAGGAGTGAAAAGTTTCGAATTTACTAAAAAGCTAATTAGTATTGCGATAAGGGATTTTACTTTCCTTAACTTTGACATGGTTTAAGTTATGATATTCAAGAAACTTAATTAAACCTAACCGGCACCTTTCATAATCATTAGTTGGGCCTATTATAATCTCTTTTAAGTGCGTTAAATTAACTTTGAAAATTTTATAGGGTTTTAAATGGAACTCATTACACTTAAATTGAAGAAATTCGTTATTCAGGGTGGCTATTCGTACTTCTTTTTCTTCCTGAAAGGATTGATGTTTATAATTCGGGTTGGATATGCAAGCTGCTATGTAGAAGCATAAGCCAAAATCCAATTCTATTTTCTGTAAATCTTCCAACTCTTTTTTGAGTGCCTCTTTTGTTTTATGGGCAGGAGTCAGAAGTGAAAACTGGACAAAGTAAGGATCATAGCCGAGATCCGGCAATGCCTTTTTAAACGCGTTGCAAATTTCCTTTACTTTCACAGCAATTTCTTCAGGGGTAGCATCATAGGAGGCATATGATACCGGTATTACGCTCCATTCTTGAGGCTCGCCTTCTGGCACGGCCGTATATTCACTTAGTTCATCAAAGGAAAACCCCAGGCTATAACCTCCATGTGGGCAATAACCTCGCCATTGGCTAAGCATATCTCCTTCAAAACTAAAGCTAATTAAAAAAGGTGCAAGAAGTTTTTTAAAAGAATCGTGAGCATTTTCATGATGCTCCATGATTCTTTTCAGTGAGGCTTTGAAAAGTAGTGAATTACCATCCTTTTCCAACTCTTTTGCAAGACAGTTATTTAATAACCCAAAAGTGAAAGAGAATTCGTTTAAGTCATTCATAAAGAGGCAACTGGATGCATGAAACGAGCTACTGGATATAATTCCTTCTAAACCTTTTATGGTTGTATAGTGATAAACTAATTTATTGTTCAAAGTAGTCCCCCTCACACAGGTCGTCGTTTCGACCTAAACTGTAGATGTGTAGGCTGTCAGATTGTCTATTTCCAGTGGTTAATAACTATACTAACCACAACCTTTCGCTCCTTCAATAGCTGATCTTCATAAATAGAGCTTAGGAAAAAGTCCAATAATATAAAAAGCACCCCTGTGGGTGCTTTAAAAAGTGGCGCGCTCGGAGAGATTCGAACTCCCGACCTCATGGTTCGTAGCCATGCACTCTATCCAACTGAGCTACGAGCGCACACGATAAAAGGTAGATGTATATATTGAAAGAAACATGACCAAAACGCAAGCCCCTCCCTCCACATTGTTAACACCTTGCCCACCTCCCCAAACAGCCCAATCCGCCTACCCTGAAGCCTGCCACAGAAACTGCAAACAATTCCTCAAAAACCGCTACAATAACAATAGGGCAGCCGTACCAACCCGGAGCCACCCCCACCCATGAGCGAACCCCTCATCCCCGACGATACCCTACAGGACACCCGCACCCGCATTCGGGAAATTTTATACAGCACCGACCTTTACAAATACAAGGGGCGCGTCTCCCGGCTGCAAGGCCTGACCGTGGAAGCCCAGCTTCCCAAGCTGAAGATTGGCGATTTGTGCTTTATCGAGGGCGTGGACGGGAACGCCAAGGCCGCGGAAGTGGTGGCCTTTAAGGGCGATACGGCCCAAATGCTGCTGCTTTACGATGGCACCGGCATTTCCCAGGGCAGTTGGGTGACCACCACCAATGCCCCCATCACCGTACCCGTGGGCGATTTCCTGATGGGTCGCCTGATTTCCCCCTTGGGAGAACCCATGGATGGCATGCCCATGGACACCAGCAAGGCCCAGTTCGTCAGCATTGAAGCCGCCCCACCCGACCCCTTGCACCGCCCCATAATCAAGAACACCTTTTTCACCGGTGTGCGGGCCGTGGATAGCCTGCTCACCATGGGCGCCGGACAGCGCATGGGCCTATTCGCCGGTTCCGGGGTGGGGAAATCCACCATGTTGGGCATGATCGCCCGAAACTCAGAAGCCGACGTAAACGTGGTGGCCCTCATCGGCGAGCGGGGCCGGGAAGTCAAAGAATTCATGGAAAATAGCTTGGGCCCGGAAGGGATGGCCCGCTCCGTCCTGGTCTGCGCCACCGGGGATCAACCGCCTTTGCTGCGGATGAAATGCCTGCAAACCGCCACCGCCGTGGCCGAATACTTCCGGGATCAGGGTAAAAAAGTCTTTCTAATGACCGATACCGTAACCCGATGCGCCATGTCCGGCCGGGAAGTGGGCTTGGCCATCGGCGAGCCCCCCACCATGAAGGGCTACCCGCCCTCGATCTTCTCCTGGTTGCAAAAAGTGCTGGAGCGCACCGGTATTACGGAAAAAGGCTCCATCACCGCCCTGTACACCGTACTGATGGAAGGCGATGACATCAACGACCCGGTGGTCGACACCGTCCGGGGGATTATCGACGGTCACATCTTCCTGTCCCGGAAGATTGCCGCCCAAAACCGTTATCCTGCCATTGATATTCTGGGCAGCGTCAGCCGTCTGTTCACCGAGATTTGCGATGAGGAGCATATGCGGGCCGCCGGTAAAATGCGGGAACTGATGGCCGTCTACCAGGACGCCCGAGACTTGATTGACGTGGGCGCCTACGAGCATGGATCCAACCCCAAAATTGACGTGGCCATCCGCATGATGCCGGAAATCGATAACTTCCTGCGCCAGCGCATCAACGATGACGTGAGCATGGAGTCCACCCTCAACCAGTTAAAGGGCATGATGGCCGACGTGCAGATTTAAGCTCAGCCGGGCGAGAGGGTCAACCGGTTATAGTCATACAACAAGGCCAACCCCTTCAGGGTCAGCGCCGAATCAGTTTGCTGAAAACGCGTCTCCAGCCCGCACACCCGCAGCACCACTTCCGCCAAACCACCGGTCGCCACCGCCAAAAATTCCGTGGTATCCAGCGCTTCAATGGATTCTTTCAGCAGCTCTTTAATCATGCCCCGGTAGCCAATGCCCAACCCCACTTCCAGACAGGCAATAGTGTTTTGCCCCATGCCAATGTCCTCGGCCCGCTTGCCCGTGATATCCACCCAGGGCAGCTTGGCCGTTTTCTCTGGCAGACAGGCCGCAAAAGTATTCAAGCCCGGCGCAATGGCTCCACCCCAGTAAACGCCATCCGCACTCACCAAATCAAAGGTAGTGGCCGTGCCAAAATCCACGATGATTAAATCCGTATTGGGATACAACAAGCGGGCGCTACAGGCATTCACCAGGCGATCCATGCCCAACTGCTGCAAGGGGTAGTGGCTAAAATCCAGCGGCAGTTGAATGCGGGCCGGGTCCACGGCAAAAATGCGATGATCCGGCAGGTTGTAGCAATACTGAATGGTCTTGCGAAAGACATACTCAATATCCGGCACTACGCTGGTATAAGCCAGGGCTCCAAATTGCAGGCCGGTGCGGGCCAAACTGTCACGCAACACAGCGCTGAACTTTTCCGGATGCGTACGAGTCCCCGTGGCCCGCCACTGGTCCGTTAGCTGTCCATCCCGAAAAATTCCAAACTTGATATCCGTATTGCCAATATCAACGGCAAGCAAATTCATAGTAGCGGCATAATAGCCCGAATTACTACCGTTGTCCAATCTCTCCCTTGCGGAAAGCCAGCTCGGCAGAACGCTCCAGCGCGCTCAGCGATTTCAGGGTATTGGTCTTAATCAGGCCCGCGGAACCCGGCAACGCAACCCCGGGATCAATACTCAATTGGTAACTAAGCAACGTGGACTTTCCGTGGTTTTGAGGCGTTAGCTTGTAGTTGGCCTGCAAAGACTTAAAATCGCCCGCAATACGGGTCATAACCAACTGCCGGTCGGCCTCATTCTCCTGAGCCCGCACCCGGTATTTATAAAGCGGCAACAGGCTGGAAACCCGCATGCCCACATCCATTAAAATGGTGGAACCACTGCGACTCAGCACCTTGGTCCGTTCATATCCGGGTAAAATCTCGGACACCCCGGGGTAATCGGTCAGCATATCCCACACCAGGGCGGGGGGAGCCTGAATGAGAACTTGGGCCTTCACCGTTTTCAGGCTATTATGCTTGGCCACCGGGGCCACAGACACCATCAACAGGTTTTCCGGCTCCGCATGGGCCGGAATCAGGATGGCCACGAAGGCGATACCACCCATGAGACAAGCCAAAGACAGTTTCTTGGTCTGGCTGAAACCCCGTTTCCCAAATTGAAATCCGTCCAATACACGCACCCAAAAGCGCCTCTTTGCTGCTGACAAGATCATATTGTAGCAACCAAACAGCAAGAAGCCATCACTCTGTTGGTAATTTTGGCACAGCCAGCTATTGGTGATTTTGGCAAAGCCAGCTGTGGGTAACTGGACAAAGCCAGACCTTGAGCCCACCCCAGAAGCAAGCGGCAAGCCCCTAAACAGGCCCCCAAACAAGATTAAATGAAAGCAGGACTATACTGGTTGGAGACTTCGGGTCTGCCAGGAGGACAAGGCCAGCTTTTGCTCGACCGCACTCAAAAAGTGGGCAGCCTGAGGAGAATCATCCCCCGGCAAGGCAAAAACCACTTCCAGCACTGCAAACACATCAGCTCGATCGACCTTCAGCAGCACCAGCTTGCGGATATTCACAGACTGGCTCTTGAACAGGGCCAGCAACTCCTTGACCCACAAAGGATCCAGCTCGCCGTAGCCTTTCAGACAATAGGTGGCAGCCTCTGTCATTTTGGCGATTACCCCGCTACTGGGCCAACTGCAACTTTTCGGTAAAACCAATTTCCTGAAGCATTTCGTAGCTGCGCAAGCCCACTCGGCTCTTGGGCTGGGATTTTACCACTTCGGCCAGCTCTTTTACCGCCTTACCGTAGTCTTTATCGGCGATATACACGCGGGCCAGCTCCATCATAGCCCGATCCCGCAACTGGGCGAACTGCAAGGCCAGTTCTTTTTCCAGTTCGGCCTGCCCTTTGGCGGACGGAATCTGGTTCAGGGTTTTATACAGGCCAATATGGGCCTCGGTCAAATCAATCAACCACTGCCGCAGGGGAGCCAGTCCGGTCTTGGCTTCAGCAAAGCGCTTGGCATCATTCAGTTGAATCAGGCGCTTCAGCTTGTTTTCAGCGTCGGCAAAGCCCAGGGGATTGGTGGGGTCATCCAGCTTGGGATGGCTCAACACCGGCGGATTCTCACTGTCCACCTGAGGGGTTTCAATCTTGGCGTTGGTCAAAGGGGGTTGGGTCAGCAAGGGCTCATGCATAGGACCAGTCTGCATCATGGAGGGCCCGGAAAGTGTGGGCGCTGTAACCGTAGGCTTTTGTCCCTTGGGCTGCGGACCCTGAACGTCCTCATCTTCATCCTCGGCAGGGGCCTGCTTGCTCTTGATCAGCTTGGTCAGCATTTTGGTCACCCCATTCTCCTGAACGGGTTTGGGCTCGGGGAGCTGAGGCCCCATCTGAGCAGAGGCCGAAACAACGGCCAACAGGCCAACCACACTGGTCAAAATGACGACGGAACCGGCAACGGACAAACGACGAGAACTATTGGGGAACAACATATGGGGCACTCTCCGGAATATCAGAACTGATGCTACTGACGGCTGTCCGCTCCGAGGATCAAGGTGTAATCTTCTCCCACGCTACAGGCGTTACTCTCAAATGTAGTGCCCACAGGCGCAAAGATCAAGCGAGCCTTCTCCAGACGCTGGTCGGACTTGCGCACGGCATCGGTCAAGTTATCAGTCACCCGGCTGGTATGCTCGATAATTTGGGTGCTGGTGCGACGCTGACTATCTTTACAAACCACTTCAAACTGCTGACCTTCCAGCTTCTGAATCAACTGGGGCAGGGTGCTGGCCAGGGCAGGATCGTAGAAAATACCCACTTTCAAGGGCTTGCTGGCATCGGTAGACCCACCAAACATGGGCTGGGGATTATCCAGAATCAGGCGATCCAGAATGAGCTGTGCCGGTTCCGGGTCGATAACCCAGTAACTCACACGGGTGCCGCCGGGATGTCCGGGCAAGGTAGCCGTGCGCAGGCTGTTCATGTTCAAATCCTTGCCGAAAAAGGCCAGGGTCAGCAAATCGTTGGGGTTCAAATCGGTTTCTACATACTGGCCAGCCAATTGCACCATGTTCGGAATTTTAAACACAATGCCGGGCTCCCGCAGCTTTTTGGACACGGCGGCGATAAACTGCTGTTGCCGACGAATCCGCCCGATATCACCCAATTGATCGTGCCGGAACCGCAGGAAAGCCTCGGCCTGCTTACCATCCAGATGGTGATTTCCCGGTTCAAAGTTGATGAACAGCTTGGCCGTGTTGTCGGTGTAGTGCATGGGCTTTTCCACATACACATCAATGCCACCCAGAGCATCTATCAGATCCCGAACGCCTCGGAGGTTAATGACAATAAAATTGTCCACGGGAATCCCAAAGGAATCCTGCACCGTTTGCACCGCCAGATCCGGCCCACCCAGAGCATGAGCGGCGTTAATTTTATCGACACCCCGGTTTCCGGCCAGATAGACCTTGCTATCCCGGGGAATGGAGACCAGAGAGACCTGTTTTTTATCGGCGTTAATACGAGCCAGCATCATGGTATCGGTGCGGGTACCTTCAAAGGCGCTTTCCCCAGCCTGACGCTGATGACGGTTGGGCTCATCCACGCCCATGACCAAAATAACCTTTTGTCCCGGTGAGCCGTGCCACGAGAACACCGGCTCCTGAGACACCGGATTCCGCAACACCCAGGGAATACTAAACAGCTTGATGCCGGTAAAAATCAGGGCGGCGCAAATAACGCCAGAGGCGATGACCAGCCAGAGCAGGGGAATTCTGGAGCGCTTGCGCACCGGGGACTTACGAACCATCTTGGGCGGAGGCGTTTGAACAGAGGTCACGTCGTTTACCTTTACAGTATTGCTGGGCGTAGTGTCTTGCTCGTTCATCATGGCTGGACATACAAATGCTTACGGGGTTCAATCAGTGCTTGCAACGGGGAAACTTTACAAGAGCGGTTTGACTGGGGCCATATACGAACTGTAACTTGTCCCAGCCAACACAGGCATATCTTACAAATTGTAATCTCAGTCCAGAATGTCGGCAAGAAGACAGCTAAATCAAAACCGCGCTCAACCGGGAATTGCCTACCCGCATTGGTCCCACTGAAATGGGTCGAACGCTACCCAAAGGGCTAGCCGCATTGCCCACCTGTGCAATTTTCCACAGGCTGACTTTGGGCCACAATCAACACCCAAGTAGCCAGAACAGTGAGTGTTTCCAGATCAGCCGGGCCAGCAGGCCTTCCATTCGGCCTACCTGCGTGCGCCCCAAAGCGCACCACAAAGCACACCCAAAAAACTCCGCGATACGCAAAGGGGATAGCCATGCAGTTTTTGCAATCCAAGATTTTAGACGCCTACCAGCCGGGCAGCATGGCCTGGCAACTGCGGCAAAAACGCTTTGAACTGTTTCGGCAATGGCTCCAGCAATTCCCCCGTCCCCTCAAAATTCTGGATGTGGGGGGTACCCCGGATTTCTGGGAAAGCATGGGTTTTGAGGGGCAGGGGCAAATTCACATCACCTTGCTGAACGTGGAAGCCTACCCAGTCAACAATCGCCGCTTAAATGGCATGGGCTTCACCAGTCTGGCCGGGGACGCCACCGACCTGTCCCGCTTTGCCGATAAAAGCTTTGATGTGGTCTTTTCCAATTCGGTGATCGAACACGTGGGCAACGACCTGCGGCAATGGCAAATGGCCCGGGAGATCTGCCGGGTGGGAAAAGCTTACTTTGTGCAAACGCCCAATTTGTACTTTCCCATTGAGGCCCATTTTTACTTCCCCTTTTTTCAGTTCTTGCCCATCCCGCTGCGGGCCTGGCTGCTGTATTACTTTGACCTCACCGGTGGGGGGCTGAAACGCACCGTAATGGCCTGGCAGCACCGCCTGAGCTTTCGCCGCTTTCACCGCCGACAGGAGGAATCCTGGGAGCGTTGCGTGCAGCGGGTTCAATCCGTGCGGCTGATGGGTGCGGCCAAATTTCGCAATTTATTTCCCAATGGCACCTTGCATGCAGAAAAATTCCTGGGGCTGAGCAAGTCATTCATTCTGTACAGCCCTCCGCTGAAAGCCCCCCAAACCAGCAGCCGAGTGATTCACTTCCCCTCTGCTTCCCGGGCCGGGGTGTAAATTTCCTCCCACATGCGGATCAGCTCAAACACCAGATCCTGATGCTTTTGGCCGCTTTGGGCGTCTTTCAAATGCATGACCCGGCGAAGGTCAAACTTCAAGGGATCTCCATGCGCCCCTTCCACCACCAAATGCAGCTTCACCAAGTCCAGTTTGATCACCCGCGCCTGATCCCAGTAGGCTTCCTGTGCGTCTTGGCTGGTGTAGTAAAAACTGACCCGCTGGGGGAATTTCCGGGCGGCAAAGGCAGGCCAGTCCGGATGATCCTGAATGGTTCTGCTGGCTTGCAAAGCGGCCATCAATTCTTCAAAACCCATAATTAAAACTCCACATGCATCAAACGCCACTCGGATCTAACATTTATAGACCGTCTTTTAAAATACACCGAACGGTACCAAACAAAACGCCTGCTAAAAGCTGAAACGCTATAAAAAACCCATCACGCCACACACCCTTGATCAAACAACGCCCAGGCAAAGCCCACTAATGAGCGTCCCACCAGGCATCACCATACACTTCCGCCACCCGATCCACCCGCCGGTTGGCCTCGGTGCGCTCGGCCACAGCTTGAGCAATCAGGGTGCGCACATCCACCATGACATCAGCCACCACGGCATCTTCAGAAATATGGTTCTGCAACTTTTGATACAAATGGTGCAGGCGATCCCGGCTGGTCCCCGATGAGGATGAACGCATCTGGTGAACCCTCTCAGTTTGGTCGCTTCAGCATAGCAAATCATCCTCACAGCATCGATTCGGCAACCGGCTAAACCCAATCTACCCAACTTGCCATCCAGCTCAAGCAAAAGACGTGAACAACGCAACACAGTTACAGCAGAGGCGCACCACAGTTTTATGTAACGGCAAAGGACCCAACACACTTTCATACGAGCAGCGCACAGCGCCCATCCAAAATGGCAGTAAAGCCCTTTAGCTTATTGACCCGATCTCGTGGGGGTCAGCTGGAAGCGGTCCCCATGCTCCTGCGACAACTTCACCGAGAGAATCAGGCTCTTCAGCTCTTTGGCATACTCGCCATTGGGCTCCAGTTGCACATAGTTCAGGCTGGCCTGCAAGGCTTCATCCATCCGCTTCAGGCGGGTCAGAGAAACGGCCAATAAATAATAAGTGGTAGCATGCTTGGGGTTTATTTCCAGGGCTCGGCTGTAAGCGGTCACTGCATCCTGATAGGCTCCCTGGCGCAAACGCAGATTGCCCAGATAATAGTAGACCCACTCATTCTCAGGCTCATGACGCTGCGCGTCGTTCAGGAATTTTTCCGAGCGCTGGTAATTTCCCATCACCGCGTACAAATTCCCCAAATTAAGGCGGGCCAGATTGTAATTGGCATCCTGCTTCAAGGCCTGCTGATAAGCCGCTTCAGCCTTTTGAAATTCCCGCTGATCTTCATACAACAAGCCCATGTTGTTGTATGCAAACACAAAGGCCGGATCGACACTCAGGGTTTGCTGATAATAGCGAATGGCCTCCGCCCGCTCCCCCAACTGATCGTGGACGCGGGCCAGATTAAAAATCAGGGCGGCATTTTTAGGATCGACCTGTACCCCTTGCAGGTAGTACCGTTTGGCCGCTTGCGGATCGTTTTTCAGCAGGGCAATTTTCCCAAGGCGAAAGTAAACCAGGGTCAGTTCATCATTCAGGTTGGCCACCCGCTCAAAGGCGTTTTGAGCCTGATCCAGATAGACCGCTTGCTGCGCTGGCAAATCCGCCTGACGCGCCAATTCAAAATAGGCATTCCCCAAATGGTACAAACCCAATACGCTGACCGGGTTCTGCTCCACGGTTTCAATCAGGGGGATGAGGGCCTTTCCATACTGGCCTCGGGCCATCTGCTGAGAGGCTTGACTCAAAGGTACAAACTCGGAAGCGGCAATGAGATCGCCCGCCAGATGATACTGAGGCGCCACCACCGCCGGCCCAATGGCCACGGCCGGAGCACCTGCCCCCATCAGTAATGCGGCCAGGGTCAGGGGAATCACATTCAATACCTGGGTGGACCAAGCCACCGGCGTTCTGCTTCTCAAAATATCCGTTTCCACGCGTTACCAAACTATGTTTACTGAATACTATATTTAGTATAGTTTATATATTTAAAATAGTAAAGGGCTCCAATCAAGCTTTTTAAAGCGCGATATATAAACAATAAACAATTGAAACCGGCAAAAATTGTCCTTCCCGTTTCCAGTAAACCCTGGAATCGGGAAGCCAGCTTAATTTTCAGGGCCACTTTCTAGCTCTGGCAGACCGGGCAGAAATAGGTGGTGCGCCCGCCAAACGATGCAATACTCAAAGGATGTCCCCCACTGGGGCAAACCGCTTTGGGGTGTCGCTGGTGCAACATGTAATGCGCTGGCAACTGATCCCTATCAGCGGCAACAGCCACAGTGCGCTGTAAAACATCCACCACCTGCTGATGCAAGGCCGTCACTTCTTTAGCGCTCAAGCCACTGGCCTGCCGCCCCGGATGCAACCCACATTGATACAGGGCCTCATCGGCGTACACATTGCCCACCCCAGCCACCAGAGATTGATCCATGAGGGCCGGTTTCAGCTGGCCCTTGCGCTTTTGGAGGGCAGCCACAAAAGTCTCTCGATCCACGGTCAAGGCATCCGGCCCCAGTTTGCGGGCCTGAAAATAGGCCGCCGCGTCAGTCGTCAGGCCCAGCTTGCCAAACATTCGCTGCTCATGAAAATTAAACAGTCCCCCATCGGCCAAGGCCAACTGCACCCGAATATGAGCATTGGGCAAGGCCGGATTCCCATAGGCATTGACCACACTCTGCCCATCCCGCTCGTAACTCAGGAAGCCAGTCATTCCAAAATGCAGAAACAACCAACCCAGATCCAGCGGGGGCGCCATCTCCCGGGACTTCATCTCGGAAGACGCAATCTCAGACGGCGAGCCGATTCGCACCAACAGGTGCTTGCCCACCCTGCGGGTCTCCAACAAACACCGCCCGATCAAGGCCTGCTCTAAAGCCAATTCTGTGGTATTTTCCAAAATTTTGGGCTTGAATACCCGAACATCAGTCACCGGCACATGCAAGGCGTATCGCTCCGTAAAACGGCGAAAAGTCTCGACCTCCGGTAACTCGGGCATGAACAAGCCTCCTGCAAAAACAAGCGAAAAAACACAGACGGGGAATTACTTGCAAGAAAAACACTAGGAGCCTATCCCAAAAGCCCCCCATCTGACAAACAGACTTCCGCCAGAAAACAACCGCTCCCTGTGCCTCCTTAATAAAGGATTGAAATCCCGGCTGTGTGTAGGAAGATGGGGAGCGAGAATCCTCCGTGTCATCTCCCATGCAATCCCTTTCGTGATCCGTTGAGCCCTGGCAGGAATAACACTATGACCGAACCCTCCACCCCAAAACGCGGTTTATCGCCCATTCTCATCATATTTTTCACCATCCTAATCGATATGATCGGCTTTGGCATCGTCATCCCCATTCTTCCCCTGTATTCGTTGCACTTCAACGCCACGGACTGGCAAATTGGCATCCTGTTCGGTAGCTTTTCGCTCATGCAACTTATTTTTGCCCCACTACTCGGTCGCTGGTCAGATCGTTTGGGACGACGCCCCGTGCTGCTCTTCAGTATTCTGGGTACCTCACTTAGCTTTTTAATCATGGGCCTGGCCAACACACTGTGGCTGCTCTTCCTGGGACGCCTGATCGACGGGGCTTCCGGCGGCAACATTCCTACCGCCCAAGCCTACATTGCCGATATCACCCCGCTGGAAAAACGCTCCGGGGCAATGGGCCTGATTGGGGCGGCCTTCGGTCTGGGTTTTGTGATTGGACCCGCCATTGGGGGCCTATTGGGCCATTACTCCATTCAACTGCCCTTTTATGTGGCGGCAGGGCTGGCCTTATTAAACGGCATCGCCATTTACCTTTTTCTGCCAGAAAGCCTGAACGAAGCGCAGCGCAAGGCCCACCCCGCCGTCTCGGGTTCCATTTCGGGCTCAATGCTGCAAAACTTTTTAAAGGTGAAAAACGGCCCCCTGGGCACCGTCATGTGGGTGTCCCTGCTGTCCACGCTGGCTTTCTCCTTGGTAACCGCTCTCTTTACCCTGTTCACCGCCCATCGCCTGCAATGGCATGCCCGTGAAAACGGCTGGCTTTTTGCCTATATCGGTATGCTGGGTGTGCTCATTCAAGGGGGCATGCTGCGTCGCATGGTACCCAAAGTGGGCGAAAAACCGCTGATTATCGTGGGCAGTGTGTTTCTGTTCATCAGCATGGCCCTATTGCCCATCAGCAGTAACCTGATTTGGGTGGTGCTGGCCTCCACGGCCTTGGCCATTGGCAACAGCCTGGTCACCCCACTGGTCAGCGGTCTGGCCTCCAAATCCGCCGATGCCCAATCGCAGGGGATTGTGCTGGGTGTGCTGCAATCCACGGCTAGCCTGGGCCGCATGATTGGCCCGATGGTGGGCGGCTTTTTACTACAGTACGACGCCAACACCAACAACGCCCTCTACGGCATTTCCCCCTTTTGGTTTTCCGCTTTGCTGATGGTGGCTACCCTGGTGGTGGCCCTCCGTCTGCCGGGTAATCAGGACCCGACGCAGAACGCAAAAGCCTCCTAAGTCGGCTCCTTTTTAGCACTGGCAAACCCGGGCAATTTTGCGCCGGGTTTTGCTTCTATTAAGCATGTCAGCGCATACCCGCTACCCAGCCATTCAGGCTCCCAAGTCAGTCACACTTCAAACACAGACGAACCCACCATAGGTTTCATCATGCTCTATACCCCCACCTTGCCCGTCCCCGCCGACAAAGCCTCAGACGCCCTCTCGAACAACCGGCCAGACAGCCTGCCAAACCAATCTAGCAACCGCACGCAGGTTTTACCGGGCCTGTCCAGCGATATTGAAGGCATTCTGGTGGATAACATCCCCGATTTGCCCGCCCTGTTTGACCGCTTGCGGCAAGAGGCCCAGCGCCCCGGCAAGTCCGTCTTTGCCGCCTTAAACGTGCACATCGCCAACATTGCCAAACAAAACCCTACCTTGCGCCAGTTTCTGCAAGACAGCGAGGTGGTTTACTGCGATGGCGCTGGCATTGTACTGGCCTCCAAGCTGTTGGGCCAGCCCCTCCCCTGCCGGTTTACCGCCGCCGATTGGCTGTTTGATCTGTGGGCTTATCTCAGCCAACAGGGCATCACTGCGTTCTATCTGGGCGGAGAACCGGGCATTGCCGAAAAAGCATTGGCCCAATTCGAAGCGCATCACCCCAAACACACCATCCTGGGTGTCCATCACGGCTTTATTCTGCAAGATCAATCCCTGGAGCGGCAGGTGATGGATCGCATCAACGCCCTGCAGCCCGATGTGTTATTTGTGGGCTTTGGCTGCCCCCTACAGGAAGAGTGGATTCAGCAGCACAAGGATGCCTTGAACGTCTCCGTGTTTTACCCCATCGGGGCCACTCTGGATTACCTGACCCACAAAGTGCCCCGTTGCCCGGCCTGGATGGGTGAAAACGGGCTGGAATGGCTGTTTCGCTTTTTAGTAGAACCCCGCCGCATGTTTCGTCGCTACATTATGGGCAACCCGTGGTTTTTATGGCGCATTGTTGGCCTAGCCCTGCAACAGCGCTTGAAACGAGCCTTTCGCTAAAACGCCCTAGCGCCAGCCATCCGCCTATAAAGCGTCTTCGTTGCGCTCATTGGTCCGAATGCGAATCACCTCGTCCACCGGGGAAACAAAAATCTTCCCGGCCCCGCTGGTGGCATCCTCTTTGCACTGCGCAATAATGATATCGGTCACCGTGCCCACCTGATCGTCCTTCACCACCAGAATCAGCATCAGCTTGTGCAGCAAATCCACTTTATAAGTCCCGGCCCGCCATTCCAGATTAATGCCGCCCCCAGTGCCCCGCCCCCGGCAATTCAGGACGGTCATGCCCGTGAATCCGGCCTCATCCAGGGCCGACTTTACCGGGTCCAGGTTTTCTTCCTTGATAATGGCCTCAATCCGCTTCATGGCGACTCCTTACAAACCGGTATACAGTTCTTCCCCGTGCTGGGAAATATCCAGACCCACTTCCTCTTCCCGAATGCCCACGCTCAGGCCACGAGTCTTATCAATGAGCTGGGCAATCAGATAAGTGGCCACAAACGAGAACCCCCAAGCCACCAACACCGACAAAATCTGCACATAAAACAAATACGGATTCCCGTAAAACAGCCCATCGGCCCCAGCCGGGTTAATAGCCTTGCTGGCGAACAGCCCCGTGGCAATGGCCCCCCAGGTTCCAGCCATCCCATGGCAGGCCCACACATCAAGCGATTCATCAATCTTCAGCCGCTGACGAAGCTGAATGCAGTAATAGGCCACAATCGAGGCGATAGTCCCAATCATAATGGCCGCCGGAACGCCCACATATCCGCAAGCGGGTGTAATGGCAACCAGTCCCACAACGGCCCCCGTGGCCACCTCAATCACACTGGGCCGACTGCGTCGCCAACTCAGCGCCATCCAGGCCAGAGAAGCGGCAGCGGCCGCAATGTTGGTGGTAACCAGGGCATGCACGGCCAAGCCATTGGCGGCCAACGCACTGCCCCCATTAAAGCCAAACCAGCCGAACCACAGCAAAATGGCCCCCAGCAACGTCAATAACACGTTACTGGGCTCCATGGGCACCCGTCCAAAACCCTTGCGGGGACGAATTACCAAAGCCATAGCCAGTGCTGCCACCCCAGCGGAAATGTGAATCACCGTGCCCCCGGCAAAATCCAGCGCCCCCAAATTGCGCAACCAGCCGCCCACGCCCCACACCCAGTGGGCCAGCGGATCATACACCAGCGTGGTCCACAACAGCGTGAAAATAATGAACGAACTAAAGCGAATCCGCTCCACAAATGCCCCCGAAATCAAAGCCGGGGTAATAATGGCAAACTTCATCTGAAACAGCATAAACGCCAGATGCGGAATGGTCTTGGCGTAATCCGGGTAAGGCGCGTCCCCCACCGTGTCCAGCCCAAACCAGCTTAAATCGCCGATAAAATGCCCCACATCCGGGCCAAACGTTAAGCTATACCCAAACAACACCCACTGAATAGTCACCACCACCAGCGCCGTAAAACTCAACATAATGGTGGATAGCACGTTCTTCCGGCGCACCATGCCCCCGTAAAACAAACCCACCGCCGGGGTCATCAGCATAATCAGCGAAGAAGCCAGCAGTACCCAAGCGAGATCCCCAGTGTCCATTGGTAGTCCTTACATACCCACACGCATAGCCCCATTATCCAGAAAACGCCCCCGCTGAACAATACGGCCCTACGCCAACCCAGAGCCAACCAGCCCTCCCTACTTGGCGGGCGCCTTTTTGTCCTTTTGGGCCTTAAACGGACCATTTAAAATATTAAAGCTCTCCCACAAAATAACCCCGGACCAAAAGCCGGTTAAAGCCGCCAGTGGCCACAACACCGGGGCTGCCACCGGAAACAGCAAAGAGCCCAATAGTAAAGCCGGGGTCATGGCGCTGGTGACATACCCTGAAATCAAGTAGTGTCGACTCTTGGGCACCTGAAGTTCCTTCTTTAACGCCTCAAACCCCAGTTTCAATTTCTCCTGAAACGTGAGCGGTTTCTTTTCAGTGGGCTTGTTGTTGTTGTCGCCGCCAAATAGCACCTGATCGCCACGCTGCGCTGGCCCTGTCGCCTTTGACATTGGCTGACTGGCAGGTCGGATTGTTGTTGCGCTTGAGCGAGCCCTGGAAACCCCGTTTAAAACCATCTTGAATAACCCATGCTTTTACAATCAGCAGTATAACAAAACCATTTGGCTCTATAAAAATGAATCTCTTCTTGAAATTGCCCTAAATCAATACTTTTTCTTTTTTTACGCAAGATTCTTCTTCAAGAGGGATTCTCTCTCAAGGGGCTTTGCCCCTTTTACCCCACTGAAGTATTTCTCCTCAAGGGAAGTTTCTTCTTCAAGGGGCGTTGCCCCTTGCACCCCACTGGAGAGGGGAACAGAGTCCAGGGCAAGCCCTGTCCCCCCTCCAGACCTCCCCACGAATTCCCATTTACAAACTTATGTCATTCCCCACTGAGTGGAACAACGCAAACCCGGCAATCAAAAGAGGGGAAAAATAAATCCAACATAAAAGGCAGCGTGGATTCCCGCCTGCGCGGGAATGACAAGGAGAGAGCGCTTCAATCCTTACCGGCCATTGAATTATGCGGCCGTGGTCGGCTTTTGGTAGGCAGGCTTCATAATTTTATATGCCTCCCAAACCACTACCCCAGAAGCCCAAGAAGTACCAGCCGCCATGGGCCATAAAACAGGGACTGCCGCCGGAAAAAAAGCCGATGATAGCAATGCAAGTGGCAACAAAACAAGACCTGCCGATCCTATAGCAAAGAAAATACAAGAGGCGGGTCTTTTCAACTCTGCTTTCAACGCACTAAGCGCGGATGTCATCCTCTGCTTAAAAGTAAAATCGTTTTTTTCAGCACTCTCCTTTTTTCCGGCAAAAGAAACCCTGTCTTGCCCTTCAATCCGAATCGGCGAAAACAAAGTCAGCTTGCAATTGATCTGCCGCAATTCACGTTGCTGTTCGGAAACGCCCTTTAATAACACAATGAATTATCCTGATTGATTAGGGCTGTTAGTATAGCAAATCAAGAAAGCCAACCAATTTAATGACTATAAATTAAATTTTTTCTAGGGGAGGGCTGGAGGGGGGACAGAACGTGCGGCAAGATCTGTCCCCCTTCCAGTGGGGGTCGCAGGGGGCAACGCCCCCTGAAAAAGAATTTACCCTACCTTTAAGATCTGGCCGAAATGCGATTCTAGCGTTTCTTTCACCAATTCCCGGTTATTATTATTAATCCAGAACTTGGTGCCCGCTTTAATTCTCGTGCCATCCTTAAAGTTCAAAATCACCGGATTAAACCCACGATTCTTCACCAAAATGGTGCTAATGGTCTGCAAGATTTCCCACTTGGGCGCACTGTCAAAAAACAGATGAAAGGGCCGCACTTCATCCACCGGATGCACTTCGTTCAGGATAATACTGAACTGATCCCCGTTATCTCCCCGGAATTGCAAACGCCCCTGAATCAGCACTTTCTTGCCTTCAGCCACACGCTCGCCCACTTTCTCAATGGCATCCGAGAACATGACAAATTCCGTCTCGCTGGAAAAATCCTCCAGCTTGCCAATCCAAATAGGCCGATTGGTTTTGGTAATTTTCTTTTGCAGGCTGGAAATCAACCCGCCAATCACCACATCCACCCCATCCGGGAAATCCTTGAGTTCAGCGATATTATGGCTGGTCATCATGGGCAATTTATCCAGCAAACTATCCAGCGGATGGCTACTGACATAAAAGCCCAGCAACTCTTTTTCAAACTGCTGAATCTCTTCATCGCTGTATTCCGCCGTATCGCCAGATAGAATCAATCCGCCAAAGCCGCCCGCCCCACCGGCTTCATCACCGCCGCCCAACAGAGAAAACAAACTGGCCTGACCGGTAATTTTTTGCTCCTGACACTTGGCCGCATAATTGGTCATAGTTTCCACATTGCTAAACAACTGTTTGCGAGAGAAACCAAATTCGGTAAAGGCCCCGCTATTAATCAAGCTCTCCAGGGTTTTCCGGTTCAGCACCTTGGGATCGACCCGCTCACAAAAATCTTCCAGCGAGGCAAAAGGTTTTTCCGTGCGAGCGGCAATAATGTTTTCCACCACGCCCACACCCACGTTTTTAATGGTGGCCATCCCAAAGCGAATGGCCTTATCCCCATCGGGGGTAAAATTCTGCCCCGACTTATTAATATCCGGCGGGAGAATTTTAAGGCCCATTTTGCGGCAGGCCAAAATATAGAACTGCACCTTCTCCAAATCGTTGCTGACGCTGGATAACAGGGCCGATAAATATTCCACCGGGTAATGCGCCTTTAAAAAAGCGGTTTGATACGCCACCAGCGCATAGGCTGCCGAGTGCGACCGGTTGAAGCAGTAGGCCGCAAACTCGCTCATGGTGTCAAACAGCTCGTTGGCAATGGTCAAATCAACGCTGTTTTTCTCACAGCCAGCCAGAAAACCAGCCCGCTCCTGCTCCATGATTTCCGCTTTTTTCTTACCCATGGCCCGACGCAGCAAATCCGCCTGCCCCAGCGAGTAGCCAGCCAGCGACTGGGCAATCTGCATGATCTGCTCCTGGTACACGATGGTGCCGTAGGTGTCTTTCAGCAGCGGCTCCAGAGCCGGGTGCTTGTACTCCACCTGTGCCCGCCCGTGCTTCCGATCCACAAACTGCTTGACCATGCCCGAGTTCAGAGGACCCGGTCGATACAGGGCCACCAAAGCGCCGATGTCCTCAAACACAGACGGCTTGAGGTCCTTCACCAAGGCCTTCATTCCCCCGGATTCCAGCTGGAAAATGCCATCGGTATCGCCTGCGGTCAAAATCTCATAGACATCCTGATCATCCAGAGGCAAGTGGCGCATGTCCACATCCTCTCCCCGGATTTGTTTGACCATTTGCACAGTGTTATCAATAATGGTCAGGTTTCGCAGACCCAAAAAGTCCATCTTCAGCAGGCCCAGCTTTTCCAAATCCCCCATGGGGTACTGGGATACGATCTGCCCGGTCTCATGCCCGTCCTTGGTGAACTGCACCGGCACAATGGTATCCAGTGCGTCCTTGGAAATGACCACCCCGGCGGCGTGCATGCCCACGCTGACCGCAGTGCCTTCCAGGGCCAAAGCCAGATCCACCAGCTCTTTCACCCGAGGGTCAGTATCATAAAGCTTTTTCAGCTCCATGCCGTCTTCCAGGGCGTCTTTCAGCTTAACGGCAGGCCCAAAGGGAATCATCTTGGCCAGCTTGTCGCTTTCCGCAAAGGGAATTTCCATAACCCTTGCCACAGCCTTCAAAGCGGCCCGAGCGGCCAGCGTGCCATACGTAATAATCTGGCAAACCCGGTCGGCCCCGTACTTGCGGCGAACGTACTCAATCACGTCCCCCCGCCGGTCAATGCAGAAGTCAATATCGACGTCGGGCATGGAGACCCGCTCCGGGTTCAGGAATCGCTCAAACAGCAAATTATGCTCCAAGGGATCAATATCGGTAATGCCCAACACAAAGGCCACCAGGCTGCCTGCGGCAGACCCCCGGCCCGGCCCCACCGGAATATTCTGCTCCCGAGCGTAACGGATAAAATCGGCCGTGATCAAAAAGTAGGCCGGAAAGCCCATCTGGTTAATGATATTCAGCTCAAAGTCCAGCCGCTCCTGAATTTCGGGGGTGATTTCGGAAAAGCGCTCCAGGGCGGTTTCCATCACTTCCCGCTCCAGCTCGCTCTCCAAAGTGGTACCCTCTGGAATGGGATAGTCCGGCAGGATGGACTCCCCTTGCTTCATCTTGAATTCAATTTTGTCGGCGATTTTCAGGGTGTTATCCAGCGCCCGCTCCCGAACGTCCGCGTCAAGAAACTGAAACAGCTTGGCCATTTCATCGCCGTTTTTTATGTAGTACTGCGGCCCGTAAATATCCCGAGAACTACTTTCAGCCAGTGTTTTCCCCTGCTGCATACACAACAAAATATTGTGCATGGTCTCATCGCCCGGTCGGGAGAAGTGCGTGTCATTGGTAACCACCAGCTCAATGCCCAACTCCTGGGCGATTTTAACCGCCTCCACCGCAAAGCGGTACTCCGGTTCCTTCCCGTGATCCACAATTTCTATATAGAGATCCTCTCCGAAGATCTCTTGCAAGAACTTGGCCCGCTCTCGGGCTTCATCCACATGGCCCCGCAAAATGGGGCGGGCCACCGGGCCGGTCAGATCCCCGGTTAAAGCAATCAACCCCTCGCTGTGGGCCTTGAGAATATCCCAGTTGATGCGTGGCTTATAGTAAAAACCTTCCAGGTGAGAACGGGAAACGATTTTAACCAGATTTTTATAGCCAATCTCGTTCTTGCACAGCAATACAAGCTGATGCATGGGCTGACGGCTGCTTTTATCGGTAATATCCCCGTCCACCACATACATATCGGCCCCAATAATGGCCTTGAGCCCAGCCCCTTTGCAGGCGTTGTAGAGTTCTACGGCCCCATACATCACCCCATGATCGGTAATAGCCACCGCTGGCATATTATTGGCCGTGGCGATCTTGACCAGATCCGGTACCCGCGTGGCGGCATCCAGCATACTGTAGTGGGTATGCACGTGGAGGTGAACAAAAGGACGTACGGTACTCATAAACTCAACTCTGCTGATGGGGTTTTAAGGGGTGGGGCCTGCCAAAGACGGCGAATGGGATCCGCTAGCCTTCTATTGTGCCACCGGGCAGGGGGGCTCGTAAAGGAAAAGCCGCCCTTATTAAGAGATGTTTAAGCGATGGGCGAAGGATGTTTTGCAGATGAGCAGAAAAGCATTGGTCCAGCTTCATGCGGACGATTGGCCCCGTGTATGATGGTAACAAGACAGAGGCCAATCCCCGCAAAGCAGGAGCATTTCCCGTGTCCCCCATTGCCGCCAAAACCTATACCACCGATGTCATTTGCCTGCGCACCTACGATTTTGGAGAGGCCGATCAGATCCTGCACCTGTACTCCTCAGAACATGGGCGCATCTCCGCCATCGCCAAGGGGGTTAAAAAACCAAAAAGCAAGCTGGTGGGGGCTTGCCAGCTGCTCAACCTCAGCGAGGTGCAACTGTCCAAGGGAAAAAATCTGGATCTGCTCATTCAATACCAGCCTCGGGAAAGCTTCCCTGGCATTCGGGCCGATTTACTCAAACTATCCTATGCCCTGCTCTTTGCCGAACTGGTCAACCTGACCGCAGCAGAGGCCGACAGCCATCTGGTTTATGCCGAACTCAAAAACGCCCTGCATCTTCTGGATCAGGCCGCTGAAGCGCAAATCATCCCGCTGGGCATTCAATATCAGCTGGATTTATTAGAAGCGGAAGGCTATCACCCCATCCTGAGCGAATGTATTTTTACCGGGCAGCCGCTGGATTGGGAGGCCCCGTTCTACAGTTTTTCCCCACAGTTGGGCGGTATGGCCACCTCCGAGCTTCGGCGCAAACACCAGGCCGAAACCGTTGGCCTGGACGGCCTGAATACTGATGAGTGGGTGAACGTTTCCACCAGTACCTTGCGCCTGTTGCTAAACCCGCATGACCCGCAGTGGACAGCCCTTCAGTTCTGCAAAGCCCAGAAGTTCCTGCGCTACTATTTCCAAAAAGTGGTGGAAAAGAGCATGCACGCTTACGATTTGGTTTTAAGCTTATTGGAAACACCCCTGCCGGAGCAGGCACGGCCAGAACAACACACCACGCTGCCCGCCGTCCCGCCGTTACAGGAATAGGCGTTTCCCGCTTCCCGCTTGCTTGCCCGGGGAGTTGCAGTACAATAAGAAAACCCAGTGGGCCTGTGCTTCCTTTTGGAAAGCGGGCTGTTGACAGGAAACCCGGAATGTCGCTTCAAACTCCCTCTACCGCACCTGCCGAATCAGTCGAGTCAGTCGAATCGTCGCTTTCCGCCCGGGAAGGCTACCGTGTGGTGCTGACCAACCGTAATTTTCTGGCCCTGTGGATTGGCCAGATTTTTTCCCAAATCGCCGATCGCATTATTTTTGTGGTGTTCATCAGCCTCATTGTCAGCCACTTTGGCCCCAGCGATCGCTACAGCAGCTTTTTATACATTGCCTTTACCATCCCCGCTATTTTGCTGACGGCCATTGCCGGGGTGTTTGTGGATCGTTGGCCCCGCCGGGCCGTATTGGTGGCCACCAACTTAATGCGGGCCGCACTGGTAGCCCTCATTCCCTGGGCCGCGGAAGCCACCGGGGGCTGGGCCATCTACTATGTGGCCTTCCTCATTTCGGCGGCCACCCAGTTTTTTGTCCCCGCAGAAGCGGCCACCATTCCCACCATTGTCAGCAAGTCCTCCCTGCTGACGGCCAACTCCCTGTTTACCACCACCATGATGGTGGCGGTCATTTTTGGCTTTGCTCTGGGCGATCCGCTCATCAACCTGTTTTCCCTAAAACAGGTGCATTGGGCCATTAGCGGGCTGTTTCTGGCCGCCAGCCTATCGTTGGCTTTTGTGCGAACCCCGCCCCTGTGTGTGCTGGAAGAGGACAGCCGTCCCCCAGCGGCCAGCATGAAAGAGGCCTTTGCCCGCTTCGGGCATGAGATTCAGGACGGCCTGCGCTACATCGGCGATCATCCCATTGTGCGCAACGCCATGCTGAAGCTGGCCACCTTGTTTTCAGCCATGGTGGCCCTGTGCATTTTGTTTATCAGCTTTGCCAAAACTTACCTGTTTGAAGATCCTCAGGTGGCCGCCCAGAAGTTTGCCTACATCATCGCCTTCAGCGGTGTGGGTATGGCCTTGGGTGCCTTTTGGGTGGGGCATTCCTTCCACCATGCCCGACGTGGCATTATGGTCTACAGCGGATTTTTAAGCGTGGGCCTGTGTCTGGTGCTGCTGACCCTGGTGCGTTTTTTGTCCATGAAGGGTTATGTCATTCACTTGCCCCAACTCCTCAGTGGCTGGTTTGAGCTGGCTTCGGTGCGCTTCACCGCCCGCATGGTCTACACCTACGCGCTGTCCATTATCATGGGGGTCGGGGCAGCCTTTATCGCCATTCCCTTGCAGGCCCTCTTGCAGGAACTGATCCCGGAAGACAAACGGGGCAAGGTTTTCGGGGTGCAATTCACCATTTTAAGCACGTCCTCCACCTTGCCGGTCCTAGTGGCCGGTCTGGCCGTAGAGCAGGTGGGCGTTGGCGCCATGTTTCTGTTAATTGGGGTGCCGATGCTATTATTGGGGGTACTGGGACTGTATAACCGATTGAAGGCCGAAAAATCGCATGTCTTTGCTGCAAATTGGTAAGCGAAAAAAGAATGTGCCCCAACTGCGGGACAAGGTCTACTTCTCGGTCAGTAGCGAGGGGTACGGACACTCCAGCCGTGCTTTGGCCATTGCCCGACACTTCAAACCCAGTGATATCCTGATTGCCTCCTACAGTTATGCCCTGGAGCGGGTTCGCTCTTACGACTATCCCAGCGTGGAAGTGGCGCAGGAAGTCAAATTCGTGGGCTCCGAAGGGCATTTCGACGTAGGCAAGACCATCCTGAACAACCCGGCCCGCGCCTTGGGGCTAAACCAAATCGTGCAGGAAGAGATGGACATCATCAAGCGCCACGGGGTAACCCTGGTGGTGGCCGATGGCCGCATTGCCCCGGTTTTGGCCGCGGAACGTCTGGACATTCCCTGCATTGTGCTGACCAACCAAAGCGCCTTTTATCCCTTTTTCGAGCGGGATTCCGCCTTGGTCAAGCTGTTTGGCCGCTCCTTCGAGTGGGTCATGAAACTGTGGCTGTCCAGCGCCGAGGAGATTCTCATCCCCGATTTCAGCCCGCCTTACACCATATGCCTGCCCAATCTTTCCGATAATTACCAGGTCAAAAAACGCACCCGCTTTGTGGGCCCCTTGGTCGCCTGGCAGGCGGATGAAGTGCAAGCCATCACCAAGCCCAGCCACAAGCCGCTGATCGTGGCCTCTTTGGGGGGACATGAGTACCGACGTCCCCTGTTTGATGCCATTATTGAGGCGGCCCGGCGCATGAGCCATCTCGATTTCATTATCATCTCCAGCTTTACCACCGCCAACGTGCCGGAAAACGCCCAGATTCACCCCTTCGTCAAAGAGGCCGCACCCTACTTCAAGGCCGCCGATCTGGTCATCACTCAGGCCGGTCACAGCACGGCCATGGAACTGCTGACACTGGGCAAACCGTCGCTAATCATTCCGGACAGCCAGCAGATTGAGCAGGAAAACAACGCCAGCCGCATGTCGGAATTGGGCGTCTCCCTCACCATGTCCTATCAAGAGCTATGCGACAGCTCGCAGCGGGGCTTGTGCGCCAACATCGAACAGCTCCTGGGCGATCCAGAATTTGAGTCTCGCACCCGTGAGTTTGCTACAATGGCGGCTGAGATTCATGGTGCTTTACGGGCGGCCAATCATTTAAAAGAATTTGCCCATCGGTTGTCCGCCTATTAATTAAGTGCGAAATGGGCATTGTGGTTACAGTTAATCAGGTTTAGAAGCAGGCAGGAAAATCTCTTGAAAGAAAAAATCCTTCTCCTGAGTATGATTGCCGTGATCTGGCTGGTGGTGTTTTTGACCGGAAAGGTCATGCCCCGCTACTCGTCGGTTATTTTGTTGCTGGTGTTCATGATCCTCTACACCTGGCTGATGACGCTGGCCATGGTGCACCATAAGCGTATGGAGGCCAAACGCCCCAAACCGCTGAATATGAACTACCTGCCCAAGGTTTCCGTGGTTATTTCCGCCCACAACGAGCAAGTGGTTATCGAGAACACCATTTATAACCTGCTAAAGCTGGATTATCCCGATTATGAACTGCTCATTATGGATGACCGCAGCACCGATCAGACACCGGCCATCCTGACCCGGCTGGGAGAAACGCTGCCCTTACCCTTCCGCTATCACCTGCGCCCCACCGATGCCATTCCGGGAAAGCCCGCCGTATTAAACGAAGCCTTGACCCTGACCGATGGGGAAGTTATCTGTGTATTCGACGCTGACGCTTACGTGGAGCCTGATTTCCTGCGCCGCATTGTTCCCTTTTTAGCGGATGAAAACGTGGGCGCGGTGCAGGCCCGTAAAATCATCGCCAATGGCAACGAAAACTGGCTGACCCAGTGCCAGAACTACGAATACTCACTGGATTCCCACTTCCAGTACGGCCGAGACAGTGTGCGAGGCGCGGTAGAACTACGCGGCAACGGTCAATTGGTCAAGCGGGAAGCCCTGGAAGAAGTTCACGGGTGGAACGTCAACACCCTGACCGATGACCTGGATCTGTCCACCCGCTTGCACATTGAGGGCTGGGATATTCGCTTTGCCCACAAAGTGCCGGTTTTTGAGGAAGGCATTGTTGAATTTGGCGGCTTGCTCAAGCAGCGGCGGCGCTGGACGGAAGGCACCCTGTTCCGGTATCTGGAATACGCTGGCCCGTTGCTCAAGTCCCGCAAGGCTTCCTTGCGCACCACCCTGGATATGGTGGCTTACTTTCTGGAATTTTTGCTGCCCCTGTGGCTGGTCATGGACCTCATTCAGCTGGGCTGGGGCGTCATTATGGCCGATCCGACCTCCACCCGCATTATTTCCTCCCTGTTGGTCATTCCCATTTTTTGCCTGGGCATTGGTTCGGCCATTATCGTGGCTATTATTCGCTTTAACCGCCCGCCTTTCTGGGAAGCCCTCAAGTGGACAGCAGTCACCTCGATTTATCTGACCATTTTGTGGATACCGCTGGTGTTTGGCATTATGGTGAAGGTGCTATGGCAAAAGGAACGCCGCACCCGCTGGGATAAAACCGAGCACAAGGGAAGCACCTACAACCATCAAGTGGATACACCCGCATTGCCCAGCTAAACGAATGAACCGTGGCTCACATGACGCTTCAGTGGTCTTTTCAGGCGCTTTGAACTAGGCAATGCCAGACAAACCGATGATGGCCTTCAGGGCTTCCGGCAAACGACGTTGCACCCGCCACTGGGCATCCACCACCACCACGGTGGTCACCGCTTCCAAAGTCACCTGATCCGCTTGCTGACTGCGAAAATTTTGCAGGAACAACAGCTTGTAGCCATCCACGGCCAACCGGGTACTCAAAACCAGTTTATCCCCGTAAGGGGCAGAACGTTTATACTTCAGGTTTTGCTCCACCACCGGAAACACGTAACCCTCCGGATCGCCCGGCTTGGGAAAGATATAGCCCTGAGCTTCCAGCAATTTCACCCGGCCCATTTCCAGCCATTTGGTGTAGGCGCCATGCCACATCACGCCGTAGCAGTCCGTGTCAAAAATATTCACATCCAGATCCATGCTATGCAGCAAGGGGAGCGGTTTTGGAGAGTCAGAGGGGGTGGGCATCAGCTTAAATCTTATTTTTTTGTGAAACCACCTTTATATTCCCATAATAAGGTCTATAATCAAGAGATAGTCGCGCTCGTCCCACAGAAATGATCGAGAGGTGCATAATGGATGCCTTCCAACTGATCCAAAGCTTTTTCAGTCGCATGCGCTGTAATTTCTGCTCACACAGCTTCACGCCAGAAGATATTCAACTCTTGCGGCAGGAAGAGGGCATTTACATCGTGAACGTCTACTGCACCCACTGCGACACCCAGAATGGGGTGGCCATGGTCGGCGTGGAAGCCTCCCAGCGGGATCACACCTTCCCCGATCCGGAACTGACCGATGAAGAATTGATGCGCCTGGCCGAGTACGACCCCATCACCGAAGATGATGTCCTGTCCGCCCATCAGTTTATCAACAACCTGGATGGAGACTGGCAGCGCTTTATTCCGCCAGAAATGCTTGAACGTTGTAAATCGCCTGAAACGGAATCCCAAGACGACTAAAGGCTTCTGCTCCGCCTGCATTCCGATCGATAATGGCCAACACCCCCACAATCTCAACACTGGGGTGAGCTTTGCGTATGGCTTCAATGGCTTTCAGCGTAGAGCCCCCGGTAGTGACCACGTCTTCCACCAGTACCACCCGCATCCAGGGGGCCATGTTGCCCTCAATCTGGTTGCCAGCCCCGTGGCCTTTGGCCTCTTTGCGCACAATAAAGCCAGCCATGGGCTTACCCACTTCAGCACTGCGGTACAAAATGCTGCTGACAATGGGATCGGCACCCAGGGTCATCCCGCCCACCGCATCAGGATGTAGATTCACCAGGCGATCATAGAGCAATTGCCCGATCAGATAGGCTCCCCGCCCATCCAGTGTACTCAGGCGGCAATCCACATAATAGCTAGAGCGTTGCCCGGAGGCCAGAATAAAGTCGCCGGTTTTAAAGGACAGGCGCTTGATAATCTGGAACAACTCATCTTGCATGGCCCGGGTGTTAGACATGGTGTTAGACATAGTCAGGCTTTCCTTGTGCTTCCGTACGCTTTCAATATCCTGTTAAATATCCCGGCGCAGGTCTTTGCGCAGGATTTTGCCGGTGGCCCCCTGAGGGATGGCTTCCACAAACTCGTAATACTTGGGAATCTTGAAGTCCGCCAGATGCGGGCGACAGAACTCCATCAAACTTTCCTTGGAGCATGTTTGATCCGCTTTGGTGACCACAAAGGCCTTAATGGCCTCGTGGTGCAAGGTAGAAGGCACTCCGGTCACGGCCACCGCTTGCACGGCCGGGTGCTTGAACAGCACCTCTTCAATCTCTCGGGGGTAAACTTTCACTCCGCCGATGTTAATAAGATCATCGGTGCGATCCACGATGTAAATGTAGCCTTCTTCGTCCTTGTAGCCCAAATCCTTGGTCTTCAGCCAGGTGCCATCCGGGAATTGACGCAGGCTTTTGGCCGTTTCCTCCGGGCGCTGGTGATACCCCTGCATAACGATCTCGCCTTGCACGTGCAACTCGCCGATTTCATTCACCGCCGCTTCCGTATCATCATCCCGCAGGACTTTCACCTGAACCCCTGGCAGGGGTAAGCCGACGGAGCCAGGTTTTCTGGGACCATGCAACGGGTTGGAGCAGACAATGGAAGAGGCTTCTGACAGTCCGTAGCCCTCCTGCACCGGAGCCCCGAAGTATTGCTCCACCTCGTGGAAGGTATCCACGGCCATGGGAGCCGCCCCGGAGTGGCAGACCCGCAAGGAGGACAGGTCAAAGGTTTTCTCCCGCAAATGGGTCAGCATCATCAGGTACATGGTGGGCACAGCGGCCATAAAGGTCACTTTATGACGCTCAATGGTCTCCAGCACCGTTTTGGGGCTGAACTTGCGCACCAGTACCACGGTGGCCCCGGCCATCATGGCCGATACCAGAATGTTGGTTTGCCCAAACACGTGAAACAAGGGGGAAATGGTGATCAATCGATCGTCCGGAACGGCCTCAATGACCGCCACGTTGGCTTGGGCGTCCGCTTCTATATTGCGATGACTGAGAATAACCCCTTTGGGCTTCCCGGTGGTACCCGAGGTGTAGATCAAGGCTGCCGGGGTATGCCCGGGCAAATCGTAAGGCACCGGCTGCTGAGACTCCAGTTTCCGGGCCAGCAATTCATTTAAGCGGTACAAGGCACACCCCAAGGGGAAGGCATCCAGTAGCGGATCCAATTCCTCTTCGCTGGCCAGCAACTCCGTATCAAGCACCAAGCCTTGCAAGCAGTCCGCCTGCAACTGGGTGATGGTGTTGAAAAACTCCAGCGAGCTAATCAGCAACTTGGCTTGGGCGTCTTCCAGAATGACGTCAATCTCACTGGCGGTCAGGCGAGTATTCACCGGCACCACGGCAATACCCAGACTGAGCAGGGCAAAGTAGGCCACCACAAAAGTCTGCGTATTATAAAGCAACAACGCCACCCGATCGCCGGTTTGCAAGCCCAGTTGCTCCACAGCCCCTGCCAGGCGGGTCATTTTCTGGGCCAAAGCCTCATAGGACAGCACCCCGCCGCGTCCCACCAAGGCCGGATGGTCTGGACGACTTTCCGCCACCTCAAAAATGCATCGGGCCAAATTGGTGGTGGAAGGGGAAAGAGTGTTCACAAGGGCTATTACCGTCGGTTGGGGTCGCTAATGGGTGCGGCAAGCGCGGATTGAATGGCCAGCGGCTGGCCTTCTGAAGGCTCCACGTAGGCATTACCCGTGGGGGTATTCTGGGTAAACTCAAGGGCGGTTTCCCCCTTGGGTTGGCGGCGAATCCAATCCGTTTTCAAGGAACTGATGCGATCAATCATTAACACCCCATCCAGGTGATCAATCTCGTGCTGAATGGCAATGGCCTCCAGCCCTTGAACCGTGTAGGTTTTCAGCTCCCCATGCCGATCAAAGGCCGTAAAGGTAACTTTGGTGGCTCGCTTAATGTTGGCCAGATACTCCGGAAAGCTCAGACAGCCTTCCCGCATGGTCTTGTTCCGGGAAGCCTCCACAATGGTGGGATTGATCAGCACCTTATAGTCTTCACGGGTGGTTTTGCTGCTGGTATCCAGCACAATCAGGCGAGTGGTTTCTCCCACCTGAGAAGCGGCCAACCCCACCGAGCCATAGGCGGCGTACATGGTCTCGGTCATATCATCGATCAGCTGTTGCAAGCTGTTGTCCCAACTGATGACCGGCTCACATTTCTCCCGCAGGATGGGGTGAGGGAATTTCAAGACTTTCAGAACGCTCATACAGTACCGTTGCTTACAGGGCCACGGCTTCCAGGGGGCGTAACTGAATTTCCAGACCAATTTCCTGGGCGATGTCCTGAATTTCCTTTTGCAAGGAACCCACGGCCATAGAACTTGGAATATCGATTTCCACCATCATGATGTAAACCGGGCCTTCATCGCCCTGAATGCACTGGGCGTTCAAATCGGTGATGTTAATATCCATTTCGGCCAGCTTGCGCGAAATTTTGTAGGTAATGCCCGCCTGATCCTGCCCGGCCACAGAAATCATGTACGGATTCTCCGGCTTGTGGAAATCCATGCCAATGTTGTCGGGAATGGGCTTGATAACCACGGTCATGTTGTGGCTCTCTTCCAGAGTGGCAAATTCGGCCTTTAAATCTGGAAAACGCACCGAGTTCGGGGCGTTAATAATCAGAATCACGGCGAACTCGTTGGCCAGCCGGGTCATGGTGGAGTCCACAATATTGCATCCCCGTTTGTAGAGGATGTCGGCGATTGCCGCCACGATGCCCGGTTGATCCGGGCCAATACCACTAATCACTGCTTTTGTCATGCGCTAGAGTATAGCAGAAAGGCAAAACGAATCTCAATGAGATTTCCGCCCTGAATCTTCAACCCAATAAATCCGACAAATAAAGGCCTAATGGTCTGCCCTATCTATATGGGCGCATTCGTACTAAAATCGGGCCGTTAGCATCCCGAGAGGAGAGACATATTATGGTAATGAGATCCGCACAAGCCGAATGGCAAGGTAACCTGCGTGAAGGCAAAGGAACTGTTGAGCTGGGCAGCGGCGCTTTCAAAGGCAGCTACTCCTTTCCCTCCCGTTTTGAAGATGGCACCGGCACCAACCCTGAAGAGTTGATTGCCGCCGCTCACGCTGGCTGCTTCTCCATGGCCTTGTCCGCTGGTCTGAGCAAGGCTGGCTTCAACCCCACCCGCGTTCACACCGTGGCCAAAGTTCACCTGGAAAAAGTCGGCGAAGGCTTTGAAATCACCACCATCGAGCTGGAAACCGAAGCTGAAATCCCCGGCATTGACGAAGCACAGTTCAACGAGCAAGCCGAAGCCGCCAAAAAGGGCTGCCCCATTTCCAAAGCTCTGGCTGGCCCGCAAATTAAACTGAACGCCAAATTGCTGCAAGCCGCCCACTAGGCCCAAACCAAGGACCTTGATTTGACTATGAATACTTCCGCTTCCTTCTCCGAAAAAGCCCCTGAAAAGTCTCAGGACAAGCCACTGGTGTCCATTATCATGGGCAGCCAGTCCGATTGGGAAACCATGCGCCATGCCCACGAAATGCTGAACCGCTTTGACGTGCCGCATGAGTGTCTGGTCGTATCCGCCCACCGGACGCCTCAGTGGCTGGCCGAGTTTGCGGCTCAGGCGGAGGAGCGGAAGATTCAGGTCATTATCGCCGGGGCCGGTGGGGCCGCCCACTTACCCGGTATGACCGCCGCCCAGACCATGGTTCCGGTATTGGGCGTGCCGGTGCAAAGCCAAGCCCTCAACGGCATGGACTCCCTGCTTTCTATTGTGCAAATGCCCGCAGGCGTGCCAGTGGGCACCATGGCCATCGGCAAGGCCGGAGCCATTAACGCGGCCCTTCTGTCAGTGGCCATTTTGGCCAATACCCACCCTGCCTTGCGGGAGGAGCTGACCCGCTACCGTCAGGAACAGACCGAAACCGTTCTACAGGGGCGACATTTGCCGGTATGACCTCTCAAGTGCATTTACCCGGCAGTACACTGGGCATTTTAGGCAGCGGTCAGTTGGGCCGCATGTTGGCACTTACCGCCAAACGCTTGGGCTACCGGGTGCATGTGTTCTCTCCGGAGCGGGATACCCCCGCCGGGCAGGTGGCTGATTTGGAAATCACCGCCGATTACACCGATTTAACCGCCCTGAAGCGCTTTGCCCAAGGCGTGGATGTGGTGACCATTGAGTTTGAGAACATTCCAGTACAGGCCTTAGCCGCCTTGCAGCAGGATGTGCCCGTCTATCCCCAGCCACCCGTGCTGGAAATTACCCAGCACCGTTTGCGGGAAAAACAGTTTTTATCCGATCTGGGAATCCCGGTGGTGCCCTTTGTGCCGGTCAACAATATTCAGGAGCTGCAAGCGGGCATGGCCCAGTTGGGTTTACCTGCCGTGCTGAAGACCGCTGGCTTTGGTTATGACGGCAAAGGGCAGGTTCGTCTGGAAACCGAAGCCCAAGCCTTGGCCGCTTATGAAGCCTTTGCCGGGCAAGCCTGCGTGATGGAGCGTTTTGTGGCGCTGGAACGGGAGATTTCTGTGATCGCCGCCCGGGCCGAGGACGGGACCTTTCAGGCCTATCGCCCGGTGGAAAATCGGCATCGCCATCATATTCTGGATTTCACTCTGGCTCCAGCCCAAGTGTCAGAGGCATTGGAAGCACAGGCCATTCAGCTCACCCGGCGCATTCTGGAAGCGTTAAACATGCGGGGCTTGCTCTGCGTGGAATTTTTCATCACCCAGCAAGGGGAGTTACTGGTCAATGAGCTGGCCCCACGGCCTCATAACTCCGGGCACTACACCATTGAAGCGGCGGTGTGCGATCAATTTGAACAACAATTGCGGGTGGTCTGCGGCTTGCCTCTGGGAGACCCCAGTTTGCGCCAACCGGCTGCCATGGCCAATTTGCTGGGGGATTTATGGATGAAGGGAGAGCCCGACTGGCAGACCGCTTTGGGCTTGTCTCCTGTGTACTTGCACCTGTATGGCAAGCAGGAAGCCCGTGCCGGTCGTAAAATGGGACACCTGACCGCACTGGGTAACTCCGTAGAAGCCGCCTTTCAGCTGGCCCAACAAGCCCGTGAGCGTCTTAATCGCTGAGCTTTAGTTTGCGAAAGGCCAATTGCAGGGCGTCCATTGCCTCAGCTTGTTTTTGTGCGGCCTGCTGCTGCTTTAAAAATTCCTGCTGGAAACGAGAGGGAACAGGTTGCTTGGTGCGATTGACCCACTGGCGAACACGCAGCACAGGATCCCGCTGGGCCGGTCTTTTGCGGCTAAGTGCCAATTTGGCGGTATGGCGATGGGCCAAATGCGACAGCCCGGCATCGGACACCCCACCCAAGGTCACTTGAGAAAGCACATCAAAGGGCGTATCCGGGTTTTCCATCACGAGTTCGATTGTTTTGGCCCGCACAAAAGGGTTGCCCAGAATCCGCAAATCCCGCCTAAAGGCTGCCTGACTCTCGGGAAGAGTCTTGGGAACGGTGTTGGGCTGTTTGTGACCGGGGGCCCAGTAATCTTTGGCTGGTGGGGACTCGTATGGGGGATCAGCCGCGTATTCTTTCAGAGACAAACGTCCCCAATGCCCCACCCTTTCCGAGGCGTCCGATTTGCTCAGCGCCTCGTGAAAACTTTCCGGGGAGGAATGGCTTAACCGGGGAGAAACAATGGGCAAGGGCAGGCTGGAACTACGCATGAATAAAAGAATCCTGTGGTTGAGTGGTGATGAAAAAGAAGATGAGGAAATTTGCAAAATGGAGCAAACAGCGGAATGAGCAAACGGCTGGGCGGAACAAGGTTGAAGGGTGAGCGTTTCAGGCATCCCGTTCAAACGGGTCAGGAAACCAATGGCAGTGAAACGGCCAATACGTCCATCAAAACAAATCCAGTTACAGAAATGACCGGGCTGGTCGATAGAGGATCAATGCAGAACTGATTTGCCGGAGCCGTTCTCTCGTGTATAACACAACCGCCTTTTTGTATGAAGCGACCGCCGCCTTTGAGCAACCCGAAACCACTTGCGAAGAGATTCAGGCGGTATTCCAACAGGCGGGTATCCAGCCACCGGGGCAACTGGGGGATCTGGGCTCAGGAACCGGACTCATGTCCATTCTGTTCGCCCAAAAGGGTTGGCAAGTTTACGGGGTGGAACTGTCCCCAGCCATGATGGCCATCGCCAACCACAAAAAGCAAGCGTTACCCGTTGAGATTCAGGCGCGCCTGCACTGGGAACCGGGAAACATTCAGTCCTTTGCCTTGCCTGAGGGAATGCGGCTGGATGCGGCCATTTGCCTGTGCAACACCATCAATCACCTCACGGAATGGCACCAGGTGGAAGCCTTTATCCAATCGGTGCATCAGGCTTTGCGTCCCGGTGGTCTGCTTGTGCTGGATTCCGATCGACTGGAAACCTTTCAGGGCTACTTTAACCACCCGCCCACAGTGGTTTGGGAGGATGAGACCCGCCGGGTGACGCGGGCCTGCGCCTTTGAGGAAAGCACCGGGCGGGCCAGACACCGGGCCATGGTGGAACAGGCCACCCCAGCGGGCTGGCAACAGCTCAGCGAAGAGGACATGGCCCTTCAGTACCATCCGGAAGTACGCTTAAAGGAAGCCTTTGCCGCAGCGGGCTTTCAACTGGAAAACGCCGCCCCGTTTAACCCCTTTCCCAGCTTATACCGGGATCTCATTCCGAAGGTGTTGTGGAGCTTTCGCAGGCTATAACAAGGTAAAAAGCGAAAACTTGTCCACCATCATTCAACCGTGGCGATGGCTGCGGCGGTGACTGACTCTCTCCCTGATGATACTGCGTAAAAAATAGGCTCCATGCTAAAAAGCGGGCACTCATCTCCGTGGATGACTCCCTGCTTTTTAGCATGAATGGGTGGTCTTGGCCTAGCGATGGAAATTAACGATTTCTGAAACCGCTGGCGGACTGGCGAATGGCCACTCGGGGTAAGGGATCGCCAATGGGGATGCTGCGGGCCACGGTATCCACCGGGTCGCCATGAACCAGAAAGTCATTCAGCAGATACTTTTTACCCTTGATACTAACGTACTCCACCGATTGGCCGATATTAACCCGCTGACGACGAGGGCCTTCGGTCACGGTGGGGGGCAAGGCAAACTCCACCACGTAGAAGTATTCCCCGTACATGCGGTAACCGCCGATGTGGCACCACTTGGTACCAGGCGGGGTAGCCTTAAGCACCAGAGTATCCGTATCGGAGCCGCCACTGATGGCTGTTTTATAGATGTTAAAAGCGGTAAACGAACCACTGGTTTGGGCAGGACTGGCCTGATACAGCTCAATCAGGTCTTCTCCGGCGCCAGTGCGGGTGAACATGTTGATGTTATTGCCCGACAGATATAAGTGATCGCTACCGTTGTAGGTGATGAGTGAGGCATCCTCGGTGTTAGCCACCATGGCCACGTTGTTGCCCCGGGCCATACAGACCGAATAGCTGCGTACGTCCTGCAAACGCAACTGGCTATTACCGCCGATGGTTTCCACATGGAAATCGCTGGTATTGGTAAACCGCGGGTCAGAGAAGTACTCCGCACCTGGGCGAATAGACACATTGGTGCTATAGGAAACAATGGGCAAGGTACTTTTTCCACCCCGATCGCTGAAAGCACTGGGGCTGGCCATATTGGAAGCCAACTCCGGCAGTTGGGCAAAGCGTTCGCAGGCAACCAGATAAGCCGGAGTCAAATTCTCCTGATAGCGAGGGTTAGCGCGTTCAAATTCGGAACGGGCAAAGGAAGAAACACCCTTGGCGCTGGCGGTACGACCATCCACCGGGGCCAGACTTTGAGCGGGCGAGGCCACCGGCTGACCGGATGCCGAATAATCCTTGGCACAGCAGGACTCCTGGGAGTCATCGTCAAAATTCAATCTGGAATTGGGCAAGGTGGGGTTAATTTGTACAAAACTTTCCTGGGGAAAGAAAAAGGCATCATCGGCTTGCTGGGAAATGGCAGGCAATGCCCCCACCAACCAAATGGTTATCACACTCAGCAGCACCGAGAAAGAAAATTGAGGAAATCGACGCATAAAAAGCCCTCGTAGAAGTCGACGACGGCGAAGGGACGCAGTCAGGTCAAACTGGTATAAAAGTGATATAAAAATAAAACCAGCCTGTCCCGGGAAATTGATCGCCCAAGTCTGGAACGACGCTCCATGCGGCCTCTCGGAGGGGCTACACAGGGCTTGTCCTGAGGCAAACGCACACAGGGCAGTCCCATGCCGGACCGCCCTGGTGTTTGCGTTGGTAGGTAATGATTACATCAGCGATGGCGAGACAACAATGCCCCATCCACCGGGTATCCACGTGGCCTCATGGCCAGCGTGGGGCTTAGCTCACTTTCAGGGATTGCACCCCACAGTGGCGATAAATATCCTTCACGTCAGAGACCATCTCTTTGGGTACATGGGCAATCAACAGGGCATTTCCCCGATGCTTCAGGGAATCCTCGTAGAATTTGGCCTCTGTTTCTGGAATACCGGCCCCCACCAGAGCACCCAGCAGGCTGCCCGCTGCGGCCCCAAGGGCCCCCCCGCTGAGAATGCCAATCAGTGGCCCGGCCACCAGCAAGCCCACCCCAGGAATCAGAATGGTTCCCACCATAGTCAGCCCACCCAGAATGGCACCCAGCAGTCCGCCGGTTAAGCCACCCGTGGCAGCCCCTTCCGGGAGTTTGTTGGTATGCTCGAAGCCTTCCACCCCGTGTACCGGGTGAGTCGGTTCCTCTCCGTAGTAAGAACGGGTCTCTTCACTCATCAGCAAGCTGACATCCTTGCCCAGTCCAATCCGCTCCAGGCTGTCCAAAGCCTCATTCAGCTGACTGGTGGAACTAAAAATTCCCGAAACATGCTCAATTTTCTGTGGATCGAAGTGAAATGGTTGACGCATGGGTGCTCCCTCCTTCCGACTTTGGACGATTGCCAAGGTATAGAGAAGGTTATAGAAAAGGCGCTTGCCCATCAATTAACTGGACAGCTAGTGTTTCCCCCGTCGGTATTACTCCATTGGTGTGAGGCTCAGATGGATGCCAAATGCGCCTGAAAAACGGATGTAAACATTGTAGTTTAGCGCCCAGCCCACTTAATGGGCAGAATACTCAGCCCGTACAAGGCCACCATGGCCAGCCCCACCAGACTCATGGAAAAGGGGTCCTGAGTGGGGGTCACAATGGCCGAGACGATGAAAATAATCACAATGGCCCAGCGCCACTCCTGAATCAGTTTTTCAGAGGTAATCAGCCCGGTAAAGGACAGTAAAAACAGCACCATGGGCAGTTCAAACATCAACCCGGTCATAAACAGCAGGCCGGAGCAGAAGCCAATGTAGCTCTCGATGCTCAGCTGGGTTTGGGCCACGCTTTGCCCGTAATCCACCAGAAAACCCAGGGCAGAGGGCACCACAAAGTAGTAGGCAAACACCAGTCCGGCCAGAAACAACAGGGTGCCCCCAATTATAGACCAGGTGACCATACTCTTTTCCCGATGAGTCAGGCCGGGCAGCACAAAGCGCAGCAGGTGATACAGGATCACCGGCAGGGCCAGGGCAAAGCCCACATAAAACGACACCCGCAGGCTGGAAACAAGCACTTCACCGGGGGCCAGCTGCACAAAACGAATGTTGGCCGGGGCCATCCCCTGAAACACCTGAATGAGGGGCAGGGCGTAAGCAAACCCCAGACACAGGGTCAGAGCCAGTGTACCCGCGGAAATTAAAATACGGTTCCGCAGCTCCGTAATGTGATCCACCATGGGCATGCTCAGCAACGCCCAGTCAATGGAGGACTCCGACTGAACCACCTCCGGCAGGGAGGCGGACACGGTCATCCCCGGATCGGTGCCGGAGCGTTCAAAGTATTGGGGGGGAGTGACCGGATCGTCCATGCCTATTGTCCTCGTTGGGCGGCGGCCTCGGCCAGTACAATGGAGCCGGAGATTCCCACATTCAAGGACTCCACGGCAGCGTGCATGGGAATGGTCAATCGGTGAGCCTGTGGGTGGGCCAGAAAGGCTTCGCTGACCCCACGGCCCTCATTGCCCAGCACCAAGGCGCAGCGTCCCCGGAAATTGGCCTGACGGTAGGGGGAAGAATCTGCGTGGCCGGTGGTGGCCAAAATGGCATGCCCTTGCTGCTGCAACTGGGCCAGCAGCGCATTAGGAGACAACGTGATGATGGGCAGGGCAAACACCAGCCCGGCGGAGGCCCGAATGACCTTGGGGTTGTAAGGATCGGCGCTGTCATTGGTCAGTATGAGGGCATCGGCCCCAAAGGCCAGCGCAGAGCGAATCAGGGTGCCCACGTTTCCGGGGTCCTGCACCCCATCCAGCACCACCAAAAAATCACCCAAGGCTTGTGGGGAGTTTTGTTGCGGCGGGGCCTCATACACGGCCAGACAGGGCGGAACCGAAGCGGTAGTGGCCAACTTGCCCATTTGCTGGGGGTTGATCTGGAAAGGGGGCTTCGGCAAGCTCCCCTTGGGCAGGCTCTCTGCCGGGGCGTCCGTCAGCATAAACCAATGGCGCAAGGTCAACCCGGCCTTGTGGGCCTCTTCAATGGGATGACGCCCTTCCACCAACAGCAAGCCTTCCGCATCGCGCCATTTTTTTTGCTGGAGGGCGGCGGTGTCTTTCATTAATTGCTGGCTGGGCAGGTTCATTTCATGCCCACTTCAATTTCAAAGGTGCGCTGACAAGGGTAGCGGCAGTGCACGGACTGTTTTTCCAGCCCCAGCCGGTTTTTTAGCAGAAACAGACCATCGGCCATGAGGACATTCAACAGGGCTTCATCGGGGGCTTGTCGGTGGGCGTTGCCGTTCATACTCTGGCGCACAGTGTGCCGCACATCGGCCTGATACAACCAGTCATCGGCCAGACGAATCAACATGAGCTGGCAGAAAGCCTGTGCGTTAAACGTGTTCTGGCGCTCGGCCATCAGCCGCACCAGGCCCATAGCCACGGTGGTGCCAATGGCGTTACCGGGGGTATTCCAGGCGGCGTAACCGTACAGGCCGGTTAAATCCTCAAACTGAGAGACTAACTTGTCCATCAGCCGAGGGTCGGCCCCGTTGGCGTAGGCCACATCGGCCAGGGCAATGGGCTTGCCCAATTGCAAGGCCTTTTGCAATACCTTTTGCACTTCTTCCAGCTGCTCCGGCTGAACCTTGGCCTGCTCCCGGCTACAGTGATCGCCCTGACGGTCTTCCGGGGTATGCACCATGACCCACAAATCTGCCTCCGCCGACTTTTTAGCCACCTGTGCACCGCAGGCCCGAATGGCTTTTTCCACCACCGTCTCAATGGGCAGGCCATCAAACTTGGCCACCAAATGGCGACCAGTTTCCGAGCTGTAGAAGGGGTACACTTTAACGGGTTCGGCGTGTTGCAACACCATCCAGCGGGCCAGCATACAGGCAGCCACTTCATCGGCGCCGGTCTGGATGTGGGCGTGCTCCAGCTTGCGCTTTTGCAGTTGCTTGCTCAGGCTCTGGGCTTCCTGCACATTGAGCCCGAAAGCGCCGGTATCATCCTGACAGTAGGTCAAGTAATCAAGGGTGCCCTCAAAGAGCAGACTCAGATAACTCTCGTTCAGGGCAAAATTCTTGTCCCGGCGGGCCATAAAGTCCTTCAGCACCGCCTCCGGGATGTCTCCGGCTTCCGCCTGCCCGGTTTCGTGCAGTTGGGCGGAGTATTGATACAGGGCTTGACCGTACTGGTTCCAGTAAGCGGGTTCTTCCTCATCGACGTTGTAGTTGGGAATGCGCAAGATGGAGGAAAAAGCGTAGCAGGCATCCACTTTAATTTGCTGAAAAAAGCTTTGCACCCGCTGTTGCAAAGCTTCCAGCGGATCTTCATTCACCCGGGAGGCGATGAGTCCGCCGTAGGCAATGGTATCCAGTGCCACGATCAGGGGATCGTTCTCAAACAGGTGGTTTTTCACCCAGCGAGACAGCGTTTTGAAATTGGCCGGTTTTTTAAGGTGTCCCAACAAATTGGGAGCGGGCATGCCCAGCTCTAGCCCGGCCACTTCCGCCAGACGCTTGGGCATATCGTAGCAAACCGGGCGGCTATCCAGGGGAATGAGGTAAACGCGTTTGTGGGAGAAAGGCATATCTGTTCCAGCGCCGAAGGCGGATAACGAAACCAAAAATCCGAAATCAGTGATCCGAAAACAAGGGATCTATAGAAGCTCCCCTTATTCTAATACAGACCGTCTTCTTACTACAGACGGGCCGACGTTAGGCCTTTCGGGAATGGGGTTACTTGCCCCGGATTGAGATCGAGATTATGCGGAATCGGGTATAATGATGCCGTTCCCCAGAGAGCGAGCCCCAGATAGAGAGAGCCCAGATAGAGAAAGTTGGTTCTAAATCATGCTTCAAGCCATGCGGCAGTTGAGCAGAATCCTATCCACAGGCCCCCGAGATCATCAGGCCTTGGCCTTGTTGCGGGTCTCCGTGGGCCTGGGATTTTTACTGGTGGGACAGTACCAGCTGAACCATCCCCAGTTGGCCCCGCAATGGCAGGCCCAGTGGCAAACATGGGCCATGAATAACCCGCTGCCGCTGTATGGGGACTTTTTGCAGACGCTGATTCTGCCCAATTTTAACGCCGTGCTGCGCACCGTCGTTGATATGGAAATGCTGATTGGGGGCAGCTTTGTGCTGGGTCTGGGGATTTCTCTAACCAGTTGGCTGGCCCTGTTTCTGGCCCTCAACTTGCTTTTGGCCGCCCCGCAAAGCAATCCGGCCTTGCTGGGGCTGAGCAGCTTACTGATAATCACCGTGTTGGGGCTACGCTGGGGCACGGCTGGCCATTATTACGGACTGGAAGGTCTGTGGCGATTGGCCTGGAAAGAAGCGCAGTTGAAGCAATCCCACAAAAAACCGGCGAACCGGCAGCCCAGTGGGCGCACAAGCACCAGAACCAGCACTAGCACCCGAGGCACTAACAATTCGGGCGGTAAATCCGTGGCACCCACCCGCGGGAAAACAGGCCGGACCAACCCCTTGCGCCAAGTGCTCAACCCGGATAAACGCGCTGGGGCCACGGAGAATATCCGTCCCTTTGAGCGCCCCCCCAAGGCCGCCTCGGCCAAAGTTCGCAAGCTGGAAAAAGCCCTGAAACGGGAAACGGACCGGCAAAAGCAACAACCCTTGCCGGAACAACCGGAAACCAAAACACAGGCTTCTCCCCCGGCCAAAAACGCCACCAAACCCCAGCCCGCCACAGACTCGGCCACACCCAAGCCCCCAGCGGCAGAGATCCCCCCGGAGCCGGTGAAAGTGGTGAAGATTTTTGATCACCGCAGCCCGGATGAGGATGAATAACAGGACTGCCCCTCTACTAAGAGACTCTTCGAAAAGCGTCCACAGGCCACCGGTTCTGACCTGAATCGCTCAATGTAGCTCCGCCGTTTTGATGGCAGGGGCTGGCGTTATAATGAAACTATGCCCAGCCCGAGCGAACCTGAAATTTTTACCCAACTGGCCCGAGAGATTCTGGCCGGGACTGAAGCCTACAATGCCGATAACATGGCCGGGAACTTGCTAGAGGATAGTCTGCCCTCGGCGGCGGATTTGGCCCGCAAGTTGAATTACCGGCTGGAAACGGTCAAAAAAAAGCTGCGGGTGTTGAAGGAAAATCACTTGATCCAGCCCATCAGCATGACGCCCAAACGGTACCGTTTCAATCGCTGGGCCTTAAGCGACCTGGAGCCAGATACGCTGTTATACGAGTTGTTCTGCGATCCTGATTCCCCCGCTTACATTGAGCCAGATGCCCACCACCGGGCGTACCATTAACGCGAACTGATCCGACTTGATCCAGTGTTTTACAGAAAGCTTAAACAGCGTTCATTGCAGAGCGTTTTTCAGGCCTGAGTTCTGCCCTGCTGATAGAGATCTTTGATCCGTCGAAGATCGTTGGGGCTGAGTTGCTCCCGACGCCACCCCCGATAGAACATAACATCCTGACTGCTTTCTGAGTGCTCCAACCCCAAAGCGTGGCCCACTTCGTGCATTACGGTGGCCAGCAGGCGAGACTGTCTCTGGGCTGGGGAGAGATGCCCATCAATCAGGGGTTCCTGAATCAGGGTAATGGTCACCCGGCGAATACGGCTGCCCTGCACCTCCCGGTTGGCGTGGCCCACTTCGTAATCTCGGCCTTTGGTTGTTTCTCGGGACCAACAGAATTCAATGTGGGCTTGCTCCACGGACTCTGTGTTGGGGTCCATCAGTCGAAAGCGAATCAGTCCATCCGTGCCCATTTCCCATTGGCGCAGGGCGGCAAAAAGGGATGGCACGCCGGGCAAGCTCTGATCCGTCGATGCGGGGAGCCAAACACTCAGAGGCATCTGCTCCAGAGGCCACCGCACCGCTTGCGCTGTGGTTTGTGTGGATTCCGCTCGCCAGGCACCCAAGGCACCGAGGGCGGCCAGCGGATTGTGCTCAATGCTTTGGCGCAGGGTTTCCAGCTTAAAATTATTCACGGATAAAGGCGGGGCGGACTGGCCTGTGGACTTGGGCTGTCGAGACTGCGGGGGAATGTTCATCTTCAACCGATTGCTGTTAAGACGGCTTTTGCGGGTTTTCGGCCTCAAACTGCTCCAGATTCATCGACTTCAGTTCTCCGGAGATAATGCCGGTGAACTCATCGAAAATATTGAAGAGATCCGAGTGGGTCTGTCTGGCCAGTTTGCTGGCCCGTTTGGCAGACATCTTGTTTTGCGCGGGACGTGTGGACATAATGCACTCCTGGCGATTGCCACGGTTGATAATGCGAGGGAATGAACCAGTCAGGGGTGTCATTCTGACTGAAAACTACTCTGACCTTATGGTGTCCTTCGGCTGATTGGTCACTGAACTGAAGGCATTTTATATATAAATTATAGAAATGTTACATTTCAAAGAAATGCAAAGTCGGGCTCTACAGAATGATCTTATAGATTTTGGGGTCGAATCCAGCGAAAATCCTGAATAGCGTTGGGATCATCCGGCTGACCCACCAATCGCACCTGAAAACGATTAAACTTCTTGGCTGGGCCCCCAAAGCCTGGCACATAACCCACCCCCGGAATGTACCCCAGCAGGCCAGGCCGGTGTTCCCCCAGATTGCCCAGAGCAGGCACGTAACTCAGCAAGCGTCCCAGGCTTAAATTACCGAAAGCGCCCAGTTTCCCGGCAATATTCTGGCTCATGCGCCCGTTAATCAGCATGTTGGCGTTCCCGTTGTCCATCCGCAGACTGCCCTGAATGAGCAAATCCAGATTGACCCCATCGCTAACCAGATTTTGGGTGTATAAAATCTGGTTGTTAATCAGCATATCGCCGCTCAGCTCGGCAAAGTAGTTGGTGTCGTAAAAGGTCAGGGAGCGGAACAGGTTGTTCAGGTTAAAGCCCAGCACCCCGCCCCGAAAGACGTTGGCCGTGGCCAAGAGGGTTTCCACCTTGGCAATGGCTGGTAAACGACCATTGGTAACCTTCAGGCTGACTGTCCCGTTGGCGTTTTTCTGCATATCTATATCGGATTGCCCAAAGGTGGTAAAGCGAACCGTGCCGCTGAGATCCCCGAAAATCTGGTTGGTGACGTTCAACAAGGCTTTGGTTAAAGCGTTGGCCTTGACCCCGTTGGCATTGAGATCCAGGGTGGTAAAGCTGTTCTCGTTGGGGCTGAGGGATAGATAGCCACTGACCTGCCCCCCGGCGGCATCCAGCCGGGTATCGGTCAACTCCAGAAAGCTGTTGCCATTGAGGGACAGCTTGCTGCGTAAATTGCTCAGAATAACGTTTTGGTAGATGACTTCATCCACCTGCAAATCGCCGTTGCGGAATTGCACGGCAGAGGTCGGATCGCCTTGTTGCCAGGGCCGCAGGTAATTATGAGCCACCTGATCGATAAGAATGGGCTTCACAATGGTGTTGTTAAATTCACTGAGACTTTCAATGCTGACAAAGCTGCCATTCACGGTCACCGCTTCCAGAGGAACGGGGATTTCAAAGACGTTCTCGGAGCGAGCAGTCATGCGGGCGGTGACACCCGGCACTTTAAAGCTGGGCACATCAATTTGAGCGGTCTCCCCGGCAAAGTCCAGCCGGGCGGTGATGTCCTGCAAGGTGAGGTAAGGAACCTCCAACCGGTTGGAGGCCAGCCAGCCGTTCAGCTGCCGGGGGTTCTCTCCCCCACCCGACAGGGTTAAATCGGCCCCAAAAGTGCCTTTAGCTCCCTGAAAAAAGCTGTTTTTCAACGCTCCCTGACTGATACCGGCCAGATTGACTTCCGGCACAGTGACCACATGGAGGCGATAGGGGGACTGCTCCGGCTGATTCAACTGTTGCAGGCTGCCTTCAGCCACAATGTCGCCCCCATCAAACAGGTGCAAGTTGGCCTGTGTCAGGCGCAGTTCGTTGCCAATCAACTTGAATTGGCCGTTTAAGAAGGCTCGGCCGCTGTCTTCACTTGTATTCTCAAGTTGCAAAGGAGCCGGTAATTTTTCAGGTTCAATGGCCTGTGTTTCCACGGATTCATGGGGTTTTTCCAGCAATTTTTGAGTAATAAACTGGCCCGGTTTTTTCAGGGTAGTCAACCCCAGATCCAGGCTTTTGCCCACGGTTTGCCGGACTCTTTCCACGGTGTTAGAAGCGGCCCCCAGCGCCGTATTGGCAGCGTTAATGGCGTTGATATTTTGCAAGTTATCCCGCTTGGCGGCGTCTCCCAGGATATTGGGGGCACTTTCCTTGCTGGGCACCGTGGCCTGTGCAGGGCCCACAGCGGTCGTACCGGGTGGGGACGAGGGCGTCGAGGGGGTCACCCCGGCGTAGGCTTGCCGGAAATTCTGGCTGAGGCCCACAAAAACAGTAGACGCCAGATCATTTTTCCCCGAACCCGGCTGGCCGGGCAGGGCCACTAGCTTGCCATTGACATTGATTTTAAAGGGCATGGCCTGATAGGGAGCAGCGTTGCTTTGCGGGCTGACCAGCCAATGATTCACCAGCAAGTCAGAAAGCATCCCCTGCAACTCGGCATGCGTGCCCGGCCCCTGCTGCAGGCTCAGGCTCATGGGAGAGTTGCCGTACTTGAAAGTGAGGTTCTGGCTTTGCAGGGTGGGAACGGCCTTACCCTGCTGCCGATACTGAAGCGCCCCGTTCAGGTCATACAGCGGGAAATCCCCACCCGCCCAAGACAGGCCTGCCTCATGAAACTGGGCATTCAGGGCTTTTTGCCGGTTGCTCACGGTGCCAGACAAACTAAAATCGCCTGCGGTATTCCAGATTTCAGGAAAATCAAGGCCACTCAGGGCCTCCAGCCACAACTGCTGATCCCGGACAAAGGCCACGGGAATGGGGTCGGTGTTCAGACGAACATTGTAAGCGCCCTGGGTATTGGCCGTGCCGCCAATGCGGGCAGCCAGTGGGCCGTATAAAACGGTGGTATCGGCCAGTGTTAGGGTGTTGCCGTTAAAGCGCAGGGCCAAATGGGGCGCCTGAATGGGACTGTGTGGATCCGCGGTTTGCAAGGCCAGCGATTTGATATCCAGCGCTCCAGCGAGCTGTAAGCCGGTCTGGATGGTCATATTCAGGTTAGCCAAACCGCTGTAAGGCTTGATGGCATCAGCAAAGGGCTGGAGCTCTGGAAATTTGACCAATACTTCCCGGCTGAAGCGGGGAATATCAATGTCTTTTCCGGTCAGTTGCAACTGATATTGCTTTAAATTGGTGGCCAGCTTGCCCTGGGCCTTGAAAACGCTGCCCCCCAATGTGCCCCGGATGTCATCCAGTTGAATCCACGGTCCCAGCAAATGAAGGGTTCCGTGTAAATCGGTGACGGGTGCCGGATACTTGGGGTCCTGATAACGGCCCTTTTGAAAGGCCAGCAAGCCCTGTAAATCGGGCACTGCCAGCTTGCCGGACAAGGGACGGGCCTGCCCCTTAAAATCGACTTTGCCTTGAAACTGTTCCACGGTCAGACCCTGTTGGGGTAATTTCAGACTCCCCTGCGGGATGAGGAGTTGCCCGGCATAGGCGATGAGCGGTGCGATAAAGCCTGTTCCATTGAACGCCAGGCGCCCTTGCAGTTTTTGGGTCTGAAGCCCAAGGCTGGTATCGGAGAAAGCGCCATTACGCAATACCAACAGCCCCTTGTATTTAGGGTTGTTCAAAGTGCCACTGAGGTAGGCGCTGAGATCCAGCAGTCCCCGCACGGTACGGCCCTTGAGCGCCGATGCAGGAACACCCCAGCGCGCCGCCTTTTCCGTCAGGGCATCCATCTTCAGGTTGCGCCCAAACAGAACCGCTTCCATTCGCTGACTGTCCAGTCGGTACCAGCCAGACACACGAAAGGGCAGGCCCTGCGCCAGCAATTCTCCGTCATGAAGTTGTATTTGCTGATCCTTCAGGCGAATGTCTCCGTGCAGGTTGTTCAGCAGGGGAATGTTTGGATTGTTCGAACGGTACAGGGCCACTTGCTGAAGATTCAGCTTTCCCTGAGCGGTCTTCAGGCCCAGCTTCCCCTGAGTGACAAAGAACTTAAAGAGGGCATCCGCGCTGGTGATACCGGTAAGCCGATAGGGCAAGGCTGGCAGGGGCGGGCCAATGGTATTGGCCAACTGGAAGGCCAAAGCCTGGGCTTGCGACAGATTGAGTCCGGCGCTCTTCAGGTGGGCCTCCGCCAGTTGTGGGGGAGCGTATCGGTAGATCAAGGCAATGGGAACCCGCTGTCCGCCCAGGGTCAGTTCCAAGCGACTGAAATCGGTGATCTGAAATACGTGTTTGGGCTCAGTAACGGACTGAGGCACTTCCACCAGCAGCTGATAGGGGGCAATGAGGATTCGACTGGCTTTTGGCTGTTTAGGCCGTTTGGCCATGTAAGCCAGTTGACCCTGAGCCTGCAACGAAAGGGGGCGCTGAGACTCTAAGTGACGCAGGGACAATACTTTACCCTCAATGCGAAAGCGCTGTATGCCCGGGAAATCGACCCGGCTGCTGGGGGCCGGCTTGCTGTCCTCCACCAGATAATCGGTCAACAGCAGTTCAGCGTCCTTCAGCTCGGCCGGGTTAAGAAAGCCCGTCTTTTTGGGCTTAACCAGCTTGAGCTTGAGGGATTTAAACAAACTGTATTGGCCCACCGGAATGAGCACGTGATCGAGGTGGATCTTGGCGATTTCAGGGGTTTGGCGAGTGAACAGCGGCAAATAGCGAATCTGCACCGTGATGTTTTGAATGCGCCCCAGTGGATGATGCTGAATATCGGTGATGGCCGTGGTTTTCAGGTGGGCCTGAATGCCGTGAAAGAGGGTCGGCTCCAGGGTGAGGGCCTTGATTTGGAAATGCACGCCGGTGGACTCGTGCAGGCCATCCTCAATTTGGGTCTTCATGTCTGCCGTATCAATGAAAGCGGGAATGAATTTCAGCAGGACGTAACCGGCGATGCCGATGGAAAGCGCCAATAGGGCGATTCGCTGGGTCGCTGGCTTCACTGTAACCCCCATCCTTCAGTTTCGACTCTTCCCATTATTATAAGAGACTCTCTGAAAAACTTGCCTTTAGAGACTATCCGAAGTCAGGCCTTGCTGGGTGCCGAAGCCGTTTATTCGGTTTTATCGGCCTTTTTGGCAGCCTCTCCGCTGGCGGCATCCTTGAACTGGCGCACCCCGTCCCCCAGAGACTTCATGACACCGGGCAACTTGCCGGGGCCAAACAAAATAAGGACCAGTAAAACAATGATGGAGAGTTCCGGAACTCCCAGGTTAATGAAGAGAAGGTAGGGCTCAGCGTGCATGGCGGGTGCCTTTATGGATTGCTGCAATAAGGTCAAGGAATCGGATTGAAGCGCTAACCGGGCAGGGGGTGGATGATTGACGGAGGCAATTGGCCCGTCAAATTTGCCAGAATGGTATTCTAAAATTTAGCGCATGTGGTATATTCTACAAAAAAACAGGCAGAAAAAGAAACGCGCTGAACCGATGACCGACACCCCCACCATACAAACCCGGGCAGAACTGTCCGAAATCCTGCGCCAAAAAGGATTCCGCCTGACCCCTCAGCGGGAAAAAATTCTGGATCTGTTTTACGAGCTGCCGGAAGGGGAGCATTTAAGCGCGGAAGAGCTTCAGAAGACCCTGCGCCTGGAAAATTCCGATATCAGTCTGGCCACGTCCTATCGCACCTTGAAGCTGTTGGCCTCGCTGGGTGTGCTGCGGGAACTGGACTTTGCTGAAGACCACAAGCACTACGAGCTAGCCCGCAACCCCAAATCCCCGCACCATCACATTATTTGTCTGGACTGTGGCACCACTGAAGAGTTTGAAAGCGATGTCATCATGCAATTCGCTGAAACGTTGGCCCAGAACCGGGGGTTTGACATTGTGGACGTGCAGTTAAAGGTGTTTGCCATGTGCAAGCAGCACCCGGTGGAAGAGAACCGCAGCGCCAAAGGGCACTAAGGGGCAGTTCTCACCAGTGGTTAATACAGGGCCACATCGGTCACGTTGGAGTAGGTGATGGGGATAGTGACGGGCAGTAAGGGAATGGGGCCTGAGATAGTGGGGATGGCCAAGTCTCCGAATAGCGGCGTGAACTGTACTGTAATGCTGGCCCGATAGGCATGCTGATTGGGTACCTGGCTCACCTGGCCAGAACCCTTCAAACCGCTGGCAACAATTTTAAAATTGAGTTGCTGTTGTCCGACCTCTGGGTTTTGAAAGATGGAAGCGGTGTAGGCAGCGTCCCGAACGGCCATTTTAGCGCTTTCATAAGCCATCCAGGCTCGGCCGGAGTCGATGATAAAAAAGATGAGGACCAGCATAAAGGGTAAGGTGAGAACCAGCTCAACCAGGTTTTGTCCGGGCAGCGCCTTGCGTTTGACGGACCGGCAACGCTTGAGTGACCCTGCTTGTGTCATCACAGAAAACCCCACTGGTTATGGCTAAATTCTGTATCGGCAGCATTTCCCCAAAGTTGAGCCCATGAATCGAAAAATTAAAATAACTTTACGAATAAAGCCCATTCCACTGAATAAACAGATCCACCGATGGAGGCAGGAAATAACGCAAGCCTTGCGGCCCCTTTGGGTTGGAGGCCAGCGATTGGCGAATCCAGCTGGAAGAAATAGCCATGGGTGGCATCTGGATGGACGAAGTATTGAGTGAGAGTGTCTTTCCGCTGTGCAGCGTCACTTGCCGCACAAAGTCAAATCCCGGACGGGGGGCCTGTAGAAAGTGGACTCTTTCAATGAGTTGTTCCGGCTGGTGCCAGGTGGCCAACTGGGCCAGCGCATCGGCGCCGATGATAAAAGGAACCGGCTGTCGCAAGTCATACTGTTGAATAAGAGCATGCAGGGTATCCACGGTGTAACTTTTGCCGGGGCGATGCAATTCGATATCGCTCACCGCAAAAGCTGGATTATCCGCAGTGGCCAGCCGCACCATTTTTAACCGAAGCGAAGCGTCCAGCATATCCGGCTCTTGATGCCGGTGCGGGGGATTGCCAGCGGGAATGAAAGTCACCCGTTCAAAGCCAAACTGGGTGCCAAACTGGGTCAAGGCGGATTGAGCCACCATAAGATGCCCGCTGTGAATGGGGTTAAACGTCCCAAAGTAAAAGCAAGCGCCGGAGACTGGCGACATAGACCCCATTAATCCTGGTGGGTGCGGTGGTATTCGGCCATTTCATCGGCCAAATCCGCCAGTCGGCGGGCTTCCGCTTCCCGGATTTTCCGCAAGTGCTCGTCATACTGCTTCAGGGTGACAAAATCTTCAATGTGCAGCACATAACAGCGATGTTGCTGATCAAAGACCGTGCGGGCGCCCAGCAAATGGATGATGGTTCCCAGTTCGGTGGCGGTGATGCGATCGTACAAATCCGGCACACTGGAATAACAGATTAAAGGGGTTTTGCCATCGGTGATGGTAAAAAACTGCACTTTTTTGCGGAAAGTGGAAATTTTCTCCAGCACCACGGGCCATTCCTCGGGCAGCAATTGCCCTTGTTTTACCAGTGAGAGATCAGGAGGCGGCGACAGTTGTTGGGTCAGGATGTGATACAGAGCAAAGTCCATGGGAAATGTATCAATTGTGAATACTTACTAAAGAATTTAGCCCATCCGCCGAGAAGATACAAGTAGTAGCGTATTTCGTAAAAAGCCCAATAACAGAAAGCCCCAAAACCATGGGATTTGAAGGCTTACCCAGACCCTCCCAGGTCAATCCATACACCGACCCGCTGAACCCCTACACAGCGGGCAACTTGGCCCGTGCGGAACAAGCGGGCAAGCCTCTGATTCAAAAACTGTCCAGCGAAGAAGCCATCAAGGCTCTGGAAGAGGAGCGGCGTCGGGAGCAGGCCAATGAGGATGAAGAGGATCAGGGCGAGGCTTTTTCTGAGGAAGAGGCCGAGCAAATTCGGCTGTTTGCCAAAATGCGGGGCATCATGAATGTGTCTCTGCAAACGGGAAAACGCTATGAGTTCCGCTTGAACGCGCAAACCGGCATGGTAGAGCTGGTGGAATTGTCCTCCGAAGCGTTGATTTTGCAACTCACCCCGGTGGAGCTGGCCCGTTTATCCGACAAATTGCATCGCTATGCGGGCATGTTAACGGATTTAAGCGGTTAAGAAAACGCAAAGAAATGTTACAAGTCCTCCCCCATAAACTAAAGTATTTAAGCAATCATTCGATATTAAAACGACGGGAATGTTTTAATCGAGACGCCACAGAAAGGTTCTTTAAACGCCCATGACGAAAGACAAATCGCCCTGGAAGTTAATGCTTCCTCCCATGCAAGGGTTTACCCTGGCAGAACTGTTGATTTCTCTAGCCATTCTGGGCGTGATTGCGACGTTTACCATTCCTAAAATCCTGGGCGCAAACCAAAACTCAAGCAGTCTAGCCCGAGCCAAGGACGTGGCGGCCATGATTAGTGGTGCTTATCAAAAAGCCCAGCAAGACGGCATTGTGACCAGCACCACCAAACCTTCCGATTTGACGCCTTATATGAATTACGTGGCCCTCATTACCGATGGCCGATTGATCGACTCCCTCCCTGGTTATAGCAGCAGGACTTGCAATTCAACTTTCCCCTGTGTTTCTCTGCATGGAGGCGGCATACTGTGGTTTCAGGACAGCGCCAGCTTTGGCGGAACGACAGCCCAATATATGATCGAATTTGACTTTGATCCGGACGGTACTTACAGCGGAATTACAACCGACAATTCTGGAAAATCCGTACAATTTAGCCTCTATTACAACGGACAACTTACGACACGAGGACAAGTGAAACCCAATAGTTGCATCAGTACTGGTTGTGGTGTTAACCCCAGCCCCAGCTATGATCCCTCTTGGTTTCGTTTTTAAATAACACAGCCCATGCTCGCATTATCACATCAGGCCTCATCTGCTTTAACCGAAAGCCAGTTTTAACTTGAACCTTGCTTCATAAGCGCTTGCCTTCTTTCGGGTAAAAAACCTATAAATCTCGGTTAGCCCCGAAAAGCGATTTATAATAGTAAACATGATTGAAATTTACGTGTTATGCCAACGGCCTGAAACGGTCATAGCCCGATTAAACGCTCTTTTGGGCGATCGGTTCCCGATCAAAACGCCTGAGTCTGAAACAGCCTTATTGGAGCAGTTGTGGGATGCCCCGCAAGCGGTCATCTTCTCTGATTTACCAGTGTCCGAGCTGGTACCCCTACTGGAGCGCTGTCGGTTCGCCCGCACCGCCACAGCCCTGATTGGCCTTTTGCCCGAAGGAAGCCACGCCTCGCCATTGCCTATTCTGGACATCGACTGCCATTGGGTTTTTGCCACGGGCAGTGACTTTGAGTGGCTTAACAGTCTGGGTGGAGCCATGCGACAGGCGCAATTGCTGGCTACCTTATCGGAATCCTCTCAGCGGGATGAAGTGAGCAATCTGTTTAGTCGTCAGTACTTTATGACCCGCCTCACCGGAGAGTTGTCTCTGGCCAAGCGGCATCAAGCAGAATTATCCCTGGTGGTGCTGGGGCTGGACTGCTATCAAATCTATCTGGATAGCTATGGCTATCAGTTTGTAAATGGCCTGTTGCGCTTTTTGGGCGAGCAGATCATCGGGATGATTCGGCATGAGGACGTGATGGCTCGCATTGGGGATGATGAAATCGGCATTTTACTGCCCCGGAGCGCCGAAGCCGGGGCCAAGACCCTGGCCGCCCGCATGGTGAAAACACTGAACGCACAGGTGTTCAGTCACGGCGGCTACACTGAAGAAGTGCTGGTGAGTGCCGGATTGGTGGCCTATCCGGTGGTGGATGCGCGTTGTGAGGATGCCGACACCCTGCTGCGGTACGGACGGCATGCCCTCTACCAAAGCAAAGCGGATGCGGATGATCTACCCCGGGTTTGCCTGTTCAGTGAAATTGTCCCCACGCTTTAAGCTGTGATTTTCCTTTCAGGGGCGTTGCTCCTTAGCGCCAGTTTTTTAAGGGGCGTTGCCCCTTAGACCCCACTGGAGATGGGACAAAGTCCAGGGCAAGCCCTGTCCACCCTCCAGACCTCCCCACGCTTTAGACGCCTGCCTGTTCGTATTTTTTTGTTAAAGATAGGAACTATTAATAGAAGAATTTTAAACTCGCCGATTGATAGTTTTTTTAGTAGTAATAGATTAAGTCATTTAACGATTGTGGGTTTTTAAAGTATGAGTAGTAATTCTACGAACAACTTTCACTTTTCACCTTCTGCCTTTGCTGCTGGATTATCAGCAGGGAGTGGTAGTAGTTTAGGAGCTACAGTTTTAGCTGCAATGTCAGCGGGTTACCTGTCCCGAAAGTTAAAAGCGCATAAAAATAAGCCCTCAATCAACCAAGCCCCCGCTTTTCTCAACCAACCAAGCACCCTTTCTTATGTGAGTTCCAATCCATACGGCCCTCAAAACGATGCTTTTAGTAGAAAAAATATTTGGTAAAAGTGTCTCCTTAAAAATAATTCAAATTGGACAAAATAGACAAACAGCTATGAGAAATTGCTACTGTTGGTGAATGTAGCGATGAAGCGTGGATTAATAGTAACAATCCGAAAAGCAGAGGTGTATCAAGGGGAAATGTGTAAGGCATAAGCTTTATAAAGTTAAGCTATCATTTTGACAGGGTGAGGCATCTTGCCTAAGATGGTTCCACTGTGTTGGTAGCCAGAGGCTGAAGCATCTTATGTCCCCATTTCTGACCCGAAAGGCCTGTGCCTTTGCCGTTTTTACCCTGTCCGCTTTCATCAGCCTGGTTCCCGATGCCGCTGCCATGGCCTTCCGTCAGTCGGCCATCGGTTATCATCCTCAAGGGGCCAAAGTGGCCATTCTGGAAGATGTACCCGAAGATCAAAAAATTGAAGTGGTACTATTTGACCCCACCAAACGCAATCCCAAATTTCCGGTATTGCTAGGGGCCACGGTTTATAAAGTGGATAATATTCAGGCCTTTCAGGATGAAACCCAGCAAGGCCCCGGCACCAAAAACCTGCTGCTGGACTTTTCCGATTTCCAGATGCCCGGCACCTACGAATTACGGGTGGAAGGCAGCGACGTTAAATCCAAACCAATCCAGATTAATGACTATCTCTACTGGGACAACCTCAAGCCAGTGGTGCGCAGTTTCTACTTTCAGCGCTGCGGCAGCGAAATTGAAGATCGCATCCTGAAAATTTACCGGGGCGCTTGCCACCTGCGGGACGCCGAGCAACTGGATGACATGACCACTGCCCGCCTGAGCCTGGGAGAAACCCTGGACGTGGTGGGGGGCTGGCACAACGGCAGCGATTACACCAAATACGTCACCTCTACAGCCCTGTCCGCAGCCCGGTTGATGGCCATGCACGAGTGGAGCCCCAAAGCCTTCCAGTATTTCCGCATGGATTACCCCCTGTTTGAGCCCGGCTACGGCGCCACCGATGATCTACACCACGAAGTCAAAAACGGACTGGACTGGTTGCTGGCCATGCAGCGCAAGGATGGCTCAATGTACCGCAAAGTATCCGGAAAAAAATGGCCGGGCAAAGTGGGCCCCACAGACGATGAGCAAACCCGCTATGTCTATGGCATTACCACCCAGGATACGGCCAATGCCGCCGCTGTATTCGCCATGGCCGTGCGGGACTTCCAGTCCGCGGATTTGGGTTACAGCGTCAAAGCCTTGCGGGCCGCGGAAAAAGCCTGGAGCTTTCTGGAAACCCACCCCGGTGTGATTTACCAGCGCTCCGATAGTGATTTTTCGGGCTCTGGAGAATTCTTGACTCCCAAAGGCAAGGGCGACTTGCCCTACCGGGTGTGGGCCGCCGCTGAGTTATACATCAGCACCGGCAAAGAACCTTATCATCGCTACTTTTTAACCCATGTGGGAGAAGTACCCCTGCAACGCTTCACCTGGATGAATCCAGCCCTACTGGGCATTACCGATTACCTGCTCTATGCCAAAAATCAGGATGCCACGGTAGCCAATTCCCTGAAAAATAACATCCTGCGTCTGACAGATGGGCTGAAATCCAGCATGCAAAGTGATATCTACGGCACCGGGCTGTCCCAGTTCGGGGAAAGCTCCAACCCGGAAATTGTGGAGCGCATTACCCTCTTGCTCAGCGCCTATCGGCTGAGTGGGGATGTCAGCTACCGGCAGGCGGCCAGCCGCAGTGTCACCTATTTTTATGGCCTGAACCCCTTGGCCATGACCTATGTCACCGGGGTGGAAGGGCAATCCGTAAAACACCCGGCCCATCGTTGGTCACAGGTCATGGATAAAGTAATACCGGGTCTGTTGGTGGATGGCCCCAATGCAGTAGCCACCGATGGCAAAACACCCAAAGGCGTGGGGGCCCGCAGCTATGTGGATGACGCCGAGGCCACCGGCTCCAACGAAAGCCGCTTACTGAACAACGCCAGCCTGGCCTTTGTGCTGACCGCCCTGAATGATGCCTACAACACCAGCGCCCAAGCGGACAAAGAAAAATCCGGCGAACCCAATAGCCCGCTAAACTTTAAACTGGCCCCGGAACGCTTGCGCCCTGCTAAAAAAGGCGGGAAGTAATTTTAAAAAAATATTAATTCTCAATTCCGCAAAAGCAGTCGGCTCCTCCATCCTTCCGATGGCGGGCTGGGTGAAATTCGGTAAGCTGAGGGTATTGCAGGAACGGAACAGCCCACAGTAACCGGATCACATCAATGCCCAAGCGACATCGCCCTTTTCAAGCGAGCATTGGCCTGTCACTAAGCCTATGGATAGGTTTGGCCACGCCTGTGACGGTTTGGGCCGAAACCGACTGGTACACCCTGAAAGCCAATGGGCAAGCCATCGGCAAAGTGGGCATTCACAGCTTTCCGGCCCCGGATAATCCGGCCAGCACCATTACCGAAATCAGCCACGTGAATCATTTCACCCGACAGGGCAGCCCCTTTGAGGTCAATTCCATCAGCCGGTTTGTGGAAAGTCCCCAAGCGCATGACGCGGTGAGCTTCAGCTATCGCTACACCTTGGGCGATGAAGCGCTATTGGAAGCGGACGGCCATCTGGATCAGGATGGCATCGATCTGCGCATGCTAAGGGACAATACCGAGAGCGTGGGGCAGGCCCCCATCGCCAAGGAGCATTTTCTGTTTCCGGGCGGAGAAAAAATCAAGCAGGTTTACCGGCAGCATTATCAGGACAAGGCCGGGAGCCAGTTCAACTACCAAACCCTGCACTTGGGTGTGCAACCGCAAGTGGTCAACACCACTGTCAAGCCGCTTCAACGGGAGAAGCTGGCGCTGGCCACCGGCGAAGTCAAGCCGGTTCGCAAGTTTGAACTCAGCAATCCAGCCAGTGAGCAACAAAAAATCTACGAATGGCGGGATGAACAGGGCAAGTTGTACAAATCGCAATCGCTGGGCAATCAGGCCGGACTGGAGATGGTCTACGCCTCTCAGCGGGAAGTCCAGGAAATGGATCGGCAAACGGTGGATCTGATACAAGCCTCCACCATTGTGAGCAACGCCATTCCCCAGCCCCGCACCACGGCCAAAGCATTGTTCAAACTCAGCCCCATCCGGGGACAAACGCTGGACTTGAAAGCCCTACTGCCGGAAACCCTGAATCAGCAGTTTGTTAACGCCCCGGATGGCGAGCAAGCCGCACTGGACCCCTCTGCGGTTTATTTGCAGGTTCGCCAGCAAGAACCGGCCAACTCACTGGCCACCTTCCCCGTGCGCATCGACAATCGCTATCTGGAAGCCACCCCCTACCTGCAAGTACACGATGCTGAGCTGGATCAAACCGCTTTGCGGATCATTGGCTCAGAAAATCGGGCCTATTACGCCGCCCGCAAGCTACAGCAATGGGTGTACCAGAATATTGCCTCCAAGGATTTCAGCCTGGGTTTTGCCTCGGCCAAAGAGACCTTTGAACGCAAACAAGGCGACTGCACCGAGCACGCCGTGCTGCTGACCTCCCTGCTGCGGTCACTGGGTATTCCGGCCCGGGTGGCCATTGGCCTGATTTATCTGCCAGATGATGACTCCGATCTGGGGAAATTTGTTTTTCACATGTGGACGGAAGCCTACATTGGCACCAGTCAAAACGGGGAGTGGGTGCCGCTAGATGCCACCAACCCGGAACCACTGCCCGATGCCACCCATATCAAGCTGGCCGATAGTGCCCTTAGTGAATCCGGGGATTTGCTGCGCCTGACCGAGCAGGTCAGCGCGGTGATGGGGAAAATTCGAGTGGATGTGGTGCAGGCCATAGCCTCGGCCCAGAGCGTGTTAAAAGTGGAGCCCAAAGGCGGCGTGACCCATCTGACCATTGAGCCCACCGACATCAACCGGGTGGATATTCAAAGCCTGTCTCAGCAAGCCATTCAGCATTACCGGGTAACCCCGCCTCCCAAGGATCTCTCGGGAAATAGCACCGACGGCCTTTTTACCCGAGGCGTGGAAGCACAAGCGGGAGGCCAAGGGCCATCGGCCCGGGCCTATTTTCAGCAAGCCCTATCCAAAGCCTCGCATCCGGTGGCCCTCTACCAGTTGGGAGAAAAGCTGGTGGCGGTGGGTCAATACCAACTGGCCCAACAGGCCTTTGCCCAAGCTGAAAGCAAGGATGAGACACTAGCCCCGCTGGTGGCAGACTGGATAAGCACGGCCATGCCTCAAGCCCGACTGTCCGCCGCCATGGCCGCAGACGTGGAGCAAGCCTTGGCCCAGGTCTACCAGATTCCTGAGGCAAAACCCACCACCTGCCAGCAACTGCAAGCCCTCACCCGGCAGCAGGGGGAAGCATACCCGCCACTTTACAAAGCACTGGGGCAAAGCTGCTCCGGCCCCCAAGCCATCACAGCCTTGCGTCAAGCCTTGACCCTGAATTCACAGGACTTCCAAAGCGCCGAATTGCTGGGGGATCTGTATCTGCAAAACAAACAGGCGGAGGGGGCCAGACAAGCCTATCAGCAGGCCTTGGGCACGCTCTCCGGAAGAGCATTTGCCCGCAGCAAGCCCTGGATGAGTACCTTACAAGGGAAATTATGGCTGGCCAGCGCCCAGGAACGTTTGACGAGAAGCCCGAAAGACGCCACGGGCTGGCTACTCATGGGCAAAGGGCTCATGCAGGCCCAAAATGTAACCGAGGCCAGTACCGCCTTCCGAAACGCCCTGAGGATTCAGCCGGGTAACCCCCAGGCCATTTTAGCCGTCTATGAAGCCGCCCTCACCAAGCTGGATTGGGCCTATCTGGATAGCCATTACGGTCAAATCAACTCACTGAGTGCAAACAATGCCACCGCCAGCCGCCTAAAAGCCTATTACCTCATGCGCAAGCGTCAGTATGGCCCGGCCCTAATAGCCGCTCAGCATGCCATGGCCCTCAATCCCAGTCAGGGGAGTAGCCGCCACCTGCAGTATCAGATCTACGCCCGTCTGGCCGATCAGGCCCTGTGGCAAAAGCCACCGCTCGGCCTTGAAAAATCGAAAGCTTACTGGCAAAAGGCGGAAAGCGCCCTGAAAACAGGCATTGGTGTGGCCACCAACCCCGCCATCCAAACGGAACTGCAACTCACGCTGGGAAATTACTACCTGGAGAATAATCGGGCCACAGAAGCCCTGAACATGGCCGAGAGGGTCCTGCAAACCGACCCGCTGAATGGGAAAGCGCACTGGATGAAAGCCCAAGCCCTCTTCTTAGCCGGGAATAATGAGCAAGCCCGAAACGAAGCCAAAACCGTGTTACTGATTTTGCCCAACGACCCCAACGCCCTGGCCACACTGGGCCAAGTGGCCGAAGAAGAAGGCCGGGACGCCCAGGCGCTGGATTATTATCAAAAAGCCTACACCGCCGATGCGGGTCATTACATTGCCGCCACCAGCCTGCGCCGTTTGATGGAACAACTGCAAGTGACCGGCAAAAAGCCGCCCGCCCTGATGAAGCTCACCCCGGATGAGCATGATTATCTGGTGCACCTCTTCAGACTCAAGGGTAAAATCTCTCGCTCCCTGATGGGGAACGGTAAAAGCTATCTGAATTTTGTGAAAGAAAGCGATGAATTGAATCTGGGGCTGGTCAACAGCATCCGGGATCATATTCTGCGGCAGAAGGCCAGCTTTGAGGAAATTCGCACCGTTTACGAACAAATTGCCAAATTGCCCACCCCGCCGCGTTTTAACGCATTACGGTATCACGAACTGGAATGTCAGCGAATTATTATGTTCATGATCAACGAAGGGTTAGCCGACAACGGGCTGTTTTCCGAAGCACACCTGAAAAAAATCGTGGATGTCCGCAATGATAGAATGACCCAACTGACCCAACTGGAACTGGCCCAGCGGCAGAGCATACAAGCTATTCTGGAGCATATCTCGGATGCGGAACTGATGGGATTAACCACAGAGGCCGGTTGGAACCCGATGGCGGACGCTCTGGAAAACTTCCAGACCCTGCAGGCCATCTCTCAAAAAATGAGTGCCTCTGAATCTGAAAAAGACAAAAAGAGTAAAGACGGCACCAGCAAAGCCAAGCCCGCCGCTCCCGCCCCTAAGCCGTAACCTTGGGTGAGTCTCCCGGCACCATTCAGCGGCACAGGCTCCAAGCAACTGAAAGCGATGCCCTAATCCGCCGCCAGAGCCAACTGCAAACGCTGGCGGAGTTGTTCACTGACGTGCAGCAAGGCATGGGCCATCAGGGTTTGCGGGTGTGTTTCCTGCTTCCACGGTTGCCAGGCACATTGAGACTGAATGAACACCAGCGGCGTTTCCGGATAACTTTGGCAAATGCCCGGTCGCTTCTCGGTACCATACACCGTGCAGCGATGATCTTCCCCCACGTAAGGGCAGTGGTAGAAGAACACACGCTCCGCCCCCTCCGGTTCTTCCACCGTTTCCGCCAACACGGCCGCCACCAGATCCGGGGCTTTTTGTCGGGCCGCTTCTCGGGAGGCATAAGGTAAAAACACGCTGGTGAACTGGCGTGCAAAGTCGTCCCCGGCTTCAGCCCGCTGGCGCAAGGTGGCATAATCGGCATCCTGACTGGCCAAGCGACAGCAAGCCCCGCACAAGTGGCAGGCAAACTGATCCCGATAGGCGCTGATCTGCTGAAGGCGCTGCAAAATTTCCGCGCCCAAGTCCGTTTCCAAAACCCGCAAGGCTTCTTTTTGCCACTGGGTATAACCACAACCTGAGTGCTGTGCCTGAATAGCCTCATCCAAAGTCTTTAACAAAGCCCCCTCGCAGGCGTCACAGGAAAAAGAGTCCCGAAGGGCCATTAATTGACGTTCCAAAAGGTCTTTCGACTGATGGACTAGTTCCTTGTATTGTTGTTTTGTGACCGATAATCGGCCATAATAATTGTCCATAAAACCATTGTAATGCTTGTGTGTCGCCTGTGATCAGTCTGTCTGGAAATTCAATCCCACATCGGCCGGGCCTGAACACAGTCTGGTTCCGCAGCCACAGCATCTCAACCCAGGAATGATCATCGTGTTGAAGTCCTTCAAACTCTGGATGACCCGCCAACACTACCGCCCCGGTGGCTCGCTGAGCCCCTGGCTTTTACCCCTGCTTCCCCTGGGCTGGTTTTATCAATTGGGCGTCCAGTGCCGGTTACTGGCCTATCAGTATGGCTTGCGCAATTGCTATCAGGCCCCTGTGCCGGTTATTAGCGTGGGCAACCTGACCACGGGGGGCACCGGCAAAACCCCTATTGTTATTGCCCTGGCCAAGGGGCTGGTACAAAGCGGCAAAACCGTGGTGGTGCTATCCCGTGGCTATGGGGCGGAGCAGCAGGTGGATTATTCCCGGGCGCTGGACCCCGTATACGGGGATGAAGCCTATCTGATTCAGGAACAGGTGCCCGAAGCCATTGTTATTGTAGGCAAAAACCGGGTGCAGAATTTACAACGCAGCCTGCGGGACTATCGCCCGGACTTCGTGATTCTGGATGACGGCTTCCAGCACATTCAACTGGAGCGTGATATGAACATTCTACTGGTGGATGGGCACCAGTTGCTGGGCAATAACCAGTTACTGCCCGCGGGCCCCCTGCGGGAACCGCTGTCCGAGCTGGGCCGGGCCGATGTGATCTTCATCACCAAAACCGTGAACGAGACCACCCTGAATACCGTACAAGGCTGGAGCCAGCGCTTTGGCCCCATTCCTCCCAAGTCGCCCATCCAGATTTTACCGGTGCCCTTTCAGCCCGCCGGACTTCGGCCCATGGGCGATTTCACCTCCCTGCAAAGCCACAACATTGCCATTGAGGATCTCAAGCAGCGCCCGGTCATTGCCTTTTCGGCCATTGCCCAGGCCAGCCAGTTTGAACAGGACTTGAGGAGCCTGGGGCTGAACGTTATCCAGCACGTACAATTTGAAGATCACCATGTGTACAGCACCGCCGATGTGGAAAGGCTGATGGCTCTGGCCCAAACCGCCCAATCTCAGAATCCCATTCTGGTGACCACCGATAAAGACCTGACCAAAGTGCGCAATCTGCTGCCCCCACACATTCAGGGGCAGGTCTACACCTTGCAAATGGTACCTTTGCTGGATGGTCGCTGGTTTTACGATGAATTCCTGACCCAGTTGCATAAACATCCCCAAGCAGGAGCCGGACATGTCCAATCCTCCAGTCGTTAAGCCCCGCCGTAAAATTCTGGTCATTCGCTATCGCTTTATCGGGGACACCCTGCTGACGGTCCCTTTTTTGCGCAATCTAAGGGCCGCCTACCCGGATGCCCAGATTGATATGCTGGTGGCCCCCAACTCCGGCGAAGTGCTGCGAGACTGTCCTTATCTCGATGAGCTTCTGTGGTTTGATACCACCCGCAAACATCGCTACGAAAACCGGGCGGAACGGCCCAAATCCTTTTGGCATTACGTCAGCCTGCTGCGTAACCGACAGTACGATACCGCCTTTGTCCTCAAGCGCTCTTTCTCATCGGCGGCCTTGGCCTTTTTGGCGGGGATACCCGAGCGCATTGGCTTTAACACCGAGGCCCGCAGCTTGTTGCTGACTCGGGCTGTGCCCTACCGCAAGAACGATCACGAAGTGGACAGCTTTCTCTCCCTGCTAGAGGCGGCTAACATTCCGGTGCAGGACAGTCACCTGGAAAGCTGGTGGGCACCCGAGGAAGCGGCCAAAGCCACAGCGGTGCTGGCGGACATTAAAGCCGCGGATCCCTCTGTCAAGCGGCACGTGGTGGTGCACCTGACCAGTTCCAACCCGGCCAAGCAATGGCCCAACGAGCATGCCAAGCATCTGGTGGAGTGGCTGCTGACCCGCAAGGATTGCCATGTGCATTGTCTGGGTGCCCCCTCCGATGCGCCACTCTATGAGGCCCTGAAAACCAATATTCTATCGGCCTACCGCAAGCGGGTGCACATTCACTGCGGACAGTTTTCCCTGCTGGAAAGCATGGCCTTTTTAAAGCAGATGCATCTGGTGGTGGGGGTGGATTCGGGCACCTTACACATGGCCGCGGCCACGGGGGTGCCGGTGGTGGCCCTGTTTGGCCCCATGAACGCCCTGAAGTGGGGGCCGCCTAACAGTCGCATCGTGCAGCAACCGCTGGCCTGTCGCCCCTGTGATTTGGCCAAGCCTTGCCACTTTGATTTTGCCTGCATGAAAAACTTGCAGCCAGAGGCTGTCATTGAGACAATCAGAATCTATGCTGGATTCGCTTGATTTACTGGAATGGCCCGCGCTTTTTGAACAATTGCTTCAGGAGTGTTTAACGCCCTATGGCATTCAGCAGTGGGAAGCTCAGCCTTTTTTTGAAGACACCGATGCCATCATCCAGCACCAGCAGGAGGTGGAAGGGCTCAAGACCCTGCTCATTCGCCACGGGGATGTCATCAGCGACACCATGCTGCCCGATATCAACCCGGTGGTCAAACGTTTAGCCAAAGAAGGCTTTTTAAACCTGCAGGAAATTCGGTCCACCATGCGGGTGGTGGATCTGGGGGGGCGCCTGATTCGGCATTTTTCCCGGGGACTGCGCAGTGAAAACCAGCTGGATTACCTGTCCGATCTGCTAAACGAGTCCATCATTCCCGATGACGTGCTGGATTATCTACAAAACTTCGTGGAAAGCGACGGCAACATCAAGGATTCGGCCAGCCCGGAACTGTTCAGCCTGCGCCAGAAACTGCGCCACCAAAAGCAGGCCATGCAGCAAAAAATCCAGCACTTTCTGCAAAACCCGGATTTCGCACAGGCCTTGCAAAGCGCCATTGTCACCGAACGGGATGGTCGCTCGGTTTTCCCGGTGAAAGCGGAGTATAAAAACAAGCTGCCCGGAGTCATCCACGGGGCATCGGCCACCGGTTCCACCGTGTACGTGGAACCTCAGATTCTGGTCACCCTGAACAACGCCCTGCAAGGCCTACAAGCCGATTTGCAAAAAGAAGTCGAACGCATTCTCAAACAAATTTCCCTGTACCTGCACGGCCACTGGGAAGCCCTGGAAGCGTTGGTGGCAGCGCTGGGCAAACTGGATCGCCGATTGGCCGCCGCGCGCCTTAGCCGACTGCTGAACGCCAATCCGGTGGCTGTTATTCAAGCCGAACAGCTGATTGATCTGAAGCAAGCCCGGCATCCCCTGTTGGTATTGCAAACCCGAAAAAACCCGCTCAAGTCCGTGGTGGCCAATGACATTCAGCTGGGCCTCACCGGGGATCGCACCATGGTGGTCACCGGCCCCAACACCGGCGGCAAAACCGTTCTGCTGAAAACCGTGGGCCTGTTTGCCTGCATGTTGCGGGCCGGACTGCACCTGCCCGTGGGCGAGCACTCTCGCATGTCTCTGTTTACCAACGTACTGGTGGATATTGGCGATCAACAGAGCATCGCCCAGAGTTTGTCCACGTTTTCCGCCCATATCCAGCGTTTGAAGTCCTTTCTGGCCGATGAAACCGATCTGCGCCAAGGCTTGGTGCTGATTGACGAGATCGCTGCCGGGACCGACCCCGCCGAAGGGGCCGCCTTGGCCAAAGCGGTGTTGGATGAGCTTTACCAAAAAGGCGCTTTAACCATCGTCACCACCCACTTGGGCGAACTGAAGCTGGATGCCCACCAGCATCAGGGCTTTGTGAACGCCAGCGTGGAGTTTGACGCCGAAACCCTCAGCCCCACCTATCGCCTGATGATTGGGGTGCCCGGGGCCAGCAATGCCATTACCATCGCCGAGAAACTGGGATTAAAGGATACTGTCATTCGTCGGGCCAGAGCCGGGCTGAGCGCCCCCGCAAGAGAATCTTCTGACTTGCTGCAAGAGCTGGAAACCCGCAATCGGCAACTGGAAGAAGAACTGCAACGGGCTCGATCCTACCGGCTGGAAGCGCAAGAGACCTATGAAAAACTGGAATTCGAGCGGCAAAAGCTGGAAGCGGATAAGCGACAAACCCTCAAACAGTTTCAGACCAGCCTGAAAAGCCGCATCCATGACTTGGAAAACCAGCTAAAAGAAATGCGCAAAGCCACCCTGCAAGGGCAGGTCAAATACCCGGAAAAAATGGCGGGCAAGCTGCGGGCCATGGGCAAAAAAGCGGATGAGGCCTTTTTCGAGAGCCGGGAAAGCATTGGCGATGTGGTCCGCCTGAAAGTTTCGGATTTAAAACTGGGCGAAACGGTGACAAGCCGTCAACTGGAAGTGACCGGCGAGATCATTGCCATCGACAACGCATCCAAGGAAGTGACCCTGCAAGTGGGCATTATGCGCATGACCGTACCAGTGTCGGATCTGGAGCGTCCCTACAAATCCCGGTTGCCCCAAAAGCAGCAACCCAAAGCCAAGAATCTGGAGCGTAAAAAACGGGTGGACGAAGGGGCCTCGGTTTTGGATGAGCCGCTTGACCCGAGCCTGAGCTGTGATGTGCGGGGCCAGCGGGCCGATGACGCCTTGCTTCAGGTAGAAAAGTTTCTGGATGAAGCCATGATGGCGGGCTATCAGGCCGTGGCCATTGTGCACGGTCAAGGTACCGGGGCCTTGAAAAAGCAAATTCGGCAGTACTTATCCGGCTCCAGCTACGTCAAGCGCTATTACCCGGCTCAGGCCACCCAGGGGGGCGACGGCAAAACCATCATTGAGCTGGCCAGCTAAAATACATTTCTAGGGGCTAAACGCCTACTAAAACTCCGGTAAAGTCCTCTCCTCCCCATACGTTTCTACAACTGCGTGCAGCTCGAACAAACCTTAGAGCGGCTTCTGGCAATAGTGCCAAGCCTCTATCGTTTAACTCGCTGTACTCAAACAGTTACAAACATCTGGGGAGGAGAGGACTTCACCGGAGTTTCAGCATTTCAAGCGATAGGAGCCTTAATTTTAGAATAGCTCAGCAAAAAAATAGACGACTCAAACCGTCGCGGCGGTCAAGGCGGGTTGATCGGTGGGCCCGGGCTCACTCTGGGTGTGATCCAATTGCTGGTAGAGTTGCTGCATGGTCTGTTGCAAAACCGGATGCACCCATTGGGGGGCAATATCCAGCATGGGCAACAGAGTAAAACTGCGCTGGTGCATGCGGGGATGGGGCACCGTCAGGTTGGGCTCGTCAATGACCCGGTCCTCGTAAAACAGAATGTCGATATCCATGGTGCGCGAGTTGTAAACACCCGGTTCCGCAGGGGCTTCCAAATCCCGTTTGCGGCCCAGTCGACGTTCAATGGACAGGCAAACGTTCAGCAGCTCCTCAGGGGTAAATTCCGTATCAATGCCCACCACGGCGTTTACAAACCACTGTGGGTCCCGATTTTCTCGAATGCCCACCGGCTCAGTTTCAAAAAAGCGGGAAATTTGCCGCAACCGAATGGCCCCGTGCGCCTGCAAAAGCCCCAAGGCTTGCCGTACCTGGGCCGCCCGTTCTCCCATGTTGCTACCCAACGCCACATACGCCCGCGCTGTTTGCTTCACGCCTCTATCTCCTCTTGCCTCTCTGGTGTCATGGTCTCATTCGTTCATTGCTGGATGGAAAGTGCTTCAGACCGTTTGCATTCCGTTTGGAACTTGCAGCGGATCGGAGCCCACCATTTCTCCCAACAGGGAAAAGGGCAGGGCTTCCGTAATTTTCACGGACACCAGCTGGCCCACCAGCGCATCTTCGCTGAACGGTGTATCGAAATTCACCACCTTATTGGTGCGGGTGCGGCCAGTCAAGCGGCTGGGATTGCGCTTGCTCTTGCCTTCCACCAGAATTTCCACGGTCTGGTCTAGGTATGGGCGATTCATCTTGAACGATTGCTCCCGAATGGCCGCAATCAGGATTTGCAAGCGCTCCTCTTTGACCGCCTCGGGGATTTCTTCCCCACGGGCTTCCCAAATGGCCGCAGGCGTTTGCTTGCGAGGGGAATAAGCCGCGGTATTGGCATTATGAATGCCCGACAAAGCCACGGATTCCACGGTGCGCTGGAACTGGGCCTCAGTCTCGCCGGGAAATCCCACGATATAATCGCCACTGACGGCCACGTTGGGCACCTTGTCATAAATTTTATGAACCAGATCGTAATACTGCTGGGCGGTATAACCCCGTTTCATGCGGGCCAGAATCTCATCATCGCCGGCCTGCATGGGAATGTGGATGTACTCCATAACCTTGGGCAGATCCGCCACCGCCTGAATAATGCGGTCATTCAAATCCAGCGGATGAGAGGTCATAAAGCGAATGCGCTCGATGCCCGAAATCTCGCTTAACTCTTCCAGCAATTCGGCCAGCCCATATTGGCGATCCTCAAAGTCCTTACCGTAAGAATCCACGGTTTGGCCCAGCAAGGTGATTTCCTTAAAGCCATGCGCAGCCAGATTCAACACTTCCCGGATAATAGATTCCGGGGAACGACTGATTTGACGACCCCGAGTGTATGGCACGACACAATAAGTGCAGAAATAATCGCAGCCTTCAATAATGGTGACCCAGGCGGAAATGTCACTCTCTCGCACGGGCGCCACATCGTTAATGTAATCGTAGGTGCTGCGAGGCTTTTGACGATCCACGGCCAGAATGTTGTTTTCCCCGTTGAAAGCCTTGCGAACCAGTTCCGGTAACTCGTGAATATTCTGGGTGCCGAAAACGATATCCACATAAGGCGCCCGCTTGAAGATGGTTTCCTTGTTCTGCTGGGAAACACAGCCCGCCATGGCGATTTTAATGCGTGGGTTCTTGGCCTTCAGTTTGCCCCAGGCCCCCAGGTAGCTAAAAGCCTTGTCTTCCGCCGAGCCCCGAATTTGGCAGGTGTTCACAATCAGCAAATCCGCCTGAGTGCGATCCTCCACCCGCTCGAAGCCCTCGGTTCTAAGCAAGCCCAGCATCACTTCAGAATCGTTGAAGTTCATCTGGCAGCCCAGCGTTTCCAGGTAGACCTTGCGGGGGGGAGCAATGGTAGTCATCAGACGTCTTCTAACCAACCTTTTTTCGTAAACATTCTTGTTTTCGTAAGCGTTCTTGAATGTGCAACACGTAGTAAACCATAGCAAAAACAAAGTCCCCCCTCAAGCAGAACCCTTGGGAAACAAGAATCCGCTGTAAAAAACCAAGACAACGCAAAACGACTCCCGAAAGGTCAGGAGCCGCTTGAATCAAATTGAGCAGGGACAGCCGTTTAGCCCAGCGCTTGCTGTACTCCGGTGTACCACTTCTCGTAATTGGCTTCGTAGTTCAGGTCGCAATCCACGCGGGGGTAAATGCGCTTGGCGCCCATTTTTTCCAGGAAACCATCAAAGTCCTTGCCGCATTTGCAAAACTCGGGGTAAGCAGTATCGCCCAGCGCCAGCACGCTAAATCCGGTTTTGCTCATATCCACAGTCTTCTTCTGGAAGGCTTCCCACAGATCAATCCCATTGGAAGGCGGCTCGCCATCGCCCCAGGTGCTGGTTAAGATGAGAACTTTGTTGAAGCCGGGCAGTTGTTCCAGTTTAACCTGGCCCATGCTAACGGCCCGAGCGGTTTTACCGGCCTCTTTCAGACGATTTTCGGTCATTTCGGCCAAACCTTGGGCGGTTCCGGTTTCAGAGCCCCACAGTACCAGCACATCCACATCGCCAGCCACCATTTCCACGGCGGGTTGGGCTTCGGCCACTGCTTCAACCGGGGCGGCTGCTTCTGCGGCCTCGGGGGCCTCGGCGGATTCCTGAGGGACAGCGCCCAGATTTAGGCGCTCAGCCGCTTCCCGCTCCCGGCGATCCCAGGGGGCTTCGTGATGTTTTTTGGGGCGAGGGGCCGCGATTACGGCAATCAGCAAGAACACCAATGCCAAAAAGGGCGGCAACCAGATGAGGAAGGCAGGGACCTGCGGCCCCCCCATACCCATAATGGCCATGCTTAACAATACACCCACCAAAATTGCGGGCCAGTACTGAAGATACCAGAAAGCCAGACCGGACTGTCCAGCCTCTGTGGGGGTATTTGCGTTTTGTTCGGGAGATTCAGGCGTGCTCATTACAAATTCATCCTGCTGATTGGCTACATTGAATACTGCTATAGGCTAAACTGCGTCTAATCCGTACGCTCCAATTTATCATCAGAGCTTCCACGACCGATAAGTGGAGAAAAAGGGAATTTGGCGTGCGATGCCAGCCTTTCGGTTCGGCGGCGGGGTGCCTTTTGAGAATCACAGCAAACGGCCATGCGGCTGTTTTTTTGAATAGAGTGATCCGCCAAAATCATATGCCATCATTTCAGTTTCAGCAAGCCTTGCGCACCGTGGCCGAAGGCGCAAAACGACCTAAATTCTGAGGTATTTGCGGGTGGATGCGGCGGCCCCGCCACTGCCCACAATCACGCCCATCAGAAATAATACCAGCGTGACCACCCCTGAACTGTAATTACTGGTGGAAAACTGGAAGTAATTAAACAGCAAAGAGATGTAGTGATTAACGGCCATCAGCGGCACCAGGGCGATAGAAGCCCCCAATAGTCCGTAAAAGGCCCCTTGCAACAAGAATGGCAGCCGAATGTACCAGTTGCCCACGCCCATCATTCGCATAATCTCGATTTCTCGGCCACGGGCCTCAATCAGCAAGTGAATGGTATTGCTGATGATAAAAAAGGTCAGCGTTCCCAAAAAGATACTGACGGCCAGTCCCACAGCCGATGTCAGGCGAGACACCCCTTGCAGCTTGTCCAGAACGCTTTTGGCGTAGTTCACTTCCTCCACCCCGTCTAGCGTTTTCAGCTTGGCCACGGTGGGTTTAATCTGCTCCTGATCTTTCACCTGCACGTGGAAGGTGTTGGGCAGGGGGTTTTGAATGTCCGGCACCTGGTAGTTCTTTTTCATATCATCCCAGGCTTCTTCCTTGGTCACCAGTTCCACGCTCTTGACGGTGGGCAAGGCGATAATTTCGGCCTGAACATCGGTGATATCCACATTGTCCTTGGCATACACGGAAATTTTGAGGGCCGAGCCGATATTTTCCACAAACAGTTGGGTTTCCAGTACAAAGACGGACAAAGTACCGAAAATACTGAGAATGGAGGCCATCGTAACCACGATAATCAGGTTCATCCAGCCGGTACGAGTCATTCCACCCCAGGTTTCCTGTAAAATCCGGGTGGCAATGCGGATTTCGGTGGCCATATTGTCCATGAAATGAGAGCTCATAGACACTCCTTCAACAATTATTCGTAGACGCCCTCATGCACATCGCGGATTAATTCGCCATTTTGCATGGTGATGACCCGTTTGCGCATTTGGTTGACGATTTGATGGTTGTGCGTAGAAATCAGAATGGTGGTGCCGCGCTGATTGATCTGCTCCAGCAGATTCATAATCTCCATGGAGTTGGTGGGGTCCAGGTTTCCGGTGGGCTCATCGGCAATCACCAGTGAGGGACCGTTCACGATGGCCCGGGCAATGCCCACCCGCTGCTGCTCTCCCCCGGATAATTCCTCCACAAAGGCATCCACCTTATCGATTAGGCCAACCACTTTTAACGCACCCAGCACCCGCTTGCGGATTTCCGTAGGGCCCACGCCCAAAGCCCGCAACACGTAGGCCACGTTGTCAAACACCGTTTGACCGGGCAGCAATTTGAAATCCTGAAACACAATACCCATGCGACGACGCAGCTTGGGAACCTGATCCGGCTTGAGCTTGGAAATATCCACCCGGCCCACCAGAACGGTGCCCGAGGTGGCAGTTTCCTCACGGTAAATCAGCTTCATAATGCTGGACTTACCGGCGCCGGAAGAGCCTACGAAAAAGACGAATTCGCCCATTTCGATCTCAAAACTCACGTCGTTCAGCGCATAAGTATTGCCGTAACGCTTGGTGGTGTTGATAAATTTAATCATGTCTTCAATGGCTTCCCGGCAACAACGCAAGAAGGATCACGTTTTATTATATCCTGTTTACCGCCAAAGAAGGGTGGCTTAAATCTCAATAGATTTATACAGGCGCACAAAGTACTCGATGGCCATACGGTCGGAATCGAAGTAGCTCTGGGACGTGCGGATGGCGTGAATCATCAGATTAGCCCACTGTTTTTTGTTGTTGTAATAGGTGGGTATAATCTCGTTTTCCAGGATGCGCATCATGATTTCGTAATCCTGTTTGTGGCGATCTTCCACATTCAGGTACTCCATGGCATCGCCATCTTTCTCGTGAATCAGGTAGCCGTTAATGTTGTCAAACGTGCCTTCCACGGCCCAGCCATCATAGATGGAGAAGTGAATGGCGCCGTTCATGTTGGCGGACATCCCGGAGGTACCGGAAGCTTCCAGTGGACGGACCGGGGTGTTCAACCACACATCGGAACCGCGTTTGAGCAGCCCGCTCAGTTCCAGCTCGTATCCGGGGCCGGTGAGAACGGCAATTTCAGGGATCTCACGAGCCAGAGCCAGTACTTCGTTGAAGATTTGGCGGCCAGTGGTATCTTTCGGGTGGAACTTACCGGCGTAAATCAGCTGGATTTTCTTTTCGTTGAACAGCTTTCTAATGCGTTCCAGATCCTGCAGGATCAAGGCCGGACGCTTGTATTCGGTGAAGCGACGCGCCCAAACTACCGTCAACACATCGGGATCGAACTGCTTGCCCGTGGTTTCCTTAATGTAATCGAACAGCTCGACCTTCATTTCCCGCTTGATGGCCAACAGGCGATCGGGATCTTCCACGTTCAGGAAGCGAGGATCTTGCCAGTATTGCAGGTTGGTGGCATTGGTAATGGCGATGATGGGGCAGCGATTGTCCACCCAATGCCACATGTTGTTGGCCACCAGACCGTGTAATTGGGAAACGCCATTGGCCAAACGGCTCATGCGCAAGGCAGCTACGGTTAGGGAGAAATCTTCTCCGCCCAGGCGGATGGCTTCCTGAACCGGCATTTTTCCGAAGAAGCCTGCTTCAGCCAGCAAGTGGACGTTGTGGGTTTCGTTGCCAGCGGCCACCGGGGTGTGGGTGGTAAACACGGTGGAGTGACGCACCCGATCCAGATCACCGTTGAAGTCTTCCATCAATTCAAATACGGCAGGCAAGGCGTGGCCTTCGTTCAGGTGAATCAGGTCACAGTTTTCCTTGGCGGCCTTCAGGACGCGCAAGCCACCAATCCCCAGAATGATTTCTTGGGCCACACGGATGCGCTCGTCGCCATCGTATAACTTATCCGTCCAGCTGCGGTGCTCGGCGGTGTTTTCCGGAATATCGGTGGTCAGGAAGTAAATGGGTACCGTGCCGAAGGTTTCCGGTTCCAGCAACATGCCTTTGATTTTGACCGGCTGGCCGTAAATTTCCACTTCCACCACAATGCCTGTGTCTTTCAGGAAGGGGTATTGACGCTTTACGTAAACGATTTCAACGTTACCATCGGCGCCGACCTGCTGATCGCCATACCCTTCAGCCCAGAGAACGCCAACACCAACCATGGGCAGGTTCAAATGCCCGGCGGAACGCATGTGGCTTCCGGACAGAAACCCTAAGCCCCCCGAATAGGTACGTAAAGACTGATCAATGGCTATTTCCATCGAAAAATAGGCTACTTTCGGTAAGGGCATCGGTGACTAACGCTCCAACTTGACTGACGATTTAACGATAAGCATAAACTCGGAAATGCGGGCCTGCGCCGCTGATAGAGGGGTTTGCCTGCATGGATTATGAAAAACAAGAACCCTGCAATGAAAAGGGCTCCTCTACTATTTTAGTGCAATTTAGTCGCAAGGGGCTCATTCAGGCTAGACATTTCCTTGGCAAACAATATGATCGAAAAATAGGGTTCTGGCAAGTGCCAGAGGTTCCCGGTGCGGAAGTGCGGAAAAAAACGCTCCAAAATCACGCAGGAAAACCCCTGCTTGCTCTGAAGCTGGCCTGTCTTTTCATTGCATTGACGGGGCAAAAACAATTGCACTATCCTCTTTCGGACAGCCTTTGCCGTAAAATCCCCTGATTGATTATTGTCTGTTTCATACAACCCATTGACGAGGCCCGCTATTGAGGCCATTGTCAAGAAAGGTATCAGAAGTGCCCAACACGGAAAATACACCAGAATCCCCATCAGAAGCGTCCAACCCGGAGCCAGCACCCACAAAATGCCAATCTGGCTGGCTGGAAGGCATAAGCCGGTATCACTTACTGGTATTTTTAGGGTGCTGGCTGGGCGGTATCTTTGACGGGATGGACTCCACCCTGATGTCCGTGGCCATGCCCACCGCCATCGGTGAATTAACGGGCAGTTCGGACAAATCGGTCATTGGCCCCATCGCCTCCTACGTCACCAGCATCTTCCTGTTGGGCTGGATGGCTGGCGGGATTCTCTTCGGGGTCATTGGGGACAAACTGGGCCGGGTGCGCTCCATGGTCTTTTCCATTTTGCTATACGCACTGTTTACAGGGTTGGCCGGGTTTGCTCAAAACTGGGAGCAATTGGCCGTCTGTCGGTTTCTGACGGGTCTTGGCATTGGTGGAGAACTGGTCAGCATCTCCACGTTTTTAACCGAAGTTTGGCCAGCCCGCTCGAGGGCCATTGCCATTGGGGTGCTCATTACCTCTTATCAGGCGGGCGTTTTCATCGCAGGCTCTATCAATACCCTTTTTCAGGACTGGCGAGCCACCTTCTGGATTGGGGCCTTGCCAGCCCTGCTGGTCATTTTCCTCAGAACATCCCTGAAAGAGTCTGACCGCTGGCTAGAAGCCAAAGAGCGCAGCCTGCAAGCGGAGAAGCCCGCCTCTCACTGGCAAGCCTTATTTCAACCGGCCCATGCCAAAAGCCTGATTATCGGCGGTCTGGCCTTCGGCGGTTTACTGGTCGGGTACTGGGCTTCCTTGGCCTGGATTCCTCTGTGGGTGCAGGACTTACTGCAAACCAGCGGCACGGGAACAGAGCGGGGAATTGTGACCATGTATCAAGGCGTGGCTGCCGTGATTGGCTGCAGCATGGCTGGCTTTTTCTCGGACTGGCTAGGGCGACGCAGCACCATCATCTTTTCTTCCCTGGGTTGCCTGTTTGCGTCTGGATTACTGTTTTTAAGCAATACCAGTTTTTCAGAAGCCATTTACTGGCAAACCGCTTTGCTGGGTTACTTCATCGGCCTGATTCAGGCGGCCATGTACATCTATTTACCAGAGCTGTTCCCCACCCTCATCCGGGCATCCGCCACGGGCTTTTGCCTTAATGTAGGCCGCTTTACCACGGCCATTGCCGTTTTTTACGTGGGAGATCTCATTCAGCTCATCAGCAAACAACAATTGGGTGCCCACTGGTTTGGGAACGCCTCCCTGTCCGACTACGGGGTGGCCGCCTTTATATTCGCCCTGGCTTACCTGGCCTCGGTGGGGGCTGCCCTTTTTGGCGCTGAAACCAAGGGAAAGCCCCTGTTGGAATAGGGGTTTCATTGGAGAAACCGAAAAAACAGGTTTAAAATGATTGTTTTAAACAAAAAGGCTTGAATTTCAACGCCAAATATCTTAACATAATCTTAATACCTCGGCTATTTGACCGGGGCGATGTCGTAAAATCTCGACTATATTTAGAGAATAAACGGATTTGGTTCACAGATTCATTGAGTGAGGGTCTCTTTCCGTTTCCTGCGACCGGTTTTCTCAGGTTCCTCCAGAAACGATAGGTGTTTTTCGCTTGGATTGTTCTGTTTTAACGCGCAAACGCGCCGCTGCTAAATGGTGTCTGTCCCTGCTGTGCCAAGGGTTGCTGCTGGCCAGTCCCATACTTCCGGACGCCTTTGCCCAAAGGACTTATCAGCCCGCTGGCGCTGGCATTAATCTGCAAGAAGCCCAGATGACGGTTCAGGTTCTTCAAAAAGAAGTTCGCAGCGGCCTGAATGGCTATGATGCCTCTCCGTTGGGAAATCGCACTCCGCTCATTTTAATTCATGGCATTGGGGCATCCGCCGGTACGGAATTTAACTGGGAACGCTTTCTGGATGTGGCCAACAAGGATTCCAACCTGATGAGCCGCTATAAAATCTACCTGTATCACTACGATAGCAGCCGCAGCGTGCCAGACATCAGCAATAACCTGCAACTCACCCTAAAACACTTTATCGAAGCCCATCAGGAAAAGCCCATTAAAATACTGGCCTACAGCGAAGGCGGTTTGCTGACTCGCAATGCCTTACAAGACCCCTATCTGGACCGTCATACCGATGAAGTGATTACCATTGCCACACCCTTTCACGGGTCCCCCCTGGCTAACCCGGACTGGGTCAGGCAGCAAATCAAGACGGAATCCCGATTTTCGCTGATGCGCATGAGCCAAAAGCTGGCCTATGGCATCACCAAAAAGCTGTACCCCAGCTTTAAAGAGGACTTCCATTGGGACAATTTTGACGGGGCGCTTCCTGCGGAGCAGCTGGCCCAAAGCGCCACCGCCATCAGCAGCAAGGACTACGCCCTGGCCAACAAAAAACGCTTTGTCACTTATGGCAGCTACTTCGGGCTGGAAGTAGACCCGGCCCTGATGTCCGAGAAACTGGATAATGCCGCGCACACGCCCAAAGAAAAAGTGATGGTGGGCAATCTCTTCCGGCGGAATGTTCTGTTTTCGGTGGTGCGCCATACCATCGCCAAACTGCCGCTGGCCACAGGACGCCCCACACCGGGCAGCGAAACCACCAAAGCGGACGCTCCCCTGATCAACCAAACCGTGGCCAGCAACGCCATGGTGGCCATTGCCGATAACAGTGGCAAACCAACCACTTTGACCCCCGCCATCAATGCACCCGGAGCCTCATCCGGTACACCCTACGCGCAAACACCTCCCAGAATTTCCATGATGATGTTTAACGACGGCATTAGCCCCATCAGCAGTACCCTGTGGCTGGGCCGGTATATTTCCACCCAGCAAGGCGCCGCCATTTCCACGGATAAACTGTGGGAAACCCTGAAAAAGCTGAAAGGCAACAGCAACACCCGCCTGTTTGCCGGCATGGATCATCGCAACTGGATGGATGGCACCACTCGCACCGGGCAGGACCAGATTCAGGATTTACTCAATCCCAACGAGCCGCCCCGCACCATTTTTGGCTGGATCATCTACGATTTAATGAGCTAAACGCCCCAAATTAAAGTTGTAATCCTTGCTGTCGATACTTATTTCAGCATAAGACAGGAGTGGACCTGATGGCGCCAGCAAGGCCTCAGAAAAAGGGCTTTACCTTGGCAGAGTTGCTTGTTTCTCTACTGATTTTGGGCGAGATTGCCACATTCACCATTCCTAAAATACTGGCCAGTCAACAAAATGGAATGAAAAAAGCCATTTTGAAAGAAACCATTGCCACTCTGGAGCAAATTAAATACGAAGAAATTGACATTGGGGGCTCCACAGACTCCAGTACCAACATCTTTCTGGATAACATCAACGCCGTGAAGGTTTGCAAAACCAATACCCAAACCCAAGGCTGCTACAGTTACAATACTTATCCCGGCGCTGTGCTTCACAACGGAGCCATTCTTGCCAGCTTCGATGGGTGGGTACCCAACTGGGGTAGCCCGGGTTGTTACGTGGACGGCATATTAATTGACTGGAACGGAGATAGCGGCCCCAATCTCGACGGCGATGATCGATTAAGCTTAATCATCAACAAAAGCGACTATACCTGCGGCGGGGTGGGCCCACGTCGAATTTCAGCCACCCTATCTTTTGGGAATGCGGCAAATCTGGCCCTTTGGAATTCCTTGTGGCAGCCGTAACATTTCGTTAAACACTAACATCGAAATGTCGTGGAACGTTTTTATGCAATTGTCAGCAGCAAGCGACAAAGTTTTTCCACTACTTCTATCTACCTACTTTTCAAATCTACTCAGACAAAGATTTACCCGCTCCGGCGGGTTTTTTATTGCCTCAATCAGTCAAATGCGAATGCCCAGCCTCAGCTTGGCGCTGCGAGAGCGGGGATTGAGCTTCAGTTCTTCAGGGGTAGCGGCCAACGGCTGTCCTTTAGGCAGCTTGAAAGTAGCCCGGTGGCCGCATTGGCAAATGGGCAGCCGGGGCGGACAGATGCAATCCCGGCTCTGGGTTTTAAAAAAGTCCTTCACAATGCGATCTTCCAGCGAGTGAAAACTGATGACCAGCAGCTTGGCCCCGGGGGCCAGCAAGGGCGGTACACGCTCTAAAAAGCGTTGCAGGCTGCCCAACTCATCGTTCACTTCAATTCGCAGGGCCTGAAACACCCGGGTGGCCGGATGAATCTTCTCGTGCTTGCCCACCCGCTTGTATTGATCTGCAATAAAATTTGCCAAGTCCAGCGTGGTGTGAAACGGGCTAGTCTTGCGGTAGCTCACAATCTCTCGGGCCAGGGTTTTGGACATGTGCTCTTCCCCGTATTCGGAGAAAAGCCGCACCAAATCAGCCTCGCTGTAAGTGTTTACCACCGTGGCAGCAGTTAAGGCGCCCTGTGGGTTCATGCGCATATCCAGCGGAGCCTGCTTATTGAAGCTGAAGCCCCGTTCCGCCTGATCCAGCTGCATGGAAGACACCCCGATATCGGCCAGAATGCCGCCGGTAATGGGCAAGGCCTCAGGCGGCATCAAGCGGGCGATGTCTGAAAAGTTACCGGCCAGCGGCTGAAAAGCACTGCCAAAAGGAGACAGGCGGTCGACGGCCAGTTTTAAGGCGCTGGGGTCCTGATCAATCCCAAACAGAGTGCCGTTTGGTTGAATGCGTTGCAAAATGGCCTCGGAGTGTCCACCGGCACCCAAAGTGGCATCCACGTAGGTCTTTCCCGGCTCCGACTGAAGGCATTCCAGGACCGAATCGAGCAAAACCGGGATATGTTGGGGGCGTTCGGGAGACAAACCAATTACCTCTGAGGCACAATAATCCACCGGATTCAGGATGGGGGTCAGCGCTGAAACGGGCTATAGTCCACTATAGACCGGCACCGAATTAAAAGAAAGAGCCCGCTTCCATGGCCCGTATTTTGGACAACCCCACCGGCAGACGCATGATTCACCTGAGCGCGGATGATGTGCTGAACGTGGTGCAATTTTATCAGCAACAAGTCCATGGGTTGCCCCACGCCGGATTTTCAGCGGTGAAAGCCCGCCTTCAGCAAACAGATTGCTTTCTGCCAGAAGAAGTGTGAATTACTTCACAAGCCCCTTTGACCGCCTACTTGGCCACAATATTAACCAGCTTGTTGGGCACCACAATGACCTTGACCACTTGCTGATCGCCAATTTGCTGAATAACCTTGGGACGCTGACGGGCCATTTCTTCCAGTGTTGATTGGGGCAAACCACTGGCCACGGTGAACTTATCGCGCACCTTGCCGTTCACCTGCACCACAATTTCCACCACATCGGACTGGGTGGCTACCGCGTCCCACTTGGGCCAGCTTTGCGTGTACAAAGCACCATCCCCACCGGAGATGACCCACAGTTCCTGGGCCAAGTGCGGGGTAATGGGGGCCATCAGTTTTAACAGGGCGGCAATGGCGTGGCTGTAAACCGCATTGGGCTCCTCGCCGGGCTCAAATTTACTCAGGTAATTCACAAATTCCCGAATTTTGCTAATGACCGTGTTGAACTGAAACTGGGTCTCAATGTCCGTGGTAATGCCGCCAACGGTACGGTTGGTCCACTGGAAGAGTTCCCGGGTCTCGCCGGACATCTCCTCGTAAGCGGGCAACGCCAAGCTAAAGCTGATAGCGCTCTGATGCTGGGTGACACAACGCCACACCCGGCACAGGAACTTAAAGCAGCCTTCCACGGCGGATTCTTTCCAGTCAAAATCCGCTTGGGGCGGGGAATCGCTGAGGATGAAGAATCGGGCCGTATCTGCCCCGAACTCCTTGAAAATAGCGTCGGGATCGACAATATTGCCCTTGGACTTGCTCATTTTGGCGCCGTCTTTCAGCACCATGCCCTGGGTCAGCAGGTTCTTGAACGGCTCGTCCTGCTCCGTCCAGCCGCTGTCGCTCAAGGCCATCATAAAGAATCGGCTGTACATGAGGTGCAAAATGGCGTGCTCAATGCCACCCACGTATTGATCCACCGGCATCCACTGGTGAATGAGCTGGGGCTCAAAGGGCTTGGTCTCATTGTGCGGATCGATGTAGCGCAAATAGTACCAGGAGCTATCCACGAAGGTGTCCATGGTATCGGTTTCTCGCCGGGCCATTGTGCCACACTTGGGACAGGGAGCGTTTTTGAACGAAGGCGAGGTAGCCACCGGCGACACGCCTTTGACCGTGAAATCGACATCCTTGGGCAAGCGCACCGGCAAATCCTCATCCGGCACCGGCACAGTCCCGCAATGATCGCAGTAAATAATGGGAATGGGTGTGCCCCAGTACCGTTGCCGGGAAACCAGCCAATCCCGCAGACGGTACTGGATTTTTTCTTTGCCAAAGCCCTTGTCGTGAGCCAGCCTGGTGATTTTCTCCTTGGCCGTTTCGCTGTCCAGCCCGGTAAATTCACCGGACGCAATCAACACCCCGGGCTCGGTGTAAGCGGCTTTTAAGGCTTGGCCGGGCTGCCCCGCCTGACCAGACTGCTCGATCACCCGCCGAATGGGCAACTGAAACTTCTGGGCAAAGGCGAAATCACGCTCATCGTGAGCAGGCACGGCCATGACCGCCCCAGTGCCGTATTCCACCAGCACGTAATCGGAAATCCAGACCGGAATAGCCTCTCCCGTATAGGGGTTGATGGCGTTAATGCCCAAGGGCAGCCCGGTTTTTTCCTTGTCCGTGGCGGTGCGATCCATTTCGCTCTTCAGCTTGGTGTTTTCAATGTATTGCTGAACGGATTCCCGGTAGTCTTCACTGACCAGCAGCTCCACCAGTGGGTGTTCCGGGGCCAGTACCATGTAGGTGACCCCAAAAATGGTATCGGGGCGGGTGGTAAAAATGGGAATTTTAATATCCCGGCCTTCCACGGCAAATTCCACTTCGGCCCCAATGGACTTGTTAATCCAGTTTTTCTGCATTAACAAGACCCGCTCTGGCCAGCCCTTCAGGCTCTCCAGATTTTTCAGCAGGCGATCGGCGTATTCGGTGGTCTTGAAGAACCACTGGTTCAGCTTTTTCTTGGTTACCAGAGAATCATCCCGCCAGCAACGGCCGTCAATAACCTGCTCGTTGGCCAATACGGTATGACACTGCTCGCACCAGTTCACCGGCGCTTCTTTTTTGTAAGCCAAGCCCCGCTGGTACAGGTACAGGAACATCCACTGCGTCCACTTGTAGTAATCTTCCTTGCAGGTGGCCACTTCCCGATCCCAGTCCACAGCCAGGCCCAGCTGTTTGAGCTGTTTGCGCATGTAATCGATGTTGCTAAACGTCCAATCCGCTGGAGGGATGTTGTTCTGGATGGCGGCGTTCTCGGCAGGCAGGCCAAAGCTGTCCCAGCCCATGGGATGCAGCACGTTAAAGCCGTGCATGCGCTTGAAGCGGGCAATTACATCGGTAATGGTGTAGTTGCGCACGTGGCCCATGTGCAAACGCCCGGATGGATAGGGAAACATAGACAGCGCATAGTATTTGGGCATATGAGATTCTTCGATATCGGTCTTATAAAGGCCGGTCTCTTCCCATTGCTTTTGCCATTTGGCTTCAATGGCTTGCGGCTGGTAGCTGTCAATCTGTAAAATAGACTTCTCAGTGGAGGTTTCCATAATCTCATCCGTATTGATTCAATTGAGTCCATTATAACCAAAGGCAACCGACCCTGATAGCCGAGCCCGAATCGCAGAGCCCTGCCAAGAAAATCCTGATAAAATCGAATGGACGCCCTCAAAAGCCAGCCCCGCTAAGGAGCCCCCATGAATCCCATTTTCCTGCATCCCGGTATCAGCCTTGGGCGCTTCCGATCCGTTTTAGCCGGATTGCTGTGGGCAGGCCTCTTCAGTTATACACTTGGGCATACACCCGCATGGGCGGCAACGGACACCCTGGAAGCGCTGGTCAATCAGGGCAATCTGGCGGCCTCCAAGCAGGACTACCCCAGCGCCATGGCCGCCTACGAAAAAGCCCTCCCGCTGGCCCCGGCCGATAAAACCCTGCGCAACAACCTGGCGGTCATTTACGCCAACCATGCCGTGGGCCTGCAAGAACAAAAGCAGTTTGAGGCCGCCTTTCAGTACCTGAACAAAGCCCAGACCCTCATTACACCGGGCAGCAGTGCGGCCCAAAGCATTCAAAGCAGTCGGGCCAGTGTCTATTTTGCCCAGGCCATGACGCTAAAAGAAAGCACCGCCCAACCCACCACCGCCGATTACCAGAAAATGCGGGCCTTGCTGGAGCAGGCCATTGCCCTTAGCCCGCAAGAATTGGCCTTTCAGAAAGCCATGGCCGGTGTCTACCTGGATGAGGCCTACCAGTTGGCCATTCAGGAGCGCTATGCCGAGGCTGTTCCGCTGTTGGAAAAGGCCCTGACCTATGACCCGAACAACAAGGCGGTCAAGCAATCGCTGGCCAATGTCTATTTGGGGCAGGGCAAAAACGACTTGCCCAACCGAAAAAGCTGGGTGGACAAGGCCTTGGCCGTGGATAACTCTCCTACCATTCAGCAAGTGGCCAACCGCTTGCTGGCCTCTGGGCAAAGTGCGGCCAGTTCGGGGAAACCCGGTGGTTTTGCCAGCAGCCCAACCGAGGCCAGAAGCAAAGCCCCCGCCAGTATGTCCAAATTGTCGGTGAACGAGATGGTTCGGGACATGGAAGCGCAACTGCAAATCACCCCGCCGGATAAAGCCACCCTCAATCAACGGCTGGAAACCCTGGAGCAGCAGGTGTTGGGACAGACCCAAACCGGCCCGCTGGCCGTGCGCACCAAAACCGTCTACAGCAGCCTGATGGACAGCAGCGACCCTGTTCAGACCGCCATACAAACGGGGGAGTCGATGGACGCTAGCCTGACCCAATCTCCCTCCAGTGATCCGGAAAACAGTTACCTGGATGAGATTTTCAAGGTGACCGATGGCAAAGTGGTTCGCTGGGGACGCTTTCCCCTGCGGGTTTACTTTGAAGAGCCCGCCAAGGACGCACCCACAAACACCCTTTACAAAGCCGAGTATAAAACCGCCGCCCTCAAGGGCTTTGAAATCTGGAAAGAGCGCACCGAAGGGTACGTCAAGTTTCTGGAAATCAAAAACCCGCAAGCCGCCGATATTATCGTGAACTGGACCGAAGCCTACACCGATCGCTTTGCCGACCCGGAGAAAGTGCCTGACGTTTACAAAAACTACTCGCCCCCCAAGCGAAGCCCCCTGCTGACGGTGGTGCAAATGGCCTCCGCCTTTACGCCGGGTTATTTTTCACTGGTACCCCAAGCGGCTGCCGCAGGTTTACAGTATCAGCAGTACCGCAAGCTGGCTATTTTACAGGATGAGTCCAAAATCTCTCTGGGGCTGAGTCCCACCAAGACGCTGAATCCAGAGGCCGCACAGTTGTTGATTCAAAACATGGCCGCTAAAGAATTTGGACACGCTCTGGGCCTAAAGGGTAACAGTTCCAAGCCAGGAGACCTGCTCTACCCGGAGTTACGCTCCGATGTGGCTCAAGCCCCCACCGTGCGGGACTTGACCACCCTGCGAGAGTTGTACAACCGCCCGCCCAATATTATTTTGAACATCCGCTGAAGGCCGCCGCTGGCTAAAGACGTCAAAAGGACAATAATTGCCTCAATCAGCGTGGATTCCCGCCCGCGCGAAAATAAGCGGAAATGACAGAATGTCAGCCCTAGCGATTCAGCGATGGGGCTTTAAAACCCACAAAATGGGCGTGCATCTCATTGGCCCGCTGAAACCAAGCCGCTAGCCCCTCGGAGTCCTGATTACGCAGTAGGGTCAAAGCCTCATCCACGGTGTCTCGTAAGCCTAGCAAAGCCCCTTCCAGATTCTCGGCGTTCTGCAACAAAATATCGCCCCACATGCTGTAGGAACTGGCCGCCAAGCGCAGCTGATCATCCAGACCCGCCCCGTGATAGGCCACCAAGTGGCCCGGCTCGTTCTTGTATAGCAGTTGGGTCAGCATGACCACGTACAACTGAGGCAAGTGGCTAACATAGGCCATATAGCGATCATGCTTGGCCGCGTCAATCAGTTTGACCGAAGCGCCCAATGCTTGGAGAAAGGCTTGCAACGGCTCCAGGCGGTCTGCTGGGGTGTGCGCATGCGGACACAGCAAATAGGCCTTGCCCGCAAACAGCAGGGGCGTGGCATGCTGGATGCCGGAATGCTCTTTGCCCGCCATGGGGTGCCCGGCGATGAATTGATCCGGCAGCAGCGCCTGCCCCAAGTCCGCGATTTTTTGCTTGCAACTGCCAATATCGGTCACCCCGATATTTTTGCCCCGCACCTTGGGGGCCAGCGCTTCCAGAACGGATAAGCTGGGGGTTAAATGGCAGGCAATCACAATCAGTTGATTGTCCTCAAAGACCTCTGGCAGTTCCAGCGTCGCCTGATCAATGACCCCGTGCTTGAGGGCATACTGAAGGGTCTCCGCATTGGGGTCCACCCCGGTGATATGCCAGTGCGGAAAGCGCTCCTTGGCTGCCATGGCCAACGAACCACCAATGAGCCCCAGCCCAATGACCGTTAAACGCTGAAAAGGAAGTTCTGTGTCTACCATGGCCAAAAAGCGGGCTCGTTTCTATCGGTAGCTGTGTTGTTTTTGGGCTTCCCGAATGCGGCTGTACTCAGGGTCTTTAAAGAACGCTGAAGATGCCGTGGTGGTTTTGCCGCTGTACTTGGTAAAGCGCTTTTTACCGTAAGGCAACTGGGTGGTGGTGCTGAGGAAGAAGCAGATTTGAGAGATGCGTACCCCGGGGTACAAGGGCAAGGGAATGTTACTGACGTTGGACAACTCAAAGGTCAGCGCCCCCCGAAAGCCCGGATCCACAAAGCCAGCGGTGGCGTGAATCTGCAAACCCAAACGCCCCCAGGTGCTGCGGCCTTCCAGACGGGCAGCCAAATCCAGGGGAACCTTGACATACTCCAACGTGGAAGCCAAGGCAAATTCTCCCGGATGGAGAATAAACGGCTCAGTGGGTTTGACCTTCACGTGCTGCATGTGCTTTTGCACGTCCCGGCTCAAGGCATCGGGGTCTTTCATTAAATCCATGTGGGTAATGTTGGTGCGGGCCATCACCTGAAAGTCGGTGCCCAGCCGCAAGTCCACGGAAGTGGGCCCAAACTGTTCCTCTGGCTTTAACAGGGGGGTAATAATAATCCGCCGCTCGGGATCGGGATCCACCAGCCGCTCCAGGATTTGCGCTTCATTTAAAATCATGGGGAAACCTCGCTCTTTCCGCTCTTACTGACCGCACACCAAAACCCGGTGAATCTCCGAGGTTTCGATGGATTTGCGCAGTAAGTGATCCTGATACTCCAAGAGGCCCAGCACGGTTTCAAAACCGGCCCGCTGACCCTCGTTAAAAATGGTGTACAACCAAATGGGGCCACGCTCCATTTTATGCAACCACCCGGCATTCACAATCTCCTTGGGGCTGTGCGGGTATTCGGTCAACATAGACAAGGGCTCATAGATGGAGAAGTCGGCCTTATGCCGGTTTTTGGCCAGATTATCCGCCACCTCTTCCACCGGGAAGAGCGGGGTACTGCTGAGCAAGATGCCCTCGCTCAAGCGCTCCTGCAATTGAATGGCCCGCTGCATATTTTTCTCGCTAAACGCGTATTTGGCCGGAATGACTTTCTCCACGGCCCGAAACAGACTGGCCAGGGCCTCTTCGGACAAGGGCTGCAACTCAGCGGCCGGCTCTGGCTTAGAACGTTCGCAGGCCTCATGCAGAATGACCAGATTTTTGTGGGTGAAATTCTGATGGTTCAAGCCAAAGAACAGGGCCGGTTCAATCACTTTTAAAAAGGCCTGATCCCGGTTTAAAAACGCCTCTGAGAGCGCCTGAAAGTAGTAAGCGGGCCCCAGTAACCGCAGGTTAATAGCGTGTCCAATCAGGGCTTCGGCAATGGGTTCCGTCAGACCACCGGCCAACTTTTTCTGCCCCTTGAGCAAGTCCAGCTTGAGGGACTCCAGTGCCGTGGCCGATTCCAGTAAAAACCGGGCATAGGATTGGCATAAGCCCACCCAGGCCAAGGGGTTATTCTTCTGAAAAATGGAGAGCCGATCAAACAGCACGTTGGGTAAAACTGGCAAGTCCCACTCCTGAAGCCCTTCCGGCCCCAGAAACACCGAATGCTCACCCGCCTGCTTCAACAAGGTCTCTGGCAACACGTCTTTCAGAAACAAATGGGTTTCCGAAGACACGGTCAATTCTTTCAGGCGGCACAACACCTGACTGAGGGCCTGCAAGCGCGCGTAAGTGGTTTCCATCAGGGTTTCGCACGCGGCTGTGGATTGCTTGCTGCTGGTGGCCGATTCTGAAAACAGGGAATTGAGCGCGCTTTTCTGCTCCAGCAGGCGATCTTCCAAAAGCTGGCACTCTGCAAGCAGACTTTGATGCAACCCCGGTGCGCTCTCCAGCAGGGCATTGGCGCACTCGGTCAGCAATAGCCGAAAACGGGCCACTCGCTCCACCAGTTCAAACATCATAAATTTGAGAAAGGTTTTCTGCATGGCTGTCTCTCTTCCTGCCTAATTGGTTTCCTGCCGACTGTTTTGAGCATCTCTCGGTAACGAAGGCGAGGCCAGAATTTCCCAACTCCGGCCATCCTATGAATAGCCCCTTTAGTATAGGAGGCTGCATGGATGACAAACAACCGACTACAACAAAATATTATGTAAAGAATCTAATCGGGCCAGCCAGCAGGCATTAGAGAGTCTCTTAAAACTTAGCCAGACTCAAAACTTCCCCGGCACTATATAAGGAGCCAGTGACCAGCACCAGCGGCTTGTCAGAGTTACCAGCGGTCATGGCGTCCCGGCGTTGCAACAACCGGGTATAGGCTTCCGTGGGCGTATCGGCGGTTTCAATCCAGCAGAAGGCCTCGGGAAACGCCGCTCGCAACTGCTCAGCCAATGCCTCTGGGGGATGGTACAGGTGATTGGGAGAGGCTTGGGTGACCATAATGCCCAAGGGCTGCCCGGCAGACTGCATGACCTCAATCAGCGCTTGGGGATCACGGTTGTTGCGCAGGCTGACCAGCCACAGCTTGGGCTCCTTCGGGAAGTACAACTGCAAGGTGTCCTTAAGGGAAGCAAAGCCATCCGGGTTGTGAGAACCATCCAGCACCACGTGCTGCTGGGGGAAGTACTGGAAACGCACCGGCCAGTAGGCCCGCTGCAAGCCATCCAATACCGCTTGCTGAGGAATGGCAAAACCCTGCTGGCGCAATTGCTCCACGCAGGCCAGCACAATGGCCAGATTTTGCCCTTGATAAGGCCCCAACAGAGACAATCGGTAAGCGGCCCCGGTTTGAGCATCTTCCAGCAACAAGCCTTCCGTGGGGTTGGATTGCGGACTGACGGCCAAAGACTGATCACTGGCCAAAATCACCGGGGCATCCTGCTGAGCGGCCTTGTCCAGAATGACCGTCAAGGCCTCTTCTGGAATATGGGCGCCCACCACCACCGGCACCCCCGGCTTGATGATCCCGGCCTTTTCCCCGGCAATGGCGGCCAAAGTGTTGCCCAGGTGTTGCATGTGATCCATGCCAATGGTGGTAATGGCCGTTAAATTGGGTTGACGCACCACATTGGTGGAATCTAGCCGCCCGCCCAGACCGGTTTCAAACACGGTAATATCCACCCGCTTTTGCCGGAAAAACTGGTAGGCCATCACATTCAAGAACTCAAAGTAGGTGGGCCACTGATCTCGGGGCCAGCCGAGGGTTTCCAGATGCTGCTTGAGAAACTGTACTTCGTGCTGAAAATCGTCCGGCAAAATAGGATTGCCGTTAATACCAATGCGCTCTCGCACCTGAATGAGGTGCGGACTGGTAAAAGAGCCCACTTTTAAGCCTGCCGCCTTCAAAATAGCCGTCAGCATGGCCGTAACTGACCCCTTACCGTTGGTCCCGGCGATATGCACCATGGGAAAGTGATCTTGTGGATTGTCCAGGGTGGCCAGCAGGTCTCGCACCCGATCCAGGCCCAGTTTCATGGCGGAAACATCCAGGCCATCCAGAAACTGAACGGCTTCCGCCAAAGTTTCAATGCCGGAAGAGTCAATGGCCGGAGAGAAGGCGGGTTGGAATTGGGTCATAAAACAACGTCCTGATGAACAAGGCTGACAGGGATTATTCTACTGAAAGCGCACAGGGCACCGCAAATAAAATACGGGCGGACGCCTTTTTATGGATTGCTGGATAGCCACCCCTAACCGGCTGGCCGTGTTTTTGGTATTTTATGGGGCGGACTTGGCCTGAAGATAATGCAACTGGATATGCTGCAACAATTTTCATGGCCCGGGTTTTAGATGAGTACCGACTTAGAGGAATCTCGTTTTTTATGAGCCAATTTACTGGCCTGATTGGCATTTTTGCCCTGTTGACGCTGGCTTATCTCATGAGCAACAACCGCAAGGCCATTAATTGGCGTCTGATTGTAAGCGGTTTGGCCCTTCAGGTCTTTTTGGCCGTGTTTTGCCTGAAAGTCAAAGTAGGACAAGTCCTGTTCCATAATATTGGGCAAGGCATTGAAAAACTGCTCAGCTTTTCCGATGCCGGGGCCGGGTTCGTCTTCGGCTTTTTGGTCTCTCAGCCGGATAAACTCAATCAATTGTTTGGGCCGGGGGGCAGCTTTATTTTTGCCTTTAAACTGGTGCCCACCATTATTTTTGTGGCCACGCTGGTCAGTATTTCTTACCACTTGGGCATTATGCAGCGGGTGGTCAAGTGGGTGGCCTGGGGCGTCTATAAAATTATGGGGGCCAGCGGCTCGGAAGCACTTTCCAATGCGGCCAGCATTTTTGTAGGACAAATTGAAGCCCAATTGCTGGTAAAACCTTATTTGGCCACCATGACCCGATCCGAATTACTGGCAGTCATGGCCGGAAGCATGGCCTGCATCGCCGGGGGCGTCATGGCCGTTTACATTCAAATGGGCATTCCCGCGGAATTTTTATTAACCGCCAGCCTGATGTCTGTTCCGGGGGCTTTGGTCATTGCCAAGCTGGTTTACCCGGAGTCAGAACAATCGGTGACACGGGGGCAGGTGGCCCTGGAGATCCAGAAGGAAAGCGTCAACCTGATTGACGCAGCCTCCCGTGGGGCCAGCGAAGGCCTGAAAATTGGCCTGAACGTGTGCGCCATGCTCATTGGCTTTATCGCCTTAATTAACCTGATGGACTTTGTGGTGGGTAAAATCGGTCTGACCTTGGCCGCCGCCGGACTGAGTTTGCAAGCGGTGGGTCTGGATCTCACCCATTTATCCCTGAACGGCCTGTTGGGCTCTATCTTTTCGCTGGTGGCTATGGCCCTGGGCGTCCCCATGCAGGATGCCAAATTTGTGGGCGGACTCATGGGCACCAAAATGGTGATCAACGAATTTGTGGCCTACGCCAGCCTGGCCCCGGCCATTGCCAATCAAACCCTCAACCCCAAGTCCCTGGCCATTGCCAGCGTGGCCCTGTGCGGCTTTGCCAACTTCAGCTCCATTGCCATGCAAATTGGGGGCATCGGGCAAATGGCCCCCTCTCGCAAAAAAGATTTGGCCGAACTGGGCTTTAAAGCCCTCTTGTGCGGCACCATGGCCTCTTATGTATCCAGTGCCCTGGCTGGTATTCTGGTGGGTCTGGATGGGGCTGGTAGCGATACCTGGGTGGCGGGCAGCATTATGCTGGTTGCTATTTTGTTGATTGCGATTGCCAAGCGTCTGCCCAGCGGCGAGCAAGTATTATCTCAAGCCCCGGTCATTCAGCCGGTTGCCACAGCCGCCGTAAAACCCAAACCACCCACCGGCCTTCCGGTCTACAACAAGCAAGGACAACCCATTGGGGTCACGGATCCCCATTCCGAAACGCGCGTCCCAACAGCACCTCGTTGAGTCGCCCGGAATAAAATCCGAAACGCAAAATCCTCGCCCTGATTGGCGGGGATTTTTTTGGCGGGGATTTTTTTCGATTTTCCAAAACAAAGGAAATAACCAGTATATATTTGTTTTTATTGAAGTATATCATCATTGGATTACATTCAATAATCCACTTTCAGGAGGCAATATGGCTGTTTTATTTCCCACACCCTTTGGTTATACGCTGAAAGCCAACAAACCGGCAGAATTGCTGCAAGGCTTCTTAAACATTCAGAACGTGGAAAACGTCAACAACGGACAACTAACCAAGGCCAATCTCGACAGCTACAGCACCAAACGCTTTTTAGCAGCAGATCCCAGCAGCAACATTGCGGGATATCTGCGGACAAATTTTGCGGACATCGCCAAACTGGATGGCAATGCCAACAGCATTAGTGTGGATGATCTGGTGCAAATTCGCAATGGCTTGCCCACCCCGCCCCCGGTCACCGAACCGCCGGTTA
>LAPX01000012.1 GCA_001858525.1 Vampirovibrio chlorellavorus | reverse complement strand
GCCGCCATCGTACCCGCCACCGTAAAACCGGCCACCGCCTCTGTTTTTCCGGTTAAAAAACATCAGCACAATGAAGATGATGAAAATGATAAAGAACCACAGCCCGTCCTCATCCTGGGCGGGTTGGCTGTAGTGTGCACTCAGTTTTTGATCTCCGGCCAGAATTTTGGCCACGGCCAAGGTGGTCTGTGTGATCCCCCCGGAGAAGTTGCCCTCATTGAACGCCGGCAAGGCCTGTTCATCTAAAATGCGCCCAATGACCGCATCCGGTAGTTTTTCTTCCAGGTTGTAGCCGGTGGCAATGAAAATACGGTTGCCCGATAAATGCTGAGTGACCCGGTGGGCATTGACCAGCACCAGTAGGCCATCTTTCTTTTTGTAGTGTTGGATATCCCATTGGTTCAGAATCTGCGGGGCCAATTCGGAAAGCTCCAAATCGGTATCCGGCAGAATGACCACCGCAATCTGGGCCACCCCGGCTTCATCCAGGGTTTGTAATTGCTCTTGCAAAGTGCTGCGATCGGCGGGTTTGAGTAAATGGGCGTAATCGTTGATGTAGATATTCAGCCCGGTTGGCTTGGGAGGCACCTGGTTGATGGGGGTGGGACGTTGATCCTCATCCAGCCCTTGTTGGGCTGTGGATGGGACTTGAGCCCCTGCCGGACTCCACAGTCCGGTCACTGGATATATGCCCAACCCCACGACGGTCAGCAGGGCCAAGGCCCCGGCGGACCATTTCCTGTGTTTGTGCAAGCAGTGTCTCAATTTGGGGATTTCCTGTGGCTGGCCTTATTCAAAGTTTACCTTGGGTAAGGCTTTTTCGGCCTCAGTGGCTTCAAAGGATTCTTTTCTGGAAAAGCCGGAAATGCCCGCAACCACATTGCCGGGGAAAGCCCGCACCGAAATGTTGTAGTCTTTGACGGCATCGTTAAAAGACAGGCGAGCCACGTTAATGCGGTTTTCGGTACCGGTTAATTCATCTTGCAGGCGAATAAAATTTTGATCGGCTTTCAGTTGGGGATAGTTCTCGGCAATGGCCAACAAGCGTCCCAGAGACGAGTTGAAGGCCGTGTTGGCCGCAGCGGCTTCTTTGGGGTTGGTGTTCACATCAGCGGCCAACAGGCGGCTGCGCGCTGCGGCAATATTGTCGTAGACGCCTTTTTCGTGTTTGGCATACCCTTTCACGGTGGCCACCAGATTGGGAATTAGGTCGGCCCGGCGCTTTAATTGAGACTCCACATTGGATGCCTGACGCTCCACTTCAGCGTCTTTGTTGATCAGGCCGTTGTAAGTCCCCATAAACCAGAGCCCGATCACCACGATCAACCCTAACAGGCCCAACAAAATGGCAGTGCTGGAGCCGATGCCTGGAAGTGCTTGTTTACGGGAGAACGGTTTACGAAACAACAGCTTGTAAGACATCATTGGCAGGGACCTCTTTCAATAAAACTGGCCAGAAAAGCGTGATGAGCCTCAGGCGCTTTTCACAGGATCTATTGTACCGCCACCGACCTGGAATGAATACAGACCTGGAATGAAGAAAGAAAAGATGAAACCAGCTGCCCGTGGAAGCTTGCCTTGATAATACATGAAATGCGCCCTTCCACGGGCAGTTGGTTTTTGGCTGGGCTATTCGAGTCGTTTAGGTGACAACGGCTTCCACCAGTTCACTGACCTTGGCTTTTACTTCGCTTTTAGCCAGATCACCCTCGCTGATGATGCCAGTTAGGGCGTCCTCATCATTGATGACGGGAATGCGCCGAATTTGCTCCCGTTCCATGATATCCAGCACGGTTTCAATGTCATCCGTTTCTCTGCAGGTCATGACATCGGTGCTCATTAATTCGCTGACGGGTGTATCTTCCGGGTCCAGATGTTCAAGTACAGTTCTCAGGCAGATATCCCGATCGGTGATGATACCGATACATCGATCCAGTTCATCCACAATGGGTACCACGCCGCAATCTTCCCGGTTCATAATTCGTACCGCATCGTAGATAGTGTGTTCTTCTCGGCAGGTGGAAGGGTTGGCGGTCATTACGTCTTTGGCCAGGCACATGCGTTGTTCCTCCTTCTCAGGAATCGTCAGTCACAGGTGAGGTTCTACTTAGAAAAGGTGAATGAAAAAATATTACGGCGGTTCTTTCAGGCTGTCTGGCATTGCGTTGGGTGTAGAGTCTATTTCTTCATCCAGATCTTCGGTGTAATTTTCCAAGTCCTCCAGAGGCGTATCGTAGCTTTCGGTGAAAACATCCACTTCTTCCTCATTGGCGATAAAGGCCTGCGTGTCTCTCAGATCCTCGCTGTGTAAGGCCCCTTCATCGGCCAGATAGGGGTTTTCCTCATTCTGGATATTCTCAAGGTCAATGACCACTTCCTGCGTCTCTTCACTGTTTTCCAATAACAGGGTGTCGCTGACATCGTTGTCCAGCCCATAAGGGCCAGCGTATCCATCTTCTAGTTTTTCGGCTTCTAGTTTTTCCGTAAAGCCCGCTGCGGTGCTAGCGGCTTCAGGCACCACAAAGGGATCGGCCTGCAGGGTTTTGCCCACATGTACTTTGCGGGTGGGAACGTTGGTGCCTTCTACCAGGTGTTTGAAATTTTGTAATTCCTCTTGCAGAATTTTTTGCGGGTTGAGCAGCAGATGGGTGATGGCTTCTCCCAAGGGTCCTGTGGGCAATTCGTAGTGGATTTCGCAGACCATGCGCGTTTCTCGGGGGGCTGTTTCCTCAAAGCGAATGTTGCCTTCGGCCTTGGTTTTTCCCCCGGTTAAATTGCGCCAGGCAATCGATCGACCACTCTCGTTCAGATCCACTTCCGTATCCCAGCTGACTTCTGCGCCCAGTGCCCCTTTGAAGACCCAGTGCCATTGCCTGGGTGCCATCGGCCATACCGATTCCACATGGGTCATAAAATGCGGAAATTCCTCAAAGTGAACCCATTTTTGATAACACAGGCTGGCCGGAGCGTTTATGGTGAACGATTCATGCAGGCGTTCCATCGTTTGGCTCTCCCTTATTGGCTGGCAGGGGGCAATGGATTTTAAAGCGTGGGAAATGGGGTAAAAAGGTGAAGCTTTAGTGTGCGGTCAGAAAAGAGCGGGGTGATTCTGAATGAAAGCACCAAAACTTTAAAGCGGTTTCAAAGCGAAAAAATAAGATCCCTCTCTGGTAAGCCTAGCAGTCTGCCCGGTCAGGGACAATTCCCCATCTGTCTAGGGTCAGCCGAGTTTCAGCCCTGGCCTTGTTGTTGTCATTATTTTGTTATAGCGTGGATGCATGTCGATGTTGTGGTCTCTCAATTTGCAAGAACTGTTGATGTTCTTTATCGGGACGTTTATCTCCCTGTTTTCCATTGTGGACCCCCTGATGGCGGCCCCCCTGTTTGTGACATTGACCGCTGGACAGACCACCGGCCAGCGCAATCAGGTGGCTCGCCGCGCCTCTATTTTTTCCTTTGCCATTCTGGGTATTTTCTTCATTACGGGCAGCCTTATACTTAACTTTTTCCAGATCTCCATTGACGCCTTGCGTATTGCCGGTGGCCTGATGATTCTGTCTTCCGCTTACGGCATGTTGAACAAAAAAGACAGCCTGGATGCCATAGAAGAACAAGAGGCCCAGAAGAAGGCTGTGGAGCATGATGACATCGCTTTTTCCCCTTTGGCCATGCCCATTCTCAGTGGGCCGGGGGCCATTGCTGTTATCATCGGGATGACCACCAACACCGGTGGTTCGGTGGCTAAGTATCTGGTCATTTTGCTGGCCATTATGGGCGTTTGCTTTAGCAGTTACCTGACCATGCGGGTCTCACAAACCATTATGAACCGCATGGGGCCAACCATTGTGAAGGCTTTCACCCGCATTATGGGCTTTATTCTGCTGTGCGTGGGGGTGCAGTTTCTGGTGAACGGAATTGCCCCCTTGCTGGCCAAAGCCCTGCACAGCCACTAAGCGGTTAGTGTTCCATAAACGGGTTGAATAAATGGTCACTGTCCCAAGGGGCGTGGAAAACCTGTGCGGCCTCCAGTTGATGGAGTCTTTCGGCGGCAGGATTCACGCTGATTTCATCCGGGCTGAGGGTAAAGCGAGGCAGTTTGCCCACTTCGTTGTAGGGAAAATCTTTCAAAATTTGCTGACGTGGCCGAAATCCACTAGCGGGTGTCTGGGGTTTCAGATCGGGCTTTGCGGGGGGTTTTTGACGCCCCAGCCTTTGTTTGAGTTTTTCGGGTATCTGTTGAAGTGTTTGTCGGGCCCGGTTCCAGAAGCTTTGCCAAATCGGTTTTTCCGGGAGTATCGGTTTAAACCCCTTGGTGTGGGTTTGTTCATTGGAGGACTGTGGCCAAAGCCCATGAGGAAAGTCCGGCGGAACAGAACTCCCCAGTGCGGGAAGGTTGCCACTGACCATATTTGCTTTGGAGGCCGCTTGTTGCCAAGCCCACTGACCAGCCTGATGCAGCGGTTCCAGCATGCCCGTCTAATACTCTCAATCCAACAAACTAGGCCCTATTTTAGCGCAGAGGCCTTAAATACGACAGCGGCTTGTGGGCTATTTGAAAAGCACTGATTCAAATTTTAAAGCCTGCTGATGCAAACCCTGTTGGCCGGGGCTAAAAGCTATTGGGATCAAAATAGTTGGGCCGTCCGTGGTTTTTGCTTTCTTGCAATTGGCTCGATTTTAAAATCTGGCTTTGCATACCCTGAACTTCCTGGGCCCGCCCGTTTTGGCTGATTTGCTCCGGGCTGATGGAGAATTGGGGTATGGCCCGCTGCTGCTGCATGGCGCGTTGCTGGGCTTGCGCCAAAAGGCTGGAGGGCTGAGCCGTTCCGGGCATTGGCAAACCGGGGGCAAATTGACTGCCAGACATTGCGCCGGGAGCCAGCCCACCTGCCATTCCACCAGCCATCATGGCTTGTGGCGATTGTGCTTGTGGCGACTGCAGCATCGGATTTTTGGCCGCAGAGCCTTCAATGCTTTCCTTGCTGGGTTTGCCAAAAATGGCGTGCGCTACTTTTTCTCCAACCCATTGCATACCCGCACCAAAGGCAAACATGGCGGTCAATTCGGTGGCCAGCCCACCGAGGGTTAACCGGGAGAAAAAGCCGCCCAGCCCTTTTCCAAACACGGTACCCAAGGCTTTGGCTGCCATGTTTTGACCGCCGCAGGCTTTTTGTACCATTTTCCCGAAGTTTTCCCCGAAAAAGGGTATCCAGCGTCCCATGCGGGTGGCATCAAAGGGGCGTTTGGTGGCAAACCGGCCCAGTACTTTGTGGAAGAGGCCGGTGCTATTCAGCCATTTTTTACCCAGTTCCCAACCAATAAAGTTGGCGATACCGGTACCAAAAAAGTCGTGGAAGAAGGTCTTGGTTTTCTCGCCTTCTTTGGCCTCATTGGATTTTTTGAAGGACATCCCGAAGATGAGCGCCCCGGCAAAGACTGGGCCTAGTAAGCCCATACTCATGAAGCCTTTAGAGCCCATGCTCAGGGTTTCCCCGTTGAAAATCCGTTGCAGATACTGACCACCCAGGGCAATAACGCGACCAATAGGGCCGACACCGTCCTGGGCCAACTTGGCAGCCAGCTTGGCTTGCGCCTCATAAGAAGGCTTGTAGAAGCTGTTGAGTCCGCTAACACGTTCTTTAAGGCCGCGTAAACTCTGCAAGAGCTGTTTTTGTTCTTTGGTGGCCTTGTCGCCCAATTCTTCTAACACCTCCAGTTTGGCCTGGGTGGCGTTCATCACGTTCTGGAAGCGTCCCTGTTTGGTATGAGCGGCCAACCAGTCCGCCTGTTTGCTGGTAAAGGCCGGGGTTTTTTGGGCCCACTGTAAGGCCGCTTCACGTTCCTTGTTAAGCTGGGCTTTGTAGGTGGTGAGCGCGTCTCCGCTGAGCTCCGATTCCAGTTTTTGCAGTTGTTCTTTAAAATAGGCTTCGGTGAGTTTGGTGTATTTCTGCCCTATGGCCTCCTGCTGGGGTCCGGTGAGTAAGGCTTTATAGGCATTGGTTTGCTGTTCGTTCAAGCGATTTGGAAATTTCTCCAGCACTTTGCCAATGTGCTTTTCTTCCATCCTGGCAACCGCATGCGTGTAGTCATGCACGGGTTTACCCGTGGCATCCAGAATCGGCTTGCCCTCGGCATCCAAACACAAGGTATTGCTGAGGAAGCCTTCACCCAAAAAGGGAAAACGCTGGGTCAGGCTTTCTTGCCGACTCTCTAGCCATTGGCTAACATGGCTAACACCTTTCAGTTTATCAATCCACTTGGCGGCGGCCGGAATGGGGCCGTCCAGTTTCTCGCCCATTAACGCCGATAATCCCAGCGCAGTGACCACCCCGGCGCCAGCCCCCAGGGCGGCTTCTTTAGGGCCTGGCAAGATACTGCTTAAAATGTCTCCGCCGTTGGGATTGGCCATTTGCTGCTGGGCCATAGCCAGCATGCGCGGATCAACACCTTGTAAGGCCTGAGCCATCGCCGCGGCCTGGGCCGGGTTCAGGTTGTTTGCCTGTGGTAAGCCCTGCAAAAATTGTCCGTTGGGAAGTTGCGGAAACGGTTGGCCCATGACTAATGATCCCTTATGTGTCGCCTATGCCCAAAATGAGGAGTCAATCTGTGTGTTATTGGTATAAAAACAGTTGGCAGGTTTTTGATGTCAGCGAGAGTCAGCGAAAGTATAGGAAGAATTGCTCATTTTGAAATAGCCTGGACCCAGTATAGATCAAGCAAAGGCAAGGGGTGATGCTTCAAAACTCCTCCGGCATTTGGAGGAGTGTGCGCCTGAAATATACGGTGTTTGGATGTATGCGGGAACCGCTATTTTTTATAGAATCAAACCCATACTCGTAACTTGCGGGTGGTTCAAGAACATAACAGTTCAATACGTGTGGATTTCTGACATATTTGAAACGGGCGTTGCTAAACAAGAAGCAAGCGCCCGTTTTTTTATGCAAAAAACAGGCGCTTTTTTTCTGAGGAGTGACTTGATAAAACCAATGGAAACGGGCTTAACCGACCAGGAATTCCTCGTCTCCAAACAGGGCCAGCATCTCGTTGGCCTGTCCCCGGGCATCGCCTTTGCAACTGATGAAGCGGCGTACCTGAAAGGAAATGATCTTGGCCGATTCGTAAGCGGTTTGGGTGAAGGTGGTATCGTGATTTGAAATAACCACGTGAACGCCTTTTTTGGACAGTCTTTTGGCCACTTCAGCCAGGGTTTCCTGTTCTTTCAGGCCAAAACCGCCGCTGCTGTAGCCGGTAAAGTTGGCCGTTTCCGTCAGGGGCACATAGGGCGGATCGCAGTAAATCACATCGCCAGGGCGGGCCATCTCCATCACTTCCACAAAATTGCGATTGGTCAGGGTGGCTGTTTGAATTTTCTGGTGGAACTGGGCCATTTCCACGGCGGGGAAATAGGGTTTGCTGTAGCGGCCAAAGGGAACGTTGAATTCGCCTTTGTTATTGTAGCGGCACAGCCCGTTGTAGCCGTGGCGGTTCAGGTACAAAAACAGCGCCGCTCTTAGGCGCTCATCACCGGTTTGGTTGAAAATTTTACGAAATTGGTAGTAGGTGTCCGCGTCATTCATTTCTTTCACGAAAAAGGTCTGGCAGTAGCCAACAAAGCGAGAGCCGTCCTTTTGCAGGTAGCGGTACAAGCTCATCAAATCGGCATTGATGTCATTGAGGATGGCGTTTTCGAAGTCGGTATTTAGGAAAACGGCAGCGGAGCCAGCAAAGGGCTCGATTAATCGGTTACCACTGGGCAGCACTGCCTTAATACGGTCGATAATGGCATATTTGTTGCCTGCCCACTTCAAAAACGGCTTCATAATTTCTCCAAGGACTTTACGTTTCTTTACTCATCATAATATTCTTTTACAATTTCGGGAAGCCCCTTGGACAAAGTTTTTTCAAGATCCACTACCTGAAGGTGCTTGCGCCGAAAGGCTCGGCTCTGATCGCATTCTGGATCTGCAACGCCTGAAAAAGCTTGCCGCTACTTGCTCAGGATCTGTTTGCCCGCCCAAAAGGAGCCGGGAGGCTTCCGGGTTCTCCGCCGGGATGGGGATAGTCTGCGATGGTGTGTTGGTCTTTTATTTTTTTGTTTTCGGTTTTGGGGTTAAATTTGCCGGTTATTTGGGATTTCCGGTCGCGCCAGGCGCCGAGCCGCTGCAAACAAGGCTCTGGCAGTCTGATTGAAGCGCTAGGTCATATTTTTTTTACAAAAGGGCTTTACATTCAGCTCTCAGCGAGGAAAATAATGATACTTTCAAATATCAACAAGTCGGGTTTCAATAGAAGTAAGTGGTTAGATTCAAACAGGTCAGTATTCTGGCAAGTTTGCAATCCGTTTATTGATTAAATGAATGCTTGTTGGTAAGGCATTAGTAAGTGGCCTTGAAGGGGTATGCATTTACAAGATTTAAACAGTTCGCACTGGTTTGCGTACTGTTTTAGCTACTCAATTTTTTAAATTTCCAATCAACAAACTACAAAAAAGGTGATGAACATAGGTTTCCGCAAGGAAACCTTTTTTTTAGGCTTGTGATTCCGAAAGGAAACCTTTCTTTAGGGATATGCTCCCGAGAGGGAGCCATTTTTAGGGATGCTGCTCCCCAAGAAATCTATCTGGGGGGACAACCTCGCCATTTTGTTAGGCGGATTACAGTTTACTGCTGGGCCGATTTTGCCAAAACGGCCACCAGCGCTGGGGGTTCCACCACAGGTCGGGATGGCGGGCTGCCAAGGCCAACACGGTTTGTGAGCGTTGCCCCGGTGATCGGCTGGGCTGATTGAAATGCCACAGGGGCTTGCGGGTAAAGGGGAGCGTAAACAGCAAATTCTCACTGAGCACTTTTCGCTGGCTGAGATCGGTTAAAGCCGCTGCGCCGTGACTAAACCCGGCTCCGCTGCGTTTCCATCCTCCCCAGGGGGCGCAGGCCAGCGCATAATTGGTGGGACCCACTTCGTTGATAACCACCGTTCCGCATTGTAATCGCTGAGCGACCTGATGTGCTTCATGGGCAGGACCAAACACGCTGGCCGTCAGGCCAAACGGGGTATTGTTGGCCAGGGTAATGGCCTGATCCAGGCTGTGGTAGGGAATAACCGGCAAAACCGGCCCAAAGGTTTCCTCGGTTAAAACACGGGCCTGCGGGGGAACTTTGCTGAGTAAGGTGGGTTGATAGAAAAAACCGGGCCTGTCTACGGCATGCCCGCCGAGGATCAGTTTTGCCCCTTGTCGCAGGGCATCTTGCACCTGATCATCAATGAGGCACCGCTGGGTTTCGCTGATCAATGGTCCCAAATGGCTTTCTTTTTCCTGTGGAGAGCCCACTTGAAGCTGCTGGATTTTCGCCTTCAACAAGTCCAATAAAGCAGCCTCTTGTTTCGCAGGGACCAACAGTCGTTTCACGGCGGCACAGGCCTGTCCTGCGTTAATGAAACGTCCCCACAGGGCATAGCTGGCCACTTGCTCCAGGTCGCAACCTTCCAGAATGATCATGGGGTCGCTGCCACCAAGTTCCAGACTGATCCAGAGGTTTCGCCGGGCGGCGGTTTCAGCGACCCGTTGACCGGTCCGTTCGCTGCCGGTGAAAATAATCCCGTCAAGGGGTTGCTCCAGCAGGCAGGCACCGGTAGAGCCATCCCCAACCAGCACTTGCGCGATGTGGGGAGAGTATCCGCCTGCGGTCAGCCCCGCTTGCACCAACCCGATTAATTGTTGTCCACAGGCTGGGGTCAGTTCGCTGGGTTTCAGCACGACACTGTTGCCTGCCATCAGGGTTGCCGCAATGCCGCTACAGGCTATGGCCACCGGGAAATTCCAGGGGGAAATTATGGCAATAACCCCGCGCGGATACCAGGTTTCCCGGTTTAGGCGGCCAGTAGCCAGAGACATCAAATCCGGTTTAAGCCATTTGGACTTGAGTTGGTGGGGGCCGATTTCGGCATAGTAGCTCAGCACGTTCAAGGCGGTGGCAATATCCGCTTCCAATGCATCAGCCAAGGGTTTCCCTGTTTCCAGACTAATGGTTTCGGCCAGGTTTTGGGCCTGCTGGTAAATCAGCTCCCGAATGGCTTTCAAAACGTCTGCCCGTTGTCTGGGAGTGCTTTGCCCCCAAGTGGTTTGGGCGTCCTGAGCTTGGGCGACCGTCTGAGCAATGACCGCTTCCGTTGGGCAGGCGTAACTTTGGAGGGGTTCTCCTGTGGCCGGGTTTAGTTTGACAAAATGGGACGGAGCATCGGCGGTCATGGGTGGTTTCTCATGCTGAAGCAAACCCCTTCATTATAGCCAGTTTACAGATCCTTTAACCAAGTGGCCACGCGTTTGATTGTATTCGGGTGCAAACGGCTTACACTGCTCAAAAATGGGTGAATGTCGAAATTGGATTGAAGTTTATGGCATTTTGGCCGAATAGCTTGTTAGTGAGGCCATTGGTCGCTTTTTGACACTGGAGGAATCCCATGAATTTTGGAACGGCTTTCAAGGTTTTTCAATTGCAATTACTCAAGCAGTCCGGTATGGCGGTGACGCCCCAGCAAGTGGGCCTAAAGTCTGATCCGATAGCTGACTTGCAAGCCAAAAATGCCACGGGAAGTTTTGGCAATGTGCTGGGTGGCTTAAGCTTGCCGGTTCTGCCCACCCCACCAGCGGATACCACCGATGCTGCGGCCCAAACCAAGTATCAGGCCGATTTATTGAAGTACAACAATAGTTTTCAGGCTTATAATCAGCGTTTGATGATGATGTTGCTCAATCAAATGCAGGCCATGCAACAAACGATGGCTTCCATTCAAAAAAACATTAGCAACAGTAACTCAAGCACCAATAGTAGTCCTTCGGATGCGGTCTCCTCGGTCGGCGGCATTTTAGGGTAGCAACCGGTTTACAACACCCAATGGAGATAGGGCGCACTAATCACTCTGCCAAGTTTAGGAATGGCTCGCTCCAGGGTATAGACCCATTACCCGATCATCCAAGCAGCGTTTGGATTGCTGTTCTGAATAACCGACACACCATTTTTTAGAGTTAATTTCGAGTCCTTTTCAATTGCATGGAAACTGTGAGGAATATAGCTGTGAAAATAAATGTATTTGGCGCCGCCGTTGCTTCCAAAGGTCTGATTATTCTGGGGGTCACCCTGTTATCAGTCACGCTGCCCTTGTCTGGGTGGGCCAACCACAATGGTTCTCATCACCCCGATAAAAAAAGCGGTAATGCGCAAGCGCCTCAAACGTTTTGGCCTCAGTTAGGGATGGTTCAGACTCTGGATGTGCAGGATTGGACAACGGCCAGTTTTTCGGCCCGTCGGGAAAGTGCGCCTCCGGAAATTGCGGAATACGCCAGAGCGGCCTTGCAGGAGCAACCCCATATGCGGTACCAGTCACCTGCCGATGCGATTTTAAAGTTTGAATGCGCCGATTCTGGTTGTTACCGGGTGCGGGCGCAAGTCACCCAGGGCGTTGATGGTCCCGTGGTGTGGGAATATTCCGAGGTGTATCGGCGTTGTCCCTTGATGCGTTTTACCTTCCAGCCGGACAGCAAAAAGTTTGCGCGCCTGATGGTGGATCGCCTGACTCTGGATTATCAGAATGCCCTCAAACCCAATATGGCCAAGATTGAAATTCAGGCACCATAGGAGCCAGCAGGAATTGGGTCATACCAATTGATATTCCCAATGGCAATCGGCATTCCGTGCGCTCTGCCCAGCGTGCTAAAACCAAGGCGTCTGATTGGATGAAGAGCCTTTAAGACAGCCGTTTGTACCGGAAACTCCGGTATAATGGTTTTACAGTTTGTTACAGAATAGCTGACTTACCCTAAAGCTTTGGTGTTTTTGGTCGACAGTCTGTATGTGCAGCATACAAGCTTGTCATCCGTTGAGTGAATGAGGATCGCATCGATTGATATGAAGGCCCGAATGTTCCGTTATCAGAAAAAGGCTGGTTTTACTTTAATTGAAGTGGCTGTTGTTATTGCCTTGATTGCCATTTTAGCGGCCGTGGGCATGACCGCCTTTCAGGGAATGGACGAGCACCGCGACGCAGAAATGGTCATGAGTGCCCAGGCCACCTTGCAGGCCATTGTTACCCAAGGGGCCACCCGCTTGGATATTCGCCCCAGTGAGTTTGATGATCCCGAGTACAGGGCTGTTTTGGTGGCGGCTCAGCATGCCCTCGGTAATGACGGGGCTGGGACTGCCAAGTCTGCGGTTCGGCTCTCCCGAAGCGGAAGCCGCTATACTTTGACCATTCCTTCCACAAAGAGAGGGGCTGTATTTACTGTCAACAATAATGGCGTGGTAGAACTTGAAACTGCCAATAACTTCACTTCTTATAGAAAAGACAATGCATCAAAATCTCTGGTAAAAGAGTAACCTGATCACGAGGCTGAATCTGTATGATTGAGGCAACCCCAAGGTTCAAGCAAGCAGCGTTCAACGGCGTCACCCTAGTGGAACTGGGGATGGCTATGATGATTATTGCTGTTTTGTCGGTTGGGGTGGCCAGCCTCATGCGAGTGGGCATAGAAGCCCAATTTGCTGAGCGAGCCAATCAAAAAATGCAGATCATTTCGATGGCCATTGTGGACGATTTACGCCGGGACTTGCAAACGGCTCAAGCGGTCACCATTAAGAATGCTCGCAGTCTGGAGGTAAGCGTTCCTAAACCCTCTGACCCCACCAAGACAGATATTGTTACCTACAGCCTGGCGGCGAATGGGCGCTTTAGTCGTTCAACCAGCTCATCCACCAAGACCTATAACGACATTGGTGTGGATCGTAAGTTAACGGTGAAATGTGTGAATGCTAGTAACGCATCGGTGGCTTGTTTCCAGTGGGCAAATACTAATAATACAGTGCTTGAAATATCAGGTTTGCGTGTGGAGCACACTGGTTTTGGGAATACGGTGTTTGATCAGAACTTTGGATCTCCCAACTATACCGTTCGGGATTTGACGTTTGATATTTCCATAAATCGAACATTTCAATAAGCCGGGACGTCTGGGGTTGGTTGTCACATGGGGCTGAGGTATCTCGCGTAGATGGATCCTTTTAGCAGCGTGTATCGCTGGAAAAGTGGTATAGAATAGAAGTACGGCAATCAATGAGCAATTGGTAGAGATAGAAGAGACAGGTGTTGATGAAAACACGCGTTTTAATCGTGGAAGACCACCCCATGACACTGGTGGGGCTTAAAATGCTTTTGACCAAAAACGAGAACATTACAGTCGTGGGCGAGGCGGCCAATGGCCTGGAAGCGGTCAGTCAGGCAGATCAAACCCAGCCGGAAGTGATTTTGATGGATATTGGGCTGCCGGAGATGGATGGCGTCGAAGCCACTCAGCGCATTAAGGCGTCTCATCCCGGTGTACGCATTATTATGCTGACCTCCAAGGATAACGAGCGTGATGTTTTTGCCGCGCTTTCTGCCGGTGCGGACGCCTATTGCATGAAGGGAATTTCTGTTGAGGCTTTGACCTCAGCCATTGAAGCCGTTAAAGAAGGGACTGCCTGGCTGGATCCGGCGGTGGCCCGCATGGTGCTGGGTCGTTTTCAGGGGGCTACCCCCATTCAGGATGCTGCGCCCAATGGGAAAGCGTCTGAGGATATAGTTTTACAAGATTGCCCGTTGACCGCTCGGGAGATGGAAGTGCTTCGGCTGATTGTGGATGGTCTGTCTAACCCGGAAATCGCGGAAAAACTCACCATTACCAAAGCCACGGCCAAAGCCCACGTGCACAGCATCTTGCAAAAGTTATGCGTGGATGATCGCACTCAGGCGGCTGTACTGGCCATGCGTCAGGGCTATGTCTAGCCTGTAATACAAGTTTTCGGCGAAGCGATTCTGGCAGTCTATTTGCGCGGAGTCTCTCGCTATTTGGTTGTTGTTAGCCAGCCAGCCGCATCCAGGGCGTGGTAAGAAATGATCATATCGGCGCCGGCCCGCTTAATGCCCGTCAGTAGCTCCAATACGGTGGATTTTTCATCCAGCCAGCCATTGGCGGCAGCCGCTTTGACCATGCTGTACTCCCCGGAGACATTGTAAGCGGCCACGGGCAGATTGGTCATTTTGCGCACTTGACTGATGATATCGAGGTAAGGCAGGGCGGGTTTGACCATAATGATGTCGGCGCCTTCCTGAATGTCCAGGGAAACCTCTTCCAGCGCTTCTCGGACGTTACGAGGGTCCATTTGGTAGCCTTTGCGGTCGCCGGAGGCGGGTGTGGATTCTGCGGCGTCCCGGAATGGCCCGTATAAAGCGCTGGCGTATTTGGCGGAATAGGCCATGATGGGTGTGTCATCGTAGCCCGCGTCATCCAGAGAGTCTCGGATATAGGCCACCCGGCCATCCATCATATCGGAGGGGGCAATGATGTCCGCCCCGGCTTCTGCCTGAGAAACGGCGGTACGAGCCAACAGCTCAAGGCTGGGATCGTTTAAAACACGGCCTTCCAGTAACACACCGCAGTGGCCATGGCTGGTGTATTCACACAAACAGGTGTCGGCAATGACAATCAGGTCTTTGCCAAATTGCCGCTTCAGTTCCCGGATGCCGCGCTGGACCACGCCTTGCTCAAACCAGGCACTGGAGCCTTCCTGATCTTTTTCAGAGGGGATGCCAAACACGAGTACCGCACGAACCCCTGCCTCCAGGGCTTTCCCCGCTTCGATGACCGCGTTGTTCACCGAGTTTTGGTAAATGCCGGGCATAGAGGGTACGGCAATGCGGCTGTGTGGCTCATCATTGATGAACAGGGGATAAATCAGATCCTCAGGCCGCAAGTGGGTTTCGGCAACAGCTTCCCGCAAACGCTCAGTTTTGCGCAGCCTTCTCTTTCGGGTTATAGGAAAATTCATTCGGGTGGGGGGTTCCATAGTTAAACGGGAACGACTAAATTGAAAAGTAAAGAGTTGACTTCCAAATCTTAACAGAAGTTTTTTTCAAAACCACTATCACTCTACTGAAACACGCTCTATAATGAAATTGGAAGACTTCACAAAACCGAACCGATTTTCAGATCCAATTTCACATTTGGTTTTCCACACTAGGCTTTCAGTGAGTGTTTAACAATTTTTATCTTCATCATTTCTGATTTTGAAAACTCGCAGTTTAGTTGATAAATTTTACCGAAAAAGAACTTTCCACACAGGTTTAAAACTCGCAAGCACAAAAACTTTAAGCAAAGAAAGGCTTGGCACATTCAATGAAGTCTTTGAAAGCCTACGGAAATCATTATTTGAGTGAATTGCTAGAGCTTCGGATTCCCTTGACGGAGATGGCTATTCTGGTTGCTTTCATTTTAATGTGCCTGGTTACCATTGTGGAAAGCAATGTAGGGGTGGAGCTCAAAGGGGAGCAAGCCTTGAATATGGCCAGAAAACAGGCCCATCAGGAGCTGATGGCTTTACGGGCTTCCGTGGAGCCCAACTAGGGCGTCTGGCGCCACTTTTGGAAACCTGTGCTGAAGGAAGTTCCCCTTTGATTTAAATGGGGGAATGGCCTTACTGCTTTCTGGAAGGGCTATAATAGGGCCTGTTAGGTTTGTGCCGTTGTGTGTGCCAAAGAGTTTCCATGAGCCCCCCCACCAATCAGGATAGCCAAGACTACCGGGACTACCGGCGAGCCTTGCGCTCACAGGTGAATCGATTGGGCTTTGCTTTGCGGCAGTTTTGGCGTTGGCAGCCCCCCGTTTTTCAGGAGGTGCCCCTCGCAGGCCAACCCGAGGTGCTACAGGGCAACCCTGCCTTGGCCTTGAGGGCCAATCAACTGCTACAGCAATATGATTTAACCCGTTTGCCCGCCAAATGCAGCGAGTCTCGATTGTTGGAAAATCTGACCTATCTGGAGTGGCTGGATGGGATTCTGCAAAGTCAGCCGCAAGCTTTTCAAAAACTGAGTGCCTTTTCCTGTTTGAATTGGCTGGATGTGGGGGCCAAAAACTGGGCTTATGTGGACGCTTTGGATGCGTTTATTCGTCAGCATTTTGACACGCCCTACCGTCTGGACGGTTTGGAGCTGGATCCCCATCGCCGTTACGCTAACTTGACCACACGGGCCCAAGCGGCGGAAAGCTACACCCAGACGCTGGCCAATGCTCAGTATCATGAAATCAACGCGCTGGACTGGCGCCGAAAGGCCCATATCATTAGCCAGTTTATGCCCTTTGTTTCCCCGGATCCCCACTTGGCTTGGGGCTTGCCCTTAGAATACTTTCAACCCGCCCAACTACTGAACCACTTGCTGGGCCTGTTGGAACCCGGCGGACTGTTATTGGTGGTCAACCAAGGGGAGTGGGAAGCAGAGGCCCAGGAGCGCCTGTGGCAGCAGGTACGTGGGGAGTGGCCCATTGCTGTAGTCCCGCTGGGCGTTTTGCCTGCCTCCTTTATAGAGTATCGCTACCCTCGTTATGGTTGGCTGTGTCAAAAGCTGGAGGTCTAAGGGCCATGAAGAATAGAATCGAGCATGGGACCGCGTTGACCATTACATTGGCCACCCGGAACGAGGGCAAACGGCTGGAACTGGAGCGGTGGCTTCAGCAGCGGCAAAGTCCCATTCAGCTGGTGCTGAATGAAACCGTGGGGGACATTGAGGAAACCGGCAGCACCTTTGTGGAAAACGCCTTGATTAAGGCGCAGGCCACCCCGCCCATGGTGCCCGGTGGCTGGGTGTTGGCTGAGGATTCGGGGTTGGTGGTGGATGCCCTGGATGGGTTGTATGAGCTGAGTCCTTTTCCGGGTTTAAAGTCCAATCGCTGGTTAACGCCTGATCTTCGAGATAGTTTGCTGACGCAGGCATACCCCAACCGTATGCCACTGGATCGGACCACGGACAGCGGGGTTTCCAATACCGATTTGTGCTACGGCATCTTGGCCCTGATGCGGAATCAGGCCAATCGTTCTGCCCGGTATTGCTGCGGGATGGTTTTATGGAATCCGGCAAGACAGCTGGCCATAGAGACCCTGGAAAGTATCGAGCTTTGGGTGATTGATGGGGAGCCCCGGGGAACCCACGGCTTTGGTTACGATCCCATTATGCTGTTACTCGACGAGATGGGTGAACCGTATTCCCACACTGTGGCGGAGCTTTCCTCTGATGAGAAGAATCAAATCAGCCACCGGGGCAAGGCTTTTCAGTCAATTCTAGCCGCTTTGGCTAAAGAGACTGATCTTTAGGCTGCCTTTAGGGCTCTGTTGTTTGAGCAGGTCGCTCATGCTCGGAATCCATATTGACCCGCCCTTGCCCGGGGAAATATTCCCGTTGGGGTAGGGTCACACTGGAAAGCGATTCAAACTCCCCGCAGGGGCCGGTATGCACCAGCACTTCACTTTCGTCTCGGAGTGCGCACTGATGCCCGAAGGCCAGCGCCTCCTCTTCTGTTCTAAAGTGCTGGGTGATGTTGCGGTTGGCCTCACTGACCACGCACCATCCGGTATCGTTGGGGAAAACATGCAGGTTTTTGCCTTTGACGCGCACGGCTCAACTCCTGTTTTGCGGTTTCGACCCTGAAAACAGAATAGCGATTGAGCCAGCCTGTGGGAATTGGACACATATCTACAAGAGGGATAGCCATTCGTGTAAATACAAGTGTGGGCAGGAAGGGCAACGGGTCAAACACCCCATGTGGTTTCTCTTCTGATAGGGCGTTCTGTGTGGGTACCCATTGGGAAAATCCGAAAAAGGGTTGAACATTCAAATGGGAGGGCGCATAATGGGAAGGAGCTCAGGTTCGAAATAACGATTTAGGCTGTCTGTATTCGCCTTTATCCGAGGTCCGCCAAGGTTTTTCAGAACCCGGATAATTCGAATTGTCAGCTCGCATTTTGTTATTTTCTAACCTAAAGAGGCATTATTTCTCATGGACAAAAATATTTCTTGCAAAGCTTGCGGAACTTCCTTCGTATTCACCCAGGAAGAACAAGACTTTTATGAATCCAAAGGTTTCTCTGAGCCTGGCAAATGCAAACCCTGCCGTGATGCTGCGAAACAAGCTCGTGGTGGTGGCGGTGGTAGCCGTGGTGGTTTTGGTGGCGGTGGATATGGCGCCCCGCGTGAAATGTTCGATGCGGTGTGTGCCGGTTGTGGCGTGCAAACCCAAGTGCCCTTCCAGCCCAATGGTAGCAAACCCGTTTATTGCCGGGACTGCTTCCAGGCCAGCCGCTCCAACAACTACGCTTACTAAGACAAACTATAAGGTAATCCACTAATGGCAAAAAATAATCAGAAAAAAGAAAAAGCGCTCCGTAATTTGGAAAACGCCCGTAAATACCGCAAAAAAAGCACTGACAAGCGCCGTCGTTTCGCCGGTCCTCGTCCAGCTGCTGCTTCTGCCGGTGGTATTGGTGCGCCTCAGCCTTTTGCGCAGCCTGCTTCTCAGCCGCAAGCGATTGCTAGACCGGTTGCTCCCGAAGCTTAATCTGCCAGGCCAAGTTTAAACACATTGCATAACAACAAGTTTAAGGATTTTTTTGAATGACCTTGTTACCCAAGCGTGTTGAAAATCAGCCGGTCCGCATGCCCATGTTGATTGCGCTGGTTTTGGTTCACACACTGGCTTTGGCTGCTCCTTTTACGTTTACTTGGCAAGGCTTTAGCGTTTTTGTGGTGATGATGTTCGCGACTGGCTGCTTGGGGATTACCCTGTGCTACCATCGCCTACTGAGTCACCGCAGCTTTAAAACCCATAAGCTGGTGAAATACTTTTTAATGCTTTGTGGAACGCTCTCTCTGGAGGGTGATCCCTCTTGGTGGGTGGCCACACACCGTTTGCACCACATGGAATCGGATCAGGAAATGGATCCGCACAGCCCGCGGGTCAGCTTTGCTTGGGCCCACGTGCTTTGGCTGCTTTACGATGATGAGCGCTCTCATGATCCGGCGGCTCAGGCCCGGTTCATCCCCGATTTGGTGAACGATCCCTGGGCCAAGTTTCTGGCCCGGTTTTTCCTGCCCATCAATTTAGGGTTTCTGGCTCTGTTGTATGGTGTGGGTTTCTGGATGGGCGGCTTTAAAATGGCCACTTCAATGATCATTTGGGGCGGCTTTTTCCGGATTGCCTGGGTCTGGCATATCACCTGGTTCGTAAATTCGGTGACCCATGTTTTGGGATATCGGAATTATGAAACCCGAGATGACAGTCGGAATATCTGGTGGGTGGCTTTGCTTTCTTTTGGAGAAGGCTGGCACAACAATCACCATGCCAATCCCAGTGCGGCCAAAAGCGGACACCGTTGGTGGGAGTTTGACCTGACTTATGGCATTATTAAACTGATGCAAGTGACCGGTCTGGCTTGGAAGATTCACCCGGTGGTTTCCGGACAAGCGCCCGGTGTGGTGAAGCCGTTGCCGGGTCTTCAAGCCCAAGTGCTAGAGCGATAGGCCCCAAACCAGTTCTTACCATCGGGTTTAAAACTTAAAAACATTAAAAGAGGCAAGTGTAAGACTTGCCTCTTTTGTTAGAACTACTGAAAATTTAGTAGTAAGAACGGCTGGCCTGGAAGCAGTCCCGGCAATAAACGGGTTTGCTGCCTTTGGGCTGGAAGGGCACTTGGGTTTGCACGCCACAACCGGCACACACCGCATCGAACATTTCACGCGGCGCGCCATACCCACCGCCACGGTTCCCGCCACCGCCGCCAAAACCGCCACGAGCGCCACCGCTGCCACCACGGGCTTGTTTGGCTGCATCCCGGCAGGGCTTGCACTTCTTAGGCTCTTGGAACCCTTTGGTAAAGTAAAATTCTTGCTCTTCCCCCGTGAAGGTAAAGTCAGTACCGCAAGTCGTACAGACGATCTGTTTGTCTTCCATTTAACATGGCCTCATTCGATTTATGAGTTTAGTGTACCGGGAGTTTTCTTGAACGAGGCCTTGTCTTTGGTGAGACTGAACAACCTATCCGCAGAAACTCTCAGATGTATTATGGAATCATTTGGAGTAAGTTTCAAGTCCTGTTTTTTTAAGTTTATCTGCTGAAAATCAGTGCCTACAGACTCTTATCATGAGTGTCGGCAAGCGAACAATAGGTCCATTGTCTATTTTGGTAGTAGAAAATCTCTAGTGCTCTATAGCCCAAGTGGTTAGGGCTACCCAAAGGGTATTTGACAAACCGGATTTCAAGGGTTTTTTTTCGTCAATCAAAAAACAAGCAGTCCTTCAGGGAAAATAATATGCCCTATTGAAGAGAAAGTTTGTATTTTTTAACCAGGGCTTCAATACGACTTCGGCTAATGGGATGGGACCGCAGGAATCCCGGCGTATTGCCATTGGGGTTGTTGGCTTCCAGAATATCAAAGACCTGAATGGCCGCTTGTGGATTATAACCAGCCTTGCTCATCAGTTGTACGCCCAGATCATCGGCCTGATATTCGTATCCCCGGGAGGATTTAAGATCAACCAGATTGATGCCCAGACGACTGGCCGTGGCTAACAGGCTATTTGAGCCCACTTTGCGTTCCAGTAGATAGTCCAGTAGTGAGAGGCCGGTGCGTCGCAGTTGGGTTTTGCTGATATGAGACAGTAAAATATGCGCCAGTTCGTGAGAAATGACAAAGGCCCGCTCGTCATCGGTGCGCAGTTTTGCCATAAGACTGTCGGTGATCAGCAGGTTTTTGCCATCGGTAGAGGCGTTGAGCGTGTTAGAACGTTCGATTTTCAGAAGGGGCCAAGCCTCTTGAGGAATCTGGTTGGCAATTTCCAGGCGTTTTAGGATGACTTCCGGGTCACTGACTGTCGGCGTCGTTTTGATTTGAGCCTGAATTTGAGCGATTTGTAAAGCGGGGCGTCGTTGGTTGTTTTGGAATGTCCAAGGATGAACAGGGCTTGGCTGCTGGGAAATGTTTTCTTGAGAGGCCAGCACCGGATTCGCGAGGAATATAAGCTGGCAAAGCAGGAGGAGAAAAGTGGAGAGTGTTTTCATGTGCAAAGGTTCCTGATGGCTCAATCCTTACCAATATCCAGAAAAAGAGGATGCTAATCAATGACGCTAAAGGTGTGGGACGTTCCATTGCTCAGTTGATATGTTTTTTATGGGATAGATGTTCTTTAATTCTTTTGTGAAAGGGGTCTTGCCCAAGCGTCACTCTTTACCTATACTGTGCATCTAACCCTAGTTAATTCTATTGTCGGGCCGTAGCGCAGCTTGGTAGCGCACTTCCTTGGGGTGGAAGGGGTCGCAGGTTCAAATCCTGTCGGTCCGACCAAAGCCCTCACCCTCTCGGTGAGGGCTTTTTAAATGGTTTTTTACGGGGGCGAAAAATCCAATTATTCAAAAAGTATAGTGAGTGATTTTGACCCTGACCTGCACATTTGACCCGCATATGATTTCAATGCGATAACATGACGAGTTCATTTTTTCGTAGCAAGTGGGAAGGTCAATTATGTCCAAGGAATATACGTTGGCTGAAGCAGCTGCCATTACTGGGTTGAAATATGAAAAATTAAAGGTCGATAGCAGGCGAGGACTGCTTCCTACTGAAGTCCGGCTTCAGGGGAACAGGCCCTACAAAGTCATTACCGCAGAGACATTGGCTAATTTGCTGCAAAAGAGAGAGACCGGTGGGTATGAGGATCTGAAAAGACAGTGGTATGAAGAGATGATGGCAGGTACCCACTCCGGCACTTCGACACCCGTTAGCCGGAAATATGCCGATAAATTGGATTGGGCATTAAAAAAGCTCTGGGAGGCCAATGAGGTTCAGCCTTCTTTCGACGCACTGAATGCGGACGCAGTCCGCAAGGTCTTTGCTAAGTTTCAGTTTGACGAAGAGGCTCGGCGGGATTATTACTCGTCGAAAATGCTGATCTACAAGGCTGTATCGAGCTTTGTAAAATATTTAATTCGGAAAGGATATAAATCCCCATCTTCTTTTGAGGAAATTAAAACAACCCGCCCGAAAGCGCGTATCAAGCCGCAACGGCATTCTCTGGAACTCGCTGAAATTTGGGAGGCGATTAGTTTCAATAACCGCTGGAACGATGGCCGAACCCGGCTGGATATCCGCACAATGGATTTGCTGCTGTTTCTGTATGGCTTTGCAGGGCTGCGGCGGATGGAAGCAGCCAATATCAAGATTAGCGGCGTAGACTTCAAAAAGAATGAAATCCTGGTACCCGGAAAATGGGGAAAGGAGCGCTTGGTGCCCATGCCTCAGCCATTGGCTGAGAAATTGAAAGAATGGCTCGAGCACTATCGACCCCTTTCAGGTTTGCCATACGTTATTGTGAGCGTTAATGGCAACAAGCTCACAGAAAAATCGATGAGCTGTCGATTCAGCAGACTGTCCAAAGCAATGGCTTTAAACAAGGCAATCGCAATCATTAAAGCCAAAGAAACAGGGATTCATATCGACAATACGGCTGTACAATACGGCCCTGATGAAGCGATCGATTTATTTTTTCCGGGCAGAAGTAAAGAAAAACTGATGAAAGAAGCTAAAGAGCTGGCGAAAACGCTGAGTTGCGCTGTCCGACCGCATGATTTACGGCGTGCCTACGCCAAAATGCTTTCAGATCAGGGGATGCCATTGCCCAGAATTCAGTATGTTCTGGGACATAATGATATTGAAACCACCATGAAGTATATCAATATCAAGCAAAAAGAGGCGTCGGAATGGATTCATGAAAATTTTGTGATTACACTCCCGAAAAAAGAAAAACCATCGATTGCCGAGATGCTCCCTCCTGAAGTCGAGCCATTAAAACCAATGCCTGAACCTGCCCCAAAAGCGAAAAGAAAGTTTCGCTATTAAGTTTAGCGAAATCCCTTTCCTGGTGTATAATTTCCGCTCGTTATGAACGGAAACATAGACTTTAACAAAGTATAGGGCAGCCTCAATGCTCCAAAACGGCCATTGAATTTCCCTTGAATGTGAACCACTTGTTTCACTTGGCGGTAGCCAACTAGGACGTGCGTTGAGGGGTTCCCCCGAATAAGCTTTCTCTGTATTGGAGGGATGCAAGCTTTGCTTGTAGGCCTACAATACATGTCCTGCCATTTTTTTAATGCGAAACTATGCGAAACTTTGCAATTCTCAAGTTTTTAATGTGGCCTTTGCGTAGTTTATCGTTGTTTTGCATAGTTTATCGTTCTTTTGCGCTTTGCTGAATGCGAAACTATGCGAATCTTCGCGAAGCTTGTCAAAAGATCGCGTCTCGTGCTATCGTTCGCATGCTTTCGCCAGCACAGACTCTATTTTTCCATATCAAGAGGGTTTCATGAACCAGACATCTAAGGGCCAATATGGCCTGGGACGCATTGCGTTCAAAGCGCATTTTGTAGAAATTCAGCAAGAAATTGCAGCGAGTTATCCGCTTACTCATATCTATGACAAACGGAAAGACAAACTGGGAATTACTTACAGTCAGTTTGCCAAGTATGTAGGCAAATATATTACCGGGGGAGTGGTGAACAAGCCAAACGCCGAAACAGCAGCCCAAACTGAACATGTCAGAGCCGTTGAGGCAAAGCCCTTAAAATACCTGCCCCAAACGGTGACCCTAAAAAAGGGTTTCAATGACCCCAGCCCTTTGGCGGATAGCGAGCTATTTTGAACAGAATAGAGTAATGTGAGCTTATCCACAGATGAAACGAGTGCATTTTATATACAGGGGAAAGGTGGGGAAAACCTTTGTGGCCTCTTTGTTTGCCCAATATCATCAGGAACAAGGCCGGGATGTGATCTGTATTGATACCGACCCGATAAACGCCACATTTTCAGGCTATCAAGCGTTCAATGTTCAGCGCTTGGAGCTGATGTAGAGCAGCGAGCTCAACTGATCTGCTCCCCGGAAACCGTGCCAAGGATAATGAGAAATTCGGGTTAAAATTCCGTTCAGAAAATAAGGAGTTTAACTC
>LAPX01000011.1 GCA_001858525.1 Vampirovibrio chlorellavorus | reverse complement strand
GTATTCAATTTTAAAGGAAAATCTCTACACTCCACTGGCCCTAAATTTCGGACGCCTGTCACATCACCGGGATTAATCAAAAAGAAAGTATGGATCATATAAAAAAGTAAGAATAGGAGGCTAATAGCCTTTATAACAGTCTGTTTGTTTTGGAAAACACTGAGGATTGAAAATAATCCAAAGAAACCATAATATATAAAACCTACCAAGCCTATTGCGCTTATCGGGACAATATCCGTAAGCCCCAAGCCTATATTTGAAAGAAAAAAAAGTGCAAAATATAATACACAATCCCTAAACTTGCTAACCAAAAACAAATCATATTTTGCTCTCACTGATACCAATTTCTATCTCATTATCTTACTATAAGCTTATAAGAGGTGTAAAAGTCTATATTCACGGTTTTACTTGATCCTGCTCATTCTACACTCTCTTAAGACTTAGTACTAAAACTACCCTAAGTAGACAACCGGCTTAGCTTTCTCTATCCGAGATGTTCAAAGACACCCTCTGACCTGTAATGGTGACTGGGGTTCACTTTGGGTGGCATGAGAAAGTAGAGTGTTTGGGATTATACCACCTCTCGCAGGGGATCGCTGGGATGCGTAGCATGCCAGCAATGGGCGAACGGGTCGGGAGTTTGGTAGCCTAAAGCACTGTGCGGCCTAAACGAATTGTATTCATCCCGCCAGGCTTCAATGACCACTTGGGCTTCCTTGACACTGTCAAACTGCTCCATATTTAAGCATTCATTCCGCAATTTGCCATTGAAGGACTAACATTTTTCCCCTGAAGGACATCCACATTCGTAAGTCCTGCGGACAACGATTGTGGACAATTTTGCCACGGTGAACCAGGCTCAATTAAAAGCGGCTTGGTACCGTGTTCTTTCAGCCAATGCTCCAAGCTGCGAACAATGAATTCAGAACCATTATCGGAACGTAAATACAAAGGTTTCCCGTAGTCTTTAAACAGGATTTCCAGGGTTTCTCTCACCTGCTCAGATTTTAAAGACCGATCCACCCGTAAACATAGGCATTGACGGATGAATTCATCCACCACGGATAATAGACGCAAACTACCACCCCGGCTCAGCCGGTCATGGACGAAATCCACCGTCCAGAATGATTGGGAGATTGCGCTTTTTCAGGGCTTAAAACCGATACTCCTGGTTTCCTTGGTCTCTTTACTCGCTTTTTCAACTGCAGCCGCTCCTTCTTCCATAACCGTTTCAGTCTTTTTAAGCCACTTAAAATGCCTTGCCGCCTTAACAACACCCAGATTCGACGGTAACCATACCGTTTGTACTGAAAGGCCAAAACCCGAATTTGCTCTATTAGCACCTCGTCTGACAACCCTTCCAAGGCTTTTACATGAGCATGGCTCAGGTGAAGAATCTTGCAAAATCGACGACTGGCAAAGCCTTATTCCACCAGACTATAGTGAATCAGGCGCTTTCGGCGGCAGGGCATTACAACTTTTTTACGATTTCCTGCAGGATCTCTTTATCCAACGTCAGATTCGCTACAATCCGCTTTAATCGGGTATTTTCCTTCTCCAGCTCCCGTAAACACCGAGCTTCATTAATGCTCATGCCACCGTATTTCTGCTTCCACTTAAAGAAGGTTGCTTGAGAAATACCCAACTCCCGGCTAATTTCAGCCACCGTCTTTTCCCGGCTCTCCTGTTGCCGTAAAGCCAAGATGATTTGCTCTTCGCTAAAGCGACTCTGTTTCATTTCGAGATTTCCTTTCTACTTGAATTTTAATGGAAATCTCTACTTTCAAACCCTCCCCAAACCGACACTCAGGTCAGTTGAAAGTTTTATTAAGGCAGGAAAATTAGGGAAAATAAAATATTAATCCTTTTTTTTCGGTGATTTCATAGGCTATAATAACAGCAGTGTAAAAGATTTGAATTATTTTTTTTGTAAATAAAGCATAAAAAAAGCTAACAGAAATTGCCACTTTAGAAGATTTTTTAAAGGAAAACCAAGTTATGTTTCAAAAGGTTAAAAATGTTCTTAATTATAATTTTTTGAGTGCCCCAGTTTATTACTGGATAATTTTAGTAACGATTGTTCTCGCTTGTATTTCTGCCCTTACCGATCTTTAGTGTTTTTTAAACTTTTAATGTAATTTCCAATAAGAATGTTTGAGGTGTCATGATGGCTGCTGTTGCTCCTTTGGTTTTTTTGGGTTCTGGTGCTGTTGGAGCATTGTTAGGCGGAACTGTTTATTTAAAATATCTTGAAGCCAAAACAGAACAAGTTATGGACCAGGAGCTTGAAAAGGAAAATTATTCGGGGGAAAATCGAAATGCTTACGCACATGCATATTGACCGGGTCCCTTTTTCAGATCCACTTGTGCTAGAACTCATACGGTAACTTTTTGAAAGCAGAGCATGGCGCAGCCAATGCACCAGGAGGCTTCCCAATTCTACCAGTGATATTGTAGCGGATTTCAAGCTTTCTAAATTTGCCTAACCAGGCAAAGCAACGTTCAATCGTCCAGCGGCTTTTGTAGAGGTGAGGCTTTGGTATTCTTCGGGCCGTATTGTTCCCAAATTGCCTACGTGGAATTAAGGGGCGCAATCCCTTGTGTCGCAATCGTCTTCTCAACCTTTCACGGTGATACCCCTTATCCGCTGCCAAATAGGTATTTTTGGGATTTGGTCTACAATATCTCCGAAGGCATAGCGGTCGTTTCGACCTGCTGAGTCCAGATTTAAAGTTTCAGGCAGTCCGTTCTCGTCCACGACGCGGCTTATTTTGCTGCCTTTTAATTTCCCAGCCCGTGAAATTCTGTCGCCCTTTTTTTGTCGACTTAATCGTGGCATCCAGATAATATAGACGCTTGTCTGTTAAGGGCTTTAGTGTTTTCATTCGCTCAAACAACGCTTCAAAAAAATCTTCTTTCAATTAGGCCCTGAACCGATCATAAACAGTCATCTTTGGTGGAAAGCCCGGTGGCATCTCTTCCCAGCGGATGTTAGTGGGCAAAACAAACAATATAGTATCTAAAATCTCGCGGTTCCGGCTACGCGGTCGCCCAGTTCTTTGTTTTGGAATGACTGGCTTAATCAGTTTCCATTGCTGGTCACTCAAGGGCTTCCAAGGCATACTCTATCCTCTTCCAACCCCTGAAATTCTAATCTAAAGTTCCCGTATTGGCTCTAACTTGATTCTCAAAGTTAATTTTTAAATTTAAACCTAAAAGTATAATTGGCAGCAATCCACGATACATGATTCAGATCCACAGGTAGGTAATTTTTTTCTACTTGAAACTTTGCTATATTGGTCGGCTTGGTTGTAGAGGATTTACAGATGGGTTTATTTGATAAACTGGACAATTTAAAACACTTGAATCGCCTGGATGAGCTTCAGAATATGAAACAACTGGAGCAGCTCAACCACTTGGATAAACTGGATAAATTAGACAACTTGCAGCAGCTACAGCACCTAGACAAGTTAGAAAATCTGAGCCAGCTACAACAAATGCAATCGCTTGATGGGCTAGAAAAGTTGAATCAGATGCACCATTTACAAGAATTGAGCAAGCTCCAGCATTTAGACAAAATGGTGAATCTGCAAGCACTGAACCAGCTTCAAAACCTGAATCTGCTCAAAAATATGCAGCATCTTGAGCAACTACATCGACTGGACCAATTACAACAGCTAAAAATACTACAAAGACTGGAAAAGCTAGAATACTTAAGTCGCTTACAAAAACTGCAAGAATTGAAAGATTTGGACAAGCTGAATGATCTCCATCAACTTTCCTACATGACCTACCTTGGGGACTTAAGCAATTTAAATAAATTACGCGCATTGGCACCACTAAACCGCTTGACAGCCATTGAACGCACTTGGGACTTCAATTATGCATCCCTTTTGTATTTAAGCAGCGTTATTGTACCGGGGCTTATCTTTCAGGAAGTTGTTACCCTTTTCTTAAAGGAGCGTCTGGGTGTTAAACGTTCCGTTGTTCTAATGGCTGTTTACAACGTATTAACACTACTCATCTGCCTTAAATTCGTCTATAATCGCCTAACATTAACACTTTTGGCAGAAAATCCTATTTATTATTATTCAACATGGTTCTGTGTTTTGTTACTTTTGCCTTTTTTATTCGGGTGGCTACTTGCCTTTTTAATGAATCAGTCCGTGTTTGGTGGTTCTTTCAAAAACGTGTTGCTCCGTCAACCCGTATTAACGGTTTCAAACGCCTGGGGAAAGTTTTTAAGTGAAGCAGAAAGTTATTATATTGTTATCACCTTGAAGAATAACAAGCGCATCAAAGGAACTTTCAGCAAAGGGAAAGCAATGCCCCAAACCTCTCACCCGAATGATCTTTACGTTACCGAAACCTCCTATTGCGATCCTGCATCTACTGAATGGCAATCACTGGATGAGCCCATGGGCATCTGGGTCAAAGGAACGGAGATCAAAATGGTGGAGGTGACACTTCCCACCTAAACAAAGACCTACCAGTATTGCAAGTATCCAGGCCCGGAAAGCTTTTTTTCTAAAACTATGAATTATGTTCGGATGACGCCCTTGATGAAACAAAACACGTTGAGCTCATACGGTAACTTTCAGGCTGACTGGTGGAAACTGCAGTGCCAAATGGTGCTCACTGAACGCACACTGGAACGGGCGTTGGGTGGAAAATAAAGGCGCGCTTGCCACTCAGCCAATAACTCAAGTTTTTGGCAATATGCTCGATAATAGAAAGGTACCCCTTTGATCCAAGGAGCGTTTTAATGTGCCCCACCCCGAAATCGTCAAGCCCCGGCGCGTCATTCGATATAAACCTGTGGCTGACTTACTGTGCTTCAATCTGCCTGAAGCCATCCTCATGGCTGATAGAAAAAGTCCCCCGGACTTTGGCTGGCTACCCACGGGATGCCATAAACGGGTTATCGCTGGCTTTAACCTAGCTGATTTGCTCATTAGTCTGGCTATTCTGGGCGTTATTGCGACTTTTACTATTCCTAAAATAGTCATCAGTCAGCAAAACACTTCTTACAAAGCTAATGCCAAACAATTGATTGGAGCACTTGCAACGGCTTACCAGCAGCATAAATTCTTGGGTCGTGCCAGTGCGTCTACGCGTCCGAGCGATTTGTTTCAATATTTAAATCATATAAAATATGACACAACATCATACATAGACGTATACCCTAATTCCGGGGCAGCTTCTTCTCATTGTGCCGCCAGGCCCTGTGCTTTTTTTTCAAATGGCGCTGCTTTGGCTGCTGACTGGTCTACATTAGGCGGAACGGGGACAACTAATGCCATGATGTTTTATATTGACCCTGATTCGCAGCTTGGAAGCAGAAATACTATTGCTGTTTTTGTTTATTGCGACGGCAGCATTCGAGAGTTTAGCTCTCTTTTACCAGGAACTGTAGTTGGTGGAGGAGGATGGCCTGGAGGACCAAGCTTAGGAGCAAAACCTAACTGGTTCAGCTGGTAATTCCAGAGCCATAAGGGTAAGAAAGATTTTCAATAGTAACGTCATCAGCTGAACACCTTAGAGGCCGTTTTTAAAGTGGGTTTAAGGTATGAGCCATTTGAGCATACGATGGCTATAGGCGGCCAATATGTCTGCCTGGCTGGTTACAACCAGTAACTCATGCTCTTTGCCCAACAATTGGTAGGGGTTCAACCAGGCAAAGCTGCGTTCCACCACCCAACGATTGGGTAGCACTTCAAACGTTTTCTATTCTGGCCCCTTTTCCACTATGTTTAATGTCCACCCACAGTGCTCCCTGACCCAATCAATCAAGGTACCTTTGTAAGCTGAGTCAGCCCAAATTTTTTGCATGCGCCTGAACTGTCCTTCTGCTTGTTGGAATACCGCTTTGACGCCGTCCCTGTCTTGTACCAAACCGGGATGCACGAGTACAGAAAGCAGCAATCCCAACGTGTCCACCAAAATATGGCGCTTTCGGCTTTTTACCCTCTTCCCGGCATCCCAGCCGTAACAAGCCTCCTTTTTTCAGTCGTTTTCACCGACTGACTGTCAATCATTCCCGCACTGGGTTGAGGAGAGCGCCCCAACGTCTTACGTACCGAACGAACCAGACGTTGATTAATGGACTCCCAGGTCCCGTCCTCACTCCACTGACGATAATAACCATACACTGTATCCGAAGGTGGGAAGTCGTGCAGTAGATCATTCCACTTGCAACCGTGCTTAACCCGGTAAAAAAATAGCATGCAGGATCTCTCGTATGCAGATCTCTCGGGGATGCCCTCCCGACTTGGCCTGAGGAATTAACTTGCGAACCCGGACCCATTGCGCTTGCGTTAAATCACTGTTGTAAGCCTTGCGCTGCTTCATACTCGTCATGGCGACATCTCCCGTCTCTGTCTACCTAAAGACGGTGTCAGTCTGATTTGCGTTCCTTTTTAAAATAGTCTCTGAGAGGCGGACTTGGCCTTAATTCGAAGCTGAACCAGAATTACCTATTCTGGTTCAATTCCTGTAGAAGATACGTTCAAATATAGCCTAAAATTGCTGCTAAACTAAAAAATAAAAAAAAAGTTCCTCCAAATATATAAACTACCCTGTGCCAAAATCTCCAACCAGGCAAGGGCTTTTTTATTATATTTTCCCATTTTTGCACATCATAATTTGAGAAATGCTTAGAGAAACAAATCAGAGAAAAACCCATAAGCATTAACATTAATAAGGTATAAAAACTAATTTCAGATTTACTCATTTAATATTGCCAAAAGTATAATAACGTGTTCCAGAAACGCCAAGTGGTGCAGGAAGCCCCCATCCTAAACCAGCTTCCCAGAAAGGACTTCCTCCACCATAACCTGCTGCCCCTGAAAACGGCCCAACTTGAACTGCGCCTTGCCCACTCCAACATTGCGGAGAAACATCGAATGGTGAGTAATTAATCGATGCACCGACTCCAGGTGTTGTTAATCCACCACCAACATAAGGGTGTATACCCTTTGGTGAAACAAAGAAGCCTCCAGTTATACCAACACTGTATCCACCTGAAACGTTAAAATCCCAGTATTCTAGCCCTAAAGGATCACTATAGCGTAATGGATTCCCTCCGACATAGCGCTGCGCATCTCCCAGTGGATCTTGAGAAATAAACAATTCCAAGCTGGGGTCATAATAGCGAGCACGATAGTAGAGCAACCCAGTAGCATCATTCTCACGGGCTGTGTAGGTGAAGGGGTTACCAGCCAAGGGCGAACTACTGGAAAGCTGGCTTCCATAAGGGGCATAGACGTATTGGCCTGTACTAGCGCCAGTGGCATTGGTTAAGCGGGTCACAGAACCCAAATGATCCGCCAGATAGGAATGAGTATTGGAGCCTGTATCCAATTGCAATGGCTCATCAAGACTAGCGCTGTTTAGGTACTTATTGGTGCCATCAGCCAGCATATCCAGATCATCATAAAAATAAGTCTTGAGCGTACTCCCTTGGGTTAAACTGGAGCGTCGTCCCAGGGGGTCATATAGAAAACTGGTGCTCACACCCCCCACCGTCAGGCTCTTAAGCTGATCCTGCCCATTCCAGGTGAAAGAACGACCCAGACCATCGCTGGATAGGTTTCCATTATTGTCATAAGTGAACGTGATCGGACTATCACCATTGGTGGTTCTCTGGGTCATCCAATCCCTGACGTTATAAGCAAAGCCATAAGTGGTGATTACCTATGACAACTCTAATATAATTTTTAGTTTAACATTTGAATTTTAACTGGTCAATTTGGATAACTACCAGTTCTGCATAGCTTGAATGATCAGGGCTTCATCACTTTCAGGCAGAAAAGAGTCAAATAAGACATCCCGTACACACAAAAAAGACCTCCATAAAGGAAGCCTTTAAAGAAAGTGGTGCCACCTCGCAGAATTGAACTGCGGACACGCGGATTTTCAGGTTTCCAGTGTATTTAGTGGCAGAAATGTCGATTTATGCTCTCAAATTTAGGCCGAAATCCCTGTCGTGACTGAAGATCTTCAAGAATAAATCGGCATTATAAAAAAGCAACGGTTTTAAAAACTTGCAATGGAGTGGCCCTCTGTTGTAATGGTCATAATTAAGTGACTATGGATTGAGATAAGATCACCAGTAAGGATGCCTTCATTCCAGCGGCCCAGTTCAAGGCAAAGTGTTTGCAAATTATGGATGAGGTCAACCGGCTTCATACGGAGGTGGTGATCACCAAGCACGGCGTACCGGTTGCCAAACTTGTGCCCTATGAAAAGAGTCAGCCGCAATTGTTTGGTAAGCTCAAGGGGGCGCTTCACATCAGTGGGGATGTTATGGCCCCAATTGACGTGGTTTGGGATGTCTGAAGCGGTTCTGCTGGATACACACGTCTGGATCTGGTTGATGATTGACGAAGCGTTGACTAAGCCTGTGAAACAGCAGATAGAGCAAGCCTCATCAGAAGGGCATTTGTATTTGTCCGCTATTTCCATTATTTCCATCTGGGAGTTGGGCATGCTGACCGAAAAAGGTCGAATTGCGCTCCGGCAAGACATTCAGAGCTGGGTCACCGAGGCGTTGACCGGTATTCAATGTGTCCCGCTCACTGCGGAACTTGCATTGGCCAGCACTCAATTGCTAGGAGAAATTCATGGGGATCCAGCCGATCGTATGATTGTTGCCACTGCCAGAGCCAAGAATGCCCTCCTACTGACGCGCGATGATAAAATACTAGGCTACGGTGACAAAGGCTATTTAAAAACACTTGCAGTTTAAGCTGTTTTTTGTGGATGCAGTTTGCTGAAACAGTGGGATTAAAAACGATTTTCTGCATCATGCTAATGACATAAACTGGGATGAAAGATTTGTATTTTGCCCGGTCCATTATAGTTGCTTAATTATTTGTATGTAGATATTTGTTTTTAGCAGTTGCCAAAAAATGTAACACCTGTTACATTAATGAAGCTAACAGCTATAGACTATAGTTTCGTTCATATCAAAAGCAAGGGCTTCCACTATGAAATGGCTAGTTTTTTCTTACTCCCTGCCTTCCAATCTAACTGCAGCTTCCAGGGTGCGAATTTGGCGCAAATTACGTAAATCGGGTGCCGTCTCTCCCAAGCTGGGTGTTCATGTTCTACCCTATAACGATGACTGCGTTGAAACGGTTCGTTGGCTTGCTACTGAAGTGGAGCAGGAAAGCGGTGAAGCCATTGTGATGCAAGTCGATCGGTTTGAAAATCTCTCGGATGATAAAGTGATCGATATTTTTCGGAATGAGCGCATGGCGGATTACCAACAAATTGAAGCGTTTGTTGCTGAATTGGAAAAGCTGCTTGAGGCCCATCGGGTGGAACAGGCTAAGGATCCGAATAAAGTGGTTTCTATTAAGCGGGATATCCGTAAGCTCAGGAAAAATATTGATGAAGTCTCTCGGGTGGACTTTTTTCAAATTTATGACAAGCGCAGTTTGCTGGAACGGTTACACCATCTCCAAAAGACCTTACTGACCGGTAATTTAATTTTCTTGTTCTTCTTCTCCATGGGCGCGCTCAATCCAGCTGCTCTGGGTGAGATGAAGGATGAGCTGCAAATAGAAGAACAAATAGATGTCTTCCCAAATGACGATATTAAACTTAAACGAGCCCAGGTAAATTAACCCAGTTCTTATTAGTCCTCGATTCTCTGTATTTACATCAATCAATTAAAGATACAGAGTGGTAACTATGCAAAGGCCCTAACTCTTGGCTTTGGCCTGCTCTTTTTTACTTACGCAATCTGGTTCATAGACAATTAAGGTTTCGGTCCCGCAAACCAAGTCAGTCGACCAGACGGTCTCACAGGAGATAGGCCCACCTTCCGGGCCTGTTTTAAATGCAGATACAAGGAACAACTGCTCATGGAATTAATCAAAAAACTAACTTTTATTTACAGCTTTTTAATAATGCTTTTTTTAACAGGCTGTCAATCCCCTCATGAAAGCAAAGAAATCGAGTATACATATCAAGTTAGTAAGCCCTTGGTAAAGGATATGGGGTTGAATGATGAATATGTCTGTCAGATTAGAGCCATTCAACATATTGAGCTCCGTTCACTAGAAAAGGGTTATTTACAAAAAAAATATATAGATGAAGGGCAATTTGTTCACCAGGGGCAAATGCTCTTTCAAATTAAGCCGAGTATTTATAAAGCCGATGTTCAAAAATCACAAGCTGAAGTTGATCTCGCTAATATTGAGCTAAAAAATAACAAGGCCTTGGTGGAAAAAGATATTATTTCTAAAAGCGAAGCGGCAATGTCTGCTGCCAAATTAGCCAAAGCCTCGGCGGAATTGGAAATGGCCCAAACTCATCTGAGATTTACTGAAATTAGAGCACCGTTTAATGGATTGGTTGGCAAATTTGGTGACATCAGAACTGGAAGTTTGCTTGATGAGGGAGACTTACTGACCACATTGAGTGACAATCATAAAATGTGGGTGTATTTCAATGTGCCCGAAGCTCGATATTTAGACTATATGAAAAACAAACAAAATAATATTTCTCAGACCGTTCAATTAAAATTGGCCAACAATGACCTATACCCTGAAGTTGGAACGATAGAAACGATTGAATCGGATTTTAGCAACACCTCTGGGAACATTGCATTCCGAGCTGCTTTTAACAATCCCCACACACTGCTGCGTCACGGAGAAACAGGCACTATTCTTTGGCCTAAATTGATAAAAAAGGCCATCATTATTCCCCAAAAATCCACATTCGAAATTTTAGACAAAAAATTTGTGCTTGTGGTAGACAAAAATGGTGTTGTACACGAACGTGAGATTGCCGTTGCTGAAGAAGCACCCAACGTTTTTATTCTCAAGTCTGGAATCAGTCCAGACGAAATGTTCTTACTCGAAAGGCAAAGCAAAATATACAAAGGGGACAAAATTAAATATAAAATTATGGATCCCCAAAGTGTAATCAAAAACTTAGATTTGTATGCTAACTAACTGAGATTAATATCACTATGTTTCAGAATATACTAAAAAGACCTGTTTTAGGCTTGGTGATTTCTATATTCATCGTTTTTTTGGGCTGTCTTTCTATTCAGCAACTGCCTATTTCACAGTTTCCACAGATTGCACCTACGGTAGTCAATGTTTTCATTGCCTACCCAGGTGCCAGTGCAGATGTGTTGACGAAATCCACGCTCATTCCATTAGAATCAGCGATTAATGGGGTGCCAGGCATGCGCTACATGGCCTCAGATGCGACCAGTGCTGGGGAGGCCACACTGAGACTTGTCTTTGAGCCAGGTACAGATCCAAATCAGGCGGTAGTCAATGTTAAAACCCGTGTGGATAGGGTAATGACCTCATTGCCCGAGTTAGTACAAAGAGAGGGAGTCATCTTATTACCTCTCCAGCCATCCATGCTGATGTATATCGACTTATATTCTGAGTCTAAGACCATCGATCAAAAATATCTTTTCAACTACGCTTACACCAAACTGATTCCAGAAATTCAACGGATAAATGGCGTGGCAAACGCCAGTTTGTTAGGAACCAGAACTTATTCCATGAGAATATGGCTGAAGCCGGATAGGATGAGAGCGTACAATATCTCTCCCGAAGAAGTTGTTAAGTCTATTAGCGAACAAAGTATCATTGCCCGTCCAGGCAGATTAGGGCAGAGTTCGGGGAAAAAATCCCAATCAACTGAATATGTTCTTGATTATGAAGGTCGGTACAATGAGCCCAAGCAATACGAGAACATCATTATAAAAAGCTCTGAATTCGGAGAAATGGTTAAACTCCAAGATATAGCCGAGGTTGAATTAGGGAGTGAATTTTATGACATCTATAACACGCTCGACGGAAAACCTTCTGCTTCAATCATCCTAAAGCAAACACCAAACAGCAATGGTGCTGAGGTTATCAAAAATATTAAAAGTAAAATAAAAGAGCTTGAAAAGGATTTTCCAGACGGCATCAAAGTAAAATACAGCTACGATGTTTCCAAATTTTTAGATGCTTCTATTGAGCAAGTAATAGATACTATAAGAGATGCATTTATTTTGGTAACCCTCGTTGTATTTTTGTTTTTGGGTGATTGGCGTTCTACGATCATTCCCATCATTGCTGTACCTATTTCCTTGATTGGCGCATTTTTTGTGCTCCTGCTATTTGGGATGTCCATCAACTTAATTACCTTGTTTGCTGTGGTATTGGCTATTGGAATCGTTGTAGACGATGCCATCGTTGTTGTAGAAGCCGTGCACAGCAAAATGGAGGAAGATCCCTCCCTGACACCATATGCCGCGACTCAAAAAGCGATGAAGGAATTGGGTGGCGCCATTATTGCAATTACCCTGGTTATGATTTCCGTATTTTGTCCGATTGCCTTTATGAGTGGCCCTGTGGGTGTATTTTATAGACAGTTCTCCATCACAATGGCCAGCGCGATTATCATTTCCGGATTGATAGCACTAACCCTCACGCCTGTTCTTTGCGCTATGTTTCTCAGAAGTCATGCAGGTCATGCGAAATCAAATAATTTATTGAAACGCGGTATTGATCTGTTTAATGAGCTTTTTAATCAATTAACTCACCGATATATATGGCTCCTGAATAAGATTGTTTCAAAAAGAATCATAACTTTCGGTATAGTCATACTATTCTCAGTTGGGATTTTCATCTTTAACAAAATAGTTTCCTCTGGTTTTGTACCCAATGAGGACCAAGGTACAATTTACGCGATTGTGCAAACCCCTCCCGGATCTACTTTGGAATTCACGAATCAAATAGTCAGTCAATTAGAAAAAATTTCCCAGCAAGTAAAAGGGGTAGAATCAGTTACCTCAATGGTCGGCTATGAGATTATGACAGAAGGTAGAGGTTCTAATGCAGGCACTTGTCTGATCAACCTGACAAACTGGGAAGAAAGAAAACAAAGTGTGCACGAAATAATTGAAGAACTAGAGCACAAAACCAATGGTCTGGGCGCTAAGGTTGAATTTTTTGAACCACCAGCCATTCCAGGCTTTGGTACCTCTGGCGGATTTTCCTTGCGCCTGCTCGATAAATCGGGTGAAACCAATTATCAAGAGCTTGAAAAAGTAACTAAGGACTTCATGCGCAATCTAGAAATGCGAAAAGAAATTAGAGGTCTTTTTACTTTCTACAATGCTTCCTATCCTCAATATAAAATAAAAATAGATAACCAATTAGCGATGCAAAAGGGCGTATCTATCAATAACGCAATGGAAAATCTAAACATTTTAATTAGCGGCTCTTATGAACAAGGCTTTATTAAATTTGGACGATTTTTCAAGGTGTTTACCCAGGCAGCCCCAGAATACAGAAGAAATCTGGATGATTTGAGTAATTATTTTGCAAAAAATGATCACGGAGAAATGGTTCCCTATAGCTCATTTATGACTACTGAAAAGATACAAGGCGCTAATGAAATTACTCGATATAACCTATATAACTCCGCGGTCATTAGAGGTTTTCCAGCAAATGATTTCACCTCGGGAGATGCCATTGATTCCATAAAGGAAGTGGCTCAAAAGACCTTGCCCAGAGGGTATGATATTGCCTGGGAAGATCTTTCATATGATCAAGCCAAACGCGGAAATGAGTTCACCATTATATCTTTAATAGTAGTCCTATTTGTATATTTGGTATTAGCCGCTCAGTATGAGAGTTTTGTATTGCCCCTGGCAGTACTCTTATCCTTACCCATAGGGATTTTTGGCTCTTATGGCATGCTCAAACTAATGGGTTTGGCGAACGATGTATATGCACAAATCGCTATCATTACGCTTATCGGGCTTTTGGGTAAAAATGCCGTATTAATTGTAGAGTTTGCAGTACAAAAACGAAATGAAGGGTTGTCAATACTGAACGCCGCACTGGAAGGTGCAAAGATGCGTTTTAGACCGATATTGATGACTTCCTTTGCCTTTATCGCTGGGCTTATACCATTGGTTTTATCCCACGGCGCTGGTGCTGTGGGAAATAGAACGCTTGGCTCTTCGGCAATGGGAGGGATGATTTCTGGAACGCTTATTGGCATCGTGATCATACCAGGACTGTATTTTGCATTTGCAACGCTTGTCGATGGTAAAAAACTATTGCAAGATGAAACTCAAACAACGTTGACAGAAGCAATCGCTGGCAAAAAATACAAGAATAAGAAAAAATTCAAGAAGCTTAAATTAATGTTTAAATTACTCATTCGAAAAATGAAAGCTTCTAGACAAACAGATATGCCTAGTTAACGGTGAAAAACAGAATGAGAATCAAAATAAAAATCAGGAAAAGAATATGAAGCTTGTTAAGATAATTGGTTGTCTTTCGGTAGTAGCAATATTTGTATTTAGCACGCAAGAGCCTGTATTTGCACGGTCCTGGTTTAAACGCCTAAATCTTATACAAAAAGAGTTTCATCCCGTAAAGCTTCAGCAAAAAGAGGTGAAATTTAACATACCAACGGAATATAGTTTTGATCAGCCAAAAGAGTATAACAATTCAGAAGAATCTGAGGATACGGCCCATATCACAGCTCGTATTAGTTGGCGAGAATTTTTCTCAGATCCTTACCTTATTAGTCTTATCGAAACAGCCCTGTCTAACAATCAAGAATTTAATATTTTTTTACAAGATATAGAAATTGCGAGGAATGAAGTTAAAGAGAAACAGGGTGAGTACTTGCCCAAAGTAGGCTTGGGTCTGGCCGCGGAAAATTATGGCGTATCAAAAAATACACGTGATGGGGTGTTAGACAAGATTATAGATAGAAATGACTTAAGCTCCCCTAACTCGGCTTTTAGTCTGGGACCAAATATGACTTGGGAAGTGGATATATGGAAAAAATTAAGGAATGCAAAAGATGCATCCAGAATGCGTCTCATGGCCCAATACGAAGGCCGAAATTATCTTATTTCAAGATTAGTCGCTGAAATAGCTCGCTGTTATTATGAATTGATGGCTCTAGATAATTCTTTGAAAATATTAGATGAAAATATTGGAATTCAAGAAAATGCCTTTCTTAAAATGAAAGTACTGAAAGAATATGCCAAAGCCAATAATTTGGCGGTAAATCGTTTTGAGGCACAGTTGCTCAAGACTAAAAGCCAAAGGTTTGAAATAAGCCAAAAAATTGTAGAAAAAGAAAATCGTCTACGATTTTTGTCGGGTATTTATGATAATGCACCTATACTTAGAAATTCTGAAAAACTAATGTCGATGCAGGTAGACGATTTACAGGTCGGTGTACCTGCTCAACTTTTAGAGAACAGACCCGATCTCCGTCAGGCAGAATTTGCAATTAAAGCAGCAAAATTGGATCTAAAAAGTGTCCAGGCTAGTTTATATCCCAGTTTGAGTATTAACGTAGGTGCTGGTTTTGCGGCTTTTGGTTCAGCTTTGTTCAATCCAAAGTCTTTAGTCTACAATGTAATGGGTGATTTAACGACCCCTCTTATCAATCGGAAAGCCATCATTGCCCGTATTGCAATGGCAGATTCCTATCAGACACAAACTGTATTGAATTATGAGCAAACCCTGCTGCAAGCTTATACAGAAGTACTTAATCAAATATTGAATATTAAGAATATACAACAAAGTTTTGATACGAAACAAAGAGAAGTGCTATTGCTTGATGAGTCTGTAGATATCGCCAACAACTTATTTCAATATGCCAAGGCCGATTATGTTGAAGTGTTACTTACACAAGAAGAGAAACTCAATGCCCAAAAGGAATTGGTGGAATTGAAAATGAATTTGATAGGATCTAAAGTAGATTTATATCGTGCTTTGGGAGGGGGCTGGAGATAAAACAACTAGAGCTTATCCCGTAAGTTTTTTAAGTTCGAGCCAAGCTAATCCCAAGTACCAGTATTGTT
>LAPX01000010.1 GCA_001858525.1 Vampirovibrio chlorellavorus | reverse complement strand
TCAGCCCTCTAAACCACTCTGACAGGGAATAGTCTATCTCAAAAACTTACGGGATAAGCTCTTATTAAAGCCCACTAACGACTCCAAACACGGTAATCGCACCTGAAGAAGCTCAGGTGTTTTAAATCTGCGGGAATTGTGTTTTTATAAACGCAATGTAGATGCTTATAGCGTACTAATTACTGAACTGACTTTACTTGCGTGATGAACAAACTGGAATGCTTTGTAAAGAGATTAAATAGAGTAAGCAACTCTGATGTTGGGTTTGGTTTCATTCAGAAAAGTGCGCAATCAATCATTTATGTTAATTTAATAATCGTTTGAGCTTACACCCCATAAATCCGAGGATAAACCATTGTCACCTGAATGGATTCACTGGCTGAACACGTCTTGGCTGTTATTCGGTTTGAAAATTCCGGCAGTAACCGCAGTTATGGCCGGGTTAATTTTTGCGTTTACCGTCATTCTTATGATTTCAGACTGGCTGAGGGTGAAGAAGCTACTTGACCAGCTTATGGCAGTGACCGAACCATTTAAGAGCCTTTCCAAGCCGGTAACGCTAGATTTAATGGGGCAACTGGAAAATGTTTTTCAGGCTGACACTGTTTCAAGGGGGCTGAAAGATTGCTGGCAGGAATTTAAGGAAACGTTGGTTAAGGAAGAGGTTGAGCAAGGTCACTGGATTTTCCAGAACACCTTGCAGGCCGAGCAATTCTTTACCCAGCACTTTGTTTTCAGTGGACTCATTCCAATAACTAACTCCCTGCCCGCGCTTGCGACAGGTTTCGGTCTACTGGGAACATTTATCGCCTTGTTATGCGGTCTTGCGGAGCTTCATGTGGCGGATGGCGGTTCAGTAAGCGGTATTGGCCCTTTTATCAACGCTTTGTCCGGAAAATTCTTTTCTTCTATCATCGGTCTAGCCTGCGCCCTTGTCGCGACGGTTTATCTCTCCGCTTTCAGAGGTCCCAGCCTGCAAAAAAAGTTGCATGATTTGCAGCATCAAATCAACATTCTGTTCCCTCGTAAGTCCGCCGAATCCATTTTGCTGGAGCTGAAGAAGGAATTGGGCCGGGTGGATAAGTCCGTGGGTCACTTGGCGAATGACATGACCGAGAAGTTGCCGGAGGCCATTCACAACAGTATCGGTGGAGACATCGGCAGCCTGCTTGATTCGATTAACGGCCTGAGTCAAGCGACGCAAGCGCTGAAAGACGTCAGCGCCGCCCAGTTGAATGAAACGCTGATTGCAGTGCACGGTATAAAGGAAGGTGTCGATAAATTGCACGGTCAGAACAGTGACGCCATTACTGAATCCATCCGGAACCTGATGAATGAGTTTAAAGAAAACATGCACGGGGCGGCCAGCTCCGAGATGCAACAGCTGACTGACAATTTGGGTCAGGCGGCACAGTTCCTCCAAGGCATGGAAGCCCGTAGCGAGCGTGAAGCGATCCGGCAAGCCGAGGCGGATGCCCGAATGGATCAACTGGTTCAATCGTTGCAATCGGCAAGCCTTGAGCAACAAACCCATGCAAGCGTCGCTTCGGAAAGCATGGCAGGCCTGTTGCGTCAGTTGGCCGAGCAGGCTGCAGCGCTTAACGAGCAAAGTCAGGAAAGTTTGCAGGCGCAGTTGCGACAATTACAAGCTGAAAGCGAGCAGCAGGGCCGGGAATGGCAGCAAAAAATGCAGGAGCTTGTCGCCCAGTCGCTTACTCAGTTTCAGGATGGCAGCCAGCGGCAGTTAGGTGAGATGAGCCAGCAGAGCAACGAACTAGCGGAAAAAGTAAGCAGTCTGCTATTACGCTTTGACGAAAGCGGACGGAGCCAGCAACAGCAGTCAGAGATGATGTTGACGGCTATGCGTGAACAGATGAGTTCCTCCGCTAGCGACTACGGCCAGCAGTTGGAAGCGCAGCAGGTCAATTTGACTCGCAGTATTGAGGAAGCGCTGGCTGGTTTTGGCCGGTTTATGGAAACTCGTGAGACCGAGTTGCAGCATGCCTACCGCCAGCTGGAAAAAACGCAGCGTGATTTCGCTGAAACCCTCTCCACCGGTACCCGTGAGTTTCAGATGTCGCTTGGCGGTATGAAAGAAGCACTTCAGCTTAACCAGCAGAGCGTGGCGCAGTTGAATACGGGCCAAAAACAGTTGAGCGGCAGTCTGAGTCTGCTCAACGACGCTTCAGGAATATTGTCAACAGGCATGGGAAACGCCACCACCACGGCAGCTGTTTACGCCCAGACTATCGGGGCGATGCAGAAGTTGCACGATCGCCAATCCGTCGTTTACGGCGAACTGGAAACCCGCCTGATCACCGTGCTGGATGCCATCCGAAACAACCTCGGCAACTACACCACGCTGACCAATCAGGCATTCAAGGCCAACAACGAGGAATGGGACAAGCAGCTAAGAGAAGCGGCCAGCACCTTCGCCGGACTGGTGTCCGAGGTGAAGGATTCCGCGGATACGTTGGCGGAAGCGATGGAAGATATGACTCGAAAACTGCCAAAAATCTTCACCCTGACTGAGAAAGAGCTGGGCAATGTCAAATAGTTCGCAGCATGATGACAGCGCCCTGTCACATTCCATGACGGATCTGATGACCTCGCTTGCGGTTGTGTTCATTCTGCTTCTCGTTATTTACCTGAATAACACCTACCAGGAAACCCAGAAGGGAAGTCAGAAACGCTTGGAGGCTCTTAAGGCTGCTCTGGATCAGGCGCTGATCGCTCAATCGATCGAGTGTGAGATGAACGAGAAGAAGGATCCACTTTCCTGTACAATCCGAGTGCAAGACGATAAACTACAATTCGCACTGAACAGCGCCTCGCTGGCGAAAGGCGGGCAAGGCTTTCTGCACTGGATGACGCCACGATTGACGGCCGTGCTTTGTAGCAAAGCGCATCGGGACGATGTGGAAGCCGTCTTCATTCAAGGGTACACGGATTCCACAGGTGACGACAACAACAATCTCCGGCTGAGTTCTGAGCGTTCGTTTCAGGTGTTGAGTTACAGCCTGAACAACACCAATCTGGACGCCACCCGGCGAAACTGTTTGCTGGATATCGCTTCTACCAGTGGGCGGGGCGAGCGTGAACTGATTACCGCAAATGGAAAGGAAAACGCGTCGGCCAGCCGTCGGGTCGAGTTCAAGATTCGCGTGAAGTCTTATGAGTTGAGAAAAACTACTGAAAACAACCTCACGGCGCAATTTGACAAGCCGAAGGAAGCTTTCTGATGACGGAGCTTCCTCCCGATCTGACTGATACCTTATCTAGTCTGGAAGAAACTTCTGCGGTGCTGAAAAAATTGACTTTTCAGCTTTTTCGGCCCGTGCTTTTTGAGGGAGAAATTAGACGTATCAGAGGGTTAATGTTTAATAAAAAAGAGAGCGGATTGCCTCCCTCCGAGCAAAAGTCATTGCGGGAAACCTGGGAACGGGTTAAGGTAAGCGGCCGGTTTGAGGAGCTGACTCGGAGCGAGTTGCGTGACTGTGTCAGCATTGAAGAGATTTTTCGGGATCCAGTTTTGTTTAACCTGATGCAAAGGAAACCGACACCCGGTCGGCGAATGTTGCGTATATTGATGCGTGCTTACCTTTCCTTCTGGGGCAAATTAGGTTCCTCAAGGTTGCAATGGGCGAATTTTATCCGCAAATCACTGGCGAATCCGGAACTGGATCGCCTCAACTGGCCGCCCCTCAAGCATTGGCGAGAAACCGCCCCCTGGCTTTTTTTTGAGAACGCCCCGGATAAACTGGCCGATGTTTTGTTCGACAGGATTGGCTCGCTGCCTGAGGTGGCCGCCGACTTTTTGCAGATTGAATCATCATCGGATAGGTATAGCCTGATTGATTGCGCTCGGCGGCAATTACTGGCTCAGACTATTGGCCTTGAAGTGAACGAGCTTGCCCGGAAGCTGGATCTGGCGTTGACAGATTGGGTCAACCCAAAGTCGGATTACGACTGGCTTAGCCAATTGATCGTGAAAGTGGGCGGTTCAAATAATACTGATTTGATTGAGCGAGTCAAAACCTGGTTCCTTAAGGCGGATGATTACGGCGATCTCCGGCTTCGCCCCGATGGCAACTGGCGTCACCTATCCGAGCAAGCACGGATGGTTTTCAACAGCTGGCTAAGCAAGGAAGATTTAGAATTCTTTTTCAAAATGATTTTGCCTGAGCAGGATGATCCTCATCAGCGTCGTAAGTTTTGGGAGCCTTATTTGCCTTGCGTCATTCGCAGCCGGGTTTTAATATCGGATATAGATGCATTTCAGAATAATCAAGCTTTAAATAAAATGAAACGGGATGGAAAAACACCGCCAGCGCCTGTAAAAGGCTCCAGTTTGTTCATTATGGAAACCAAGAGCTGTTATATTATCGAGTTTGCTGAAACAAGCAACGCTGCTTATATTTACTGGAAAAAAGAGAACAAATATTACCCCGATCTCCATGATTGCCTTGAGCGACTTTTGAAGTACGAGCGTTTAAACGGGATTGTGGATAAGAATCTTAAACTTGGAAGACAAGTCGCTCGCCTTTCCAACTCAGATGATTGCGCGACGGAATATAGTATCTCCTGTTTTCACACTGGTGGGTGGCAGCAATCATTAAAACGCTGGCTGAACCGCCGTGGCATAAGACCTGAATACCCTGTCGAATCCAAATAAAACTTAAAAAATTTAGCGATTGTAATTATGGATTAATACGAATGTTCAATCTGTTTCAAAAATCCCAAAAATCTACCTCTAAAGCCGATATGACTCTGGATACCGACTTCGCTTTTAACATCAAAGCGGACGGCTTGCGTGTCACCGGCCCTGCGGAATTAGCTGAACTGACCGCAAGACCTCGTTCTCTGGCGGAGGCGCTTTGGCATCACCGGGGTCAGCTGGTAGAATCTGAGCTGGCTGATGCCTTTGACACCGAAGGCAATCCAGCGGAAGATTTACCTCTCGAAAGCTGGGCTGCATTGCATGTGCCTTTTGATTCGCTGGCCTCGCTTAAAACAGGCTTTTCGGATGATGTTGACATGGAACCGTCTGCTTTTGCCGAAGTGTTGAGCGACTGGCTTCCGCCGCTGACAACATCTACCCTGAAAGTCGAGCCTCAAATCAGCGTGCTGGTCAGTCCGGATTTGCGACTGGACTTATCCTTTTGGGAATCAGGCCAGCAGACCCTACCTAATCGTACGGGGCCTTGGCTTGTCACTTACGGGCAACCGTCGTTGCTCAATGCCGTGCAGTGGCGTTTGTGTGAATTGGTAGAACGTTTCAACGGGCTGGAAAACAAAAATTCCGAAACCAATTACTCGGCGCTGGCGGAACTCTACGAGCAGCTAGGCATGGCCCCTAACGCCAACGTAAAGCTGGAAGCGATTCTAGAGGATACGGTCATTCTCGCCCCCTCTCGTTTAACGATGGCTTGGCAGGATGACAGCGAACACCCCGAGAGCACGAAAAGCGCCTTTCCAGTCTTTTTGAATCTGCCCTTCGCCGAAGGAGAGGCGACCCAAGCGTTTGAGACGGCTTTCAAACGTGAATTCTTTAAGCATGACAAGGCGCAAGCGGCCTACGGATTGCCCGCTTTGGCCCTGAGCAACGGCAGCCCGGTAAAGCGGGTTCGCCTGATGTTACCGCCCGCCGTTCAGGACGCCGCTGCACACATGCGCCGAAATTTGCGGGGCTTAACTCCCAAAAAAGCCTTGCGAATCGCCGCCGCACCGGATGATCAGTTTGAAGGCGTTTGCCCGCCGGATACAATCGCCTTGGACTTGCAAACGTATGGCCCTCGTATCACAGGATTCGGGCAATTGGTGTTCAAGCCAACCGTTAAAGTGCGCACGCTGGATAGGGTCTGCTTACTGGATGATGGGTGGGACGCAATCGACGCTGGAGCTTCAATCGAAATTTCCGCAACCACGAACGACGGAGATACGAAAACACTCTCAGTTAAGCCTAACTCCGCGGAATTTCACGATATGAAAAAGCGGATGGAAGAGGCTTTAGCCAAAGGCGATACTATCGTCTCCCTGCCAGATGGCGACGGAGACGTTTGCCACCTTCCTTTAACCCAAACTCTTATCGACCAATTCGAACAAATCAGTAAACTAGGCAGTGACACTCGTGGCTCAATGACCGTCACAGCTAACCCAAAATCTTTTGAGGAAAAACCGGCCGATCATGATAAACATTTGCTTCTAAAATCTAACGAGGATCAAAAGCTTCACGACGAGACGCAACATCTGCAAGCCACTTATGCCGATTCGTTGCCAGCTTTTGAAAGGCCCGCCGCACTTGTACAAAATTTGCCGAACGGCGATTCTCTGCAGCTGGCCACTTATCAGGAGGATGGCATTCGCTGGCTCCAGCACGCGTTTTTATCCCAAAAACCAGGCGTCTTGCTGGCAGATGATATGGGCCTGGGAAAAACGTTGCAGGTGCTCACGTTTCTGGCATGGCTTTTTGAAACTGGCTGGAACCGGCGGCACGAACATGTGGCGATTCGGAACACCTGGGCCAAGGTGGCCGTGGAAAATCAATTGCGACCGGGACGAGATGAAGTCGAGAACCCGCATCCGGTTCTCATCGTGGTGCCCAAAGTATTGATGGCGAATTGGGAAACTGAGATCGGAAAATTTTTCTGGAATGAAGGCGATATTTTTTCATCTTACGAATTGCTGGATAGCAAGACCATTAAAAAGTACACCAAGCTTCGTGCGGGCAACGGCAACGATTTCAAAACAGGCCATGCCAGCCTGGATGAATTACGACTTCGCAATAACCGTGTACTAATTGCCAACTACGATACCGTGAAAAATTACTATCAGTCATTCGCTAAGATCCGTTGGTCATGCCTGGTGATGGACGAAAGCCAGGAGATTAAAAACCCGGGTACGGCGGTGACGCATGCCTTGGCCTGTATCGCTAGCAACAGTTGTTTTAAAATCACCATGACCGGCACGCCAATTGAGAACGACATGATGGATCTCTGGTCTCTTCTGGATGTGGCCGCCTCCGGTCTACTTGATTCTCAAAAAGCGTTTAAAAAACAGTTCTTCCGGCCGGAAGACGGAAAATCTACCCACGGTTGGGATGTTGAGGAACTCAAACGCAGGCTTGGCTGTTTGGGAGCGCTCAAAGAAGCCCAACCTGGCTCTTACGTTCTGGGACGAAGCAAGAAAGATTTTCTGGGTAATGAACTTCCTGCTTTGGTGGATGTTTCACAAGGTACATTGGATGAGGCGTTAGGCATTCAGTGCGAGTTGCGGTATACAAGCGTTGAATGGGATCAGCAGCAAAGCATCCTGTCGAATATCGCGCTTGAAAGTCGTCGTGGAAAAGCACTGAAGGCGGTTCAGCAAATCAAGCTGTTCGCTGAGCACCCCTGGCTGGTAAAGAATCAGGAAGGACTTGCAGGGCGTAGCTATGACACGGAAAGTCTGCTACGCCATTCCAGCAAGTTTCGCTGGCTGAATGAAACCCTGCGAACGATTGCCGGTCGTCGTGAGAAAGTGTTGATTTTCACACGGTCAATCCAGATGCAAACCTGGATTCACGCTTTGCTTAAAGAGCGCTTTGATGTTGATTTTAGGCCAATTAACGGATCGCTTTCAGGCAAAAAGGAACGTGGCAAATCGGTTGTCAAGATTACCATTGAACAGTTTGAGGCGCATCCCGGCTTTGCGGCGCTGGTGCTTTCGCCCGAAGTAGCGGGCGTTGGCCTTAACATTACCGCCGCAAACCATGTCATTCATTACGGGCGCTGGTGGAACCCGGCTAAGGAAGATCAGGCCACCTGCCGGGCCTATCGCAAAGGGCAGAAAAAGCCGGTTTACCTGTATGTTCCCATTGGCCTTGCCCCGGAAGGCGAGCCGGAGTCCGAGCTTGGTAGCTTTGATCAACGCCTTGACGCTCTTTTGCGAGTCAAGGCCGGAATGCGTAAGGATTTTCTGACGCCCATCGACATGGAAGCCTCTGGCAAGGACATGGCTGTAGTTATTCCCGGTTATGAGTCAAACCCGAACGAGAACGCCCAAGCGGAGGGCCTACTTTTTGAAAATCAGGTGGCCGACTGGATGCGCGCTGATGATTTTGAGCAAGTGCGCACAACGCCCGCCTCCAACGATTGGGGCGTGGACGTGCTTGGTACCAAGGGAAACCTTTTCTACCTGGTGCAATGCAAGCGTCAGCTTTCATCCAATGAGGAAGTCCTAGAAGCCATTACCCAAGCCAAAAGTTATTATGGCTCACACAAGGAATATACTAATTATTCAGGCTCCCGTCGTATGGTCGCTGCCGTGGCAAGCCTGTACAAACCGGACACCGCGACACGGAATTATTATGAAAGCAGAGGCATTGAGGTCTGGCATCATTCGTGGGAGCCTGTCACACTTGTCTGAACGATTTCACTAAGAAACGCAACAAAATTCATCCCAGCGGGCTCGCGGGGGTCTTTTTCCAGGGCAATATCCCATTATCGCCGTTTGCCCAAAGGACTTGAATCCATGACGCCCACCCACTTTAAAGACGCCGCCATACAGTACCTGGAAAACCTGGAACTGGAGAACGGGCGTAATATTCCCGGTAAAACCCGGCAATTACATCAAGAACTCATTCCCTACTTCGGGGAAATGCCCCTTGCCGATATCAGCCGCTTTGACGTAGAACGTTTCAAGCGCAACCTTACCAGCACCGGGCGCACCGAGGCCACCACCAACCGCTATCTGGCCGTTTTGTCCCAACTGTTTCATAAAGCGGTGGAGTGGGGCTGGCTGAATAAACTGCCCTGTAAAGTGGTCAAATACCGGGAAAACAATATCCGCACCGCTTATCTTGAACCCGCTGAAATAGATCGCCTATTAATAGCGGCCCGGCAAGACACCTGCTCCATCATTGAACCCTTTATGCGTATTGCCCTGGGCACTGCCATGCGCCGCACGGAAATCCTGACCATTCAAATTGAAAACATCGATTGCGCCAGACAGGAAATCTATATCCCCAAAGCCAAATGCGGGGCCAGAACCCAACCCATGACCGCTAGTCTGGCCCGGTATCTGGAGCATTACCTAAATGAGCAGGCTTTGGGCAAACAGGGATACCTATTTCCCAGCGAAATTTCCCGCACCGGGCGGAGAGCATCCATTGAAGTTCCCTTTCGCCGGGTGGTCAAAGCCGCTGGTCTGGATCCCACGGTCATTTGTCGTCATACCCTTCGCCATACGGCCATTACTCACCTGGTTCAAGCCGGGGTGGATCTGCCCACCGTGCAGCGATTCTCCGGACATCGCAGCATCCAGATGGTCTTTCGCTATTCCCATCAGTCCAAAGATCACCTGCATCGGGCGCTGGATCAAATGGAAGCCCGCCTAAGAGCACATAAACCCGAACTGTCATAACGCGCACAGTCCAATGAACCTAAACCCCTTTGGGCAAACCAGTTTATGTCAAACAACTGGATAACTTTGACTGCCCAATTTCAATTTTTTTAAGGAGACACACATGTCTAATTTCAATCAAAGCCAACGGATCGCCCGACTCAATGATAACTTTAGGCAAACCTTTCTTGCGGGACAGGTTCAAATGACAGCGGGTATTACCACTCTCCCGGAAGTGACACAAGCAGCTATACTTAACGCCGTGCAGCAATTCAATGCATTCATCCCCGATAATGATCCCTATTGTGAACACGATTTTGGAGTGATTGAACTGGAGGGACAACGAATTTTCTGGAAAATCGATTATTACGATCTCACCATGACCTTTGGCAGTGAACATCCCGAGGATGCCAATCAAACTCGACGGGTGCTGACTATTATGCTGGCAGCAGAATATTAACACGGCTCCGGTGGAATCAGAGGCCCATTTAAACGCCATTCCACCTCTTTCAGAATTTTGGGGCTGGGAAAGCCATACTGTTGACACAATCGCTCATACACCCCACGTTCAAAACAGTGCCGATTCAGGGCATCCCGATACATTTGATTGGTTTTAACCTGTTTCGGATCCAGCACTGGCCAGCACAACACGTCTTTCAGGTATTCTCCAAACTTTAAATTCAATCCAGCCAGACCCCATTGCAACCGCTTTTTCAAATCGCTTTGAAGTGCCTGAAACGAACGTGTCTGACTCTGCTCGTTTTCAATCAGCTGGCGCAGTTGCTTCCATTCTTTCTCCAGATACCGGTATATGACTTCCCGCTCTTCAAAGGTAAAAGAGGCTTCCAGGTCAGAGGCGGACAAGCCATTTTGAAAGGCCGCCAGCACATAAAGGGCTTCGCTCACACTAAGGCGAATGGAACACGGTTCCTGCCACTCAATGGTATACCCGCCCCGACTGGAATACTTCACGGATTTCATCTGTAAACCCATAGTCTATTCCTCCTCTGCCTGTCGTAATAGTTTCAGCAGTTCCTCTGGAATGGTTACTTTCTCTCGCCAGCCTGCCTGAGTCTTTAAATAAAACATGGTCATACTGGGTTGCTTGCCAGAGGCAGCCATCTCAAAGGCGGTCTTCGATACTCTGGCAATGGCCTTGGCCTTGCCCACCTGGTACGCTTTGGCCGCATATTTGACCAGCGTTTCTACACAAATTCCCTTAATATCGGCAATCTGCTCCTGAGCCAGGCCCAGACCCGCCAGCATCTCGATTTCACTAATATCCTTTCCAGATAACCGTTTAGGAGGCCGAGGCATGATTCACTCCTTTCAACTGATTCATAACAGACTGGGCCACTGCTTTCATCAGCAAGGGAGGTACAGCGTTTCCCAAACGTCCCCACTGCTGTTCAAACGTGCCAAACAAGACAAAATCATCGGGAAATGAACACACCCGTTTCAACTCCCCGATGCTCAAAAAGCGATCTTCTTCCGGGTGTAACAAGCCGCATTGTCCAGCCCGAATGGTCTTGCACACTGTGGGACTCGGTTTATGCCAATGCAGTCGCTGTAAGGAAAAATCATGCCCTTTCTGCTGGTAACGCGCATGCAAATCAGCCCCCGACTCTCCGGGCTTTAGAGCCTTGGCAATGGCGAACGCTCTGCCTACCGGCACTTGAATGAAACCCGGCTCACTCAAATCCTGGACAGCCTTTTGAAAGCAGATGGCATGGGTCTCTGGCACCGGATGCATGGGGAACAATCCCAGATCCTGTCGCATGCCCACCACAATGACTCGACGCCGGGCCTGAGGCACCCCATAATGTGCGGCATTCAAAATCCGGGCAGAAACCCGATACCCCACCCCTTGCAAGGCCTGGATCATCTCCTGAAAAAGCCCCCGCATTCTGCCGGTCACCAACCCTGGCACGTTTTCCATGACAAAGGCCTTGGGCTGAAAGGCCTCTAAAAAACGCACATATTCTTCAAACAAGCGGTTGCGGGGATCCTGTACCTGCCGCTTGCCAGCCAGAGAAAAACCCTGACAAGGGGGAGAGCCATCCAGAATATCCAGCTCCCCAGAGTTTAGTTGCAATTCAGCCATGATTTCCTGAGGATTTAAGGTTGTAATATCCCCATCCAGTAGCAGAGTTCCCGAATGATTGGCCCGGTAAATCTTTACCGCATGCGGATCTCGCTCCACTGCGGCCACCACCTGGCCACCCGCCAGTTTGTACCCCAGGCTGGATCCGCCACACCCGGCAAATAAACTCAACACTTGGGGCAGCCTAGACATGTACGGTCCCTCCACAATGCGGGCAGGCCACCGTTTTACTCTCACTCAGCGATTCAGTTAACTCCGGGCCCAGTTCCGGCAAGTCCGGCAGCTTCAACAAATCATCCAGTTCAATGCGCTCAAAGCCGGTCAAGGCTAATAGGGAATCATCCAGCTGGCACAAGGCTTCAAATTCACTCCGCAAGGCCTCCAGATCAAAGCCTGTGTTGCTTGCGATCTTGTTATGGGCTATCCGATAAGCCTTTTTTTGCGCTTCACTCAAATGCGTCAGCCGGATCACCGGAAGGGTCTCCAACCCCAATAACTGAGCGGCCAGATAGCGGCCCACCCCTTCCACAATTTCACCGGCCTCATCCACGGCAATGGGATCATTAAAGCCAAAGGCCTGGATACTATCGGCAATCTGTTGAATGTGCCTGACCGGATGTGACTTGGTGTGCCGTTGGGGTAAAAGCACTTGATTCATGGGCAGATAACCGACTATTAATTGCATGGTTCAATCCTTCAAGTGAATAATGACCCCTTCATCCTACAAAGCGCCATGTCAATAAAATATCCGTCAAAATCACCCTGTTTTTCACCGGCAACATATTGTAGACTATTAAGCATGAAAAACCACTATGCCTTTCTTAGACCCGCCTTGCTCAGCTTTGTGGAAGAAAAACTGGCTTCCTTTGCCAGTATTCGGGAGCATCAAGGAGTCTTTCAGGATTTTGTACGCATTGATAAAACCCTGGGCTGTACGCCCTTTAAGGATCTGTTGCGGGAGCTGAATCTCTCAGAACCTGAATTCTCCCAGCGATTTCTGAATCCCTGGAAAGAACTCTCTTCCTCTCAGCTCACCAAAGTGCTGAAATACGTGAACTGGGCGCATCGTTTTCGTTTTGGGCAAGAATTGACTCTCAAGCCCCTCTCTGAACTCAACGCCCTTCACTGGACCATCATTCAGGTCTATAAATTAAATCTCAACAGGCTAACCCTGTTTCTCCACACGCCGGACTGGATCGAACACCACAGGGAGGAACCCACCACCGATGTCCTCACCCATCTGTATCAGGCTGAACCCTACTGCCTGCCCCATCGGCAATGCTACTGGTGCGGGCGGTTGGATCACGATCCCCGCGGTAAAGCCTTTGGCCATCGGGGGCTCAGTCTGTGTCACCAATCCCCCTGTCTGACGCACTCGGTCAACTTGCCGGATCATCCGATCGATTGCTGTTACCGGCAGTGGAACGCCTTGAAAGATTCGCTTAAGCAAACCCTGAAAAATCAAAAACAGTCCGAAGATAAAATGACCCAGACCTTTCTGGTTTTCTGTGAAAAACGCTTTCAGCAGAATCTGAACCAATCCCATCGATCCCGCCCGCAACAAGAAAAACCACCACAGTGGAAACACCCCTGGACGGATCTGGAAAATCGGTGTAATCACTTCCAATATGAAGACGGGGATGTAGGCGACACTATGCAATGAAGCAAATTTGCTCCAACGAAGTAGAACACTATTCGCTTGCCATTTGTATTTGGGCTTGTTTATACGTACTATATTTGGGGGATATTAATCAGGTAAACATTTATGAATAAGGCCGTGTATCTGGGGTGCAATCTTTTCTTGAGCGGTTTAGATTTACATACAAGTTTTAATACAAGTGGTTTTTTAATATAAGTGTTTCCGCAAGCGTATAATTCAGCTTTTATGCTTCCTCAGTATAAGCCAGTGCCCATGCTGCCTTATGCAAACACTATTCCTTTGCTTGCGGCCACAGGCGCTTTACCTCTGGACACATTTGTCCCCCAACCTAGCATTCAACCTAAACCGTTGATATCCCCGCAGCCTTACAAGCAGGCTTACAACGGGTTATCAGGTAAATCAGATAAAAATCCATTATTGATTATCGGTGGCCTTGCCGCGGCTGCAGCCTTAGGAGTCGCAGGTTTCATACTGCTAAAGAAGAAACCCCCTGCTTCCGAGTTGAAAATGCCTGTAGCCAAACCCTCTGGCCTGTCCAATGTGAGTGAGCAAGCCTTTCCGATCCCTGCAGGGCTAGAGACACCCCAACAACGTAGGCAGTTAGCCACAAAAATTGTGGATGATTGTTACGATAAGCTTTTTAATGCCTACAAAAACAAAAAAGATGCTGTTAGCTGGGCAGAAGAGAGTAATCGAATTTTCAACCAATCTATACAAAAATACTTACATCCTCAGTTTCGAGCAGACTTGAGGATAGCCCCACCTAAAAATCCAGAAGAAGACAGTGCCTGTGGTCTTTTTGGTGGTACATTCAAAAAGGAAAATGAGCTATTTCAGCTTGGCGATATTTTTATTCGGGATACCGATCTGGACAATTTAAAAAACAAGGGATTTAAGCTGACCTTACAGCATGAATTGACCCATCTGCTGTATGGCTTGGCTCATCAGGGAGAAAAACGACCAAGTCAATTTCTTCCTACTGATTGGACTTTCATGTCATTCACTTTGGCGCGACCCGGTGCTCAATTGTTTGCTGACCTAATTGATTTGAAGAAATTTGGTTTTGGTTCTACTGTTGAGTACACAAAGAGCGTGATTCTTAACCCGAATATTCAGCTGTCTCAATTTAAACCTGACTTAGTATCATTTATAACCAACAATATTACTAACGGAAACGTGGAACAAGCCATCGACTGTCTAAAACATACGGTCATTAACGAGTATGAGGCCCGAATTAGTGAACTTTTGGGCAGTAGCCTGCAAAAAGTCAATATAGATAGCTTCACTAAAGCGCAAACAGTTTTGGAAGCAAGACTTTTGCAGGAATGGGCTGAAATTATGGCTAAAGAAATTAAAAAGTACAGACAAGATTTCACCTTGCCTGAAATGGAAAAACTGTCTGATCTAATAAATCTAAGTTAAAAAATGTAAGAAGTGGGAATCAAAACCGCCCTTGATTTGAAAAATGCCCCCGATTCCTTGCTGATGAAGCGATTCAATAATGTGGTTCTCATGCGAACAGTCTATGAACTGCGAGGGGTTTCCTGTGTTCCGCCTATAGTGCCGGTGGTGTCCAAATCCATTATGTCTTCCCTGTCGTTTGGGGCTTATGTGGAGACACTGACCGAACTAAAGCAAGCCATTGCCATGCATACCACCCAGGCGGCTCAAAAGATGAGACTGGAAGGGCTGACCGCCCGCGGGGTTTATGTATTTATCAGGACCAATAAATATCGAGCGCAAAGCCCCCAGTATGCCAATGGGTTTTACCTGACGTTGCCTTATTCCACTGATCTCACCAGTGAGTTGATCCATTGGGCCATAGACGCTCTGGAGCAGATTCACCGGGAGGGTTATCTTTATAACAAATCAGGGGTGATGCTCTATGATCTGTCCCCTGCCAATGAGATACAGGTGAGTTTGCTTGATCCCTATGACCGAGAACGCACCACAGAGCTGATGGGAGCCTTGGATCGTATCAATCTGCGTTATGGATCGGGTACGCTTCGCTATGGCGCTGAAGGGTTTAGTAAACGATGGACAATGAAACAAGGTCATGTTTCCAGCAGGGTGAGTACTGTGCAGGGTCTCAGCCCCTTCCAACAAATGACATCCGTCAATGAACTGGGTATGTCCTTACAGGTCGTGAAAACTTTGTAGAGATTATGTGCTTCAAACACTCCATTTTTTTCATTCAACCCAAAGTGAGCCCCAGTCAAATCCCCTGTTGCAGTAGCATCAGGGCGGCGTTCAATTCCTGGTTTAACCGGGATCGAGCATCCAGTTGGCCTTTCAGAGAGTTGAGTTAATGCTCGGTTGCCCGGAACTTGTCATTGACTTCCTTGAAGCGAGCATACGGTATTGTCTCTGGCGTGGTTTGTTGGGAAGCGGATGCTTCTAATGCCTCGTTTAACGTCTGGGCTTCGGTGGACGGGACAGTGTTTGTGGTACCATGCATTGCTGAGTCTCCTTTTACGTCGTGGGGACGGCACTAAAAACGCCGCTTAGGGCGGCGAGTCCGGAAGTACGGGATGAATCATAGCAGGATAAAAAGCATATATGCCTTGCTTGAGAGTCTTTGGTCAGACTATGACTGGGAAAAGCACAAGCAATTCTATTTGTATGAGCTTCTAGCAGAACTTAAAGAGTCTTATCTGAAGGCAGAAACTAGCGAACAAAAGAAGATTAAAAAGTTAAAGGAAGACTTATACTGTTCAGACGATGAGTGGGATGCGCTTGCTGAAATTATTTGTTGGGCAAGAGAAAGAAGAGAACTTTTTGGAGCTGAGCCTTCGGTTATTGCATCAGCATTCAATAAAAGAAAAGATGCCCTTCCAGATAGTATTAGAGCTGAGTTTCAAGAGTATTTCGATGAGATTGTGGGCCGCCATATTGAACCTAAGCTTGAGCAAATAAAAATCGAATTAGAAAAGTTTCAGTGGGAAAAAGCAGATCGCCTATATGAGACCGTTCAGGAGCTATTTTCTTCTGCGAAATATCAAGAATTGGTTGAGTCTTATAAAGTTCTCGAAAACCAACAAAAAGAGCTTGCGGGTCAGCGAAAGCAACTTGCTCAACTAAAAATTAAACTTGATGATCTTCTGAGTAAATACAAATTTTCTGAAGCAGATTTACTATTTCTGAATAATGACCTAATTGGCAAAGACGAGTACGAGTCTTTAAAAAGTGAATACGTCCACGACTTCATCCAAGAGTTATTGGGTATTGATATGGACGAGGAAAAGTCCCTTGCCCTTGCTATGACTGCCAAAAATATGTTAATCAAGGCTAGAGCGGGCTCTGGTAAAACAAATCTACTTGCCTTCAAAACTGCAATGCTGATAGAAGCTGAAGGAATTAACCCGGATAATATATTAATTCTTGCCTTTAACCGTAAGGCAAAGGCCGAGATATTATCTCGGATTCAAGACAAATACAAATTGAAGAGTTTTAAAAATGCGAGAACCTTTCATGGTCTTGCCTATCAAATAGCTTTTGCAACGTTGGCAAAAAAGCATCCCAACCTTGAGCTTCTTTTCGATGATGATGGAGATTTTTCTCCAAAAAAGTTTCAAGAATTTGTGACTGAGTTGCTGCGAAAAATCTGGGATCCTGTTTTCAGAGAAAAAATGTATTTGACGTTTAGACATGAATTTGAGGAACTGGAAAGGTACGGTTCTCTACTAGATAAAGAAGATTATTATGAACATGTCAGAAACTATCTAAGGGATGTAACCCTTGGGGGAGACAAAGTAAAATCCAAGGGAGAGAAATATATTGCAGACTTCTTGTTTGAACAGGAAATCTCTTACAAATACGAAAAGATTTTCTTTTGGGGAAAGCAGGTCTATCGACCCGACTTCTGGATTTCTTATCAAGGCAAGGAATATGTCATAGAACACTGGGGCGTAAGCCTTATCAATCCCAGAGGTAATGGTAAGGGAGAAATAGATGCCGATGCGTATTTACGCCAAAGGCAAGAAAAGATTGATTACTGGAAGGAAAGAAATATCCCGTTAATTCAAACGTCCCAAGATGACTTACTGAGTGGGAGAGAGCATTTTGAAGCAATACTGAGAGATAAGTTGAAAGAAGAGGGGATTGTCTGTAAAGAGTTCTTGACCGAGGATGACATAAAGCGAGTTCAAAATCGGGTGATCAAATCTCAGAAGGACAGGATGGTTCGTCTTTTTACTCAGTTTATACAGAAGGCCAAAAAGCAGAGCTTACACTCCCGAGACGTTTATAACCTCATATCTGCCTATAAAACAGACGATATTAGGGAAGAAACTTTTCTTGAGCTTGCAAATAAGGTCTATCAGGAGTTTGAAAATTCTACCTTGTCACAAGGAAAAATTGATTACGATTCCTTATTGGAAGAGGCTATAAAGATAGTTCATGAAACAAAGGGTACGTGTAATCTTCGGATTAACAATAGATTTGTTACATTAAACGAATTGGATTACATCTTTGTTGATGAGTGTCAGGATCTTTCCCCGCTATTTTATAATCTTGTTTATGCAATACAAGCTTACAATCCAAAAATCAGGATTGTTTTAGTAGGAGACGACTGGCAAGCTATTAATGCATTCGCAGGCTCAGACCTTAAATGTTTTTTAAACTTCTCTTCCTACTTTGAAAATGCCGAAGAGACTTACCTTCTCACTAACTATCGTAGCCATAAGAATATTGTTGACAATGCCAATGCTCTTATGAAGGGACTTGGCGCTCCTTCAAGACATCTTCCAGAAAAGAACAATGGAGAAGTCTCAATTGAATGCGTAGATGATGTAAGAATTGAGCGTCAGTCAGGTGAAGAGCATGCAGAAAAGCGACAACAAGATGAGAAATTCATTGTTCCGAATGATAATGGATTCTTGAAATCCCGATACTTGAAGCGTTGTTATCAGATAATTATGGAAAACCTTCATTTATTTGAAAACAGTAAAGATGGGTCTACGGTTGTCGCAATTCTCTCCAGGTCTAATAGTATCCATTACACGCCGATTAAGGAATTTCTAAAATATCTAAAATCTTGTTTTACTCAAGAGGAACTCGACAAGATTGGAGATTTTAAGGAAAAAATCAAGATTGGGACTGTTCATAGCTTTAAAGGGTTAGAGGCAAAAGTAGTTATTGTTTTGAATGCCTGTAATGGAACATTTCCCATTATCCACCCGGACAACAACTTATTTAGAATTTTCGGACAAACCGCAAAAGAAAATCTTGATGAGGAAAGAAGGCTTTTCTATGTGGCCCTTTCAAGAGCTGAAGATAAGCTCTATGTTGTTACTGAGAGGGATAATGAATCTGATTTCCTTAATGATATGCTGGTCTATTCTACAGGAAAGAAAATTGACTCAATTGACTTTGGCAAAATATTCGCTAGAACCTGACAGGCGTCCGAAAATTAGGACCATTTGAAACTAGAGATTTTCCAATAGAATTTGAACAAGGAGAATCTCGAAATGAAAGCCAGTCGATTTACAGAAGAGCAGATTGTACGTGCCTTGAGAGAGGTGGAGACGGGTGGGAAAAAGGCTTCAGAGCAGCAGCGTGAGCTGGGGATCAGTAATGCCACCTGGTATATCTGGAAGCGTAAGTATGGCGGATTGGAAGTGAAATGAGGCCAAGCGTTTGAAAGAACTGGAATCGGAAAACAGCAAATTGAAGCGAATTGTGGCCAACCTCATGTTGGAAAATGAAGCTGTGATCTGCTCCCCGAATCGGGAACCGTTTAAAAGTTGGAAACGGTAATCTAAAAGTGAGCCATTTTTAAGGGAAATGGCCACCGAAAAGTGAGCCA
>LAPX01000001.1 GCA_001858525.1 Vampirovibrio chlorellavorus | reverse complement strand
CTGCATCAGCGTGAAGGCCAAAACCGCCGAGAAATTCCCGCCCGTGGGGACGCAAGAAGCCATCGCCGCCAGTGTTACTGTCCTCTTGTATCTCTCCACATAGCTTACTAGATTAAATTCTTTTTCAGGGGGCGTTGCCCCCTGCTACCCCCACTGGAAGGGGTACAGAGCTTGCCGCTCGTTCTGTCCCCCCCCCCCAGCCCTCCCCGGCTAAAAAGATTTGGTAGGTATCCCTTCACAACACGTTTCTAACTGTTTGAGTACAGCGAGTTAAAAAACTTGAGCTTGGCAGCTTTGCCAAAAGAAATTCCACAACTTGTTTGAGCGGCACGCAGTTTTAGAAACGTGTTGTGAAGGGATACCTGCCAGAGATTTTCATGGGCCGACATCAAAAAAATGCAAAGTTATCCCATAGGCTATTTGTCATTCCCAGCTACGTGCGAATGACAAACAGAAGGGCCAGAAATGCTCCTGCCGCTTTATAACATTGGAATCAATCTTAAACCAATGCGGGGGGCTGTTTGGCAGCGGATTGCTTTTTCCGGGACAGCGTTGCCAGCATAAAAGCCCCCAAGGCCATTCCGCCCAAGCTAACCCATTGCGAGGCGCTGATATGCACATCCTGACTCCATACCAGTTGATCGCCCCGCACAAACTCCAGCGCAAAGCGTACCAAGCCAGCCAGTATAAAGAACCACCAGGTGGTAAAGCCTTCAAAGGGCTTTTTCCGGTCCAGTTTCACCAGCACAATGGTAACCAGCACCATCAGCACTGTTTCATACAGTGGGGCCGGATGCACGGCCAAGCCGTGGGTTTCGTGTTGCAAGGGGTAATGGATGGCCCAGGGCAAGTCACAAGGGGCCCCGTAACAGCATCCCGCCAGCAGACAGCCAATGCGTCCAATGGCCAGGCCCAGTGCGGCCGCAGGTGCGATAATATCGGAAAAATGTTGTAACGGAATTTTTTTCAGACGGGTGTAAATGGCCATGGCCACAAAAGCCCCAATGACCCCCCCGTACCAGACCAGGCCCCCCTTGCTGAGGATGGAACCTACCGGATCGCTGAAAAACTGGGCCGGAAACCAGATGAAATAGAAGAGTCTGGCCCCGCCAATGCCTGCGATAATAAACCAGATCAGGGCTTCTGTGTAATCATCCACCCGATCCCCCGCTGGTTTGGCCCGCTGAGCAATGAAGGCAAACCCCACCAAAAAGGCCAGGGCCACCAATACGCCATAGGAATATATTTTGATGCCAAAAATTTCAAACAACAGCGGGTACATGTAATTTCCAGCCTTGGGGTCACACTAATTCCAGTATCATAAGGGAATATGAATCAGGACTCAAATTCGGCCGTATATTTTCAGTGTCAGCTGTGTGGGGAGTGTTGCAGCAGCTGGAATATTCCCATTGAAGCGGAAAAAGCCGAAGCCTTGCTGCAAAAAAGCTGGGTCCAGCAGCGATTGCGAGACACTGGACGCCACTTACAACGACAGTCGGCGGACATGTACCGCATTCCTCTCACCGATGAGAATGTGTGCGTGTTTTTAGGCGCGGATCGTCGTTGTTTGGTGGAAGTCAATGAAGGGCTGACCCTTAAACCCCATGAATGCCAGCGCTTTCCCTTTGCCACGGTTAAGGCGCCGGATGGCAACACCATTCACGACACCTCGGCGGCTTGCAAGTCGGTTTCCGAAAAGCTGCTGCTGGCCTTCCAGCCCATTCAGCCCCGACCAAAGGTGCCTGAAACCATCAGCCCTGCGGTATCATTCTTGCCGGAAGCCATGTCGGAAATCAGGCCGGAAGAGTGGCTGGCCGATGTGCAAACCGTACCCGACCGGGTGTGGCAGACCCTGTTTCGGCAAACGGATTGGGAAACGCTACAGAAACTTCGGGCCGGGTGGAAGGACTGGTTTCAGGCGGATGTCGGCTCAGCGGAAGAAGCTTTATGTCGGGTGCGGGCCAGTTTAACCAAAGCGGGCAAAACGCCGCCGGCTCAATTCAAAGCATCGACTTGGCGCCAACAGGCGCTGGTCTTGTACTTTTTGCGCAAGCCCTATCAAAGTTTCAGCCTGTTTGAACTGCTCCATGGGCGAACTTATAACGATCCACGGGTTTTCGGGGAGCCCTTGCCCCTGCGGGACATGAACAAAGTGCGCTGGTCCCCTGAGGGCGAGGCCTTGCTGAAAGCCTTTGCCTACAACCTGCTCAATCGCAATCGTCTACTGGCGGTGGGGGGATCTGTGCAATCGCTGGTGGCCATGGCTGGGGTGGCCGTTGGGCTGGTGCGCTGGTATGCCAAGGCTTTGGCCGTGCTGCAAAACGCTGAAGCCACCACGCAAGCAGATGTGTCTACGGCCATTCGCCTGGTGGAGCGTTATTACACCGGGCATCAACCTCGATTTTTTCAGTTTTTTCAATCCCGCTTTCGGGGATGGCTTGTGCTGCGCTGGTTGTATCTGTTCTAAAGCCCGAAACCCTAAACAGGCCAACCCTCAGCACAGGGGTTCCGCTACTTGCCCGATCTTTCCGAACTGGGGTTCAAGATTTTCTAAAACCGCCGATTCAATAGATATCTGTATTATTTTGCGCAAACTTTTAAGAAGCGCTTATCGAATCGGGGGCTTTTGTCACAATGCCAACCTCATCTGTCATGTCCACCTCATCCTTGTTCGGGTTGCAATTGTCCCGTTTGCAGGTGGCCTGCTCCCTACTGATATTTTTGAGTTTGGCTGCCGCTGATTGCTTGGCCCCAGCCTTTTCCCAAACCCATTACTCCATGACCACCCTGCTGCACTGCACCCGCGATGAGAGCATTATGAAGGCCTTTCAGCTGATGACCGAAGGCCCGGGGGAGCCCTCTCTGCGACGGATTGTCAGCAAACCGGTGCGAGTGGTGTTCAAGGACATGCGGCTGCTGAACAAAAGCCTGAAAAATTACGACGCCCTGAGCTGGATGAGCAATCAAGGGGAGCAGGTTATTTTTGTAAACGACAAGCACCGGCTTGCCCCACCCGAAGCACTGGCCGCCCTAATTGCCCACGAGGCCATGCATGACGATGCGGAAAACTCCCTGAGCGAAGAGGTGGAAAGCTGGCGTTTTGAAGCCACCGTGTGGATGGCCCTGAAGGCCAAAAATCCAGAACTCAACAAGCTTGCAGAAGGAACGAGCCCCTTGGTGGATCGGGAGAATCGCCTGGAAAAAGAGTTAAAGGCAGGCACCCTGGAAGCCTTTGTGCGGTCCAGCCCAGGGTATAAAGGCCTGCCGGAAAGCTCACCCGGCTTTGGCGATAAACGGGCTCAGCGCTAGCCGTCTCCACTCCCGGCCATAGGTAGGGCCGAGTCCTTTGCCTGAGGGAGGCTTTTCGTTGCCATGGCCGCTAAAATAGGGAAGTGCCCTCCGTCAGGAAAGACCGTGGCTTTATGTATTTTGAACAGAATTGTCAGGCTCTCTTAACCACGCATCCCCAGCATGCGGCCACCGTGGCCCAGTTACAAGGGTGTTCGGCCATCACCGATTTTGAACTGCGTCCCTGTGCGGATGGGGGCTTCACCCTGTTTTATCGGGGTACCTGTCTGCACGATGCCCAGTCTCCCCTACATGAGGCGGAACAAGTAATCACGGAGCAGGCCACCCTGATGCCGGATCGTGTCCACGTGCTGCTGGGCTTGGGACTGGGGTATCTGCTGGAGGCCCTGAGCCAAAAAAGCCCCGGACAGATTATTGTCTACGAACCAGATCGGGCCTTGCTGCGCTTTGTGCTGGAAAATGTGGATTTGGCCCATTTGCTGGCCCTGCCTCGGGTGGCCCTGTTCTGCGATCAGCAGGACTTTTTGGTGTTTTTACGCAAAAAACTTTATAGTCAGTACAAGCTGGATATTTTAACCCTGCGGGGATGTGCGGTCCTCTTTGCCGATGAAGTTCAGCCCCTGATGGAGCAGATTACCCGCATGGAGCTATTTCGGGTGCAGGACTTCAAAACCGGTCAGCACTTTCACCAAAAGTGGATTCAGCAGTTTTTCGGTAACTCTCCGAAATTTGTGACTCTACCCACATTAGACAGTTTGGCCGGTTGCTTTGGCGAAAAGCCGGCCCTGATCATTTCCCGAGGCCCTTCTCTGGATGCGGCCTTACCCTATATCAAGACGCTGGTTGCTTCAACGGTTTTAATTGCCGTGGGCAGTGCTTTGCATCGACTCCACGCCAGCGGCATCACCCCTGACTTTGCCCTGTTCTACGATGCCAACGGCATGAGAGAACAGGTACACGGCTTGCCAGAGAGCTACTTGCAGCAAGTTACCTTTGTGGCCAGCCCCTTTACCCAGCCCGATGTGTTTAACATGCCCAGTCGTGGCAAATTCCTCATGCTGGCCCAGAACAATACCCAGTTTGTGGATTTTCTGGACGAGACGTTCCAGCGCAAGCATTTGCGCTTGGGTGGCGGCGGCACCGTTTCCATCATTGGCTTTCAAATGGCTCAAGTCATGGGCTGCAACCCCATTGCCCTGGTGGGGCAAGATCTGGCGTTTCCCCAGAATCAGGTGTATGCCGGTGGGGTGGCCATGCGTCTGAATGACAAGGGACAACTGGATCTGGAAGCCTCAGAAACGTTGTACACAGCGCCCTATGACCTGACCACGGTGCCGGGGCAGGATGGCCAGCCCTTGCCCACCCTACAGTCCTACCAGAGTTTTTTGATTCACTTTGAGGAAATGGCCGCCCTCAACGCCAAAAGCGAAAAGCCCCTTCAGTTGTGGAATGCTTCGGTGGGTGGGGCCCATATTGAAGGCTTTCCTTTGCTGGACTTACAAAGCTGGATAGGGCGGTTTGCAGACTGGAAAGCGCCGCATGCTTTACCCGAGCTTCCGTCCTATTCGACCGAGGAAGTCTTGGCCCGAAAGCAGGCCGTACAGGCCAGCATCACCCACCTGATTGAAGCGTTGGTTCAGGATGTGCGGTTTTTAAGAGAACAGGGTCGTCTGGTAGCGCGCAATCAGTCCGATTTGCGCAAACTGGCAGCGCTGACCCTGCAAGCGAACCGGGACATTTACGCCCGTTTTGCCGAAACCCCGTTTGCCGCCTACGTGCTGATTCATGAGATGCGAGATTACCGGGAAAGGTTTCAGGATACCTTGGCCTTATCAGACGGCCCTTTTAAGGCCCAAAAGGTCATTAAACACTTTTGTCAGTCCGCTGCCGACTTTCTGGAGCAGCAGATCTTGCCCAGCCTGCGGGACGCAGTCAACCGCTATGGGACATCTGCGACTGTCGATAGTATGGCGGGGTCTCCTGCTCAGGTGTCATAGTCCTCAATACTCATGGCCGGGCGAGACATGTAAGGACTGCGGCTGTGGGGATCGCTCATACGATGATGGCTCCACTGTTGTTCCAGAGCGGTGAGGCTGGCTTGCAACAAGTCGGCATCGGTCTGGAAGCCACCGGTGCTTTTCAGCCGGGTAAATTGCCGGTACAGGGTTGACGGTAAAATCAGATGGGCGGATTCCGGTTCCATAGTCATCTCCCTTTTGTTTGGGGACAAGTGGATGAGCGTGAGGGTGGTTTCTCTAGCGGTAGGCTGGCGGTGTGGGGCTGTTTAGATCAATGTCCACAAAGTCCATCCAGCCACATTGCTGGCAGCAAAGCTGAATGCGGTTTTCCAGCTTGACCAGCAGTGCGGAATCACACAAGACCTCAATGTCTTGCGTGACTACAGACAACTTTCCGCAGTTTGGACAGTGTGTTTGACGAATTTCCATAAAATGAACCCTTACAGTCCCAACCGAGGATTGTATCGGTTTTCACCGGGTGCGCCTATTGCCAGAACAGGCAATGTTTATCGGCTAGCCAAAGCTGAATCGATTTATTTTTACTTGTTCAGGCGGGCGATTGCTTCTTGTGTAAGGGCGAGTTGGTTTGTATTACAGTAAGCGTTCATCATTAAGGGGATTTTTTCCATTGAGTTTCCTGATTGTGGGCAGTTTGACCTTACTGATCTCCCTCTTGACCCTGTTTTCCGGTTTTGGCCTGGGCACCTTGTTACTGCCCGTATTCTTGGTGTTTTTTACCCCCTCTATGGCCATTGCTGCCACTGCCATTGTGCATTTGGCCAATAATCTACTCAAGGCTCTTTTATTTGCCAAGTACGCCAATCGTCAAGTTCTGCTCACGTTTTCTGTGCCTGCAATTCTGGCCGCTTTTGCCGGTGCTTTTTTGGTTCAGCAGCTCAATGGCCTTCCTGTTTTCGCGCGATATCACTGGCAAGGGCATTGGTTTGTCATAACGCCCATTCGCTTGACCATTGGGGTGCTGATGATCTTCTTTGCCTGTCTGGATTTGAGCCCAAAATTCAATGCGCTGACCCTCCCCAAGCGGTGGATTCCGCTGGGCGGGATCCTCTCCGGTTTTTTTGGTGGTTTAACGGGACAGCAGGGGGCTTTTCGTTCGGCCTTTTTAGTCCGGGTTGGCTTGGACAAAGAAGCGTTCATCGGGACCACGGTGCTGGCGGCCATTTTGGTGGATATGGCTCGGCTGTGGGTTTATGGTTTCATGCTAACGCAGGGGCCTCAGGCGGTTTTTCAGAGTCAAACGGACTGGCGCTTGTTGCTTTGGGCCATGGTTTCCGCTTTTTTAGGGACCTGGCTGGGAAGTCGCTTTCTGAAAAAAGCGACCATAGCCTGGATGCAGAAGCTCATAGGGATTTTACTCATTGCTTATGGATTATTATTGGCGTTTGGGGTGATATGAATTAGAACAAGCTGTTGTATAACGTGGTGGATGCAGCATAGTGGTGCTGAACGGTTACTTCGCCACTGCGATAGTTCCATCCCCATCCAACCACGCTTTGCTTTGCGTAGTTAAGCCCCATGTAAATTTGATCAACCCCTTCAAGATTGGGACCTTGTACTCCGTTACTGTCAATAATGAACCAAAACAGGCCTAAACCACAGCAAACGTCCCCCAGCCCAATTGCTGATCAGTTATGAAGTACGATGGCATGAGTGTTCCAGGCCCCCCCCCAACAGCCTTGGCCAATGCCATCGCCGCAAACTTTGACTGAGTTTATGTTTGAACTGAAATACTGTCTGATATCATTGCCTGAAGAACTGTCATTCAAGCTACCCTCAGCTATACCCTTCTGAAGAGCACCTGCCATCAGCCCAACCGCTGCTTTTGCCACTGATTTGGATTGTTGTGCTTGCTGAGCGGAAATGATTTTGGGAATGGTGAATGTGGCAATTTCGCCTAAAATCAACAGAGAAATTAAGAGTTCCGCAAGGGAAAAACCACTCGGGCTTTTGCTCAGCATCTTATTTCTTACTCCTTGCCGAAAAACAGGAATAGAACATTCCAAATCATCAGGTTGGTAATACCTGCCAATGTAATCGTCAAAATAAAGCAATACTTTAATTTTGTGTGGGTGAATTTTTTATGTTTGTTTACATTTACCTTCGAAGGGCAGCTTTTTGAGGCCTGCAATGAGAACCAACCAGATCGATACATGACATCGAAATTTTTGTTTTTTCAGAGAAAATACATAATTTTTGGATATGGGGAATTGGGTGTTTAGAAATTGAAGCACTGGTCTATTTGTACTAGTACCCCCTTACAATTTTTTGCTGTTAATAATACCCACGTCGTGTTACCTAAACGATGGAATCCCGATGTAAGATGAGCTACGTTCGTTTTTACGAGAAAAACCCGACGGTCAAAGAAGCAGTGACTTCTTTATTTGGGTTTTCCGGGGATATCCGTTCAATCCTGGCCAAAGGAATGTGTTCCATTGCCGAAAGTGATTTCAATGCCCACATCCGTATTAATGATTTAAAAAGTTTGGGCAAGGAGAAGGTTTTGGCTTTGTATAAATCTCAGTCCAAGCGTCGAGAGTACGATTTGGACCCTTATTTGTCCAAAGCCATGAACTATTTAATGATTCTAGAGCCGTCGGATCAGTTTTTTCTGGCCGTGAAAGTCAATGATATGATTCGGGTGGTGCGAGAATTTATGGATTTATGCCAGGTCTACTCGCAAAAAATCCAGCTGGCCATTGTGGAACGCTTGACCGGAACGTACGTGCAAGGCGGGCTGCACGAGGCTCAGGATTTGTTATCGGTCATCCATGGAAAGTTCCAGAAGTACTTCTCCAGAGCGACAGAGGCGGCTGATACAACGCCTCAACCGTCCTCACCGGCACAACCCGGCGGGTTCAATGCAAAAACACCCAAGGAGCGTGTGGCTGAGGCCATTACCGATCAAACCTCTGGTATGCGGATTCGCCTGGAAAATTAGCAGCAGTCTTGACGTCATGAGATTCGGATTGGTGCGTTTTTGCTGGCGGGGGCAGAGTCGTGTCATGTTTGAATCCGGTTTTGCGACAGTTGGCGGGGTGACAATGGTGGCTTTTGTAAGAAAATAATCCAATGACCGTCATAATGTTGATCAAAGGATTTTGACATGAGCATTGCCACTCAAGCCAAGCTAAAACCGGGCGTTGTTTCCGGGAAGGATTATCAAACCCTGGTAGAATCCTGTAAGGCAGGAAAGTATATTCTGCCTGCCGTAAATGTGGTGGGAACCAACAGCATCAACGCTGTGTTGGAAGCAGCCCGGAAAAATAAATCGGATGTCATTATCCAGCTCTCCAACGGTGGGGCCGAATTCTATGCAGGCAAAGGCTTTCCTGATGCTTTTCAGGCCAAAGTATTAGGGGCGGTTTCAGCAGCCCAGCATGTCCATTTGCTGGCCCAGCATTATGGGGTTTGCGTGGTATTGCACACCGATCATGCCAATAAAAAGCTGGTTCCCTGGGTGGAAGCCCTGTTAACCCACGGCGAGGCCCACTATAAACAAACCGGACGTCCCCTGTTCACCTCGCACATGCTGGATTTATCCGAGGAAACGCTGGAAGAGAACCTGTCTGAGTCCGCCCGGATTCTCAAGAGAGCTGCGGCCATTGATATGAGCATCGAGATTGAGCTGGGCATTACCGGTGGCGAAGAGGACGGCATTGGTTCTGAGGATGATGATTTGGACAACCCTAACCTCTACACCCAACCGCAAGATGTACTGCAAGCCTTTGAACGCCTATCTTCCCTCGGGTTCTTCTCTATCGCCGCTTCTTTCGGGAATGTGCATGGTGTTTACGCCCCTGGTAACGTCAAGTTGCGCCCAGAAATTTTGAAAAACTCCCAGGCTTTGGTGGAGTCCACGCACAAGACTGGACCAAACCCGCTGAATCTGGTGTTTCACGGTGGTTCAGGCTCTGAACAAGCCAAAATCGAGGAAACCTTGCACTACGGCGTGTTCAAAATGAACATTGATACGGACTTGCAGTTCGCCTTTGCCCATGAAGTGGGCAAGTACGTGATGGCCAACCCCAAAGCGTTCCAGTATCAGATTGATCCAGAGACCAATACCCCTTACAAAAAGGCCTACGATCCACGCAAATGGCTGCGGACTGGCGAAGAAGGGATTATTTCCCGCCTGGATGAAGCGTTTCGGGATTTGAAATCCGCTGGCAAATCCATTGCGGAATAAGCAATCCGTTTAGCCTGGCTTTGAAAAGAACAGTGGTAATGCTTTACGAGCGCCACTGTTCTTTTTTGAGAGGTTTCCCCGGCTTTCTCAGGGGAGGCTCAAGTAGTTTCCGGCTCTGGTTGAAGGATAGGGGCGCCACAGTCTTCACAACGATAGTTCCCATCCGGGATATAAGCGCCACAGTGCTGACAAGTCATATCTAAACTCCCAGGATTTGACTACAAATCACGTATCGGCCAGACTTCGCATTTCTGAAGGCCAATAGCAATAGTTAGCTGAAGTCAGTTCCCGGAATTTGGTCTGTGTAGACGCAAAGGTGGCTATCCTCGTTAAAGAGCCGAAAAATGAAAGCCTTTATGAAAAAATTAAAAATCAAATTTTAAAGAGGTCACCCCCAATGGATGCCCAAAACTTTTATGCCTCACTCACCCCGTTGGAAAAAAATTACTGGGATCAGCTGGATAGCCTGTTTCAAAGGGTCAGCGCCCAGAAGCCCGAAAAAGGGATTCAAACCTTGATTATCAGGGCTCGGGCCATAGCAGCGGCCCAGAATATGCCACTGTCGGCAGCACTGGAAGAAATGCTGAAAGGTGCCACGCAACGCACTGAGCGGCGCATCGCACTGCTAGGCCACTGCGCTTTAATGTCTCCGCCCCCCGAGGAGTCTCCTATTTCGCGGGGTTTAGAGGAAGAGATACCACTTTGAATGCATCTGATATATTTTTATTTGGACAATTGAATGGTGGGGACTTGTTGTGCCAATCCCTTTTCCCTATACTGTGCTTAGAGAAATGATTGAGTCTTGGGCGCTTAACTCAGCGGTAGAGTGCCACCTTCACACGGTGGAAGTCACTGGTTCAAGTCCAGTAGCGCCCATATTTATTATTGAGAGTGGTGTTTAGGGGTTAACATTGTTGAGGGTTCTTAGACCCATTGTGCTTTTGCTTGTCCTTTAAATATAGCGCAACCAACTGTTGGGATACCGCCTCTTCAGTGCCGAATATTGCTGAATCAGAGGGTAAGAAACCAGCAGGCAAGCTGCGGCAATCAGCCATACCCAGCCAATGTGCGGAACGCTAAATTTTTGTCCGGTGGCGGGAGGCCAAAACAGGGCGGCCACACAAGCGGCCGTGTGCAACAGGTATAAATGCAGCAGGTAATAGAACATAGAGACCCGCCCAAATTGCATCAAAATCTTTTTGGTCGCGTTCAAGGGGCCTTCAAACCAACTTAGTGCCAGACTACTGACGCCCAGAGTCATCAGGGTAAATAAAAATGAGGGCGGGTATTTGGTCAGGTTGACAAAGGACATTACGGTTTGCAACGGCAGACCCGCAAAGGGGGTAAAAAGACTGGCTTCCCCATAAACGTTGCCCAGCCGGAGCAAAGCAAAACCCAATAAAAGGGCCACGCCCGCCCAGAATAGCCCAGTTTTTCGTTGCTGAGGCAGGATGTTTTGATTAAACACTGGACCGGTCAAAAAACCGGCACTCATTATGCCAATCCACGGCAGCAAAGGGTAGGAAGTCCGAATTTTAAAGGCCTCAGTGATGGGAATCCGGTTACGTTCGTGCAGCATGGACCAAAGCAAATGCTGGGGAGTACCTTCCGTAAAATGAATGTTGTTTAGCAATGGGTGGGCGGCAATTAGCAACAGGGTGATCAAAACCATGATGGGACGCGGGAGCCATATCAACCCGGCCAGAGAGAGCATGCTCATGCCGATGGCCCAGATTACTTGCAGGTAAAGGGTGGTAGGGGGGATGATAAATGTCCAGGCCACGTTAATCAGGGTGATTTCCAACAAAAGAAGGACAAGGCCTCGTGTGAGCAGGAAGCGACTTAATTCTTTTTGGGTGAGCCCCGGTTTTTGACTGTATAAATAAGCGGATACCCCGGCTAGAAATACAAAGGTTGGGGCGCAAAAATGGGTCAGCCAGCGGGTAAAAAAGAGCTCGGGGGGCAAGCAGCCCACACACATGGGGTCTGAGAGAGAAATGCCTTTAAAGAAAAACTCACGGGCGTGATCCACGGTCATGAGAGTGATGGCCAGACCACGCACGATGTCGATACTGTAAATTCTGGGAGCCGTACTTGAGGGTGCCGATTGCAAAACGGAGGTCCTTTAAAAACAGAAATAAGGCTGATTACACAATGCGCAGTTGTGGGGAGATAAAGCTGGACGCGTGATCCAGCCTGGGGCGCTTGGAAAAGTGACGCTGGCGTTGTTTTAGGCGGAAGCGTTTGAAGGGCTTTATTTTAACATTATTGCAATTGAACGAGAAGCCCTTGGTACCAAGAGCGTTTCAATGGGGTTAGGATACACGCTAGATTTTCAGTTCTGAAATTTTTTAGCTTGGTGCATCCAGGGGAAGCTGCACAATAAACAGGGAACCCTGCCCGGGGGTGCTGGAAGCCCAGATATGACCATTGTGTCGCTCTACAATGCGGTGACAGATGGCCAGGCCAATACCGTTGCCATGATAGGGGCTGGATTTTCCGTGGAGACGCTCAAAGGGTCGAAAAATTCGTTCGGCCTGACTTTGAGGGAAGCCAATGCCGTTGTCTCGCACGGAAATTTGGCACAAGCGGTTCTCTTGATTCACCGCCTCAATTTCCACTTGCGGTTTTTGGCCGGGGGGCTGGTATTTAATGGCATTTTCTAACAGGTTTTGCAGAAGCAGGGTCAGTTGCTCCCCATCGCCATAAATACGGGAGAGTTGCCGCACTTGAATAACGGCCCCGGTCTCATCGATTAAATCCGATAAAGTGGTCGTCACTCGCCTTAAAAGCTTGGAAAGATCAACCGAATCAAAGGCCTGGCTCTCTGTGGTCACCAGAGACAGTGATAATAAATCCGAGACCAGGCTTTGCATATTTTCCAGGGATACATGAATGCGGCCCATCATGTCCAATGTTTCTGGATCGAGCTGATCTTTTACCTTATCCTGGATGATGTTGCAAAAGCTTTTGGCTTTGCGCAGTGGGGCTTGCAAATCATGGGAGGCGATGGTGGCGAATTGCTCCAGATCCCGGTTGCTGATGGCCAATTGCCTTTCACTGCGCTCTAGGGCTTCTTGTATCTCTCGCAATTCATGGATATCCGTATTGGTGCCAAACCACCGTATGATGTCTCCCTGGGCGTTCTGAATGGGCAGGGCTCTGGATAGAAACCAACGATATTGCCCATCTTTGGATCTTATGGCAATGGTAGCTTCAAACGGCGCTTTGCTTTGGCTGGCCAGCTTGATGTTTTCAACCAGCGTTTTTGCCTGATCCTCTCGGATATAAGTTGTCCATCCCCAGTCTTTTAATTCTTCTACCGTTGCGCCGGTATAATCGAGGTAGGGTTGGTTGAACCAAAAGCGTTTCCCCTCACCATCAGCCATCCATGCCTGTTGAGGGATGGAATTGACCAGCGCTCTCCAATTGGCCTCATTTTGGGCAATCACAAATTCTGCCTGCTTGCGTTCCGTGATATCAATGACGTAGCCAATATAGCCTTGAAAGTCACCATTTTCAGTGCGCAAAGGGATGCCTACTTCGGACATGTGGCGATATGCCCCATCTTTGCGGCTTAATCGATACTCCAGTGAAATCTCCTGACGGAGCTCAGCCGCTTCCCAGAATGCCAGGCGCACTTTTTCGCGATCTTCCGGATGAATTTGTTCCAACCAGCCTGACTTCAGGATTTGTTCCTGGGTGAGACCTGTAAATTGATGCCAGGCCTGATTAAGATAAGTTGCTTTCAGGTCGGCATCGGTTAGCCATATCATAATCGGCACACTATCGGTTACAAAGCGAAAATGGGCTTCACTGGTCTCCAGTTTTGTCTGGCTTTCAATTAATTCAGCTTCTTTTTGCTTTCTGAGAGAAATATCCTGCACCACAGCCAGACCCAATGGAGTCCCCGGGGGGCTGTCATGCTCCGCGTATTGGGGTGGCTTTATCAGTGAGCAGGAAATATAAACCCAAATGATATCTCCCGATTTTCGAATATACCGTTTTTCAAGCTCATAGTTTTCTATTTCGCCTTGGTAGAGTCGTTCGGCCTGCTGCAAATCCATTGCCAAATCTTCTGGATGGGTGATGCTGCCAAAGGTTCGCTCTAATAGCTCAGATTCGCTATATCCGGTAATTTGGCAAAATCGAGGATTGACACTGACAAAATGGCCGCTTGTATTAACCAGTCCCACTCCTGCACAACTCTGTTGGAAGATAGCGTCAAAAAAAGACTTGGGATCATACATTTGTGGGGTAATCACGGTAAAACTCTTCTCATTCCATAATTAAACGACGAACCACTTGCTGTTTATTTATAATCAATTGCAATGATTTTAACAAGATTACCCCAAAAATAAATTGCACTGTTAGATAGGGTCGAAAAAAAGATTATTGGGTCTGTTTGTAGTAATACATTCCGCACTAGCAACAAAATTCTTGTGGTGGTTTTATACCAGTACTTGTCCATTTCCTAAGCCTGCAAATATTTTTGCCAGAAAGGCTATTGCCATGCTGTCCGTATTACCTTCTTCCCCCCCTCAGAGCTTACCCGGCTCCTCCCCTGCCAAAGCTTCTTTTGGTGCCCAACCTTTGTATGCTCCTGTATCACAGAGACCTGCCATTGCCAGTACCGATCAGTTCACGGGTTTGTCTGCCCAAGCCGTTAAAGGCAAGCCTGTCCAGTTTGCAGGCGGTCTTAAAGCCGCGGCCTTTGGCGTGGGTGGCCTGGCCAGTGGCGTCATACTGTGGCCACTCAGTATTGCTGTGGGGCTTTTAGGCATTTTTATTCACCCATTGCTGCCGGTGGCGGCGCTGATGGGTGTAGCCCCCATAGGACTCTCCATCTGGGGTACCGTATCGGGTGCCAAAAGCAAGTAAAAGCCCTGACAAGCCTTGCCCTGCGTCAGAATCTATATGGACCAGGCCGTCTTTTGAGGGTGATTGACTCTCTGCTTCCTAAATCAGGAAGCTTTTGGCCAAGAATTGCTCTTTTTGAACCGACAGATGCGGTTTGATCAGTTCGTAGCTGCTGGCCAGCCCCTCGATGGTGGCGGTTTCGATGGCCAAATGAATCTTTTGTGGCAGCAGGGCCAGGTGGTTGAGGAATCCCTCCATGTCAATCAGGCCTTTTTCAAAGGAATCATGACTATCCAGCGCTCCCCCGTTGTTATGGGCGTGGATATAGGCCACTTGTCCTCCCAGTTCTTGCAGCCAATCAATCGGAGAGCGTTGGGAAAAAATATTGATATGCCCGATATCCACACAGGCCTTGAGATGGGGGGAGTTTACCCGGGTGAGTATGGTTTGAATTGACTCTGGGTCGTCATCCAGAAAGTTTTCAATCAGAATGGTCAGGTTGGAATCCTTGACCTCTTCCTCTAGCAGCTTGAGCCAAAAGTCAGTGACCTTGTTTACCCAAAGACGAGTGGCATTGGCCGCTCTGTAAATGGGCGTCCACTGGGAGTGAAAGACCAGATACCGCACATCCAGCGTTTTGGCCACATCAATGGCTTGTCGGTAGCGATGCTGAGAGATTTTCAGGATTTCCGGATCGAGGCTGACCACGTTGGTGTCAAAAATAGGCCCATGCATGGACAGGATACCCTGAAAGTCTCTCAACAGATGTCGATAGCGGGTTATTTCCGCTTCACGGTTGTCCAGGTTCTCCACCTCGTAAAAGGTCGGAATCTCGTAATCAAGCCCATGAGCCAGTGCGAAATCGATTCCGGCTTCCAGCGCTGTGCCTTTGGGGGCGGCAAAAATTCGATCAATCATGGGTGGCTCTCAATTAGCGAGTTCCTCACTTTTGGGGGGGGCGGCAAACACAGAAACTTTAAACAGAGAGAAGGGAAGGGGCGTTCACAAAGTTTGCTTTTTTTTTGACAGTCCCAATTTAACTTATTATGCCCATTTTTTGCGACAGTTTGCTCCCCTATTTCGGGTAATCCAAAAGGATGCTAACCAGCCCTTGATTTTGGGGCCATGAACAATGCATTTTTTCCCGCTGCCAAAGCCGGTTCGATTTGGTAAAAATGGTATGATAGGACAGTATTTCCATACTGGAGTTGTTGGATGGATTTGGCCAATCGTTTTTTGCCGGGTTGTGTTGTGGTAGACGTGACCGACGATAAGTTCGGATATCCCAAGACGATGGTCTTAAAAAATCATGTCGCCAAGTTGTTAATGGAAGGGCACCGGCATATTGTGCTGAATTTTTCCGAGGTGCAAATGCTGGACAGCTTTGGCATTGCTGTTTTAATTTCCCTGCTCAAGCTGTGTCGGGAAATTCACGGGAATTTGACCCTGTTCGGGTTGAATAAGCAGATCTCCGGTTTAATGGAGTTAACCCACATGGATCGGGTGTTGGATATCTGGGAATCAGAGGCGCAGGCCATTAGCCAGGTGCGGGCTACTCAGCCTTAGGCAGCGGTTGCTTTACAGGAAAGGGTTGTCCTTGAAAGCAGGGTGGAAATAGAAAAGTCGGCCCGGCACTGGATCGATTCAGTACGGGACGCTTTTGCGGCTGGTTGAACGCGGTGGCCTGAGGACGATAACTTTGAAAGGGTAGGCCGTTCAACTGGCTTCGATTACTGAAGGGGCTATCCAGACTGGATGCAGGCGGCGTAATGGCGGGCTTTGATAGGGCGTTAAAGGTTGGTTGCACGGATGGCTGGGTGTTTGGTGTCACCGCAGGGGGTTGCTTTTTGGGATATCCGGGTTGGGGGGCTGACTTTTTTTCCAAAACTTTCAGGAATCCATAGGAAGAGGCTGCAAACACGCCCAGCGCTACGCCACCCACGGAGGCAAAGCGGCTGAAGTGGTTCATACGTCTCAGGCCGTTGAGCATTGGCAAGGTGGTTTTGTCCCAGGCCTGGGAGAGAATAGCAACGGCGGGCAAGGTACCCAGATAGCCGGCATTGACGATATCCTGAGCGGTTCCTTTTTCAGCCACCAGCTTTTCCTGGTAGGGTTGCAGAACTTTATTGTCAAAGCGGCTGGCCAGCCATCCGTAGAAGACGAAGTTAAGCCCCACGGTGGCCAGAATTTTGGGCCAGGTGCCGTTTTTCTGAATCTTATCCACCGCGGACTTGACCATATGGCTTTGCAAGCCATCAGTAATCAGGCTTTTAACCGTCCACTCCGCACTTTTAACCTCGTGACCGCTCTGATTCTTAACAACGTGCAGGTTTGCTTCGTTCAGGATTTTTTTCAGCAGGGTTTCCATGCCCTCTTCGTACTGATTGGAGAGCGGGTTGCCGAAGGCATCGGTGTTGGTAAGCTGACTGAACAGCTTGCCCCGTATTTTTCCGGCCTTCAGCGTGGTTTGCTGTTCTGGGCTCAGCGCGTTCAGTTTGGCATCCACTTGGGCTTTTAAGTTTTTACAGAACGAATCGTTCAGGTTGTTGTAATCCACATCACCGGTCAGGTGAGCCCAAATGGTCTTTTTGACCTTGCCCATGACTGATTCCACGCTGTGCTGCTCAAGGTCTTTGGCGGTCTCAGTGGTACTGGACATTTTTGGTAAATGCTGGGCCAAATCTTCACTTAAATGCTTGATTTCGCTATCATCCAGCCAGTGCCGCAGGCCAATATCTTGTAATCGGGCTTCTAGCAGTTTCCCTTTCTCCACCGGTTGGCCTTTCAGCGGACCTTCGGTATAGAGGGGTAAGTGCTCGTAGGAGAGTTTGTTGACGTCTTCAAAGGCGGTTTTTACTTTTTTCTTCACTTGCAGCAGCAAATCCTCGCCCAAGTGCTGCCACAAGTTGTCCAAAATGGCGTTTCGGACTTGCAGGCTTTTGGAGATCGTTTCAAACCAGCCTTCAAAATGCCCTAGCTGGGTGTTCAGCTGGTTCATGGAAATGTATCCCTTGGGCTTGTGGGCCCGCTCGGTGGGTTTGGTCAGAAAAGCCTGAAGCCGGTCTTTTTCAATGCGGAATTCGTTTTCCCAGTTCAGCAGATAATTGTGGTTGTTGTCGGCCCATTCTTCCAGACACTTTAGCTTTTGATCCTGGTTGCCAAGCTGCTTTTTACTTTTTTGAATGCCTTGCAGGATTGTTTGTCGCTCCAGGTTTTCCTGTTTGATGAGATCCTGCGCCGCGTTAGTATCTAACTTCTCTTCTTCCATCAGTTTCAAAATATCTTTGCTGGTGGAGGCATGCCAGTGGTCGGTCAGAGATTGTTTTTTGTACAGAAACTGCAGGTTTTCGATTTCCTGAATACCTTTGGTGAAGGCTTTTTCCCGCTGATCCAGAGGCAGCCTCCGGACTTTTTCGGCCAGGCTGCGTAAATCGGCTTTTCCCTGGTGCTGTAGGCTATTGAGTTTATCAATGTAAAAGCGCATCCGATCGGACACAATGCCGGATATTTCATCCACGGCGCTAAAGGGGTTACGCGGGGCCAAAGCTTCCGGCAACTTGAAGTAACGAGGCTCAATGGCGCCCTTGGGCTTGAGGACTTCTGCTTTGGGTTTTAAAAAGTTGCTTTCCAAATAATGCTGAAAGTTCAGGTTGCGATCCAGATGGTTGATCAGAATGCCCAACTGCTCGGTTTTGAGCAGTTGCACGGATTGCTGAATGTGGGCCTTCAGCGTTTCTTTGTCCGTGTGGGTGGCGGATAGTTTCTGAAAGAGTTTTTGGGTTTCCGCCTCGGCCGTGGCTTTGTTGTCAATTTTGGCGATGCGTTCCAACTCGGCCCGATGGCTGCTGAGTCCGGCGGTTTTTTCGATGAACGCTTCCACCAAGTTGCCATTATCCGGGTTGAGCGGATGGGTGATGAGCTGTTTCAAGCTTTTATAAGGCGGGGGATTCTTTTCTTTTAACGCCTTTTCTTTTAACGCCTTGATTTCTAGCGCCCTGATTTCATTCAGGGCTTCTTCCTGCAACACTTGGGGCACCAGCTCGGAACTGTTGCGGATCAGGGTGCCCATCATCTTCTCACGCAGCGCTTCGGGCAACTCGGAATAGTTCCAGGCCCGTGGATACAGGGGCTTGGAATTGAGCAACTGGACAGAGTCTGTGCGTGCGCCATTTTTTATTTGCACTGTATCAAAGGTGGGGATAACCCGCTTTTGGCCAAGCTCGGTTCTGAGGGCCTGAAGCTCCAGGGCGTTGGTCAACAAGGGCATGGTGTAAAAGCGTTCGGTTCCCCGGAAGCCCATTTCGGTCATGTAGGTGCAAGCCATGACCATGCCAAAGTCCCGAAACCAATAATCCCCTTTGCGCTCCGGGTTGGTTTCATGAACCCGATAGGTGCCCCGTCCAGCGTAGCCCAGGTTCACTGACTGAGCCAGCGCTCGTTGTGCCCAGGGGTTCAGCTGCATAGCCATTGGAAGCATGCCCATCAACCAAGCCCTCCGGGAAGACTAGAGCCGGGAAGGGTAGATGGGGTGCTATGACGACGGTGACTCACATAACTCTGAAAAAATTGGATTGGCGGTGTGGTGATGCTACTGGTAGTGGTGGGTGAAAACGGGGTGTTGGTGAGGGTACTCTGAGGCGGGTGGGTTTTGGCCAGGATGGGATTTTTAAGAATTTGGTCGGGGGGTAGGTTCTTGTTGCCTTCAAAGTCTTTGTCCAGGGGAGAGATGACTTTGTTGACGATATCCATGGCCACCCCGCCAATGAAATATATGGTGGCTCCGACGACTAGCCCTGTGGATGCCATGTTCCAGCCATTTATTCGTTTAAAAAACCGGGGAATCTCTTTTTCTATGGCTTTTTCCAGAGGGGTCAGGATATGGGGAATGGGCTTTTTGTCGGCCAGGGCTTTGGCGTTTTCCTGTATCTTTTGATGGAGGTCCCGATATCGTTTTTTAATGATATCCGTCTTGTTAGCGTCCAGCCAAGAGGAGGCCCACAAGGCTTTTTTACCCTTTCGGGCGCCCTTTAGCTCGTCATCACTGATTTTAATGCCGGCATCTTGCAGGATATCCAGATAATCCACGTCCATGCGGCCGCGATCGAGGAATTTTTGCAGCCCGGACATTTCTGAGGAGAGGTATCCTTTTTGCCGCATAAACGGGTTGAAGAGCAGGGTATTGACCCCGTAATTCTCACTTTTGGCCAGGTTTTGCAGCAACAGGGTCATCACCCAGATAACAGCGTTCCGGCCATTGGTTTCCCAAGGGTGTTTGTCGTCTTTAATGGCGTAGTAGCCTTGCAGCAGATAAACGCCCAACAGGGTTTGTACCCGACTGGCCATATCCTCCAGGGATAAACCGCCCCAACGGATATCATTATTAAACAGCTTTCCACCCAGCAGGCGGTTTTTGATGAAGCTGGCAAAACGGTATCCGCGTACCACGGCTTCATGCTGAACCTCTGGCCCGGCCGTTTTGGCCAGGATGGCGCTGCCGGAACCAAAGCGCACAGGTAGAGTTTTCCCTGTGGACCGTTTGGACGGCAAGGTAATGCTGTTTAGAGTTGTCGTTACCATAACACCCTAGTAGCTAACGAGCTTGATACTGCTATCAATGACGGTGAAGGAGGAAAGTTGCTCGTTTGTACTAATTGCAACAAAACTTTGTGACCATGATATGAAAAAAGTACTGAAAGCAAACAAAAAGCTTTGTTTAGACTTGCTTGGCAGAGAAGCAGCCTCGCAATCCGCAAGCAAGATGAAACTGTCTGAAATGGCCTTCTGTCCTATGTTTCAGTGCTTTTGCTTTGGGGGGAGGGAGAAAGGCCTTTGCTGATGATCTGCTGACGTTGTTGATTGCAGAACGGGCTTTCATTCTTGACTCACAAGGATTTCAGCATTTTCTTCAGGCAAGAGAACGGTTCGGTTCTGAAATGGGGTTGAACGCTTCAAAAAAGTTCACACTTGATGTCGATATTGTCTATCACTCTATGGAGTACTTTGCTATTTCTGAAAAGTCACTTATAATAACAAAACTTTTCGAATCGTTGAGTTAAGGTTTTAGGCCGAACGGAAACGCCTTCAAAAGCCTTAATCTCCTGAAAATTTGGTTAGTCACACGTATTAGTATCTATGTAGTAAGTAGTATTCGTAAAATGGTCTTTGGGGTTTCTGAACATCCATTTTTCCAAACTGTTCTATAAAAGATTTGCTATATAAGAGGCGGGTTCCTTATGTTTTCATTACGCAGCGAGGCTGTGGTCTCTGCCACCCCTAAAAATTACAGTCAAAGTCCAATTCGCCCCACTTTTGCCGGTAAGACGTCAACAGATCACAAAACACAGCCCCCAAGGCAAACAGCCTTGGAACAGATGGGCATGCTCATGACCATCCCCGTGCTGTTGGGCGTGAATGGCTTGTCCTATCTCACCGGCCTGGAAGAGCCCGAGGCGTCCTGGCTGGGCTCGAGTTCTACAAAGCGTCTGGATCTGTGGGCTTAATAAAGCGCACAGATCTGGGAGCGGAATCAGGCATCGACCGATCGTATCCGAGATTACAAGTTAGGTATTAAAAATGGGGCACCAGCGCTAGGCGAGCCCGGCCTGAACTTTATTGGCCAGCTGACCACATGCCGCGGCAATGTCCACACCACGTTCCACCCGAATGGTCACTTTTTTGCCGTAGCTGCTAACTACTTCCCGGAAGCGGTGAATGGCATTTCCGGAGGGCCGTTTATAGCCATAGCCATCGCCAATGGGGTTGTAGGGAATCAGGTTGACGTTGCACTTGAGCCCTTTTAACAGTTCTCCCAGGGCATGGGCGTGGCTGGGTTGATCGTTCACCCCGGCCAGCAAGATGTACTCAATGGTCAGGCGCTTGCCAGTGGTATCGACATAGTGATGGAGGGCCGGCATCAGTTGATCCAGCGGCCATTTTCGGTTGATGGGCATGATGGCTTCCCGGGTTTCATCGTCCGGGGCGTGCAGGGAAACGGCCAGAGTCAATTGACGATTTTCCCGAGCCAGGTCGTAAATACGGGGCACAATGCCGGAGGTGGAAATGGTAATGTGTCGAATGCCCACTTCTGCCGATTGGTTCAGGATTTGGATGCTCTGTATCAGGTTGTCGTAGTTCAACAGGGGTTCCCCTTGGCCCATGAATACGATGTTGCGGATTTCTTTGCCACTATCGGCCTGAACATAAATATACTGTTCCGCAATTTCGCCGATGCTTAAATTTCTCAGAAAACCCAATTTGGCCGTGGCGCAAAAACCGCAATTGACGGCACAGCCCACCTGAGTGCTCAGGCAAATGGCGTAAGAGCCCCGCTCTTCAAAGTACATGAGCACCGATTCCACCACTTTACCGTCCGGCAGGCGGAACAGGTACTTGATAGTGCCATCCTGGCTGATTTCCTTGCGATCAATCACCAGGGAGCCAACCTGATAGCGCTCCGCTAATTTGTCCCGAAAGCTCTTTTTCAGATTGCTCATGTCATCAAAATGACGCACGCACTTGACATACAGCCAGTGGTGGAGCTGATCCGCCCGGAAGGTGGGTTCATCCATCTCTTGAACCAGGGCTCGCAATTCAGGCAGGGACATGCCAATCAAAGCCGGTTTGCGATCATCCGGTGGGGTAATCATCAGCTCTGGGAGCTCTGGGGCGGATTCTGGAGCACTGGGTAAAATGGTGTTGATCATGCGTTGTACTTTCGTTGGGGGGACATGGGTCGCCAAAGGTAAAAAGTGGTGTTCCTAATAATAAAAGAAAAAGAGGCAAATAGATTTGCCTCGGTGAGATTTGTGGGATAAAGAGTGGAGTGTGTATAGATAGAGTTAGAAGTGTTTAAAAAATAAAGTTCCCATCCTCGATTAGGACAATACTTAAAGAGACTGTGGTTTTAGGCGTTGCCCGGGATAAAAAAGTAGGGCCAGACCAGCAAGGCGCCGTAAAAAACATCACGTAACAAGCGACGGATACTCATAGAGATAAGCTCCTTATTCTTTCAGTTGGGTTGTCTAATCAATTCGCTATTAACTGCGCGCTGAAACAACAGCGACTACAAACATCGTTTCTACAATTGGTTTAAGCGACAGGGGACTTTAAAACTTGCGGATGACGGCCTCAACCTTTCCTTGGATATGGACGTCTTTGACATAGATAGGTTCCATCTCGGAATTGGCGGGCTGCAGGCGAATCCGATCTTTCTCACGGTAAAAGCGTTTGAGGGTGGCCATTTCCTGATCAACCAGGGCAACGACCACATCACCCTCCCGCACTCGGGCTTTCGGATTAATGATGACCACATCCTCATCCATAATATGATCTTCAATCATGCTGGTCCCTCGAACCTTCAGGGCATAGCAGCCCGGCGGGCACAAGTCTTCGCTCAGATCAATGCGTTCCACAGTATCTTTCAGGGTTTGCAGGGGAGAGCCCGCCGCGATAGACCCCAACAGGGGAAGCACGCCATTTTTGACCGCTTCAGGCTCGGTATTTTCTAGTGCTTCGTTGTCATCACCGCGATGTTGAGAAGCGCGATACTCGTCTCGCAGATCTTCCCGAATACTGATGGCCCTTTTTTCAGAGGGGTTCCAGTCAATCAGCCCCTTCTTTTTTAAGGCGCTGAGATGAAAGTGAATGGTGGAAGTGGAACTGACTCCGCATAACTGGCAAAGTTGCTGAATGGAAGGGGGGTAGTTGTTCTCCAGAACAAAGGCCAGCAACTGGTTCAGCACTTCTTGTTGTTTGGCGGTCAAATCGTCTTTCATCTTATTCAGGTCCATCTTGCTGGCGGCGTGTTCTCTAAATGAGAGTGATTGTAATGGGGTTCGATTGATTGACAGGTAAGCGATTGATGAGCGGTGTTTTAATTGCTCTCGAACGCTTTTTCTATCGAACGTAAATTCTATGATACTCTTCCTTGGCAAAAAGGCAAGCGTTAATTCGAAAAAAAATTCGATAAAGTTAACAAATCCCCAGAATCATACACGGGCAGTCGTTTTCAGGCATAGGCTTCAAGCGGCTTATCCCCCAAGGATTGAAAACAGCGCTTTGAAAATACCGCATTTTCTGTACAATAGATGGCAGTTTGAGATCCTCACCCCCGGTTTTACGGCTCAGGAGTTAATGACTCAAGAGCTTGGCAATGGGCCAGTGACCCTGAAACAAGTCTCACTGAGCCATTTGCTGTTTTACTTACGACTCGAACCCTCAACTGAAGTTTTTTTTTGACCACTTTGTTCATACTGAATAGGAGAAGCGTTTATGGCTCTTGCCCAACCGCCTAAAACACAGGAAGAATCTAACGTGTCAGCGCAAAAATTCAAGTACCCCGGTATTCCCGGTACTGCTGATGGCTCGGCCATGGTGGTACACGTGGAAACACGTGCCTGTGAGGCTGGTATTGCTTACCCCATCACCCCTTCAACCAGCATGGGGGTTGGCTATCAAACCGCTTATTCTAACGGTATGAAAAACGTTTGGGGCAAAGACATTATGTGGCTCCAGCCGGAATCCGAGCATAGTTCGGCTTCCGCTTCCGAAGGCTATGCCGTGGCTGGTGGCCGGGTAACCAACTTCACCTCCGGTCAAGGCCTGGTTTTGATGAAGGAAGTGCTTTACACCATCTCCGGGAAGCGTTTGGGGCTTGTGTTTAACATTGGTGCCCGTGCTTTGACCTCTCATTCTCTGAACGTACACGCCGGACACGATGATGTAATGTCCGTTACCGATGTGGGTTGGGGCATGTTGTTTGCCCAAAACGCTCAGGAAGCTGGCGATTTGTGCTTGATTTCCCGTCGGGTGGCTGAAAAAACCAAAACGCCGTTTATGAACATTCAGGATGGCTTTTTGACCACGCACACCATTGAAAACGTTCTGTTCCAGGAAGATGAACTGGTTCGGGAGTTCCTGGGCGCCCCGGAAGAGAAACTGCGCAAACTGTTTGATCCCAACTTTCCCCTGATGAGTGGTGTGGTTCAGAACCAAGACAGCTACATGGCTGGAAAAATCGCTCAGCGCATCTTCTACGATCAAATTCCTGCGGCCCTGGAAGAGGCTATGGAAGAATTCTACAAGCTGACCGGCCGTCGTTATTCCTTAACGGTGCCTTTCCAGCTGAAAGATGCCGAGTATGGCATCGTGGCAATGGGTTCTACGGCTGAAACCGCCTCGGTTACCCTGGATCACCTGCGCAGCCTGGGTCACAAAACCGGCAGCCTGACCATTACTTCTTTCCGTCCTTTCCCCGGCCCACAAGTGGTCGAGGCCCTCAAGCACCTGAAAGCCTTTGCTGTCATTGAGCGGATGGACAACCCCCTGGGTGTCTCCAACCCCTTGACCGCTGAAATTGAAGCGGCCTTCGCTAAGGCGGCTATGGGCACGCCTGGTTATCCAAAAATCGACCGTATTCCGGTGATTTACTCCGGTGTGGCCGGTCTGGGTAGCCGTGATGTAACCCCGGGTCAAATGGTTGCTACCGTTGAAAATATGACCGAGAAGGGCTTGAACAAGCGCTTCTTTAGTTTGGGCATTGATCACGCCAGTGCACTGGAAGTGAGCGATGAGCCGGATGTGCGTCCTGCCGGTGCCTTCTCCATTCGCGGCCACTCCGTGGGCGGTTACGGTTCGGTGACCACCAATAAAATTATCGCGACCTGCTTGGGCGACATCTTTGGTTTCAAAGTGCAGGCTTCTCCCAAATATGGTTCCGAGAAAAAAGGCTTGCCCACCAACACTTACCTGACCACGACCAAGTCCGGTAAAATCGGGACCCACAGCGAGCTGATTCAAGTAGAGTTTGTTCCCCTGATGGACCCCAACACCTGGAACATGGGTAACCCCCTGGTTGGCTTACAGCCCGGTTGCACCCTCTTCCAGCACACCCCCACCGAAGATCCTCAATTGTTGTGGAACTCGGTGCCGGATTGGGCCAAATACTTTATTAAAGAAAATAATATTCGCTTCTACGGCGTTGATACCATCCGCATTGCTCAGGAAAGCTGTAAATCCGATGACTCGCTGGTACAGCGCTTCCAGGGAATTGTGTTGCTGGGCGTGTTCCTGCGCCTCACGCCGTTCCAGAAGGATGCTGGCTTGAGCGACGATGAGTTGTTCGATCGGGTGCGTATCCCCATTGAGAAATACTTTGGTCGCAAAGGGGCTGACGTGGTTCGGGACAACCTGGAAGCGGCTCGCAAAGGCTTCAACCAGGTTCTGGAGGTTCCTCGTTCCGTGATTGATGGTACTCCGGCTGATGTGCTGGAAAAAGGCCGTCTGGAATGGGAAGCCAAAGGTAAAGACACCAACGCGTTCTTTATCTAGCCCGGCAATCTCTGGCATACTGCCGCCAATCGTTTTAAAACTTGCGAATAAAGGAGTTTTATCCCCATGAGTGCACAAGAAAAGAACAATCACTGGTACGACTACCAGCGAGCGGAAGAAGTGGTAGACGCCTATAACAAAGGCGCTGGCTCCAGTCAGCCTGCCGATGAATTCGTGGCCCAGAGTGTACTGCCTGCCGGTACCGGTGGTGCGCGTGATTTCAGCTACATTGCGCCGGAACTGCCGGAGTACCTGGCTGAAAATTGCGTCGGCTGTATGGATTGCGTCAACAATTGCCCGGATACCGCTATTTTGGGCAAAATCGTGAAGCCGGAAGATTTGGAAAAAGAACTGGCCAACGTCACGGATGAATCCCACAAAGAGTACCTGCGCAAGCAGTTTGCTACCACCGTGAAGTACCACGGCCAGTTCGAGAAAAAGCGGGCCAAGGATTCTTCTCTGCCTGAAGGCGCCTTGTTCGGTATTTTCATCGATCCCACCAAGTGCAAGGGCTGCGGCGAGTGCGTGGAAGTCTGCGGCAACCACGACGCTTTGAAGATGATCAAGAAAACCCCCGAAAATCTGCCCACCTATCTGGAAACCTATGGTTTCTACAAATCCCTGCCAGAGTCTCCGTTCACCCACATCAACAAAGCCGATATGCGTGACTTGATGCTGAAGCTGGGTAACCTGAACATGTACAAAGGCGGCGCTGGCTCCTGCATGGGTTGCGGTGAAGCCTCGGTCATCCGTCAAATGTTGGCTGCCACGCACGAAAAAGTAGGCGATCGTTTCGGTATCGTGGCCTCCACTGGCTGTAACACCGTGTACGGTTCCACCTACCCTTACAACCCTTACACGGTGCCGTGGACCAACTCCCTGTTTGAAAATGGCCCCACCGATGCCATGGGCGTTCGTGCCTACTGGGATCAAAACGGTCATGAAGACTGGGTATTGTGGAACATGGGCGGCGACGGCGCCATGTTGGACATCGGATTCCAGGCCCTGAGCCGGATGTTGATGTCGGGCATGAACATCAAGGTGCTGGTTCTGGATACTCAGGTGTACTCCAACACCGGCGGTCAGCAGTCCACCTCTTCTTACACCGGTCAGGAGTCCAAAATGGGCGCCTACGGTAAATCCCATCACGGTAAGCTGGAGCGCCGTAAAGAGTTGGGTCAGATCTGCGTGATGCACCCCAATGTGTTTGTGGCCCAAACCATTGGGTCTAACACCACCCACTTCTTCAAGGTCATTAACCGGGCTTTGGAATTCAAAGGGCCTGCTGTCATTAACGTGTTCACCACTTGCCAACCTGAACACGGTGTGGCTGACAACATGGCTGCCCATCAAGCCAAGCTGGCCGTTCAAAGCCGGGCCTTCCCTCTGTTCATCTACGATCCAGAGGCTGGCCCCACTATGAAGAGCCGCTTCAACATGACCGGCAACCCCAACCCGGATCGGGATTGGGCCTGGGTCAAAGGGCCGGATGGCGAGATGCAGGAGTTGACCTTCATTGATTGGGCCAAAACTGAAGGGCGCTTCAAAAAGCACTTTGACAAAGACGGTAATCCAACCACTCAGGATATCCAGAACGCTAAACTGGATCGGCAGTTAAACTGGCGTTTGCTGCAAGAGCTGGCTGGCATTGAAAACAAGGACCTCTTGGCTGAAATGGAAGCCAAAAAGACAGTGACTGCTTAATCGCTGTCCTCTGATTCCTGAAAAAGGGCATCCTCACTTCGAGGGTGCCCTTTTTGTTCTGGTTTAACGGGAAAATCAGACCCCATCTTGCTCGATTAGACGGTTGACCCCTACAAACTGGGGATGTATTTCAGTGGCTGTTTAGGTACTGTGTAAAATGATGGGTTAGAGGCAACTATTGTATGTTTTTTGTTTTTTAGTGAGCAACTCTCATTTTACCGATGTCAGTTCGATATCAGGTTCACAGAGGAAGACAACGAGGTTAGCCCGGATGAGGTCTCATAATATGACTCGATTCACTGGTTACGTGACTGGATTAGTAGTTACCTTATTTTTGGTGACGGGCGTTGGTTTTGCCAAATCGTCTGTGCGGATTCCTGCGGAATTGGCCGGTACACAGCAGGTCATGAAGTTACTGCGCAGAGTCAACGTTCCCCGCACGGAGCAACGGGCCCAGCAAGGCGCTGTGGATATTCTGGAATTCAAGAGTCAGCTTTACACTCAGAGTCCGTTGTTGCGTCCCGGTGTTGCGGCGCTGAATGGCACGGCAAAAGCTCCTTCGCAACCCGCCAGCTATAAACGACAGATTCCTGGCCATCGTCGTTTTCCAGCAAAATATTAGGTCAGTATCCTTTCACAACATATTTGTCACTGCTTGAGTAAATTTTGTTGTGGTGTTCCAGACATGAAAAAACCCCTCAGCAAAGCCTGGAGGGGCTGGGAATGATGTACTGTGACCACGCTAAGTCTTTAGCCACTTTCTCGTTAGAAGAGAAAAAGGCGCATTCAGCCAATGAGTTTAATCAAACGATATCCTTTTCCACGGGTAAATAACCATTCCAAACGTAAAAACTGGGGTCCAAAAGGGAGTCAACGCCTTGGGCTTTGAGACTCCGAACAGTGTTTATTGTATGCAAAATGCTGTGTAAACATACCTAACCACTTGGGTAATTTCTCCGGAAATGGTAAGACTGACCGCACAATCTGTTGATGCTGATGGGCTATTGAAATTTTGCATAACCAACAGAAGCCTTCCGCAGGGCTTCTGTTGCAGGGCTGAGTTTTATGCCCTTGGGTTAAATGCAAACTGAATGCTTTTTGTGTAAGCCCGTGCTTCAGGTGCTGAGTGCTTCTTCGGTCTGGCTGACCGCTTTGGCACTGCCACTGATGGGCACTGGATGATGGATGGTGACCGGTCTGCGGCTGCGTTCCAAAACCTGGGTACTGGTGCTCCCCATAATCAGCTTTGCCAGGCCGGTTCTGCCATGGGAGCCCAGTACAATTTGATCGGCATTAATATCATCGGCGTATCGGCAAATCTGATCCACCGTGTCTCCCAGCGCGTAATCGGAGCTGCCCACGGTACAATGCTGGCGCTCCAGGTAATTACCGGCTTTTCGTAACATGGCCGTGGCTTCCACGATATCGAATTCCACTGTGTTTAAGTCCGGCAAAACTGGTATGACAAACAATAAGTGATACTGGGTGTTTTGTGGATCAAAGGTTTGGCTTGCCCATTCCAGCGTGCGGTTTGAGCAATCGGAGCCATCAATGGGCAATAAAATCTTCATAGTGGGTCTCTCCTCCAAGTGAATCACGATGGGTGGTTTACTCTGGGTATCATAAGTGGTAAGGGTTTACCTGTTTCTTATTTTTGAGAGTCTGTCTTTTTTTCAGGCGTAGCAGTGATTTTCTGCAACGAAAACGAGACAGCGGATCCAGAAGCACCAGCGGTAAATCCAGGCTGTTCATCCTGTAGTCGTAGGCATGTTGATGCAATTGTTTCAGGCTGCCCAACAAGGACAGAATCTCGCACTGGTAAAGCGCTGCCAGTGATACAACCGATGGCATTTGAACTGAGGGCGGGTAGCCCTGACTAAAGCATTGAATCAGTTTTTCAAAGTGGGTTGCCCGCAATAGGGTAGCGTCAGGCTTTCTTCTTGAGAGCCATTCCGTTTTAAGAAGAGCTAAGTCTGAGCATGTCATCAGGAGCCTCCTTGATAGCTATCTCCTGACGGGAGGGTGGAACCCCTTTATTTTATTCTTTTCTGCCAGTCTCTGGATTACCCGAATTGGGGTCCTGAGATAGTCATTCGGCTGATTTTTAGTTCCTCAGAGATAATCTCCTGATTTTTCAATCCCTAATTCTTGGGTGAACAGTAAACGCCACTGTCGTCGTAATCTCCAGCCTTGCAAATATTAGAAGACTCCATATCTGTTGCAATGGAAACCTGGTTATCCTTAAACTCGGAAACGGTGTTAACATCACCTTCTGAAAATTCATAAATAGAATGCTGTACAATTTCCCCAATACTTGCAATCTGAGTGGCTGCGCTTTCCACGGTGGAGCTCACCAAAGGATCCGATAGAGCGCCGCTATCCAGTGCTTGCTTATACAGATTTATAAATGCAGCCAGTTCAGGATCTACGGCACTGTTTTTCATAGAAGATAGATCTTCTAAAATATTTCCTTCTGATGTGTAAATATTAGGCGAGCCATCATGACCTAACATCTTAGAGAGTTCTAATACCGTATAAGTACGCCCATCCCAGGTAACTTCACTCGAACTAAATTCATTATAATTCCCATTAGAAAGTTCAATGGCATTCTCAATCATAAACTGAATGTCAGCCATTCTGTGACCTTGATTAGCAAGCTGTATCAAAATATCATACTGCTCTTGATTGATTTTTTCAGTAGCCAAGGCCTCCTCTGCCACTCTTATCAATTCGTTTGCCAGAGTAGAAGTTGCACCGTTTGCCCCTAACGTTTGCAACCTTTTACTTAATCCAATTTCAAGTAAGCTTCCATCGTTCAGGTTATTCGTGAGTGCGTCAGGGGTGTTGATACCTGCGCCTGAGGACGGTGGTGCAGCGACTTGTGCCGTTGACGATGGTTTTTCTCCCAACATGTTTTTGAACAGGGTGGAGACAAAGTCCCCCATGTTGCTGAGTGCCAACCAGCTAAGCCCCAAGACAATGAGACCGATGATTCCATATTCTGTTAGGGAATTCCCCACAGTGGTGGTTCGGTACGTTTTGCCTCGGTATTTACGCTACATAAGGTTCTCCTGATACAGTGAGCATTGGTTAAAGTTGGTAAATCCTAATCTTTAGCTTTTTTTCGACGGTTTTTCTTTAATCTGAAGGCATTTCTATATTATTTTCTACATTCGAATCAAAACTTTCTAAGAATTGTGGTCGGCTAGTTTTCCACAGCTCAGGCGAATGGACTAATCAGGATTCTAGCCGCCTGACGCACACTGGACTCCATTATCCACACCGTTGCCTGCCCCGCAGATCCCGGCTGCGTTTTTATTGTTTAAATTACTGGTAATATTTTCTCTTATACTGTCTGGGGGATCTCCAATAATAGCGATATTGTAAGAGGCATGTTCGGTTAAAGCCGATAACGATATGATTTGGGATGATAATGTTCGTATGACTTGATTTAAAGTCGGATCATTTAAGGCGCCGCTGTTGACTGCCTGTTGAAAAAGCATTTGGTATTCTATGACTTCTGCACCACCGTTTGGATCCGTTAAAGGGTCTGAAATTGAAGAGGGATCATCATAGTCAAACCCTATCATCATACTGATTTCATCTACGGTATAAGTCTGTCCATCAAAATTAAAAACACTGTTGTAATATTTATTGGAGCTAGTTGAGTTCAAGGCCATTGTCTCAATGACTTTTTGGATCTTTGCCATCCGGTGCCCTTGATTGGCCAGGGCGATTAGTGTGTTGAACTGATCTTGGTTGATTTCTCCTTTTTCCAGGAGTTGTTGAGAAAGAGATTTAAGGGTATTGGCGAGCAGGTTGGTAGTTCCGTTGGCGCCTGATGTGACAACAGATTCTGTAAAATCCAGGGGGTAGCTTGACAGATCCAGGGTAGTGCCATTGCCTAAGGTCACTTGTACATCACTGGTCAGTGGCCCCTCAGTATCCGTGGGAGGGCTTACTGAAGACGGTGGTGCAGCGACTTGTGCCGTTGGCGATGGTTTTTGTCCCAACATATTTTTGAACAGGGTAGAGACAAAGTCCCCCATGTTGCTGAGTGCCAACCAGCTAAGCCCCAAGACAATGAAACCGATAATTCCATATTCTGTTAGAGTATTCCCCACAGTGGCGGTTCGGTATGGTCTGCCTGGGTATTTACGCCGCATAAGGTTCTCCTGATAAAGTAAATGATGGTTAAAGTTGGTAAATCCTAATCTTTAGCTTTTTTTCGACGGTTTTTCTCAAATCTTTAGGGATTTATAAATGTTTTTACATTGGGTTTAAAAAACGGGTGGGCTTTCATCAATCCTCCATTCTAGAGGCCCCTGTAGCTTCCAAATTACAGACTTGTTTTTGTCGGTCGGTTAACTTTAAGTCACGGTCAGGCGTATCGAAAAATCAGGTGGCTGAGCATTGCACTCCGGAATCCACACCGGCCCCGGCACCACAGATTCCAGCCGCTTTTTGATCGGTTAAATTGCTTGTTATATTCTGAGTCATACTGCTTGGAGGTGCTGAGTAATCTGCAATATTGTAGGCTGCAATGTTAGTCAGGTCGCTTAATGACAGAATTTGTTCTGATAAGGTCTGAACCACATCCCGGAGCACTGGATCATCCAACGCGCCGGTCTGCAGTGCTTTTGCGAAAAGATTTTGAAAAGCACTGATTTCGGGGCTGGCTGTGGGGTCGGTTAGGTGATCCACAACCGCGTTGGGATCCATGGAATCGTTATCGAAACCAATGAGCGCAGTGATTTCATCCAGACTGTATGTGTTCCCATCGAACTCAAACATACTGGAACTAAACTCTGAGGGACTGCTCGAATTTTGGGCCACGGATTCAATGGCTTTTTGAACATTGGCAATGCGGTGACCCTGGTTGGACATAGCAATCAGGTTATTGAATTCTGCCTTTGTAATGGCGCCACTATCCAGCAATTGTTGGGCCAGTACTTTGATGGTGTTGGCCAGTACATCGGTGGCTCCATTTGCCCCTGCCGTGCTGATTAATGAGGTGAGATCCTGCGGGTATTCCGGTAAGTGGATGATGGTCCCATCAGAGAGGGTGATGCGCACCCCTGCACCTTGCTGAGGGGGAGGATTAACTTGCCCGTTGCCTGTTGGCGGCGCGGTGACTTCAGTGGTTTGCTTTGGCTTGGTGCCCAGCATATTATTAAACAGAATGGAGACCGTATCTCCAATATTGGCCAAGGCCACACAGGACGCGCCGAGAACAATCGCACCAATCAGGGCATACTCGGGCGTTACATTTCCCCAAGCACGGCGATGTAATCTCGATTGACCGGGATGATTGGGCATTTGGTTATCCCTTTATTTGCAAAGTGGGGAGGGGCAATATTTCCTTTTTTCATTCCTTTTTTTGTTTTCGGCAAATTCGCTGAAACCTACAGTGTTTTTGAGTTTATTTTTACATTTCTTTTCATCCGGTTTATTCAAGTCCTAATCAGGCTCTTGGGTCCTTTAAGATCAAAAGGTCCCACGTTAGAGCGTATTCAAGGCCACAAACCAATGAGGGCTCTTTATTTTAGGGGTTATTTATTGTAGATATATGTATTATTCTCAACGTCATCCTTTTTGTAGCCTATGAAACGACCTTACTGCGGAGGGCTATCTTATGAACAGCACTGTATCCTCATTGGGGCAACAGCCAGTTTCCAGAATGAACAGGCAATTGAAGCCTGTGACTGTTGCGGAGCGTTATCCCAACTGGCCCTTGACGGCACCCTTGCCGCTGGATTCAACTGCTGAAAATGATGTTCATTGCGCCACCATGATTTGGCAAAAGCTGCAAACGCTCTGGCAGGGGCTTGGTAATCGTTTCAAAAAGCAACCTTCTGTGACCGAGCTGATGTTACTGCCGCTGGGTTCGACCCACCGAAAACCAGCCCCGTCTAAGGCAAGCCCGGTTCGTTTTGGGGCGCCTGGGCTTTATCAAGCCCCACAAATTCCCATTCCACAACGCCTTAAAATTGAGAAAAAAGTGGCTGTGGTAGACGACGCCAAGGCTGTGGAGCATGTGTTATCCCAATATGGCAATTTAAGTGACCATGGGGCTTTTTGGTTGAAAAACTCAATCGGTCTTACCTTGGGTACCCTGCGGCGTGAGCGGGCTTCTCGTATGCTGGGCAACACCGAACCCAAGACCTTTTACGCACTGGAAGTCGATATTCCTAATGCCATTCGACAGAGCGAGTTGGGAGAAGCCATTGAAGATTATCTGTTGCAGGAAGCCATGCAACAAGCCCGAAAAGAGAACTTGCGCCTGCTTATCAAGCCAGAATCTGCCGAGGATAGAACGCGTTTTAAACAATTGGGTTTTGTCACCCTGGAGAAAGCCTTGCTACGGTACGTCCCTCAAGGCCAAGTGAATCGCCCTGGTCGAGACATGAAGGGCTGGTTGGCCTATGACGGTTTTCTGATCGACTACCCTAGGGAGCGAATTTCTTCAGTAAAATCGCTGTAAACTCGGCCATCCAGCGCAGTTGCAGGGCATCCAGCCCAATCAAGGGCAGCCCGGTCACAGTTCGTTTGGCCAGTGCTTTGACGGTACGAGCCTTTCGTAACTCATCCAGTGAATCGCTCACACGGGCGGGATCTTCTCGCAGTGGCTTGCCGCTTTTCAGGGTGTGGGCAATGCGTTTTTGGGTTTGCTTCAGCCGAATCAGGGATAAAAACTGTTCCCGCTCCAGCTGTAACAAATCGTTTTCGGATACAGTTTGTGCGCTGCTGGTGGGACCCCCGGTCAACACGTCGGCCAGGGCATCGGCCACCACCACATCGTGCCAGGTTGCATCGCCTTTGGCATAGAAATCATCAATGGCCATTTGCAAGGCCGCTTTGCCGCTGGGGCCAGGCAAGCGATAGGTGCTGGGTTGTGGCGGCTGATAGTTTGGAATCAGGGAGAGCGCTTTTGCTTTGGCATCGGCCAGCACCCGATCCGGGTTCATGGTTATGCCATCTTGCGGGCTGCCCCACAGTTTGCCTTGGGCGTCCTGCCCGGAAGTGGACACGGCCAGTTGGGGCATCAGAATGGCCTGAAAGGCTTTGCGAACCGGGGGAATCACCCCACCTTTGCGGTTTGCTTCCTCCTGGCATCGGGCCAGATAGCGGGCGCAGCCGCCCCAGCCGGGGATAAGACCCACCCCGCTTTCCACCAGCCCCATGTAGGCTTCCGCGTTTAGTTGCAGGGCGTCGCAGTGCATTAAAATTTCGCAGCCGCCCCCGATGGCCATGCCGTTGGGAGCGCCCACCACCGGGAATGGCGCATAGCGCAAGGCGCTGAACACGCTTTGCCCCTGAAACACCAGGCATTCAATGCCTTTGTACAATCCAAGGCCAAAGAGTTGGCTTAAGCCGGTTTGCCGCATGAAGGGCTGGCGGATGAGCTGAAAGCCGGCGTCAATAAGGCCCAAATTGGCCCCCAGCGAGAAGTTTTTTTCCGCGTTGTATATGACCATGGCTTTGTATTGGGCGGCGTTTTGAGTCATAAACCGCACGCTTTCATTGACCACGTGCAACACGGATGGGTCCAGGGTGTTCATTTTGGAGTGAAATTCCAGACAGGTGACCCCATCACCCAAATCCCACAGGCTGGCCGAATGGTGATGGACTAAAACGTTTTGGCTGTGTTTGATTTCCCCGAAGTTGAGGCAGCCCGGTCGATCCAGCAAGGGGGCATATTCGGCTTGTTGGCGCTCAAAATCAAACACCAGCCGAAGCAGTTTGCCGTTCACCGTTTTGTAAAAGGGTCGATTCTGAGCCAGTTTCAAGGCAGGTGGTAGCGCAATGCCATCGGCTTGCACCCGCTTACAGAACCAGTCCACCCCCACTTGATCAATCTGCTCAAAGGGGCCCCAGTGGGCGTTGTATCCGCCACGCAAAGCGGCGTCCACCTCGGCGATGTCATCGGCAATTTCGGGGATTAACGTGGCCGCATACAACAAGGTATCCCGCACCACCACCCAGGCGAAACGTCCGTAGCGATCGTCTGTTTCAAACATGGCTTTGGGCCCGTCTTTTCGGGCCGCTTTCACGCAGGCAAGTTTGGGTTTTTCCACCGGGTAGTTGCCGCCATCACTCAGGCGAATAGCCAGTTTTTGCCTGGTGCCATCGGCGTTTTTTTGCATGCGGTAAAATCCGCCGTTGGGGGCATTGCGGCCGGTACATCCTGCTTTGAGTAAATTGCCCACCAGGGTCAGTCCTTTTTCGTGATCAAACTTGCGGAATGCGTCATCGGCGGGCAGGGTTTTCAACAAGCTTTCCGTAACCAGCGGAATAATGCCAATGCCCACCAGATCCAGCAGGCCAAAAATGCCTTCCTTGGGGTAGCCAATGGGCTTGCCCAGAATGGCGTCTACAATTTCAATGGGCATGTCCTGCTCAATGGCCTCGGTAATGGCCCGAAACATGAAGTAAATGCCAATACGATTGGCCAAAAAGGCCGGGGTGTCTTTGCAGATAATGACGTTTTTACCCAGATGTACATCGCCAAAGGTTTGCATTTGCGGGGCAATGTCCGCATCGGTATCTGGCCCGCTGACGATTTCCAGCAGGTGCATAAAGCGGGGCGGGTTGAAAAAGTGGGTGATGATAAACCGTTTTTTAAAGGGCATCGATCGCCCTTCAATCAGGGTTTCAAGCGGGATGGTGGAGGTGTTGGAGGAGATCACCGCTGTGGGTTTACAGAGGGTTTCCAGTCGGGCGTAGAGGTTTCGTTTGATGTCCAGATTCTCAATGACCACTTCCACCACCCAATCGGCATCGGCCACCGCTTCGGCCAGATGATCTTCCAGATTGCCGGGGGTAATGCGTTTGGCGTTGTCCGGGTGCATGAAGCCGGCGTTCAGCGGATCGGTGGCCGGCGTGGCTTTCAACATGCGCTGGATGGCGTTGTTGGCAATGAGATTTCGGGCAGAGGCATCTTCACTGGGGGCATTGGGCGGCACAATATCCAGCAGATACACCTGTACCCCGGCGTTGGCCAATTGGGCGGCAATACCGGAGCCCATGGCCCCCGCGCCCAGAACAGCCGCTTTTCGAATGAACGGTGTTTCCGCCATAACCAGTCCCTATCCTTTCAGTGATCTTTTTCAGTGAGCTGCGCGATTTTTTTAGTGGATGTTGGGGTTCTCCAGAACGATAGCCACCCCTTGACCGCCGCCGATACACATGGCGGCCAGTCCGTAGCGTTGACCCGTGCGTTGCAGCAGGCGGGCCACTTTGCCGGTAATGCGGGCCCCGGAGGCGCCCAGTGGATGACCCAGAGCAATGGCCCCGCCATCTATATTGAGTTTGGCTGCATCCACACTCAGCCCCACCCGATCCAGTTCCTGCAAGACGGCCAGGGTTTGCACGGCGAAGGCTTCGTTTAATTCCACCACGCCAATGTCTTGCATACTTAATCCGGCTCGTTGCAGCGCTTTCTGGATGGCGCTGACCGGGCCAATGCCCATGATCTCCGGTTCGCAGCCGGACCCGGCAAAGGCCTTGATATGCGCTAAAATGGGTAGTTGATGCTGTTGGGCATAGTGGTGAGAAGCCACTACCACCAGGGAAGCCCCATCGGTATGGGGAGAGGATGTTCCGGCGGTCACCGTGCCATCCTGCTGAAAGGCCGGTTTCAGTTTTTGCAGTTGCTCCAGCGAGCTATCGGAGCGCACGCTGTCATCCAACGGTAATCCGGCCAGTGGCATAATTTCCGAGGCAAAGTAACCGGCCTGCTGGGCTTTGGCCGCCTTCTGATGCGACTGTAAGGCAAATTCCTCCTGAGCCTGCCGGGAAATTTTGAATTGGGCAGCCAGATTTTCAGCGGTGATGCCCATATTCATAAAGCCTTTGGCGTTGCCCCCATACACTTTGGGGTTGAGCATGGGGTTCCAGCCCGCCATGGGAATGCGGCTGATCGACTGCACCCCGGCGCACAGCATGACCTCGGCCTCACCCGCCAGAATGGCGTTTTTGGCATCGGCGATAATGTGCATCGACGATCCGCAAAAGCGATCCACACTGACCCCGCCCACACTGTGTGGCAAACCGGCATCCGGATTGAGCACAATCATGCGGGCCAGATTCAGCCCTTGCTCTGCTTCCTGATGCACACAGCCCAGCAGCAGGGCTTCCACGTGGCTGGGATGGATGCCGGTGCGTTTGAGGCTTTCGGCAATGAGAGCAGCCACCATGTCATCGGGCAGCAGGTTGGCGAATTTTCCCTGTTTGGAGCTGCCCGAGGTGGGTTCTACGGCCTTGGCAAAGGGGGTACGCACATAATCGATTATGACAGCCTGTTGGGTCATGATGCCTGCTCCATATCCAGTCCTTCGTTGATGTCGGTAATCATGTGTTCTCCGGGGTGGTCGCCGTGCGGCAGCTCGGTCAGCTTTTGCCGTTCCTGCATGGCCCGCCAATCGGGTTTCCCGACCGCCGTTTTGGGCAGTTCAAAGTGTATGAACTCCACGTACTTGGGCACTTCAATGCGGCTGAGATACTCGCTCAGGAAATCTTTGAGCTGCTGGCTATTGAGAGGATGCCCGTTCTTGAGTCGGACAAAAGCCTTGGCCGCTTCACCGGATCGGGCGTCAGGCACGCTGATGACCATACACTCGGCCACCGCCGGATGTCGGGTAATGGCGTGTTCCAGTTGAGTGGGGTAGACGTTAAAGCCATTCACCAGAATCAGTCGTTTTTTGCGGTCCACGATGTGCAGGTAATGATCGTCATCCAGGTATCCCAAATCCCCGGTGAAAAACCAGCCGTTTCTGAGGATCTGCTCGGTTTCCTCCGGACGCTGGTAGTAGCCTTTCATCACCTGTGGGCCGCTGATGCAGATTTCTCCCACTTCGCCCATGGCCAGCACCCGATCCGGATCTTGGGGATCCACGATTTGAATGCGGGTTTGGGGCAAGGGCAAACCAATGGATTCCGGTTTGTTGGTGCCAAAGGGCGGATTGGCCGCAGCCACCGGGGCTGTTTCCGTGAGCCCATAGCCCTGTTTGATCAGCCCCGGCTTGCCAGTCACCTGTTCAAAGGCCTGATGCACGGAGAGAGGGATAGCGGCGCCACCGGAGATAACCGTTTGCAGACTGCTGAGGTCAAATTGGCCCAATTTGGGATGCTCACAAATGGCCTGCAGGAGCCGGGGAACCGCTGGAAACAGGGTGGGCTTTTTCTCGTGGATGGTTTTCAGGGTTTCCGTAATGTTGCGCGGGTCGGGCAGGATGATCAGTTCCGCGCCCATTTTCAGGCTGGAGAGCATGGCCACGGCCAGCCCGAAAATATGGAAGTAGGGGATGGTGGCCAGCACCCGTTCTTGGCCCGGCCGGAGGAGTGCTTCACACTGGGGTTTGTTGGCAGAGAATCCAAAGAACTCTTCAATCTGGCAAATATTGGCCACCAGATTGGCGTGGGTCAGCATAGCCCCTTTGGGCGTACCAGTGGTTCCGCCGGTGTATTGCAACAGGGCCACATCTTGGGGAACGATGGGCACGGGTTGCAACACATGCTTGCTGTGAATGAGATCCCGGAAGCCCAGTCGCAGGCCAGAGGAGGAGACTTCTGCCACGGATTCTTTATGATTTTTGCCCGCTTTACTGCTTTTTCCCCAGTCCTTTCTCCAATCTTCTGTGCGGGCAATTTGTGAACTGCGAAACAGCCGGTAGGCGTGCGATTTAAAGAAGGGGAGCACCTCTTCCATTTTGCACACGATCATTCGGGAAAGCAGACCTTCATCCAGTAGCTGGGCCGTTTTGTTGAAAGAATCCTTTAGATCCAGTGTAATCAGGGTTTGCGTCCCGCTGTCAGCCAATTGCTCCCGAAGTTCGCTCAGGGTGTGCATGGGGCAGACATTGACCACTACCGCGCCCACTTTCAGGGCGGCAAAAAACAGAATGGGGTAGTAAGGCGTATTGGGCATGTACAGGCCGATGCGATCGCCCTTTTGAATGCCCAAACCTTGCAGCCCAGCGGCGGCTCGGTTCACCAGACTGCCCATTTCCTGATAGTCGTACTTTTTACCCATGGAATCCATACAGGGCAAATGCCGGTATCGATCCACGGCGGCTTCAAATAATGCCACCAAATTTTGGTTCGGTAACTCAAGATCCCAGCGGGTTCCCAGTGGATAAACCGTCTTTAGCTGGCTCCCGCTGACAAATGCCCTTTTTTTTTCCAGGAAATTGAAGTGAAGGTCAAAATCATCGACGGCCAACACCTGTTTTCGCAGCACTTCCACTTGCTTCAACAGGGCCCGTTCCTGGGCGCTGATGATTTTCTGGGCGGTGGCTTCTTCCAACAGGGCCTCTGGGGTTTGTGCGCTCAGGCGGCCTTCTTTTTTGGCCTGGCGAATGGTGGCTTCCAGCACATCGGCTTGCACGGCCATGGCCATGCATTGCTCCAGTTGGGCCAGTGGTTCGCTGTCGCTGGTCGGTAGGTAAATGCCCTGGGTGAGCCGATCCCGCAGTGCGCCGGGCGTGACCAGCAGTTGGGCCAGCTTGCGATCCTGACGGTGACTGGGCAGTTGAATGCGTCGACCCAACGGGAAAATGATGGGTCGCAGCAAGGCCCCCAGAATGGGGTTGGGGAAGTTTTGCAAGAGACGATCCATGCTCTCTTCGGCTTGATGCAACAGGGTTTGACAAGCCCAGTGCACCAAAGGCCGTTCATCCTGAAGTCGCCCGTGGGCCTGATAATGGCGCAACACCGCGGAGGCCATAAACAGGTAACTCATGGCATCGCCCAGCAAGGCGGAAATGCGTTCCTTGCGTTTCACGCTGTCGCCCAGCAGCATCAGGATGTTATCGGCCAACGTGGCATAGGCGGCGCTGAGGCGGTTGATGTGCCGGAAGTAATAGGCCTCGGTTTGATCGGCATTGGGCACACCGCTGCCGTGTCCGTTGGTCAGGCCAAAAACCAGGCTGCGGATGGTGTTTTCCACGCTGTGGCGAACGTGCTGGGCCATTAAATCGCTGAACTCGGCGCGGGCCTGATTTTCATCGTCCAGACGGGCCGCTTCGATTTCTTTGAGCAGATAGGGATGCGAGCGCACCGATCCTTGCCCGAAAATGATCATGTTGCGGGTCAGGATGTTGGCCCCTTCCACGGTGATGCCGATGGGAATGCCGTGATAGAGCGGGGCAATCAGGTTGTCTGGCCCTTCGCAGATGGCTTTTCCGCCCAGCACGTCCATGCCGTCGTTGACGATTTTGCGCCCGTACTCGGTCATGTGGTACTTCAGGATGGCGGACAGAATGGTGGGATGCTCGCCCCGATCCAGCATTTGCAGGGTGGCGATGCGGCAGGCCTCCATGAGATAGGTGGTACCGGCCATGCGGGCCAGTAGTTCTTCTACGCCTTCAAACTGGTTGATGGATACCTTGAATTGCTTGCGCACCCGGCTGTAAGCACCGGTCATGCGGCTGACCAGTTTGGCTGAACCCACCGACAATGCCGGCAGGGAAATACAGCGTCCCACCGATAAGCATTCCATCAGCATGCGCCAGCCTTGCCCGGCGTACTCCCGGCCCCCGATGATCTGATCCAGGGTGATCCACACGTCTTTGCCGTGGGTTGGACCGTTCATAAAGGGAATGCCCAAGGGGTTGTGACGGCGGCCAATTTCTACGCCCGAGGCATTGGTGGGGATGAGGGCCAGCGTGATGCCCAGCTCTTTTTTCTGGCCCAGCAGACAATCCGGATCGCGCAGTTTAAAGGCCACCCCCAACAGGGTGGCAATGGGGCTGAGGGTAATATAGCGCTTGTCCCAATTCAGCAATATGCCCAGTTGGCCATCGCGCTCACAGACCACCCCATGGGCGGTCATGCTGGACGCATCAGATCCTGCATCGGGTTCGGTCAGTGCAAAGGAGGGAATTTCTTCGCCTTTGGCCAGGCGAGGTAGGTAATGATTTTTTTGCTCATCCGTTCCATACCGAATCAGCAACTCTGCCGGGCCTAGCGAATTGGGTACCATGGTGGTGACGCATGCGGTGGTACTGCGGCTGGCCAGCTTCAAGACCACTTCCGAGTGGGCTCTGGCGGAAAAGCCCAAGCCGCCGTATTCCTTGGGAATGATCATGCCGAAGAAGCCTTTTTCTTTCAAAAAAGCCCAGGCTTCCGGGGGTAAATCTTTCAGTTCTGTCCTGATTTTCCAGTCATCCAATAGGGCACACAGTTGTTCCACCGGCCCATCCAGAAAGGCCTGCTCGATTTCGTTCAGGTGCGGTTTGGGCAGATCCAGCAGCTTGCGCCAATCCGGGTGTCCACTCAGGATTTCTCGCTCAAAGCCCACGGAGCCGGAGGCCAGGGCTTCTTTCTCAGTGTCGGAGATCTTGGCTTTACGGGTGCCCTGAAAGGCCTGATCCCGCAGGGGGGCCATGGCGGTGTACACCAGCAGTTTGTAAAAGGCGTGGATGGGCGAAAAATTACTAGGCATGATGGCACTTCCCACTTTCGTATTAGTCAGGTTTCGTGCTGTATTGGATTTGGAGAGAGACTCGTTTGTTTTTGGAGAAGAAGGGGGTGGCTGAGCGTTGGCATCGCATGCCGAGTCAGCCGCAAGTTTTCAAAAATCCAAAAAGATGAATCCAACATGTTTAGTCGGTCCCCTTCCCCAAAACTTTAGGCCTTCTGCTGATTGAGATTGAAATCTCGCAGCTTCTTCCTTCAAATTGAATCGATTTGTCTCATCCGTTATAGGACGTTAAAGCGCATGACGTTTGTTTTTAGGCTTTGTTTTACAAAGCCCTGCAAATGCTTTATATTTCTTTACAAATTAAAAAAGAGCTCAGGGATTTTGATCCCGAGCTTGCTCTTGTCGCTTGGCCGTTTTCTCACTTCGGAAAAGCCAAAATAGCTGCCGCCAAGGCCTTTTCATTTTGTCTAGGTCAACAACGTGGAGAGTCCGGCCAGCCAAGGCTTGCGACCCACCCGGCTTTTACCTTGCAGGACCCCGGCCACCAGATCATCGGCCGTTTCCGGTGGGTTTAGTTTGACTTTACGATCCACGCGTTTGGCCAGTTCCGCTTGCAGGTGAGAGGGGGCCCGTTGCGGAAAGACCAGACTCAAGGTGGGGCCGGATTTTTGTTGTTTCAGGGTTCTGGCTTTGGCTTCGCACCAGGTCCACAGGGCACCCTGGCTGGCGCTGAAATTGCCCAGTCCGGGCAGGCCCAGGCGTCCATTTTGCCCCAGATAGACCCCTAGGCATCCGGCACCCTGGGTTTCCATGAGCTGGCTGGCCTCTTCCAGAAAGCGGGTGGATTGCACCACGTTGACCCGCAGCATGCGCTCAAAATCCTCATCGTAAATGCCCACGCAATGAAAGACCGCTTGCGGTGTTGGCACGTCGCTCAGGATGCTGGACCAATCTTCGGACTCCAGATCAAAGGGCTGCCAAAACAGGCTTTTTTGCTGGGCCATGGCCCATTCCGGCAAATCCTGGGGTTCTTGTCGGCTGAGGGCGATGACCTGCCAGTTCAAGCGCAACAGGCTCATGACAGTTTTACGACCCCAGTATCCACTGGCCCCGCTGACCCAGGCGATTCCCGGATTATGATAAAGATTTGGCTTGGTTGGCATGAATGAATGAACTCACTTTTGGGTTATCAGGGCTCTATTGGCGGACTAACTATTGGCGTACTAGGGTGCCCACTGCGAAAAAGTCATTGCGCTCCAGTTTTTCCAGCACCCAGCCATGCGGTTTGGCCCAGTCGGCCAACTGCTCGGCGGGGCGAGGCACCAGTTCCCACTCTTGCTGATGCAGATCCACCATGGTTTCCCTCAGCAGGCGCAAATCGGGGTGATGCTCCTGAATGGTAAACACCCAACGGGCGCCGGGTTGGGTAATGTTGGACCCGTTTTCCAGCACCTTCAGGATTTCTTCGTCTTTTACCAGAATGTCGAAAAAGCCGGAACTGACCAGAATATCCGCCTGCTGGCAGGCCAGTTCGCTGGGCATAAAGGCGTTGCTTTTCTGGAAGGTGATATCGCTTCGACCCAGTGTTTGGGCCTTTTTCTGGCCCTGAGCTACCGCTTCGGGGGCAAAATCTCCGGCGATGATTTGGGCTTTGTTTTGCGGAAGGGCAAACAGATACGAGCCAACGCCCGCAGCGAAATCAAACACAACAGGGTGAGCATAGTGGGTTAAAGTCTCCTCCAGTTGGCCAATCAGTAGATTCCGACGGGAGCGCACCCCGTCCCACACCGGGTGAGAGATGAATTTACGATCCACCCATACTCCCAAGGGGGTGGTACCTCGGGGCTTATTTTCATAGATGTACTCCAGCATAACTCCAGAATCAAAACCGGTGCGCCAGCCCAGGCGAATGCCTTCACTCAGGCGACCAACGGTTTGCAACAGGATGCGGGTGAGTAGGTATTTCAATGGTTCATCCTCTTTAAAAGACCGCTTAAAAAATTCTTGAATCGGGGCCGCCGTTATAAGCCATTACAGGCCGTCATAGGGCCGTATAACTCTCTGCCAGCCATTGGGTCACGGTTTTCAGGTGTCCCATGGGGTTAAAAATATGGGGAGACAGTCGCACGTAATCGCCTCGCTGAGTTACGATAATTTTGCGGCTTTGGGCGCTTTTCACCAACAGTTCCGCCCGCCCCGGTCCCGGATCAATGGACACAATGCCAGACCAGCGTTTGGGGCAGGAAACCACGTGCCAGCCCATATCCAGCAGACGCTCATGCAGGTAGTTGCGGCGTTGTTTGACTTTTTCCGTAATGGCTTCCCAACTGATTTTGGTTAGGTAATCCAGATTGCTCTCCAGTCGGGCCAGCGCGGCCTGACTAATCCAGCCACACTCCCAGGCCCGGGCGGTTTCCAGCAAGCCGGAAGCGACTTTGCCCGGTTCTTTTAAACTCAACCAATTGGGGAAGGGCGGCTGCAACTGCTTTAACACCCGGGGACTCAGCACCATCACCGCCAGGCCTGTGCCGGACACTAACCACTTTTGGGTGCCCGCGCACCAAAAATCGATATCGGGATTCCAGCTGGGTAAAACGCCTGCCGATTGAATGGCATCCACACAGGTCCAGATACCCCGAGCCTGGGCTTGCAGAATCACGTCTCGCCAGGGTTGCTCGATGCCGGTGGCGTAATTGACCGTGGAAATACTGACCATGCGGGTACGGCTGGGCCAAGGGTCTTGCCAGTTTTCCACCGCCACCGGGTTCACCCCGAAGCGGGCCAGTTTTTCCCAGGGCAGCACATTGGCCGGAAAGTCGTTCGGGTTGTATAGCACCACATCGCCCGGTTGCCAGTTCAGGCTGTAGGCGGCCGTGTTCAGGGCCATGCTGGTAGAAGGCACAAAGGCCACCTGATCGGCATGGCAACCCAGCCAGTCCGCTACTTTACCGCGTAATCGCTCCGCTTGGGCAAACCATTGAGGCAGGCGAGTATTGCCGAATAATTCGGGGGCCAGCAGGCCCTTCAGGTATGCACCGAATCGTAACGGGGCCATGCCCGCGTAGTTCATGTAAATCATTCGATGACTGCATCCTGTTTGATCGTTTCCGGTTTGGCCTGATCCAGACCGTGAATTTCCCGGATAGAGCGGAATATCCGTAAGCCAATGGTCAGGGTGCACCCGGCGCACATCAGGGGAACCAGGGTAGGCCAGACATCCACTTTGAATAGGGCCAGTAAAGCGCCTATCAGCAGGATGGCCAGACGATCGGTTTGCCCGCAAGGGCCGACCGATTGAGAAGAACCTCCGGCGGCCAGTCCCAGCAGTCCAAATATCTGCACCCAGCCGGTCAGGATGATCAAGGCCAGAACCCAGTGCATGGAAGCATGCGGGTACAGGGACAGCACGATCAGGATATCGGTGAACTCGCCGGGCAGACGGTTCAGGTAGCCACCGATCTGGGATTTTTTATTGAACTCTTCTGCCACCAGCCCGTCCAGCGTGTTAATCACCATTCGTCCCAGAATGCTGAGGATGGCCCCCAGCCAGTAGCCTTCAAACAAAAATACGGCAGCCAGCATGCCCGGCCCCAGCGCGGCGATAGAAAGCAGGTTGGGGGAAAGCTGTCCCACACCGGGGATGTTGCGCAGCACGTTGCGCAACAGGTACTTGGTTTGATACAGACCCAAGTCTGGTTTTATTGCTGGGTTGGGGGATTGCTTACTCATGCGGGTACAATTCTCGCTCTAGTTTCTCTATTAAACGGTCTATTTCATGCCCTTGAAAAGGCTCATAAAATGTAACTTTTAAACGACGAAAGGGACGCCACAGAGGGGCATGACTGGGCCAGGCCGCATCGGCTCCTTCCAGGCGGGCGGGCAGAATTTGCCAGCCTTCTTTTAGGAGAATCTTCAGCAATCCGGCCTGAATGGTGGTGGAATGGCGACTGCCACTGGGATAAAACAGCAGCCAGCCCTGTTCCAGATTTTTAAGGTGCTGATACCATGCCCGCACGGCAGTCCAGTGCAATCGATCAAATGCCACGGCCTGACAGAGCAGGGAAGCGGCCATGGCTTTGGGGGCGCTTCTGAAAAAATAATCCTCAGCGGCCAGCACCACAGAGTTTTTTCGGTGGACGAAAGGCAAGGCCGCCAACAGGGTGGCCGTATCCAGATGCGATTGGTGGTTGGCCACAATGGCTAGTCGTTTGGCTTGGGGCAATTGCCCTTCCACGGTCAACCGGAATTGGGTACGAATGAACAACACACTCAGCCAGCTGCCCAGCCAGCGAAAAAAATCCCAGCTTAAATCCGGGATGCGGGGATAGTTCCCCAAGCGCTGACGGAGGGGCTGCCCAAAGTCCGGGGTGTGCTGATACTCAAACTTCACAGCGGGGCTCCCGGTCGGCGGATGAGTGGTTCCGGACGCAGGGGTGGGCAGTGCTCGGTTTGCTTCAGGATGACCCTTCGCACGGCGTGGGTGACCGGGTTGGGGTCCCGGCTGGCTTCTTGGCCAGTGAGGTTGTAAGCCCGCTGTTCTTCCTCCACCGCCCGAATGTCTTGTAAAAAGACTTGCCGAAAGGTGCCCTGATTGAGAATGGGGATGAGCAAGGGCTCGACCAAGGGGAGCAGCAGGCGGGACAGGGCCTCTATTTTCAGGATGTGCGGAAAGTAGAAGGAGGAGAACACATAGGTATTCTCCGCATCATGGGGCAGGTAGGTCACAAACAGGTAGAAGCCGCCCCCGGCTTCGTATAGGTGGATGTAGGGGTACTCATAGCGAACGATGACTTCTTTTTGGCCCCGGCCCGTGAACAAAGCCGAAAGCGGATTGGGGGTCTCCACCCGGTAACGGGCCATCACGCTGGCCTCGGTTTCCTCGATGGAAAGCAGTTGGGGATTGGCCCAGGGCTGCTGGGCCTTGTGCAATTCCGCGTGAAACAGATCCGTGGCGTTTTCGGTAATAAAGCTGAAGTGGCAATTGACGGTGCCCTCCATGGGCACCCGGTAAAAGCGATGGGGGGTGTTGGCGGGCATGATATCGGGCAAGGGGGTTGCTTCGGCCCCTGCCGCCTCTCCGGGGAAGGCCCACACCCAGCCCCCATACTCCCGCACCGGGTAGGGGGTCAGGTTAAATTGTTCCGGCTGGCCGGACATGCCGCAAAGGGAGGTACAGTGACCTTGCCGGGTCTCAAATTCCCAGCCGTGATAAGTGCACAGTAGTTGTTGTTGCTTCAGAGTGCCGAACTGACTGAGGCGCACCCGTTTGTGCGGGCAGGCGTCCTCGTACACGGCAAAACCCTGGGCGGTGCGAACCACCACCAGCTCCATCGGGCCAATGCGAATACCACGGATGCCAGAGCGGGGAAAGCGCTCCCGGTGAGCCACTGGCCACCAGTGGTTTAAATTCACGCTGGCCTCTCGAATGTTGGTCATCAGCAGCCAAAACCGGAATGAAAATAACGCACCATATGGAAAAAGATGGGTGACACCCACACCAGACTGTCCACCCGATCCAGAATGCCGCCATGGCCGGGTAGCAGGGTGCCAAAGTCCTTCACCCCCAAATCCCGTTTGAAGGTGGACATGACCAAATCGCCCATTTGGCCGCCAAAACTGACCGCAAATCCGGCCAGGGCCACTAACCACCATTCAAAATGCGGAAAAGCGATGGGCCAGTTTAAAAAGGCGATGACCATGCTACTGAGCAGGGCCAGCACGGAGCCTTCAATGGTTTTCTTGGGAGAGATGGCCGTAAAGTGGGTTTTTCCGAAGAGCTTGCCCCATAAAAAGCACATGGCGTCGTTAAATTGGGTGAAAATCAATACAAAGAGCAGGTAGCCCAGCCCATATTCGGAACGCACCAAAAAGCCCAGATGCCCTAAAAACCAGCCAAAATAAACCAGCCCCACCACGGATAGGGCCATATTCTGGATGGCGTTTTCAAAGCGATTCTGGAAGACCGGAATGGTGGTCAGGGCCACCACGCCCCAGATGGGGGTGACCATAAACAACCCGTAATCGTTGATGATGGCAAAGCCAGCCAAGGCGATCATGACGGCATAGACGGTCAGGCAATAGGCTTTTTGTTCGTACAGCCCGGTGCCTTTGGCGAATTCCTTGAATCCGTAAATGGAAATCAGCAGCACGGTGAGAATCCAGAACACCGGCCCCAGCCACAGGGGCAGGATCAACATGGGAATCATGATGGCCCAGGTCAGGTAGGGCTTTTTGGCCACCTCTAACGGTTTTAACCAAATTAAGGCACCCAGCAGACCATACAGGGTAAGCACCAGCACCGTGTAAAAGGCCAGTACGCTAAAATGAGGGTTTCCCACGGTCAGGAATTGTAAAAACGGCCACATAAACCACGGTTTCCGGTAAGCAGACGACGACGGCTGAAGCAAGGCATTGGGGGATACTTCCGGATTCTCTTGCCCTCACCTGCCTCAACAGATTTTATTATACGCCCTGAGGGGTTCGGCTGTCTCAACTCGCTGTGATGCGGGGCAAAGCGGTTTGCAAAATGCTGATGACCACTCTAGAGTGGCGCGATATAGCCCAGAATGCGAGGATCGCCAACCGGGTAACGATTGCGCTGCACCATGCCGCCGGGGGCGTTGCCAGAGCGTGTCCCCTCGTTCCCCCCAATGGTGGTGAAGCTCTGATCGGGTAGCAGGCTTTCCACAATGGCGGTGTGATCAAAGCCAGACACACTGAAGCGAAAAATGGCGATGTCGCCGGGCTCGGGGAAGGGTTTGATGCGTTGGTGACTAATGCCCCAGTCGTAGATATCCCGCACCAGCGAGGTGTGCCCCCAAGGCGAGCCACCGGCCCAGTTCAGCACTGTGGAGACGAAATCGGCGCACCAGGCTTGATCTTTCCCCAAGCTGTAGGAGTTGTTGACATACTCTCTGGCTTCGGCTTTGCTAACGCCCAACTGAGAACGGGCCACGTCCACGATTTTCATGCGGTTGAGAGGGGTGGCCGAATACGAGAGCGGCGGTGGGCCAAAATTGGGTCGGTAATCCGTGGCCGTATAAGGACTGGGTGGGGCGTTGTAGGCAATTTGGGGATTCTTTGGCTGAGGGCGTCCCATCATGCGCTGAAAGAAGCGGCTGGCCAAGCCGGGTGCTTCCGGCGCGTACACCCGAAGGACATGATTGGTACCTCGTCCCAGGCTGATGTTCAGTTTGTCAGCTTGGGGCGATTCAATGACCAGTCGCACCGTGGTGGCGTCAAACTGTCCCAGACGAATGGTGGTGTAAGGCATAGGGCCCAGGGTGCCGCTGGGCAGTTGTATGGCCTTTTCCGGTAGCAGGGCCTGATCGATATCCACCACTAATCGGGTGGGGTTGGGCAGCACAAAGCGATTTTTTACCAGTAGCTGAGTACCCGGCGGGCTGATCAGGCGCAATTCTTGATTAATCAGTTGAACGCTGGCAATGGGATTTAGTGGCAACGCTTGATTGGTAGCAATAGGTGCCTGAATGGGGGGACTCGAATCGGGCAACTGCATGGGGACCGGCGGCATGGCCTGCGCGTTTCCGCCAAGAACCACAAGCAGAGCCAGCATCCCCAAAAGCCGGATCGGATTGGCACAGGTTCGTCTAAACCGATGCGTCATAGCGGTCATCTGAACTCTCTCTTTTTTAGGTGTGGTCACAGTTGCTCGTTATTCATACTCAGGTATGCTGGTTTGATTGTAGCGGAAAGCCATCGGCTTGGGGGTGAGGCATCTGCCACGAATTGCCTAAAAGGGTCGATTTCAGTGGCGAAAGAACAGGCGATGTGTCTTTGTCCGCAGGGTTGCCTTACGGGACAACTCGTTTATAAAATGGCGTGCCGCACACAAGGCTGGGAACGGCATTCACTTTTTTGGGAGGGGGATGGTCAAAAATCAAGGGAAAAGAGTCTGGGGTTTCAAACGATCCGGCATGAACTTCCCGGGCATGGGGTTGATACTTTGTGACTGTCTTTGATCTCAGCCATACGGAAAATTGTAACGATTGTTTACGAGTTTTTCAATTTTTGTCAATTATTTGAATGGATTGAGTAATATACACTATGACTTTAACAATTTAGTTCAATAACCTTGAACTGCCATGCCTCTTGTTTGCGGGCATGGCTTTTTCTTTTTTTCTCATTGGGAATGGGGCACCGGCCTGATAAGATGCTGTCAGTTTGTTGACTGGCGAGGCAATGGTCTAATGGAAATGCGCTTATTGGGAAATACCGAGGTCAAGGTCAGCGTGATTGCCTTGGGCACCATGACCTGGGGCGAGCAAAACACCGAAACGGAAGCGCATGCTCAAATGGATTTCGCCCTAGAGCATGGGGTCAACTTTTTTGATACCGCTGAAGTTTATCCGGTGCCCATTCGGGGGGAAACCTACGGCATCACCGAAACGTTTATTGGCACCTGGTTGTCCGCTCGCCGATGCCGGGAGAAGATCGTATTGGCCTCCAAAGTGGCGGGTCCTACCCAGCGCCTCACCTACATTCGGGATGGCAACCTGCGCTTTGATCGAAAGAACATGGAAAAAGCCTTGCACGATAGCCTGAAGCGTCTGCAAACGGATTACCTGGATCTCTATCAGCTCCATTGGCCGGAGCGCACCACCAACTTTTTCGGGCAATTGGGCTACAAACACCAACCCGATGAAACCTTTACCCCGGTTGCGGAAACCTTGTCTGTGTTGCAAGAATTTGTGCAAGCGGGCAAAGTGCGGGCAATCGGTTTGTCCAACGAAACCCCCTGGGGCGTGGCCCAGTTTTTAAAAGTGGCCGAGCAATTGAATCTGCCCCGGGTAGTCAGCATCCAGAACCCTTACAGCTTGTTGAACCGAACCTTTGAAATTGGTCTGGCCGAAATGGCCATTCGGGAGCAAGTGGGTCTGTTAGCCTATTCCCCCATGGCCTTTGGCCTGTTGAGCGGGAAGTATCGAAATGGGCAAAAACCCACCGGTTCCCGCATGGCCCTGTTTGGCGATTATTTTGATCGCTATTCCAATGCGCAAGCCCTGGCCGCCGCCGATGCCTATGTAGAGCTGGCTGGCCAACATGGCCTCAGCCCGGCCCAGATGTGTCTGGCCTTTGTCAATCAGCAGCCCTTTGTGACCAGCAATATCATTGGGGCCACCAGTCTGGCCCAGTTGCAGGAGAATATCGACAGCGCCCAGGTGACCTTATCCCCTGAGTTGCTGGCCGCCATCGAGGCCATCCATACCCGATATCCCAATCCCTCCCCGTAATCAGAAGATTGGGGGCCGGTCTTGATTGAATGGTCTGAATTATCCCTTGATGTGTTATTTGTCATTCCCGCGCAGGCGGGAATCCATTCAGCACTGGAACTGTAAGCCCTTTTCAAGAAAACGTGCTCGGAAAAAATGCAGGAAATATTCAGAAAGTTGAACGCAAGTTGGCTTAGTGGATTCCCGCCTGCGCGGGAATGACAAGATGGCTTGGCTGGGGCGCTTGTCACCAACACTTCTGAGGATGAGAGAAAATAGATAAGCATGGGGAGGTCTGGAGGGGGGGCAGCGCTGGCGCTGGACTCTGTTCTCCCTCCAGTGGGGGTTACAGGGGGCAAAGCCCCCTTGAAAGCAATGATTGAAAGTAACTCGCTAAGACTCAGGAATATAGAGTTGGATAACCAAAGGTTCTTGATGCTCGTTTAAGTTTAAGTGCAGGGCCCACGGGCCTGCTTGAGGAATGCTGGCTCCCAGTTGGAAGGTGCCGCTTTGCTGGGTGGCTTTCACGTTCACCGGAATGGGCTTGGTCTCGCTACCAAGTTTGGAGCGGCTAATCAGGGTGGCGGTGGGGTGTCCATCCCAAGGGCTGCCAGAGGCCCGACTTAAAATATTCAGCGTCAAACGAGTGGGTTGGCCCGCTTTGAGCGGACCGGGCTCGCTGCGCCAACGCAGCAGATAATCCGCGGTCTGTACTTCCTGCTCACCGGTTGAATTTTTACTCGTCGCTTGATTGAAACTGGGAATATCGCCGCTGTTGATATTGGAAGCGGCCTTGGGAAAGAGGGCAAACACCAGCGCCGGAATGGTGCTGATCAGCAAAAAGATGATAAAAAACGGCATGTATTTTTTCATAGGCTTAGTCTAGATCAATCTCAGGCCAACTTTAAGTGGGTTTTATCAAGTTGAAGATTGGAAGGATGACAGGAGGCAGGCCTGCCTAGCGACCTGACTAATTTTCTTGAGAATGAAAGACCGCTAAAATCGATAATCCGTGAGAACTTGTAAAAAACAAAGTTCATCAGTATACTGATCGGTATACAGGTTTTAAATGCGTACTGGCTGTTATTGAGAGATGGGAGTTGATTCATTATGGCGAATGTAATTGCTGACAAAGAAACGCACACCTGGCCGGAATTGGCCATTGGTTTATACGACAAACTGACCGGCCGTGGGGCTGAAATTACCTATCAGTTTGAGAACCTGGAAGTATTTGTGCCTTCCAGCACGGCGCAGGACTCTCAGCAGGCCAAATGGAAAGTAAACGGCGTGGTAAAAATTACCACCCGCGACCAAAAGTAGGGATGACCCATGTTTGAGAATCTGCTGGTTCAGGCTGACCTGGACATTGAGCTAAACGATGGCCAGCGGTTGCGTTTGCAATCAAGCCCTTCGCCCACTTTAAACATTCTGGAATTGAAAATTCCCAATGTGGTGGCCGGGGTCACTTTGCTGCGGCAGGCCATGGCCTTGGGCGGACTCAGCCCCAGTGGACTGGATCAGCAGTTTTCTCAAATCAATGAAGGGTTGGCCCAGTGCAACACCCGGCTGGATGTGGTTTTTCTGAACCAAAAGCTGGTGTCATTGGGGCAAGGGGCCACTCCGCATGTGGTTCAAAAATTGCTGGCCGCCTTCCCTCAGGATCGCTAAGGCCACGCCCGGCTTTAAGGCCTCGAATATATTTAAGGTCAGGCTTCCTTCATCACCGGTTTGTAAAACTGCGTGCAGCTTAAACAAGGCGTGGAATTGCTTCTGGCAAAATTGCCCAGCCTGAATTTCTTAACTCGCTGTACTCATACAGTTACAAACAGATGATGAAGGCAGCCTGACCTTATGCTGGCCTTATAAAAAAGACAGGCCGGGCATAATAAGAACCGTACTTACTTTAAGCACGCACTCATACGGTTCGCCTCGGCCTGTGCTTTATATGCTGATTTAATAAAAACAACAAATTGGCTTAAATTGCCTAATTTTTGCGCAATGGGTTTGGTTGATTTTGCTTCAGAAAGTGAAGCGGCACAGTAATCCACCCCTCTTGGGTCTCTTCGGTTTGCGGGATGCCAAAGTTTGCCTCTCGCTGGCTATAAGCCCAAGCGGCCTGAATGGCGCAAAACACAGCGTCCAGAGAATCCCCGGTGGCATCTTGCCTCAGTGTGTCAGCGTGCCCATTCAGATCGATTGTTATACCAAAGTCTTCTTCCAGCCATTGGGCAGACAGTTTCTGGATCATCTCCTGACGGGCAAAGTCCTTGGCCGATTTTTGGGCGGCACTGGCCGGCGGGCTGTCATACTTGTAGCCCTGCTTGGGGCACAGCTGGCGGGCGATTAGGGCCGGGTAACCTTCCACCACTATGCGGGGCGGATTGACTTGGCTGAGCTGATTCAGTTGAAAAGGCAGCACGGTCACCCCGGCTTCCAGCAAGCGAAAGGCCCCCTGATAAAACATTTTGCCCACCGGAGTGTAGTAAATGGTCATGGGGCTACAGGCTCCGGCCAGTCTATCGATGGGCCGAAAGTGATGCTTTTGCCCGGTTGGTTGCTGGTGGCAGTAGTCGTTGATGGTTTGGCAAAAGGCTTTTAGGGTGAGTTGTCGGATGTGGCTGACAGATGCCGCCCAGTCCGTGGGCCACTGTATGGCTTGCAACCAACTGTGGGGCAAGGACAGCGGGAAATCCATGGCCGCTATCCAGGGGCCTTCGGTTCTTAAAAACTGTTCAAATTCCTCGAAATCGGTGATCTTCAAGAGTTGTCGCAAGGTCAGGGTTTGGTGGTGCAAGGCGCATTGGGCCACTACAATGGGTTTTTTCCGGCTGGGGGCGCTGGTGAAATCCACCCCGTAAATGGTTGTGGTTTTGCTCATGCCCTCATTGAAGCACTTCCAGTAGAGTGCGTATAGTCTTGAATGGGGCGAGGCGACCTTATTTGACCAGCGCTTTGTGTATAATAAAGCGGCAGTAAAGTCGCAGAATATGTCAAAGCCCGTCTTTTACCGCTTCCCGTTGTGTGTGTGTTGAAGGCCTTTTTTCCATGAATGACGTCCTGATTAGTCGCCAAATTGCCCAGGAATTACAGGTGCAGGAGCGCCAGGTCAGTGCCGTTTTAGCCTTGCTCCAAGAGGGGGCCACCATCCCCTTTATCGCCCGCTACCGCAAGGAAGCCACCGGCGGATTGGATGACACGCAACTGCGCACCTTGGATGAGCGCTTGCAGTATTTACGGGATTTATCCAAGCGCCGGGAGGCCATTTTAGAGAGCGTGACGGAACAGGGCAAGCTGACCGATGAATTGAAGCAGGCCTTTGAGACGGCTCAAACCAAGGCCCAGCTGGAAGATTTGTATCTGCCCTTCAAGCCCAAGCGTCGAACTAAAGCCCAAATGGCCAGAGAGGCGGGCTTGGCCCCCTTGGCGGAGCGGTTGTTTCAGAATCCGAATCAGGCCCCGGAAACGGCGGCCACTGCCTTCGTGAACCCGGAAGCGGGCATACCCGATGTGAAAACGGCCCTGGAAGGGGCGGCTCATATTCTGGTGGAGCAGTTTTCGGAATCCCCGCCTTTAATTGGGGCCTTACGGGAATTTTTGTGGAATAGCGGGGTGGTGATTTCCACGGTGGTGAAAGCCAAGCAGGCGGAGGCGGCTAAATTTACCGATTATTTCGATTACGTGGAACCCATTCGGGCCATTCCCTCGCATCGGGCTTTGGCCTTGTTCCGGGGGAAGCAGGAAGGTTTTTTACGGGTGTCTTTAAAGCCCGCTGCCCAAAAAGCGGATGTGGAACGGGCCACTGAGCAACTAGTGGGGCGCATTACCCGGCACTTTAACTGGCGGTCTCAAAACCGGCCTGCTGACAATTGGCTGGCGGCCTGCTTTCAAGCGGCCTGGGGGGATAAATTACTGCCCCATTTGGAAAGCGATTTAATGGCCCAGCTGCGGGAACGGGCTGAGGCGGAAGCCATTCAGGTGTTTACCCGAAACTTGCGGGATCTGTTGCTGGCCGCCCCGGCGGGACATCAGGTGGCCTTGGGGCTGGACCCGGGCCTGCGTACCGGGGTGAAAGTGGCCGTGGTAGATGCCACCGGCAAGGTGCTGGCAACGTCCGTTATTTATCCGCACCCGCCCCAAAATCAGGAGCAGGCCAGCATAGATGCGTTGGTAGCCCTGATTCGAAAGCATGCGGTGACCTTGGTTAGCATTGGCAACGGTACCGGCTCCCGGGAGACCGATCGGCTGGTGACCACCTTAATGAAGCGGCACCCCGATCTGAAAATTACCAAGGCCCTGGTCTCGGAAGCGGGGGCCTCTGTCTATTCAGCCTCCGCTTTGGCCTCTCAGGAACTGCCGGACATGGACGTGTCCCTGCGGGGGGCGGTGTCCATTGCCCGTCGTTTGCAAGATCCCCTGGCCGAGCTGGTGAAAATTGAGCCCAAGGCCATTGGGGTGGGCCAGTACCAGCACGATGTGAATCAAACCCAGTTGGAACGGGGACTGGATGCCGTGGTGCAGGATTGCGTGAACGCCGTGGGCGTGGATGTGAATACGGCATCGCCTGCCTTGCTGCGTTATGTGGCCGGGTTGTCTCCCAGTTTGGCCCAGTCCATTGTGGAGTATCGCAATCAGCAGGGCGCCTTTTCCAACCGGACGGCCCTAAAAAAAGTGCCCCGATTGGGGCCCAAGGCCTTTGAGCAGGCCGCTGGCTTTTTGCGCATCACCAATGGGGACAATCCCCTGGACGCCTCAGCGGTGCACCCGGAAGCCTATCCAGTGGTGCAGAAAATCCTGAAGCAATCCGGGCGAGAACTTCGGGCTGTGATTGGGGATAAGGCCTTTTTATCTACTTTAAAGCCCACGGAGTTTACCGACGATCAGTTTGGTTTGCCCACGGTGCGGGATATTCTGGCGGAGCTAGACAAACCGGGACGCGACCCACGCCCAGCTTTTCAAACGGCCACCTTTGCCGACGGGGTGGAAACCATGAGCGATTTAAAGCCGGGTATGCAGCTGGAAGGCGTGGTGACCAACGTGACCAACTTTGGCGCTTTCGTGGATGTGGGGGTGCATCAGGACGGCTTGGTGCACATTTCCATGCTGGCCGATCGCTATGTGAAAGACCCGCACAGCGTGGTGAAAGCGGGCGATGTGGTCAAGGTCAGCGTGGTGGAAGTGGACATTCCTCGCAAGCGCATTGCCTTGTCCATGCGGACAGTCTCTTAGGCGCGGGAATTACAGGATGTCTTGAAAGCATTTCCCCGCTGGGGCTTAATCCTGATTATGATTCAGCAGCAAGCCTAGCACGGCTCCGTGAAAGGCGGCCAGCGTTCCCAGAATGGGAATGAGGAACACTTTTTCACTTTGCCCGTTAATGGCGGACACGGTCACCGGAATGGCCGTCAGTCCAGCTGTAAGCATGGCCGAGAAAAAAGATGTTTTAGCTACAGACACTCGTTTTTTTTCTTTGAGGTGCAGGTAGCGAGAGGAGGCCATCATGGTTTGGAAATCAATAAAGTCGGATAAAGCGGGGGAGATTTCCGGGGTGTAGGATCGGGGCATGGGTCTTGCTGTTGCTCTTGGCAGGCTGCTGGATGCCGTTGGCAAGGGTGATCCGGGCGTGGAGGCATAGGCCACCGCAGGGGGTGGCGCTACCGGGGTTGGTAAGTTGTTGGGCAGGGGGCGAATTGGCAGGGAGCCCATTAGAAACCTCGTCACCAGAACAAAATAAATCGGAAGTATACATAATAAATCCGGTCCATTTCTTTTTTTGCCCTGCATGAGCTTAGAGTTAAGTTAATTGGCTAAACCGGGGTCTGGGTTCTTTCCTGCAAGCGGTCCCGAAAGGTTAATTCGGAGACGCCGGACTTGTCCAAGTCTCCCAGGCCCAGCGCAATCATGCGCTCGTACTGTTGTTTGGCGGCCTCCGCCATGGGCAAATGCAAGCCATAGGCCTGTCCCAGGGACAGGGCAATGCTGCTGTCCTTGGCCGCGTGGGCCGCTGAAAAATAAGTGTCGTGCTCCCGATTTTGCATGTCTTCGCCGTCGGTTTCCAGCACCCTTGAATTGGCTCCGGTTTGCGAAAAGACTTGGCGCACCAGATTGAGATCCAGTCCCAGAGAATCCGCCAGCCCCAAGCCTTCCGCCAAGCCTGCGGTGTTGATGTTCATGACCATGTTGACCAGGGCCTTTAGCTGGGCCGCTGTGCCGGGTTCACCCGTGTAAATACTGGAGACGCTCAGGGCCTTGAGCAGGGGTTGGGCTTCCAGGTAAACCGTTTCATCGCCTGCGCACATCAGGTACAAGGTGCCGGTGCGGGCCTGGCTGATGCTGGAGGCCATGGGGCATTCCAGAGTTTTAGCGCCAACTTTTGAGGCCTGAGCATGCAAGGCAATATGCACTTCCGGGCTAATGGTAGCGCAGTTGATGAACAACTTGCCTGTGGCATTCATCAACAAATGATCATCGGGATTGTGGAAGATAAAGCGCATGGCGGCATCATCGCTCACCACGGTAATAATGGCGTCCGACAGGCGGGTCACCTCAGAGAGGCTTTGGCAGGCCGTGGCAGAAAGCTCCTGGGCGATTTCCTCGGTCAGGGCCGTTTGCACATCGTAGACGGCGGCAATGGTAAAGCCTTGCTCTTTGAGGCGTCGGGCCATGTTGGAGCCCATGCGGCCCACCCCAACGATTCCAATCTTTTGAAGCGTCATCAGCGTGATCTCCCCTGCTGCAAAATAGTAAAAATTGATTGCCCGGTCTATTTGGTTTCCGGGAAAAACGGGTTGTGGGCTTTTTCTTCGCCCACCGTGGTCATGGGGCCATGGCCGGGACAGATAATGGTCTGCTCCGGCAAGGTCAGAAGTTTGTTCAGGTTATTACTGCGGGCCTCCTGATAGGCGTAGGGGGCCCCTCCCATAGAGCTGGCAAACAGGGCGTCGCCCACCACCACCACGGGCTGGCTCAGTCCCTCAACCCGGTAGCTCAGGCCCCCCGGGGTGTGCCCAGAAGTGCCCAGTACCCGAATGCTCAGATTGCCCACAATCAACCCATCTCCCTCAATCAGCGGCTTGAGGCCCAAGGGGTTATCCACGGCGGACCCGTAACAGACGGCGGTGGGATGCTTGCCGGCCAAACGCTCTAGATCGGCCAGATGATCCATGTGGGTGTGGGTGATGAATATTTTTTTCAGGGAGAGTCCGTTACACTCGATGAAATCCAGTATATTCTGACAGTTGGCCCCGGTATCGAAGGTGGCTGCTTCTTTGGTGGCGGTATCCCACAGCAAGTATGCGTTGACGGTCATGTCCCCGTACCAGGTGGTGAACTGCTGCAATCCATCCAGATCTGGAAAGCGCTTGGGCTGCCATTCGTTTTTGGCCAGAGCGATTAAAGAAGGCCCATGCAAATTCAGGGTGAAGGCCAGTTTGAGTAGGGTCGATTCGTCCAACTGGCCTTGAAAAGCGGCTTCCACCTGAGGAGCGGATAAACCGGTGCGTTCCGCCAGCGTTTCTGTGGAGAGCTTGAGGCCTTTGCGGGCTTTGCCCAGCACATCCGTAAACCCGTCTTCCAGTGGCAAAACGGCGGGAATGGTTTCGGTCATGCTCATGCGCGGCTGGCTCCTCTAACACTGCGCCGCCATTGTACTATTCTTGCCTTACGGGCTCAATGGTACTGACGCCAGATTCTTGCCAGCTAAACCAAGATGGATCTTCGCTAGGAGCAGGTGAAAGAGATCCCAAGCTATAAACAGTACCGGTTTTGACTATCCCCCTGGTCGTTAAGAAGCCATCGTAATAAATAGCAAATTGCACAGATTTAGAAGGCCCGTCCGCGGTGGAACCACTGTAAATCCCGTCTGGATCAAAAAGAATAAACATTGCATGTAAACTGGAAGTGCCGCCAAAGGTAGCCCCATCATCAAAACTTAGTATACCGCCATTATGAAGTTTTATACAGGGATATGTATTATTACAAGGCCTGGAACCAACGCCTGGTACGTGATCCATGAGTGTGCCAGAAGTGTCCAGACTGACGTAATTCATGTAAGCAGCTAAATCAGAGGGTTTGGTAGCTGAAGTAATAACACCATTCAGTTTTGCTTTCTGAAAAGCCTCTGAAATCATTGCTGCTGCTTCTTTTGCCTTGGCAACGTTCTGAGCGTTTTGCTGGGTGGATAAAATTTTAGGGATGGTAAAGGTAGCAATCACCCCTAATATGGCCAGAGAAATCAGCAATTCAGCGAGTGTAAAGCCCAGGACTGACTTTAGGCGTTTTCGGGGGGGGGGGGGGGGGGGGGGGGGGCTAGAAACATAACCAACTGACCTCGATTGCTAGGTTCCAGACATTCTTGGTATCGACCCATCATCCAAAAACTTTAATAAACGCCTCAAATCATAGTAAAAAGTGTATTTTTGCCCTAGTTCCAGGTAAACCAGGGTGGATCAAAACTGCCAGGGCCGTAAGGTCCCCCGGCGGAGGTAAAGCTATTCGCTCGGGTGTATGCGCGGGATGTTATAAAGCCATCATAATAAAGTACCATTGAAACGGAACGCACGGGATTGGTGGTGCCTGAGTAGCCGGGTTCCGGGTCTACATAAAAAGCAATCATGTTGGTGGTAGCCGTGCCCCCAAATTGCGCCCCGTCAAACAGGATCGTTGCTCCGTTCGCGAGTTTGACGCAGGGAAAAGTGATATTACAAGTTTGAAAAGTGGACCAAGGCCCGTGATCGATAGTCGTGGTTCCATTGTTATCCCAGGCCAGATAATTCAGGTATGGGGTGAGATCCGAGCCCTTGGTATTGCTATTGATGACCCCGTCTAGTTTGGCTTGTTGATACGCTGCTGAAAGGGTTGCTGCGGCTTCTTTTACTTTCGCCTCATTTGCCTCGTTTTGGCTGGCGCTCAGGATTTTAGGAATGGTAAAGGTAGCGATGACGCCCAGAATGGCTAGACTAATGAGCAGTTCAGCGAGTGTAAAGCCTTGCCAGCTCAGATTAAGTTGTTTAAGCTGGCGTGTCTGTCTGTCTGTCTGTCTGTCTGTCTGCTCATACATGGGTTAAACCTCTTGAAAAGGACTGCACTAACTTGGCGCTTTATAAATTGACCTACGACGCTTATCGACAGGGTATCCCAAAACTTGAGGGTGATTTTTGGAATTGTAAAAATCAATTCTAATTCCAGCTGAACCAGGGCGGGTCCAGGTTGGCGTTTGCCGAATACGTTCCGCCAGATTGATTGGTGGTCCCGGGCAGAACATTGGCGCTGGTTACGATTCTCCCGTTGGCATAGAGGTAAAAAATGACGGACTTACCGGGCCCGGTGGTGGTGCCATCGGTTACTTTTCCATCGGGGTCGTAAATAAAGTTGATGGAGTTGGTGGTGCCGGTTCCCCCGAAATTCCATTGACTGGCCAACACAATGCCACCATTGTGCAGCTGAATACAGGGTCTTTGAGAGCAATTAACACCGTAGACGCCTTGCGTGTAAAGACCATCAATAGAAGAGGTGGTGTCAGTTTTTACATAGTTCATGTATTGAAACAAGTTGGCAGGTGCGATACTGGCCACGTTACTACTGGAAAACTTTGCTTGTTGGTAAGCGTCGGAAAACATGGCGACCACTTCTTTGGCGGAGGCGCTGTATTTGGAATCCTGCTGACTTGAAAGAATTTTGGGGATGGTGAAGGTGGCAATCACTCCCAAAATGGCTAAAGAAATCAACAATTCGGCCAGGGTAAATCCGAATGGATGGTAATGCTGAGGCCGCAGGGTGGAGAACATACATGCTGTCCTTCTCTTGGAGAGAATTCGCGAGTGTACCATTTTGGCTAGCCCTTTCCTTTATCAGTATCGGCAGACTGAACCAATACTTGAGGAGGCGGCTGAAAATGATGTTTATATTTCTTAACATAGTGTACCAACCTGGGCTTGCAGGATGGCACTTTATCTTTCATTCTTTCATAGCCAGCTCATGTGAGGAAGGTGCTGGCCGCCTTATAAAGCCTTCCAGCAAAAGCGGGCTAAGGGAACCCTGGCTTCCTCAGCCCGCCTGTTGTTGTGAGATCGCTTTGCCTAGTTACTGGTCGTACTTTGTTGCGGTCCGTAAGGTTGTCCGTTAGCTTGATTGTTAAAGTAGGTCACGTTACTGGAGGCCGCATTGTAGCCAATGTATTTTTTGTTGGTAATGTTGTTGAATTTATTGCTGGTAATGGTTAGCCCTTTGATGGTGCCGTTGACCTGGGCGATGGCTGGCAGGCCGCTGGTGTCAGTGACTTTGTCCAGACTGTTGTTGGTGAACGTGACGTTGCTGGGCGTCACTAGGGTGCCATCGGCGTAAGGCTCGGTGCTAAAGCGAATCCCCCGGCCCACCGTATTAATCAGGTTATCGGCGATGATGAAATTGTTGCCCCAATTGAAGGACTGGCTGGCCCGGGGATTGTTGTAGATGTTGATGGCAAATTCCTTGAGGTTTTGCAGGCTGTTGCCCCGAATTTCCATGTCATCGTAATTGTTAATTTCAAAGGCGTAGTGATCGCCGCCGTTGACCTTATTATTGAGGATCTTCACGTTTTTGGCCCCGGCGGTGCGAGAGGCGAATTTAATGGAGCCTCGCAGGTTGTAGAACACGTTGTTTTGCAAAACGTAATTGGTGCTGCCGCCATGAATTTCATCGTTGGGCGTGGTGGAAATCTGATAGATGTTGTTGAACAGGTTATTGGCCACCACGGTATTAAAGCTGTTTACCCCGGGCACCGGATCCCGTTCGGTGGTGGTGACCCGCAGGGCGGCGTTGCCAAAGTTATAAAAGCTGTTTTTTTGCACGGTTACCCCATTACAGGAGCCAAAATAGACACCTTGATCCGGCCACACCGGTGCCAGGCTGGCGGCAAAACTGGTTTGTCCGTAAAACTGTAGCCCGTTCATGGAAAGCTTTTTGCCGAATTGAAAATTCAGTAAATACTCTCCGGCGGTGGCGCTGTTAAAGGTTTTGTCCTTAATCAGCTTGGCCGGTTTATTGGGATCGCCTTGTAATACGGTGTTTTCCAGGTTTCGAATGGGAATTTGGCTCACAATATAGTAGTTGCCGGGAGCGAATTTTACAGTCCACTGGTTGGCTTTGTCACTGCGATTGACGAGATAGTTGAAAGCACCTTTGAGATCGTTGGTGGTCTCATTGGGGCTGGCCCCGGGGGCCACGTTGAGGGTTCGATTGGGGGCGTCCAGTTGATAGGCAAAGGCCGGGGCTGCGGACAAGGCCATCACCGAAATAGCGCAAGCCGCTCCTAGACGGACGGGGTAATGATAGATGGGCTTTTGAGGCATAAGTGATTTCTCTCCCTATCGCTTTGAGTGTACGCATGGGACTTTCAGCAAAGTCTATTGCCCATGCGGGTGGCGGGTTAAAAAATAGTCTCGTTAATAAGGGCTGGTTGGAGCGGGGTAGTTGTTGCCGGAATACAATCCTGCGTATTGACTCGGCAAGATATTCGGCTTTGTAAAGGATGATGACCTGAAACCGTCCACGCCTTTAATAAAGAGGAGTAAAGAATCGTTCAGAACATTACGGGTTCAAAAATGGATCGTTTTTAGGGATTGTATTTTATGAGGCTTTCATCCTATCACCGCTTTCAGTAGGGGGCAAACTCAACCATAGCAAGGATTAGCGCCTCATGCTGGATACCACTTCCGCCAAGGGGTCTGGGATCTCTTATCGGGAATCTCGTATAATGAAAAGGTCGTCGGCAAGTCATTCGAATAACGCAGGAATAGCACAGATGAGTCAACAGGCGAGTCAATCGGTCAGATGCTCTGGCATCCAGTGGGGATTGTTTCCCGCAGGAACTGCCCTGCAAAGCATTGGGCTGGCCCTGATGGCTGGCGGCATGCTGGCTTTGGGTGCCTTTACTGCTCCGGTGGTCTTTCATACCTTACCGCGTGATGAAGCCGCCCCGCTGATGGCTCAGATTTTTACCCGCTTCGATCGGGTGCTGCAAATTGCCCTGGGCTTGGCCTTGTTGGGAGAAGGCTTACGCCGGGTGGCCTTGCCAGCACTCTGGATGCAGGGGCTATGGGGCAAGTTGCGCTTGGCGACACTGGGCTTGTTGACGGTCACTTTGCTCTACGCCACGGTGGTGGTCAATCCGCAGATTGGGGCCATGAACCGGGCCGGGGTGCATCGGGCGTTAAACACAGTGCAAGGCCAGCGGTTTGAGCAAACCCATCGCCTTTCAGAAAGTTTGTACAAGCTGGATCTCTTGTTGATTGTGCTGGTGCTGAGCTTGACCCCGTTTGTGGATTTCCGCAATGAGAATAGCCGCCATCAGCCTTTGCCAACTGTGGATGCCGGATAAGTTATGTTTTATCGTGTACTCAGTTTTTTGTTGTTTCTGGGGATTGTGGCCACAGTGGCCTTTAATTTTAAGGCTCTGTTGAGTTACGGGCGGGCCAACGAGATTGAGCGATCGGCGCAAAAGGCGCTGGCAGCCCATAATTGGGAAAAAGGCATTGAACTGTATGAGGCGGGCCATAAGCAATATCCGGACAATGTGGAAATCAGCATGCGATTGGCTTGGTGGCACCTGAAAAACAATCAGCCCGCTCAGGCGGAAGCATTGTACCGAGGGATTTTGCGACAGGACCCCGAGCATTTGGAGGCTCGGATTGGTTTGGCCAATGTGCTGAAGCAGCAGCCCAGCCGGGTCAATGAAAGTATTACCGAATTGCGACAAGCCTTGAAGCGGTATCCGCACAACGCCCGATTGTTGTCCACCCTGGGGGGCGTCTATAAAACGGCGGCGGAAAACTCGCAAGAAACTCGAGACTCTGTGCGGAAGTGGCTTTACACCCAGGCCCGCTATTATTTTCAGGAGGCTTTAAAGCTGGATGCCGGGCAATTCCAGACCCAGTTTAATTTGGGCGTGGCGTATCAAAATCTGGGGGATGGCACCGCGGCGGCCAAGACTTACTGTAAAGCCCTTCAGTTGCGGCCGGATAGCTATCAGAGCCGCTATAACCTGGGTCTGGTTTTGAGCGAACTAAACTTTCAGGATGAGGCCTATCGTCAACTGGCCCGTTCGGTGCAAATTCTCAGTGAGCGCAATGAAATGGCTGCCGCTCAGAGGCTGGCCATGCAGGTTCAGGCGGTTAAAAACAGTATTTACAACAGCAATCGCCGGACATTGAGTGAACCGGGTGTGCCGACTTTTCTGGAAAAAAGTTGCCTGTTGCAGTCCGCCACTCCAACCGAATAGCGATCTGATTGATTGCTGAAGTCAGTTTCCTGCATAGCCTGTCATTCTGTGGCGTAACGTCACTTGGTGACAACAGTCATTTTTTGAAAACTGATTGTTCCCGTGAGAAAAGTCACAGTGGCGCAAGTCTGTCATTCCCGCGCAGGCGGGAATCCAGAAAAAGATTACCCAGAAAAAGATTATCAGGAAGGCATTTCTTATGGCTGATGCAAGCTCTGTATCTGGATTCCCGCCTGCGCGGGAATGACAACATGGCAGGGGATTATTGCGAAACGAATAAAAAAACGCCCGACCGCTAAGGTCAGGGCGCTTCATCAAATTTCAATGTTAATCTCCACTGGACGCACCCGGTCATGCTTGAAACAGGGGCGTAAATTTAAAACACTTAATGGACGACGACTAAAAATAACCCCAGATTGATCAGCATGATGAGGAACCATACTTTCATCACCGGGCTTTGGTTTTCCAGTAACGCTTTGAAGACGTTTTTGTCCTGATCTTGGTTCAGCAGGGCGGAGGACAAATTGAGATCCTCCTGGAAGGCCAGCTCTCGGAAGGTCATCTTTCACACACTCTCTTTGTTACGTAAATTGGATCGTACTTTTATTGTAGGAAATCCTTCAAAGTCGCTCATCCACCGGATGGTCAATATTTTTGTTTTTATATTCTTTATTGTAGGCCATCTGGTCGAAAGTGCAATGGCTCCGGCCTGAACAGGGCCAATTGGTCAGCACTGGCTTTTCAAGCTATAATAGGGCGGCTTTGAAACTTCGTTTTAGTCCTTGTGAGGCGGTATTTTGATATGAAACGCACCCTGTCGGCTTTGTCTATCGTTATGGTTTTAGGAACGATGGCTGGATGCGCCCCGCCCCCTCCGGGAGGCTCCACGGCCGGATATGGCAAAAGTATCGCCGGAGCGGGAAAACCCATTCTCAGCGTAAAACCCACCCCACGCGGACCGTTTCAAACCGTGGTGGTGGATGGGGCCGAATTGATGCAGGCCCGTGGCCATGTGGGACAGTTTGGGGGCACTTTCTTCGATAACCAGATTAGCGATGGCCCTAAAACGTTTAATCCCTGGGCTTCCACCGATGCCACTTCCAGTACCCTGGGCGGCATGTTGTTCGCCGGTTTGGTAACCACTGATGCTTACACCGGGGAGCCCATTCCGTATCTGGCCAAATCGGTCACCATTGGCGATGACAAAATGACCTACACCGTCGTTTTGCGCAAGGGCCTGAAATGGTCGGATGGTCAACCATTGACCGCTAAAGACGTGGTGTTTACCTGGAATGAAATTGTAAAAGCCGGGCTGGGCAACGCCAGTCATCGGGATGTGGTGCTGGTGGACGGCAAGTTTCCGGAAGTAAAAGCTTTGGATGATTTGACTATTCAATTCAAAACCGCCAAGCCCTTTGCCCCGTTTTTGCGAAATCTGGGCGAAGGCATTGCCCCGGCCCATATTTTCAAGCCGGTGGTCGCCAAGGGGGATGCCGCCTTTTCCGCCTTTATGGGTGTGTCCGAAGCGGCCAAGACCCCTCAGAAATTTGTATCCGGGGGCATGTGGTTGCTGGAAAGTTATGTGCCTCGCCAGAAGGCCGTTTTCAAGCGCAATCCCAACTTTTTTATGGTGGATGCCCAGAACCGTCGCCTACCCTACATGGATCGCTACGCCATGAGTTTTGTGGGCGATATGAACAACCAGGGCTTGCAGTTTGAGCAAGGCAAAGTGGATGTGTACAACGTACCGGGCAACTTGCTGTCTCATGTGCGGCAACTGAAAAAGCCCGACTTTAATTTGTACAATCTCGGACCTGCGTCCGGCACAGTGTTTATGACCCTGAACCTGAACAACCGCAAGAACGATCAGGGTAAGCCGTTTGTGGACCCCATCAAGTCCGCCTGGTTCCGGGATGTGAATTTTCGCCAGGCCATCAACCACACCATCAAGCGCCAGGATATTGTGGATAACATCCTGAAAGGGGTGGGAGCGCCCTTGTTTACCTCTGAGGCGTTGGCTTCCATTTATCTGAACACCAAGTTGGCCAAGGGCTTTGAAGCGGATGCCACTTACGCCCGTGAGTTGCTCAAGAAAAGCGGCTTTACCTGGGATAAACAAGGCATTCTGCATGACAAGCAGGGCCATGTGGTGGAATTTAACCTTTACACCAATAGCGGCAACACCGAGCGGGAAGCCATCGGGGTCAATATCAAGCAGGATTTGGCCCAGTTGGGTATGAAGGTGAACTTCAAGCCCATCGATTTTAACGTCCTGATTGGCAACCTGAAGGACGGCAGTTGGGAGGCCATGATTATGGGCTTGACCGGTAGCCAGCTGGAGCCGCACAGCGGGGCCAACGTCTGGCGCAGTGATGGTTCCATTCACATGTTCAACCAGCGCAAAATTGAGGCCGGAAAGCCCACCGATATCAGCGATCGTTTGCCATGGGAAAAGCAATTGGATGACTTAATCGAGCAGGGTTCTCAGACCTTTGATGTGAAGGCCCGTCACAAGGTGTACGACGAATTACAGCAGGTGGTTTACGATCAGGCCCCGTTTATTTACCTGTATTCTCCGTTGAATATTCTGGCGGTGCGTACTCGCATTCAAAACGTGGACCCTACCCCGCTGGAAGCTTTCCACAATCTGGAAGAAATCTGGATTCAGGAAAAGTAGCGTCTCTAAAATTCTCAATCTTGAAACCGGGAGTGCCCATCCGCCTCCCGGTTTTATTTTGGCGCTGTTTTACTGAAGTAAAATATTCTGCCTCAACACGGTTATAAAACTGCGTACAGCTCAGAAAACCTGAAAACCTTTATCAAAGCTTCCCGGCACTTTTTTTAACGCGCTGTATATGAATCTGCAAAAATGGCTTGCGGCCGGGTACTGACCTTGTCGAGCCCGTACTATTTAATGCGCACCGTTATTTAATACGGACCAAAGTGGCATTTTTACTAGATTTCACCCGGCCCAACTCGGCATTCAGGTTGACAATGCGCTTTTCAATAAACTCGCTGTTTTTGCTGGAAGGCCGCAGGCGCAGCACTTCCTGGTAGCTGTTAATGGCCTGTTGGCGCTTTCCGGCTTTGTCCAGGGTAATGGCCAACCCCAAATGTCCACGGGTAAAATCCGGTGCTTTGGCAATCAGGGTGTTAAACAGGGCCTCGGCCTCATCGTAGCGCCCCAGTCGCATCAAGATGCTTCCCAGATTGTTATAGGCGGGCAGAAATTCCGGTTCAATGTCAATAATCTGTTGGTACAAGCGGACGGTGTAGTCAAAATCTTCGGTCATTTCTACGACCAATGCCAGTCCAAAGCGGGCTTCTACGGATTGACGGTCCAGCTTGATGGCCCGTTCGTAGTGGTAAATGGCCTTGGCCGTGTAGCCGCATTCGGCGTAACACTTGGCGATGTCTTGATGTAACTCTTTACGGAAACCGTTCTGGGATAGGGCTTGATCCAGATACTGAATGGCTCCCAGGCTATCCCCTTTGCGGCGCAGACACTTGGCAATGCCCACGTAGGCTTCTGTAAAATCCTGGCGTTGCTCCAGGGCCAAGCGATACTGAGCAATGGCCGTGTCAATTTCTTCGCGGTAGCGGTGCGTATCGCCTGAAATCAGGTAATCGTAAGCTTTGCCGTATTTGACCTTCAAGGGGTTGGTCACTTCTGTGGCCAAGCCGCCGGTAAACCGGTTCAGCGCGGTCATCAGCTTGCTGGAGTATCGAAGCCCCGGTTGGGTGGCTTGCCGCTGTTCATTTAAGCTCATTGTAATTCCACAGCTCCCTTGAGAAGGGGTCATCTAACCAATTCCACGAATATCACCACAAACCCGGCCTGGCGCCCTTCGCTTACCGGGATACTCTTATTGTAGGGGCTGGGCGTTCGCTTGAAATCGTCCAAGGGATCGATGCCGAAGGATCAGTGTTTGAAGATCTCGTTACATGTTATCGCTGTAATAAATGGAGGGTTCGTCAATGCCCGGTGGACGGTCTTTTTGAACCGAGAGCTCTTTGGGGTATAATTTCCCCCAATGGATTGGTTGGATGGTTTGTCCGCCCGTTTGTCCCGACCCGTTTGCGGGCTCGCAGTCCATTCCCGATTTTGATTTTGAGTGCAGAGAAAGGCATCGACATGTTTAATATCCAGCAAATGATGAAACAGGCCCAAAAAATGCAGGACCAGATGAAGGACGTGCAAACCGAAATGGAACGGGCCGAGTTCACCGGAACTGCCGGTGGTGGTGCTGTGACCATTACTTGCAACGGCAAGTACGAGTTTACCGCCGTGAAAATCAAGGAAGATGCCTTGAGCGATCGGGACATGCTGGAAGACTTGGTGTTGGCCGCTTTGAAAGACGCCAGCAGCAAAGTGACCGACACCATGGAACAAAAAATGTCCAAAATCACCGCTGGGCTGAACATTCCCGGTTTGAAACTCCCCGGTTTCTAAAGCGTCCCTATTCTTGGTTTTACCTTTTGCTGTGCCTGCGAAAAGTCTTTCTTTCCGCAGGCATGGCTTTCTTGGGTACAATAAACACAAGACCCCTTCGATACTACATTTTGCATTGAAAGCACCCCATGAGTTACACCCTACCGCTCGCTCGCCTGATTGAAGAGTTTCAGAAATTACCGGGGATTGGCCCCAAGTCCGCCCAGCGGTTGGCCTTTCACGTGCTGAAACAACCGCCGGAGGATGTGCGCACTTTCTCGGATGCCCTACTGGAAGCCCGCGACAAGATTGGGTACTGCCAGCAGTGCTTCAACCTGTCGGCCCAAAGCGTGTGTGAGTTATGCGTGCAGCCCAATCGCAAGCAGCAAACCATTTGTCTGGTCTCCGAGCCCAAGGATTTATACGCACTGGAGCGCACCGGGGAGTTCAAAGGGGTGTATCATGTGCTGCAAGGGTTGATTTCCCCGTTGGAAGGCATTAGCCCGGAAGATTTGAAAATCAAGGAACTGCTGGCCCGGTTGTCCAATCCCGATGTGGAAGAGGTCATTTTGGCCCTGCCGCCGTCTATTGAGGGTGATACCACCAGCTTGTACCTGTCTCGCCTGATTAAACCGCTGGGCATCAAGCTCACTCGTATTGCCTTTGGCTTGCCGGTTGGCGCTGATCTGGAGTATGCTGATAGCATGACCATTACTCGGGCCTTGCAAGGTCGACAATCGGTATAAATCTCAGGGGTGTGTTTACTCGGGTCAATTGATTAAATTCCCGTCAACTGGACGATTCAAAGCTCTGGCATAATCCAGTACAGTAATACTTGGAAGCCCGAACAGCACTCGTCAGTATAGGCAGCTGTTTGGGTTCTGAACAGAAGGGGACAGTGACATGCGAAATAGGTGGAGCTTGCTCTGTGTCTGCACGCTGCTGATGGGGTGCGTGTCTCCAGCTGGGGCCGTTTCTGGGGAGCAATTTCAGTTAAAGGAATCGATTTTGCTTCAGGATCCCGCTCGAGAGCCGGAAAATCTGGCGGAAATTTTGTGGAACATGCACTGGCTGGCCGAACAACGGGCCTTTCGCAGCCGAATGTTGTTCCCCCGGGAGATTTTAGAAACCGATGTGCCCTTGATCGACCCCCGGCGGAGTTCTATTGAAATCAATGGACTTTGAGTTCAGGTAAGGCAGCTTATCTAAGCTTTTAAAACTGATAAAATGGCCGCATCGGGAATGTCATCTCGTACGACGACCCGACCAAGGGTCTGGTGAGGGAGAATCAGCTTAATGCCAGCATCCTGGTTCTTTTTATCGTGTTTCATAATGGCCAGCACTTCGGTCGCCGGGAAGTGCGGGGCGTTTTCCAGCACACTGGAAAGCCCCACCTGCTGATACAGGCCATCCAGCCGCTGTAACAGCGTGGCTTCAATTAAACCCAGTTCAACGGACAACCGGACGGCCAGCCGCATGCCAATGGCCACGGCCTCCCCGTGTAAAATGCCATACTCACTGAGAGTCTCGTAGGCATGGCCGAAGGTGTGGCCCAGATTCAGGAAAAAGCGCAGCCCCTTGGTTTCCAGCTCATCGGCCATCACCACGGCAGCCTTGATGGCCGCACACCGGTGAATCATGGCCGGTAATACCGCATTAAGATTGCTGGCATGGGTTTCCAGCCAGTCAAAAAAGCCGGTTTGCCCATCGCAAGAAGTTTCAATCAAGCCGTATTTAATGACTTCGGCCATCCCGGCCATAAACTCCCGAGGGGGAAGAGTGTTCAGGGTGTCGGTATCGGCGAACACGGCTTTGGGCTGGTAGAAGGTTCCCACCATGTTTTTGATTTGCCCCAGATTGACCGCCGTTTTGCCCCCAATGGCCGAATCTACTTGAGCCACCAGCGTGGTGGGCACATGAATCAGGGTCATCCCCCGGTGATAGGTGGAAGCGCAAAAGCCGCTTAAATCGCCAACCACCCCGCCCCCCAGGCCAAGCAGGGTATCTTTCCGGGTAAAGCCCTGCTGAATCAGGGTTTGGTAAACGAATTGGGCTTGTGTCAGGCTTTTACTCGGTTCCCCGGCATCCAGCACCACCGAGGACACTTCGAATCCGGCCTGCTGCAAGCTGGCTTGAACCTGGTTGAGGTAGCGGTTTTGCAGGTTGGCGTCGGTCAGGATTAACACTTTTTTACCCAAAGAGCCCAACTGGCGGCACTCCTGGCCCAGTCCTGCCATCAGGCCTGCCTGCGCCACGATGGGGTAACGTCGGGGTTCTCCCCCGTTTAAAATCACTTCAATGTGAGAAATCTGGGAGGTGCTTAAATCGGCGGGACTAGGCATGGCCGAATGCTTTCAGGTTGAGTCCCCACATAATTTCCTGCACCACATCATCGGGTTTGCGATGAATGGTGTCTACAGTAAAGTCTGCTTGCTCGTAGTAGTGGCGTCGTTGCCGAAAGGTGGCTTCCTCTTCGGGGACATCCACTTGGGGCCTATCTTTGGGGCTGAAAATCACCCGCTCGTATAAATCGGACACGGGCGCCCGCAGATAAATCAATAAACCGGTCTCTCGGGCAATCTGAAAGGTTTCATCCCGCACCAGCGTGCCGCCCCCGGTCGAAATGATGACCTGATGGCGCTGGGCCAGCTCCTTGAGTACCATGAGCTCCGCTTTGCGAAAGGCCACTTCCCCGTTTTCCGCAAAAATAGAGGACATAGGCTTACGAAAGCCTTTGACCACCAAATGGTCGGTGTCGTAAAAGCGGTACCCAATGCGGTGGGCCAGAATTTTCCCAATGGTAGATTTCCCGGCTCCCATAAAACCGGTCAGGTAAATGCGGCTGTGGGTCAGCGTTTTAGAGTCTGGGTTTGATAGATTCACGTTGCTGGATGGTCGGCATTAACTGGATAGTGGGTCTGGGTTGGGCTTGAGGCCCGGTGTTGATCTTGGTTTTGCTATCGCTCTGGGGTTTGCCAGAGCTACTGCGACTGGTATTACTGCCATTCGCGGTGGACTTTGCAGCGGTGCTGCTATCTGCTTGGGCCGCTGCGCAAAACCACAAGACACTAACGACGAGAGAAAAGGCAAACAGCCTTAGGCCCAGTTGAAGACTAGACGTTAGGTTGCCTATTTGGATGGCTTGGTTGGGGAGGAGGGATTGACGGTCCATTTCTTCTTGACCTCCGCAATTTTAGCCTGCACCTGAACCTTGTCGGAAGCGTCCGGGGTAAGTTGCAGGTAAGTCTCATAGGATTTAACAGCCTGTTCGTAATTTTTCAGCTTTTCCTGAGTTTGGCCCAGGTGCAAATAGACTTCCCCAATGGTGGGATCAATTTTCAGGGCTTCGTTGTAAGCCGCCATGGCTTCTTCATAACGTCCCAACCCATAAAGCGCGTAGCCTTTACTGTCCAACGTGGCTGCGCTATCCGGCTTAAGCTTCAGAGACTGCTCCACGGCGTCCAGCGCTTCGCTGTAGCGACCCATTTGGGCCAAGGCGTAGCCGTAGTTGTTGTACGCTTCGGCAAAGTCACTACCCTGACCCTCAAAGGCCTTTTTGGAGTAAATGGCTGAATTGGGATAATCACCTTTTTTGGCGTACAGAACGCCCAAATCATAATTAATAAAGTTGTTGTCCGGCTCAATTTCCAGGGCCTTTTTAAGGCTGGTGACCCCAGCGTCGATACGGCCCAGCTTATCCTGCAACAAGCCAATGCTGTAGTGGGCTTGCACCAGTTTGGGGGCGTATTTTAAGGCTTCCTGATACTGAGCCAGTGCTTCTTCACTTTTTTGAAGGGCTTCCAGCACAATCCCGTAATTCATGTGCACATAAGGATTGGTGGGGGTTAACTTGGCAGCTTTGGCCAGCATCACTTCCGCAGAGGCTATTTGACCACGGGCAGCCAATTGGGTGCCCAGCGTGTAGTAAAAGTTACCAAAAAGCTGATTGGTGTCTCTTGTGTTGTAAATATACAGGGATTGGGGCTGGATATGGTTCGGATTCAGGCCATCCGTCCAGCTTAAGGCGTCTGCCTTCGGGGCATTGGGGGCCGGAAAGTAGTTTAAAAATAGCAAATTAACGGCAACAATGACTGGAAAAACCGAAAATAGGGCAACCCAAGGCATAGCCCGACGGATGATGCTTGGCTGATTGGAAAAAATGCGCTCGATTTGCATGCGTTCTGCCTATCCCTGACGTATGGTGTATTGTATCCTAAAATGCAGCCTCTGTTCCAGACCTTGATCCCGTTTTCTGTAATTCCCGGCAAATGTTTGTCTCAACGGGCCGGTTCAAAGGCCTTATAAAACCTGGAAAAGTATAGTATGCCTGCCTATCGAAAAATTCTAGCCCTGGAAAGTAGCTGTGACGATACCGCCGTGGCCATTGTGGAAGACGGCCGTCGGGTGCTTGCTAGCGTCATTACCTCTCAAACGGAGCTGCATGCCCAGTTTGGCGGGGTTGTGCCAGAAGCCGCTGCCCGTGAACACATTGAAAGTGTGAACGTGGCTTTGCAGGCGGCGTTGGATCAGGCTGGATGTGCGCTGGAGGACATGGATGCCTTTGCGGCCACCCTGGGGCCAGGGTTGATTGGGTCTCTGCTGGTGGGGGCCAATACCGGCAAAACGCTGAGTTTAATTACCGGCAAGCCCTTTCTGGGGGTGAATCATTTATACGCCCATGTGGCTTCTAATTATCTGGAAAGCGATTTGGCACCGCCCTTTTTGTGTTTGCTGGTCAGTGGTGGGCATACCCAACTGATTGTGGTGGAAAGCTATGAAACGATGCGCATTGTCGGGTCCACGCTGGATGATGCCGTGGGTGAAGCCTACGATAAAGTGGCTCGACTGATGGCCTTGCCTTACCCCGGTGGGCCTGTTCTGGATCGTCTGGCGGCTTCGGGAAATCCCAAGGCCTTTGCCTTGCCCAAGGCCACCGTGGATGGGCCTTATGACTTTAGCTTCAGTGGCCTGAAAACGGCCAGCGCCCGAGCCTTTGAGAAGGCCAGAACGCTATTGGGGCCGGATGCCGAATCGGCTCAGGTGGAAGCCCTTCAGCGGGATATGGCGGCCTCTTTTCAGCACACCGTTGTGGAAACGCTGTTTGAGAAAACGGTTCGCTGCGCCCAAGCCCATAATCTCTCGACCATCACCATTGCGGGCGGGGTTTCCGCTAACCGAGGATTAAGACAGCGCTTTGAGCGATTTGTGCAGGAGAATCCTGCGTTTCGTCTGTATGTGCCTCAGATGGCTTTTTGTACGGATAACGCGGCCATGGTGGCGGCTTCCGCTTATGTGAACCCCATTACGGATGATATTCGGCAAGAAGTGTTTTCCCGCAGCCTCACCCGCCCATAAAAAGCGGCTAGAGGGTTTTAATGTCCATCATGATAACGGTAACCGCCTCGTCTTCCACTTCAGGCTCAGGGACCACATAAATCAAGTAGCAGCCCGGTTGGCGAAACCGATACAGGCCGCCTTCTTTGCGGTTACTAATATGGGTGATTTTGTTTTGAAAGTCCGTTGGGTGCTCCCGAATAATATCAATCGCCTCATCTGCCAGACGCCGAAAGCGTAGGGGGAGTTTGGAGTATTTGTATTTAAAGTTGGAGGACTTATCAATGTTATTCATGCGGTGGCTTTAACTCGTTTGGAAGCGGCCTTTTGAAACTTTAAGTTAAAACTTGAATAGTCCGGGCTGCTTCGTCATTCGACCCATCGTGCGCTCTGCGTTCAGTGTGTCACGGAGCGGCGTTGAAATGCTTTTTAATCCCGAATAAAGATTGTTTATTATTTATTATAGGCTAAATCCGCATAAGCTGAGCAGCCATATCAAAAAACCACCGGCTTTCACGTGATCTGATGTTTAAGAATCATCCGAATGAAGATCCTAAAATACAGCATCATTACTTGTGAAAACTGTATTTAGCAGGGTTCTTTTTTGTAAATGGAGAGAATGGGTACGCTGGTTTTTGCTTTGAGCAGGGCCTCAATATCTTCGGCCTCCGGCGGGCTGACCGTGCGCAGGGTGCGGGTGGGATAGGGCTTGTCCCCATGATTCCCCCGCGAGTCCAAATGCCATTCCAGTGGATAGGCCCGCTTGGGTGTGTTCAGTTGCACCTCATCGGGCTGAATATCATTGATCAGCTCGGCCATTTGCTCCACTTCTCGAAGATTGGTGGGCATAAACATGCACTGTAAGGAAATTTTCCCCGTGTAATGGGCTTTCAGGTTTTGTATGCCAGAAACAATACTCGCAAGGCTGACTCCGGCCACCGGACGGTTCATTTGCTTCAATCCTGCCTCAGTGGCCGCGTCCAGCTTACAGGAAACCATATCGGCCTCCTGTAAATCCTGAATAACAGCCGGGTCATGAAGCAAGGTAGCGTTGGTGAGCACCATGACCGGTTTATGGGTGTATTCTTTCACCAAGTGGATGGCTTCGGCCAGATTGAGGGCCAGGGTGGGTTCCCCACTGCCGCTGAAGGTAATAATATCGGCCTCTTCCCAGCGGCTCCGGCGCAAATCGTGCTCCAATTGCGCGGTCGAGACGTAAATTTTGCGCTCGGCGGTTTTCAGTTGGATGTCGCCCAATTGGCAGTAGATGCAGTTGAAGGAGCAGGTGGACGTTTCCAGCAGCATGTCGATGCCCAGGGAGGAGCCGACCCGCCAGGAGTGAACTGGGCCGTAGACAGAGGACTTTTCAGCGGAAACATCGGCGATATCGGATTGAATGGTCATGGGGTGGAAACACCTGCGCTGGGCTTGATACTTTTATATGCCTCTTGATCCTATCACAAGCAGTTTGAGAGGAACTCTGGCGTTGGCAGGTCATTGCTTTCAGAAAGAGGGTAAGTAATGTGGGTTTCCCGATGACAACGTTAAGGGCAAGATTGAATGTGTGCCGGTTTTATACAGTTGATTCGTTGTTATAAAGGCGCAACTCACGATGGTCTATCCTGCCGCTTCTCCAGGTTCGTTCCCGAAGCCATTGACCCCTCCTGTCCTCAAAAGACCCGTCAAGGATACCCCGGAGGCCCGGGTGGCTTGGCATTCGATTGCCCCTGCCTTCATTTTTCCGCTGGGGATTAAGACAACCCCGGTTTCAGCGGAGCTACTGGACAATGGGCAAATTGTGACGGAAACAGTGCTTGGCCCACAGGTTCAGGGACAGTTGGATACTCTGGGTAATTATCAGCTGCTTAATGGGGTTCGTGGAAATTTATTTGAGAATTCCTGGTTAAGTGTCAATCTATCGGATGCTTCACCCAATCCGTTTTTATCCGCCTTAAGGGCCACCGAGCGCCGCCGGTCTGTGCAGGGTTCGGAAATTCCCCGTATTCGAGAATTGTTGACCAATCGGGGGCTGACCGGGGCTGGCATTAAAATCGGCATTTTGGATCCCAAACAGAAAGATCCCAAAACCGGAACATTGATGCAAAGTTCACACACCCGTATGGTCAGCGCCGTCATTAATGACCCGGTGTGGGGGGTGGCGCCTGGAGCACAGGTGGAGAATGTCGGCGGACCGGAGATTGAGGATGATTTGAAATTGGCCACCGACAGTTATGAGGCTTTTTCAAACGCTTTGGTGGAATCCTATCGTGTCAGGATGATGGATCGAATTCACTTGCTGGATTCCCTGATTGCCAGACGAGACCCGGCTCTTCGAGTTTTTAATTCCACTTGGGGGGGGGCTCAGGACCAAGTATACTTGGATACCTTTAGTAAAGTTTTATTGAAACGGGATGAGAACGGGTATTACAAATATCCCATGTTGCGTCAGGCTCTGTTGGGGCCTGCTCTTACGGGTTCAAGGGCTGAAAAAATGCAGGCTGTGGTCAATGTCGTGGATACGATTTTGGCAAACAGTCCGGTGGTTCAGGCCACCAAAGCCCAATATATTGATGTCACTCGTCGGGCCACCAAAGCCGGCATGATTTTGGTGGGTGCTGCTGCCAATGAAGGTGAGTTTGACGTGCCCGGTGTTTCCTGGAAAGCAGGCGCGCAAATGGACTTCTTCACGGAAAGCCCTTATGTAATTACGGTAGCGGCGGCCAACACCCGCCAGCAACCGGGCAACCGGGCTGCCTACAAAGTCGCTGACTTCTCTTCGCGGGGGGATAGGCAAGGCATGAACCCCACCATTGCCGCCCCGGGTGAGGAAATGGGCTTTAGTCTGCCACATGGTGAAATAGCGCATAATCTCGTGGAGCAGGGCACTTCCGCTGCGACCCCCTTTGTGTGCGGGGTGATTGCCATGATGCTGCAGCGCAACCCCTGGCTAACTTTTGAGCAAGTGAAAGCCAAACTGCAAGCCACGGCGGTTCAGGCACCCGGCTACGGGCCAGCTGATTACGGGGCCGGTTTTGTCAATGCCGAAGCGGCCGTTTTATCCTAAATAAGAATTGTTCTTAATCAGGACTGTGCTTGGCCCAGCCACACCACCCGATCGGGCTGGCGGGGAGCCGCTGGTGGCTCGTGTGCCGGATACCCAACGGTAATGCCACAGACCAGTTCCAGCTCGCTGTGCTCCAATCCCAAAAAGCGATTGATTTCGTCTTTCACTTCCAAAGGGCTACCCATCACGCAAGTCCCCAATCCTTCCGCCTCTGCGGCCAATACCAGATTTTGAACGGCCATATATACACTGCCCAGGGCGGTCTGGTTATTTTCCTCCGGGTGGGGTTGGCTGTATGCCAGAATGACCACCGGAGCCTCCCCCAAGGTGTAGAAAAAGCGCTCGGTGAATTGATAGAGGCTGGGCTTGAGCCGTTTTTCCAAAACCGGTTGCAGATGCAACCACGCTTTTTGGGCGTATTGCAGGTAATCGTCTCGGAAGGGGCCTTGCAACACAAAAAAGCGCCAGTTCTGCAAATTTTTTCCGGAAGGCGCCCAGCAAGCGGCCTCTAAAATCCGCTCCAACACAGGATGTGGTATAGCGTCCGGTTTGTATTGCCGAATGCTGCGTCGTTTGCGAATGAGTTCGTACAATTCAACCCCGGGCATTGGCTGATCCCTCTCTCAGTGGTTTATGATAAACCTTGCCGCATTCCCATTGTATGCCATTTTGTCAATGTTATCCCGCAATGCGTGGTTTTTCATCAGGCAGGTGCAGGCTTGTGCGGTATGCGCTCACTCCCCCACGGTGCAGCTTTCAATGCGATTTCGTCCGTTCAGCTTGGCCTTATACAATCCATCATCGGCCAGCTTCAGCATCTCCTCATAGGACGTCAGTGCCTGTCCTTCGGGCGTTTTAAAGTCCACCACGCAAATCCCAAAGCTGGCACTGGTTCGCAAGTTCGCATCTTCTTCAAACCGCAACAGTGGCAGGTTTTGGTGTACTTTGGCGATAATAGCGGTGGCCTCTTCCAGAGTTTTCTTGGGCATGATCACCGAGAATTCCTCGCCCCCAAACCGGCAGCAAAAACAATCGTTGGGGGTGCTGCTTTTGGCCACTTGAGCCACTGCTTTCAGCACTTTATCGCCCATTAAGTGACCGTAGTTGTCGTTCAGTTTTTTAAAGTGGTCAATATCCACCATGGCAATGGCCAAGAGTTGTTTCTTGCTTTTGGCCTGATTAAATTCATAAGTAATTTTCTCGATGAAAAAGCGCTTGTTGTAAACCTTGGTTAATTCATCAGTGATGACCGATTGGGCCAAAGCGCTGTTTTCTTTGGAGAGGTTTTTGAACTCTACATTTAATTTCACCAAATCCGCGGCCCGCTTTTCCAGGGCCTCTTGGTAGCGGCCTTCTTTCCGTTTGGTAAATGACATTTCAATGAACAGGTTCCAGAAAACGTTCTTGAATAAGTCAATGCAGACATCCAAAAGCGGCCCTAACAAACAGTAAAAGCCCATGGACAGCAATGGCAGGAAGTCCATATAGCCCACCATGGCCTGTCGAATGGTGTCAGAAGCCAAGATAATCTGGGCTTGAGGAACAGCGGTGTACATACCTTGTAGCATAGCAAGCAGATTGGCCATGTAAATGCCCGGAAACCAATCCGAGGGTGGAAATACATTGATGAGTAGGCCATTGTAGAGCGTATTGACCGGCCACATGAGATAACCGCTGAAGCTGTAAATGCCGTCAATGAAAGGACGCCAGTCCCGATAGGGCGCCATGCCGACAGATAAATCCTGTCCACCCGCCAAGGGGTCCCATAGCGCCGTAAAGTAACGACACCACAAAAGAATCAGAATAATCCATTGGGCTATGTTTTTAATGATTCTGTACATAGGGCACTCTTCACACTCAAGGGCAATGTTTTATGCTTTAGCCTTTATATCGGTAGATCCGAAAAATACTTTAATTTTTTACCTGAAACCGCTGGGCATGCTATGGCGGAGTCACCAGCTTGGCACTCTGGTTTTATAGTAATGGAATCCCGACCGCTACGAACCAAAATTCCATCTAAATTCATCCGATTGGATGAACTCAGTCTGTCCAAATTGATATATTTTTTATGCAGATGAAAAGCCAAACAAACCTGAGAATAATCAGGCGGGGAATCGGCGTTGCAAAGAGCCTTATTCTAATGAGGAGAGCGCTAACGTTTGCACATCAACGGCCTGGGTTTTCAGGGGGCTCTCAATGATTTCCGGTAAAAGTCCCTGGCTAGCTTCTTCTGCCGATGGGGCGGGCAGTGTTTTTTCCGATTTACAGCCGTACTCCTCAAACTTGCGCAGTTGAGGGATCATACCCAAGCGCCCGTTCAGGGACACTTTGGCCTCCTCAAACTGGTTGCTCAAGGCTTCCAGCCGATCTCCCACCTTTACAAAACGTTCCACAAAGGTGGCGGCCCGTTTGTGCAGATCTTTACCCAGTTGATGAATCTCATCCGCTTTTTGGGAGAGCTGAGCCTGATCCCAGCCGTAGGCCACGGTTTTCAGTATGGACATCAGGATCAGCGGGCTGGCCAGGATGACCCGACGCTGGAAGGCCTGCTCCATGAGGGCTGGACGTTCTTCCAGGGCGGCCCGCAGCATGGATTCCCGAGGAACATAAAGCACCACAAAATCAATGCTCTCCTTACAACGAGATTCATAGGATTTCAGGCTCAAGGACAAAATTTCCTTTTCCAGGGCGGCGGCGTGCTTTTTACGCTCGCTGTTTTCCGCTTCGGAGTCTTCCGCGTTGAGCAGGCGCTCCAGGTTGATCAAAATGGTTTTGGCATCCACATACAACACACGCTGGTTGGACAGCTTGATGGTGATATCGGGGCGCAGGCCGTCCTGCACTTTCTGGGCCTCATAGTGCACGCCTGCCATCAGTCCGGAGTGTTCCAACAGACGGATTAGCTCCATTTCCCCCCAGTCGCCCCGGCCTTTACTATTGCTGAGCGCTTCGGCCAGCTTGTTTTTCACGCCCACCAGCTTGCCGGTCTCGGCCACAATCATTTCAATGTGCGTTTTCAGAGAGGCGGTGTCCTCGGTATGTTGCTTCTCGATTTCCCGAACCTTTTTCTCGTTCTGATCAATGACCTCCCGCAAGGGTTTGAGCAAGGCGCCCAGCTTCTCATCCAGCTGGTTTTGCTTTTGCTGGTATTCCCGGTTTGCTTTTTCTTCCAGCTCATCCTTCAGGGCTTTCAGGGTCTTCTGGCTAAGGAGTTCAAACTGGCTTTGCTGCTGGTCAGCTAGCTTTTTGTTCTCTTCCAGCAAGGTTTCCAGCCGCATGTTAGACAGGCTGACTTCGTTCAGTTCCATGCGCAGTAAATCTTCCGTGGAGCGCAACCCCTCTAGCTGCTCTTTGAGCAGTTTGTTTTCCGCCTCATGCCTGGAACCAAGGTTTTTCAGTTCGTTCAGTGCCTGATTGGCCTTGCTGTTGGCGTAGAGCCAGCCGATCCAGTACCCCAGGGCCACGCCGATGGGCAGGTATAACAGATTGAGCATGGGCAACGCCTTTCCAGCAGATACGAAAATCTCTTTTGAGTGAGAATCGGTTTGATTGATGACTTGTTTGATTTTAGCACTTGAGGCTGCTATCCCCAACCGGATGGCGCTTTCAATATTTTTTTGAAATAGGGGCTTGCAAAGCGCTTTTCTTTCAGGCATTCTATACTCACGTTCAATTTTAAAGCGCACTTCACCATTGCCTTTATTATTTTCACCGCGGGGTGGAGCAGCCCGGTAGCTCGTTGGGCTCATAACCCAAAGGTCGCAGGTTCAAATCCTGCCCCCGCAACCATTTAAACCATTTTCAAAAGCCTCGCTTCATTTGTTAGCGGGGCTTTTAATATTTTTAGTGGATACTTACTTTTTTTAAATCTTGGGTTTCATCCCCTTGGGAGGTACATTCCGCTTGGGTCAACTGGAACCGACCTGTTTTTGTTCAGTATCAGTATAAGAGGGCACTTTACCGAATAGGCATCAATCGGAATGAAGCTGTGGTTTCTCTGTGCGTTGCTGGGCTTTTGTGGTAATATTGCCCCGCAGTATTAGTTATTTTCATCAATCCAATTCGATCCAATCTTAAAAAGATTAAATAAAAAATTGGTTATCACAGAAGGGATTAAAATAGGCGTCTACACAGTGTTTGAAAATGCCATTGTCTCAACGGTCATGCGTAGTTCTGTTTTATTGGTTTTATTCAGTTTGTTTGTAATGGGAGGATGTAGTCCAATGTCAACCACCATCGATATTTATCAACCTTTGCCCGTGGGCACAGCAGCACCGGATTTCAATTTGCCTGCCAGCGGCGGAAAATCCGTGCAGCTCAGCCAGTATGCCGGTAAAAATCTGGTTATTGTGTTTTACCCCAAGGATCAAACCCCTGGTTGCACTCAGCAACTGTGCGCCTTGCGCGATGACACGGAAGTCTTCAAGGGCCTGAACACCGAGTTCCTGGGCTCCAATCCGGACTCTATGGAAAGTCACGAGAAGTTCGCCCAGGTTCAGGGCTACAAATTCCCCATTGCGGTGGACGCTGACCGCACCATGGCCAAGGCTTATCATGCCTTGAAAGAGGACGGCCAAGGCATCCAGAGAACGGTTTACATCATTGATGCCAAAGGCATTATTCGCTATGCCAAACAGGGTTTACCGCCCAATAGCGAGCTGATTGAGGCTATCAAAAAGTTCTAGGCCCCATTTCTTTGTATTTATAAGGCTCAAACGGATCGATTTCGTTTGGGCCTTATGACTGTGTGGGCCTATAATGAAAAGGGTTCGGGCAGAGACCGAAGCTGGAAAGGATACCGTTCACTCATGCTAGTTTCTGGGCTACTGGCTTACTTTTCCAGGGAGAGTCAAGTTTTGGCCTCTTTTCAACATACCTTTCGGGCCCTTCGTAGTCGTAACTACAGGCTGTTTATTAGCGGACAAGTGGTATCACTGGCGGGTACCTGGATTCAGCAGGTGGCCATCAGCTGGCTGGTCTATCGGTTGACGCATTCGGTCTGGTTGTTGGGGGTGGTTGCCTTTCTGAATCAGGCGCCGGGTATTCTGATTGCGCCTATGGCCGGTCTGATGGCGGATCGCTACGATCGTCGGCGGTTGTTGATGGGCACCCAATCGCTGGCCATGATTCAGGCCTTGATTTTGGCTATTTTGACCTTGAGCGGCTGGATTCAGCCCTGGCATATCATGCTGCTGGCAGCATTTACGGGCGTTATTACCGGCTTGGACATTCCCATTCGGCAGTCCCTCGTGCTGGATTTACTGGATAAACCAGAGGATTTGAGCAACGCCATTTCACTCAATTCATCGGTGTTTAACGGGTCCAGACTGATTGGGCCTGCCTTGGCCGGTTTGCTCATCAGTCGTGTGGGGGAAGGCGTTTGCTTTCTGCTGAACGCGGTGAGTTTCTGTGCCGTTATTGCGGCTTTGGGGGCCATTCACATCCGGCGGGAGAAACCCTCTGAAGCGCCTTTGGGGTATTGGCAAAGCCTGAAAGAGGGCATTGACTACGTTTATCAGCATCCGCCCATGAAGGCCATTTTGGGGCTGGTGGCCCTGACCAGTCTGGTGGGTCTGCCATACTCGGTGCTCATTCCGGTTTATGCCAAGGATATTTTGCTGGGGAATGTGCAGACTTTGGGGTGGCTTATGGGCGCAGTGGGCGCTGGCGCTTTTACCGGGGCCATGTATCTGGCCTCTCATAAAGCGGTGGAAGAGCTGCTAAAACTGTTGCCTTTTGCCGTGTTGGGCTTTGGTCTGATGTTGCTCTTATTCTCCGGGGTTAGTTCGCTGTGGCTGGCCCTGGGCTGTCTGTATCTTTTGGGGTTGGGCATGATGTTGTTGTTTGCTTCCAGCAATATTTTGCTGCAAACGCTGGCCGATCCCAAAAAGCGGGGCCGGGTGATGAGTCTGTATACGCTGGCCTATATTGGCATGTACCCCATTGGTAGCCTTTGCGTGGGCTGGATGGGCACGCATTGGGGGGTGCCACGAACTTTGCAACTGGGCGGCTTATTGACTCTGATTGGGGCGGCCTGCTATTTTTGGGCCTATCCCCATATTGTGCGTGCTCACCAGCGCCTGAAAGAAGCCTAAAAATAGCCTTAAGGGGAAAAAATCCGGAAAGCTGGATAGCCTGTTCTTGGAATATGATTGTGGCTGATCGGCTGTGTGTTTCTTAAAGGCAAAAAAAGCCACGGGTTTTAGGCCCGTGGCTATTGAGTTGTTTAAGGTCATTGCGATACGGCGATGAGAAAAATCTCAATGCTGATTCTTATTGAATCTATTTTTTATCTTGCGCTGTTTTTTTGTTCTCTTTTTTGTTGCCACTGGGCTTTGCGTTCAGCTCGTTTGGCTTCCCACTTAGCTTGTTGTTCCGCGGTAAGAATGCCTTGCATGCTGGCTTTCTTTTTGGCCATCAGGGCTTCTCGTTCTTGGCGAATTTCCGCTCTCAGCTTTTGACGCTCCGCATCGTTGGCAGAATCGGTGCCCAGTTGTTTCATCTTACTATACTTGGCTTTGAGGCTCTCCATGGCCCCTGAATTTTCCTGGCGGAATTTTTCGTGGGCGGCTTTCATTTTTGCTTTTTGTTCGTCGCTGAGGTTTAATTCCTGCATCAATTTCTGATGCGCTTCGTGATGCTTTTGGGCCCACTCCTCTTTCTTTTGGTTGTATTCCAGTTGCTTGGGCTTATCGCTGGTGGCTCCCGGTTCGGCCAAAGCGGCAGGGACTACATTGAACAGTGTTGCTACAATCAGGCTCATCAGGCCAAGTTGCTGGATGGATTTGAAATTCACGGTCATAAAACTCTCCAAACTCTTCAGGGTGAACGACTGACAGGCTATACACTCACAAAAATCAGCCTTGTATTTTTAATACAGTGGTGGGGTCTAAAAAGTTTCAGTACAGTTTTGGAGAATTCAAAAAATTCAAAAAATAGTCTGAAAGACCAAAAGACTGAGTTAGGTTTTAGCCTGTAGCTGCTGAATATCCCCACGGTGTTTTCGCTTGAGCCAGCGATGATATAGCATCCCTTTCCAGGAATCTGGATTAATCACGTAGATATCGGCACAGGGCAATGTCATATTGGCGCTTTGGATTTTGTAGAAGTAATCACCCGCCCCCATGTGGAATTGCTGGATGTTTTTCTGGGCACAAGCTTCCAGTCGCAAGTTGAGGCCAACAATGCCTGGGGCATACTCATTGAATAACCCGGTATTCACCGTAAAGAGCCAGTAAAAAGCATCGCCACTGCGGACGCCCAGACTCAAGTTGACGGTTTGATCGTTCATCATGAGGCGATCCAGAACCAGTTGCCCACTTTGATGCAGGGCCAAAGCCCAATGGTATAAAAACTGTTTTTCCTCGGGGTGATTGAGATAACTATGCCCCACTTTTTGATCCCAATACTGAATATGGTGCTGGATTAATTCCTCTAAAAACTGCTCAACCGATTTGGATTCCGAAACGGTTACCAGCCTTGGTTTTAACGCTTGGGCCAATCGGGTTTTCTTTTTCAAACTCTTACGGCTGTTATGGCTTAAGCCCTTCATGTAGGCGTCCAGGCCTTGACTGAGATCGATGCTGTACTGACAGGGGGCAGGCACCATGACACTGGGGAAGCCAAGTGCTGCGAGTCGCTCGGTAGACTGTGGTAAATCGTGATTGACTTTCAGGCGTAAGCGAAAATAATCCCATTGGTTGGTCTGTTGCAACTGTTGCAATTCGGCCAGGCGATCTTCGGTCAAAGCTTGATCCCAGGCTGTATTCCAACCGGAAATTCGTACTTCTTTGAGACTCAAGAAACCCTTGGCGACTTTTTTTCGATGGACCAATAACGACTGTCCTTTAAAGGGAATGTCAAATCGTGGGGATAAGTGACGCCACCAGCACTGGTGAAAAGAGGGCATCTCAAAGGGAAAGTCTGTTTCTGGATGTTGGTGGATTGAACGTGATTCTTTCTGTGATGGGTTTAACCCAATCGTTTTAACAGGATTACTGAGGGTTTGGATGGTCATCAGGCAGTCTTTCTCAGACATTTTTTCAGGAAGATATCCAAAGTCCACAGGGCCTTCGCTAAGGGATTTCTAAATAGTTGCAGATTCCACAACGGCTGTTTTTCTCGGGTCCATAGGTGTTTATAAGGCTCATCGCCTCGTCCGAAGTTGAATTCTTGCGCCCCTGCCTCTACGGCGTGAAAAACCATGGCGTCCATATGCAAGGTGCCCGGACTGTAGCTTCTGTAACTCTGGTTAAAGTTGGTGAGGTGGCTCAAGTAACTGCTGCCCTGCCAAAACCCCAACTGGTAACTGAGGGTAATCTCATTCACTTTTAGCGTGGAAAGCATCAGTTTGGGAGCATTTTGCCCATTAGTTTGCGATGCTTCCCCGAGCATATTTTGATAGAACGAAAGCAATTTGGGGAAGCGCTGAAAATCACTTTTTTGTCCCCGACTGGTCCAATACTGGATGTGGTTATTCACAAAGTCTGTCAGAATTGGGTTGCCTGTTTCAGGCGTCGTCTGGAATTCAAGAACAGGACGACTGCCCAGATCTTTTTCAAAGCGGTTGTTGTGGCGATTAACCTCTAAGCGTGTCTTTTTGCGGCGATTGGTTTCATAGTCTTTTACCGTCGATGGCAAGGATAAACGGGGCATCAGCGTTTCAGAGCGAATCGCCGATGCGGCATACCTGGGGGTGAGGGCCTGGGCCAACACTTCACACTGGGCGCGATCTTGCATAAATAGCAAATCCAGAACATCCCAGCGACTTTCCCGGATCACGTTGGCTATTGTATTCAGCATGTCAGTTTCGTTTTGTCCGGGTGCGATGACGATTTTCATCCAGTCATACACGTTGGGCTGGGTGCCAATAAATTGTAAGTGTCTCAATATCTTGCAAGCGAAGCCCTGTTTTCCAAAACTGATTTTAAGCGGAGCTACGGCCAACCAATTTTCCCGGTGATCCTGCACGATGATAATCAGTAGTTCTTGTGCTGGAAATTGCCGCAGCCATTGCACCAGCCAGGCGTGGGTCAGGCAAAGATTTTCTACACCGGCTGTTCTGAGGAAGTCATCCCACTGCGTTGTCAGTGGTAAAAATTCAGCCAGCGAGCGAATGACCCGAATCTGAAGAGTTTCAGCGTTTATCGTTTTGGCGTCACTCACTTCGGATTCAGTCAAAGCTGATTGTGTAGGGATGACCAGAGCATTCATAGTGCACCTGCTGCCAAAGCGTTGGCTTTTGTCATTGGGAATTGGGCTTTCCAAAGACGCGCTTTGCGACGCAGGGTCACCAGTCGATCATTCAGGCTGGTTGGTAAAAAAGAACGCACCAGTAAGGGACCACATCCCAACAGGGCATCCTGGAATGTAATGTGTGGCTCCTGGAATGTTTTTAGCGCCAGTTTTCGGGCAATGTGAGGCTGGTGTTGCAACAGGCGTTCTCGGGCCAGATATCGATAACAGCCCAGGTAGGCTTTGGATTCCAGATGGCGTACTTCCGTCGGAATGGGCGCTTCATTGAACATCCAGTGCATGATTTTCAGGCAACTGCTCAGTAACTTTTCATAGTGCTCCGGGGCTTTGGTCAGGCTGGCCGCATGAATCCGGTACTGGTACACATAGTCGTTCAGGCACAGGACGCCCGCGTGGTTGTGCAAAAACATGCGAACATAAAATTCATAGTCTTCTGGGCCACACAGGTTTTCATTGAAGTACCCGATTTGTTCCCAGGCGCTGCGACGAATCAGCAGGCCTGCCAGCAGACAACTGATTTGGCTGGTGACAATACGATCCCAGGTATGGGCATATTGGGTGGTCAGGCGTTTTTGGGTTTCTGGCGCACCCGTTTTATGCGGAGTTTCAATCAGTTGAATGGGGTTGGGCAAGGGGTGGCCCAAATGATCGATCTGATAGGCAAAACCGTAAGCGGAGATCAGTTCCGGGTTGCTCAACAGAGGAGCGGATAATTTGGCCAATGTCTCCGGGTAGTATAAATCATCGGAGTCCAGAAAGGCGATGAATTCCCCTGTTGCCAGTCGTAATGCGGCGTTGCGCACCCCGGCTGGATGTCCCACACGGGCCAGTTTTTGATAGTGAATTCTGGAGTCGTTAAAGGCATTTACAATTTGCTCGGTGTCGTCGCTGGAGGCGTCATCGGCAATGAGTAATTCCCAGTTGGAGTAACTTTGATTCAAAACGGATTGAATGGATTGACCAATATATGGGGCCGCATTGTGTGTGGGCATAATAATGGAAATGAGCGGCAAAGATTGCTCTGCAGGTGGCATAGTTTGTTCAGTGTGGTGGGTGTTGGTCATGACAGTGAATCCGCGGTTAAGGGGTTTGTGGTGTCAGTTGGGTTCAGCTTGAAGATTTTTTGGGCGATGAATGCACGCAATAATAATTTTTCTGGTGGGGTGGTATTCCGCCGAAGCCATAAACATCCGCCTAAGCATAGGGCACTAAAGGCAATCAGGGCAATGGTCAGCAGTTGAATGGCTTGATTGGGAACAGATTCCTGGCTTAATAAAAAGCGGCTTATCAAAAAGCGACACAGCTGAACCCAACTGAAAGAAACAAAAAGTGGAAGTAAAATTGCTCCATACACTGACTTTAAATATTGTGCGGCTGAAATTTCCAAAGTCCGGCAGGAGCGACCGATCAGCCCCCACTGGTGCTGAAGCAATTGCGGAATTAGGGTACCCAAGGTAACGCCTACAATGCCCCAATACTGAACCAGAATAAAACTGAGGGTCAGGTTGGCCAGTGCGGCCAGAATACTGGTGATACTCAAGAAGCGGTTCTGGCCCCAGGTAAACAGAAAGGCGTTGGCGGGCATTTGTAAAATGCCACTCAGCACACAGGGAACGGCCATTGCCAGGATGGGCAAGGTTTGGGCAATGGGGACTTTTCCGGCAGAAAAAATACCAAACAATTCAGGGTAAAAAATAACGATGAGCATTAGGGTAGAGGCGCCCACAAAATTCAGGAAGCAACTGGCCCTTAAAAAGAGTTGCTGGGCTTCTGCTTTTTGATTGAGAGCAGCCATGCGGGCAAACAGGGGATAAATGCCTTCTTGCAGTTTAAGGCAGATTTGCAGGGTCACTCCGAGAAATCGGAACACAATTTCATAGACACCCACGGCGCTGATGGGCAGAAATTTGGCGATGACGATATCATCAATTTTGTGGGACACGATGATGCTGAAGTTGATCATCATGGCATGGCCGCTCAATCGAAATAATTTTTTCAGGGTGTGAAAACAAAAGGTGGTTTTCTGGAACCACAACTGGGGTTCAAAACGATGGGCCTGCACCATAATGATGCTCAGTCGAAGGACGGCGGCAAACAGACGCAGTCCAAAAATCAGGGCCAGATCACCGCCCAGCCATAGGGCTATTACGGCGCCTATATTGCTGATGAGGGCATACAGGCTGTCGGCCATATTGGTCCATTGCTGGCTACAATTGGAGAGTAAAATGGCTTGATAGTAGGCCCCGTAAACCATCAGTACGGATTCCAGAATGATCAGAAAAAATCCGGCTTGGGCCATAGCGATTAGATGGGGAGAGACATGAAAAAGGCTGGAAAACCAAGGGTATAAAGCAGCTCCACACAATAAAAACAGGAAGGCCAACCCGCTGAATAAAACGTGTCCCACTTTGAGATAATTGTGTTTGGCATTGGGGTTATGCGCTTCACTGCTCAGGCTGGTTACCAGCGCATCGGTGATCCCTAAATCCAGTAGAGTCGAAATTTCAAAAATGGCGATTAGCAACACGTAAAGGCCAAAGGCATCCAGGCCCAGTTTGGCAATTAGCGTGGGGATCAGAATGATGTTGAGGGCGGTTTTCAGCACCACGCTCATGCCACCAGTCAGCATGCCCAACAAGGAGCGCTGCCCCAGGCTCATGGTCGGCACTCCTGTTTTTCGCGCAAGGCCATGCAAAACAGAATGCTGACCAGCGTCCAGTACAGTTGGGGCGCATCAAACATGTAAGACATTTCATCGAAGCCACAGGCGAATAAAAAGTAAACGGTGAGAGCAATAATGATGGTGTGTTCCGTGCGTAAGGCGGGTTTTACAGCACTAATCCAGCCGCGAGCCGATTGCAGCATTAAACTGAGTGGCGCTAAAAACATCAGGTAGCCCATAATTCCTAAATCGTAGAGCAGGGCGATGTAGGCGTTGTGCACCATCATCAGTGGATTGGCGTTTTGAGCGTCGTTAAAGGTCAGGTTAAATACTGTTTGGTTGGCTGAAGTAAAACCGTGTCCCAGCCAAATGGTAGCCAGATCAATCTCTGCCATTAAATCCTGCCATACCATCGACCGCCAGTTCATACTTTCTGTTTCGTTGATTCGGGATTCCATTATGCCGAAAAAACTTTTGCCAGACAGTGCTTCAAAAATAAACAAACCCAATGGCAGCAGCGTGACCAGACTAATGGCGATTTGCGTGAAGCTGCGACGAATGGCAGGCACGGCCAGATTCAGTAAAAAGATGATCAGGGCGCACAGGGCAAACGCACTGATGGCCGTTTTGGAGAGGCCCAGCAAAAAGGCGATCAGGTTAATGGCCAGTCCGCTCCAAAGTAGGGCGGTGGGCATACGGTGTTTTCGATCTCCCTGGTAATAGCAATAGAGGCCCAGCAGGTACACCATTAAAATGCCCATGTGGTGGGCAAATGGGTTGGGGTGAGAAAAAATACCGATGGCCCGTAAAAAACCGTCCAGCATCATGCTGGTTAACTGAAAGGGAAAACCGGAAATGGTGATCAACGATTCCAGGGCGCTCACCCAAAGTAGGGCCTGATTGATCGAATCAAAAAATCCCCGAAAATTTTTGATTTTGAGCACGGTCACCGCAGACAAGGCCACACAAAGCAGGCAATAGAGGTAAGCAATCAGTTGAACCAGACTGACAGCGCCTTCGCCCATGGCGCTTTCCCCGCCGCTTAGGCGAGGGTCTGTAGCGTTGGCATTGTAGAACAGAAAGTAGAGTCCCAGCCAGCCAATGAAGGCCGCATAGTATTTCAACCATGGCACTTGCCGCCACAGTAGTCCAATGTGCGGGAAGATAATGCGCAGCATGGGCAGCATCAGGATCAGCATGAGAAGGGGGGTAAAGTGAATGTTCACGCCCAGTTCCAGCAGATGCAAATTTCCCAGCGCCACTACAGGCCACCCCAGTATAACAAAGGCTACCAGCAATTGAGGTCGGGGTATAATCAAGCGCCAGTATTGCCAGTAGACGATAGCCCCGACGCCCGCCCCGCACAACATGATCAGTCGTTGGTAGTTCAGGCTTTCCGATAGGCTGGAGAGTCCAACGGCGGGCAGGATTAAATACACCAGTGCCGATAATACCATTCCCAAGCCGGCCATCAGAAAGGCCAATGCTTTGCCAGTGGGCAATCCCGATTTCCAGGCCACGTGGGGCGTTGGGGTCATGGTCAAAGCATCCGGTTGTAGGGTTGGGCTCACGGTGTCAGTCTGATGAACAATTAGGGCTTACGGGTTCCGGCGTGTTCTTGCAGGGCAGCCATCAGCCGATTGAGCGAGGTGGAAGGTTCCACCCGTTTCTTGGTGCGGCGACCCATCCCGAAGTAGGCTTCCGGATGTTCGTATGGTTTTTTGCTCACCCACATTGGATTCAGAGGGGGATTCAGTGAAGGCTTGGACTTGCTTTCGGTTTGGCTAAGCAGGGTTTCCGGAAAGGGGAGGCTTTCACTGACCAGCGCCTCAGGGCCCGGCGCGGAAACGGGGACTACTGTCTCCAGCAGGTTATCATCGGCCAGGTTATCGTCGGCACTGAGCAACTGTTTTTTGGGAATGAGCGTGTAGGGCTGGCTGAAGCCTTCTTCGTTTTGCTCAGCGTTTTGGTCTTCATTGCTCAGCAAGAAGGCAGGCACCCCCCGTTTGCGACGGGGCATGGGCATTTTGAGGGCTTGCTGATCGTACAAAGAAGTTTGGGAAGCCTCATTGTTGTTATCTTGTTGTGGGGTGGGTGCTTCCGCCTGCACCGTAATTTGGGCAGGCGCTTTGAACTGAATGGGTTCGTGGGTGATGGGCCGTGCGTCCCGGTCAGGATTTTGCACAGTGGCATCATCCAGATCGCTTTCGTTGGCGCTGAGAGAAGGCTCTTGAACGGTTTCCGGGATGACGGGTGAGGCATACAACACGGGGACACCTTCCTGCGTGGTCATGGGCGGTGTTACTTTTTGCCGGTGCTCTGCCTGAATTTGGGCCACTTGATGAGGCGTGGGGGCGCTGGCCAGACGGACCGTTGCAGCGGGCGTTACCATTGCGGATGTCACGGGAGCGGGCGTTGGGGGGGCTTCCTCGATGGGTTGAGAAAGGAGGCTGGGGGCGTCATCCTCTGACTGATCAGGGGCTTGTTCATCTTTGGCTACCTGATAGTCCTGATATAAGGGCTGGGTCAGATCGTTGCGATAATGGGACGCCTTTTGATACTGATGGGTGATGGGGCCAGCCACGGGAATGAGGGAATCAAACAAGGAGCCCACGGCGGGTAAGCCCATTTTTTCGGAGGTGGGTTGACTCATGAGGGTATGAGCCAGTGAAAAGTGGGTGGACCCTCCGCTTAATTCGGCAGACTCTGGCGCAAAGGCCTGGGGCGCGGCTTGACTGGCAGTTTTTTGCGAAGGCACGGTTTGAATGGCGGGTTGGGACGTTTCTGCCATTTCAGCCGTGGTTTGGCTCCCTTCAAGGGGTTCCATCCACTCAGGCATGGCATACTGAGCCTGAGAGCCGCTGAGTTGGTCTTTGGCAAAGGCGGTGGCAATGCCCACACCCAAGCCCATTAACACGCTGAGCACAATCAGGTGGGTACGTGTTGGAAACTGGGCTTTTTGGGGCAGGCTGGGCTCATCCACGATGAAAACGTTGCTGAGGGTTTGCGCTTCTTTAACCCGCCCTTCCAGGGCTTTTTGGCGCAGATGGTCAAGGGCCAGGCTGAGTGAACCTTCTTTTTGCTCAATCTGGGCCAGCCCTTCCGCCTTTTGGGGAAACTGGCTGATATCCACATTGACCTGCCCCAGGCGTTGCCGAATAATGGCCGCCTGAGCCCGTAAATCCTGAGCTTCTCCGTTGGCCAGCAACATGTTGCGGACCACGTCGCCCCTGGTACTGTCGGCCACCACCGTTTGCGTGTTATTGGTGGTGCCCATGGTGCGGGATTGTTCGGCGGTCAGGTTGGCTTTAACTTGCGCAATCTGTGCTTCAATTTCTCGCACTTTGGGGTTGCTTTCGGTGAGAGACGAGCTGAGCAGTGCGTACTGTTGCTGTAAGCGATACAGCTCATCCTGCAATCTGGCGATGGTGCCATTTTGTCCTAAAGCAGAGGCTTTCAGGGCCTTTTCCGGATTCATACCCAAAAGTTGCTGATAGCGGCGGGCCAGACGTTCTTTTCCCTGCGCTTGGGCTTCCAGTTGACTGAGTCGGTTGCTCAACTCCATACGGGTTCCGGCCAGATCATCGCCTTCCCGGCGGACACTGACGGTTTTGTTGCTGATCTGGTAAGTGCTTTTCAGTTTTCGCACCGCTAAAAGCTGGGCTTCAATTTCCCGAACCTGACCTTCCAAAAACTTGGTACGGGTGCTTTGCTCCGAGCGGTTCAAGTCCCGGCTGGCATTCTGAAAGGCGCTTAAAACCACAGCCAACCCTTCTTTGGCAATAACCGGATCACTCCAGCTGAATTGCACGGAAATGAGGTCGGTTCCCGGCTGGTTTTTGGCTTTGATAAAAGAAGAACCGTCCTGATAAAAAGCTTTCCACTCTTCCTGGGTTTTAATTTTCAGCTTTTTAAGTTGTTCCGGATGTTTGCTCTGAAAAAACTGCCACAGCGCATCACTAATGGCGGAAGATTTCAGGATGCCCATGGTGTTTAGCACCGGGTTGGAAGAGCTGGAGGAGGTGGTTTGCAGGGCGTAGTACTGATCAGGTTCCACGTAGCGACTGGTGATGGCGGAGTCCTTGATAATGACCATGGATTTGGCCGCGTAACCCGGTTTGAAAACAAAAAACGTGTAAATTAACATCCAAAAGCAGACGAATAAACCCACCCCTAAAATCAGGGCGGTGTTCCGTTGCCAGAAGTTGGCCACGTTTTGGGTGAGTCGTTCCGGTTGTTCGGGGAAGGCGTTGTCTAGGGTATGTAAGGGTGAGGATACAGGGGCCATCTCGATGTCCTTTGTCAGGGGGGATCGGCAAGTGAGGAGAGTGCGTTTAAAGGCGTGAATGCAGTCAGTGGGAGCGCGCGGTTATTTCAAGCCTCCCAAAACCGCCAGTCCAAATGCGGCGGATGCCGTGTTGGTGAAGGGAGAGAGCACTTTGGCGGCGTTGTCGGCAAAGCGGCCTGCTTTGTAGATTTTTTGCTCGGAAACATAAACCACGTCGTTGGGCCGCAACATAAAATCGTGGCGATTGGGATCGATCATCAGGGTGCTGAACTTGTTTTCGCCCGTAAAACGTCGAATGGCCACCACCTTGATATTGGCCCCGTAGTTGAAACCACCCCCTTTGGCAATGGCGGAATTCAGGTAGGGGGTGGTGCTGTTTAAGTCATAGACTCCCGGGGTTTTGACATCGCCAATAATGCGAACCGGAAAGACCTGAGGCCCAATGGCCGAACTCAGTAGCAATTGATAGGTGGCGTCATCCAGGGCTTGATAGGGCAGTTCCGGGACAAACACGGAATCCCCGTTTTGCAGCATCAGGTCATTCTCACTGCTGCCATTTTTGAGTAATTCCCACAAGTTGACGGTTTTAAAGAGTTGGCCATCGCGGCTCACGGTCACATTGGCCAAATCGGCGGAGAGCTTGACCCCACCTGCGGCCGATAGCACGCTGGACAGGCGGAAATCCATACGATTGCCGGACAGTCCATTGCCGCTCTGGCTTGCGCCAGACCCATTGCCGGAGAGATTGCTCGAATTATTACTGTTGTTGCTTAAAGCGGCCGTGCTGTTTCCTGCTTGCAGCATTCCCGGACGCATCACCGCCCCGGCCAGATACACGCTAGGAGGCTTACTTTCGCTGACGGTCAAACTGATGCGAGGCTCCCGAACCAATTCCCGGACCTGGCTTTCCAGTAGTAAGGTCGCTTCCCGAATGGTTTTACCGGCCACCTGAATTTCCCCGATGCCGTTGAAGGAGGCGTTGCCATCGGAGCGAACCAGAATGCCATTGGCGGATAAGTCGGATTGGTTATACACGTTTACGCTGAGCACATCCCCCACGTTAATCCGGTAACTGCCTTCCGCAAATTGGAGTTGGCCCGTAAAGTTATCGGCCCGGCTGGTGGGGATGTGGCCGACCAGCAGCAGCATCACGGCGCCAACAGTCAGGCATCGGCTTAAAATACGTTGGGAGAGGCGGAGCACTCGGCTTGGCATGCTGAATTTCCTGATGATTGAGAGGGGGAAAGGTGAGGTGAAATTTGGGGGAAATGATTGCTGTTTTTACTAAAGTACCCTGCAGATTAAAAGTTGCTTAGCGAAACATTTTTTAAAAATACCAACCTAAATAGAGAGAAATGCTTGAGGGGTTAAAGATATAAAAACGGCATGCTGGGGTAAGTTCCTGAAGCAATTTACCTGAAGCAATTTAAACCATGCATTGTTTTCATGATCATTAAATGAGGAAGCTCCGCAAAATTGCCTGTTCCCGATTTCTCCCGGATGGGTTTTAAACAGGCGTGATTATTGATCCCTTGATTCTGGGGATTCTGGAATTTTAAGAACTACCTTATAAGAAGTACCCATGATTTCGATGCCGCTCATTCCAAAGCCTTTCATCCAGCAGCCTGACCACGCAGTGGCCGCCGATTCGGCGCCTGTCTTCGGGCCAGTCCTTGATCGCCGTAAAGTGCTGTTTTTCTATCAGGACTTTGGACAAATGGGGGGGATTGAACGTTATTTGTTACAAGTGGGCCAGGGGCTCGCGCAATCAGGTTTATATGAACCGATTTTTGTCTGCTCCGCTGGCAGTGCGCTGTATCAGCGCCTTCAGCAACAGGGCTTTACGGTCTACGGAGTAAAGAGTCCCTCCTTTTTTAAAGCCTCTTTTCTCAGGACATTGGATTGGGGGGCCTGGCGTCAACTCAAGCAGATTTTACAAGCGGAACGACCAGACATCGTACACGTGCACTTTGGTCTGATGGAAACCCTGCTGCCCCGCCTGTGGGGATTTCCAGTGGTGTTTACCTTTCATGGCTATGGCAGTTTGTACGCGCACTCTGAACAGTTTTCAGGCTGCAAAGCGTGGTTTAAACGCATGGCGGCGGCCTTGTTTCGATTCACCAGCCAACAAGTGGACGCCCTGCTGGTGGTCAGTGAGGCCGAGCGCCAGCGTTTGCTGGCTCAGGGCTTTTTATCGGAATCTGCACCAGCGCAGGTCCTTCACAATGGCATTGCCTTGCCTGAGTTTCAGACGCCGCCTGCGGAATCCCAGTTGAAAGCGCTGCGGGACAGTTTGGCTCTGGATGCGGACAGGCCAGTGATTACCTTTATTAACCGGCTGGATGAGAATAAAAATCCTGCTGATTTTATCAGGCTGGCCCAGCGCTTTGCCCAAAGCCATCCGCAGGTTCAGTTTTTACTGGTGGGGGATGGCCCCTTGAAATCACAGCTTGAGGGCTTGGCCGAGGCCTTGCCCGCCTTGAGGCTGGTGGGCTACCGGGAGGATGTTCCGGCCCTGTTGGCCCTGAGCAATGTGCTGGTTTACCCCTCCCTGCGGGAAGGGTTTGGACTGGGACTGGTGGAGGCCATGGCCGCTGGGGTTCCCTGTGTGGCCTATGCCAGCGAAGGGATCACAGAGATTTTGGGAACACCTCAGACGGAGCGCTGTTTGGTGCCGATAGGCGATTTAGAAGCACTGGACGCCCGAGTTCAGGCGTGGTTAAAGTTACAGCCTTCCGAGAAGCAGTCATTGCAGGCGGCGCTGAGACAACGAGCGCAGCACTTTACACTGGAAGCCACCTTGCAACATTTAACGGGTGTCTATCAGCACCTGACCCCCACAGTGTCCATCATACTGCCCGTGTACAACGGAGCGCATTGTGTGTTGCGGGCCGTCCAGTCGGTTCTCAATCAGCAATACCCCCACTGGGAATTGTTGGTGGTGGATGATGGTTCTACCGATGGCACGCTGAAAGCGTTGACTGACATTTCCGATGCCCGGGTGCGGGTGGTTTCGCAACCCAATCAAGGGGTGGCGGCTGCTCGTAATAACGCCTTTCATCTAGCCAAGGGGGACTATATCGCCTTTATTGATGCCGATGATGTGTGGCTACCCCATAAGCTGAGCGAGGAGCTGAAAGTAATTCGCCGGGCCACCACAGCCAATCAACCGGCTTGCCTGGTCTATAGCAGCTATTACGCCGTGGATGAGGCCAATTGCCTGCTCAATTTGCCAAAAATTAGCACCCATCAGGGGGACTTGGCAGAGGTTGCCCTGCTTGATGAGGGGCTGTTTTTGCCTAGCACCACGCTGGTTCATCGGGCGGTGGTGGCTGCGGTCGGTGGATTTCAATCCCGTTGCTATCATGAAGATCGGGTCTTTTTTATTCAGGCCAGTCAGCAATTTCCGGTTTATACCACCGGACAACGACTGGTTTTGTATCGGCAAAGCGAAGCAGGGCGCTGCCGCTCAGTGCTGAAAGACTATCAGGCGGCCTTAACTGCCGAACTCTCCATTGTGGACACCCTTCAGGACAGCTTGAGTGACTGGCAACTGGTTGTTTTGTCCTTGCAGCAGCGCCGGAATTTAATCTGCCGATTCCTCATGTATGGCTATCTGCCATCGGCCCAGCGCCTTTACCAGACCCTGTTGTCGGAAAAAGCCCAATTGCCCGATGTCAGCCTATGGGACGCCTGCTTTCAGGGACGCAAAAGTCAACTGGCCTTGTTCAGTTTGCGTACCGGCTGGAATGTACTCTATGCTGCCCGCACGCTCGTTCAAACCCTCACCCGTTGCATTCCCCTGTCCCGTTTGTTACCCCCATCCGCCCGGCCTTACTTAAAGGACATACTGTCATGCTGATTTTCAACTTTCATCACGTGGAAGCCCGTATTTCACATCCGGATCGCAAGCATATCAGCATTAGCCCGGTGGGCTTGAGCCGCCTGATTCGCACCTTGCGGCTGCTGGGCTTTGGCGTGGTTTCCATGAGTGAGGCCTTGGCAATGAGCCCTCAGCAATTGAATGACAACCGTCAGGTGTTGCTCACCTTTGATGATGGTTATGAAAATAACCTGCTGCAGGCCTTGCCGGTTTTGGAGGCGGAGCAATGTCCGGCCACCGTGTTTGTTTTACCGGGCCGGTACGGCGGCACCAACGCGTGGGATCAGGGCCATTTGCCCGAATCGCAACGGGATCGCCTGATGAACGTCCGGCAAATGCACCAGCTGGTGGATTCTTCTCTGGTCACTCTGGGAAGCCATGGCATGCTGCACCGGGATATGACTCAACTGGCGCCAGCGGATTTGAGGGAAGAGTTGATGAAGTCCTACACCGTGTTACAAGCGGAGTTTGGGGAACACTTTTTGCCGGTGTTTGCTTACCCCTGGGGCACGCACAGTGACCGGGAAGTAGAGGCCTTGACCCAAACACCGTATCAGGCGGCCTTTACTGTGGAAACCCGGCCATGGCAGGCTGAAGATCATCGGTTTCGGATTCCTCGCTTCTCGGCATTTCACCGGGATGGCAACCCACTGATTTTTCTGGCCAAGCTGGCCCGTCATCAGGTGTTGCTGGCCCGCTAAACCCGCTGGCCATGGCAACCCACAGACAATCCGTTCTCTTCGGGCTATAATCAGGCATCGTTAGCAGAACAGGTCTGCCCGTTCTGGTTTCAACCCATTCGTGCGCTTTCCCCGCTGAAACCCGCTTGCCCCGTCAAAGAAGGATGCCGCCCCATGTCTCAGGATTTACTTGCCGAACAACCCGCCTCCTCCGAGAAAAGACAATCCGCTCAGCCCTTGGAAAAAATTGCCCTGCTGGATTGCGGCGCCCAGTATACCAAAGTGATTGATCGCCGGGTGCGGGAACTGAATGTGGCTACCGAGATTTTTCCGGTGGATGTGAAGGCCACTGATTTGGACGCGGACTTTGCCGGGATTATTCTGTCCGGTGGCCCCAATAGCGTGTATGAGGCGAATGCCCCTCAGTGTGATCCGGCCATTTTTGATCTGGGCATTCCCGTATTGGGCATTTGTTACGGCATGCAGCTGATGAACCGCACATTCGGCGGGACTGTGTTGCCCTCCCCCACCAAGGAATACGGGGAGACGGAAGTGACCGTTTCCACCGATTGTGTGCTGTTTGCCGGGCTGGACCCTGCCCAGCATGTGCTGATGAGTCACGGGGACAGCGTGGGTCAACCCGCTGAGGGCTTTGAAGTGGTGGGCCGATCGATTTCTACCCACCAGCACGAAGTAGTGGCGGCCATTCAGAACACTCAAAAACGCTTTTACGGGGTGCAGTTCCACCCGGAAGTGGAGTTGAGCGTCAATGGCGGCAAAATGCTGGAGAATTTCCTGTATAAGGCCTGTGGACTGACCGGGGCCTTTGACTTGTCTCATCGGCTGGAAGACACCTTGGCCAACATTCAGGACACTGTGGGCGATCAAAACGTGTTTGTACTGGTCAGCGGCGGGGTGGATTCCTCGGTGACGGCCGCCTTGCTGGTCAAGGCATTGAAGCCGGAGCAAGTGTTTGCCGTGCATATCGATTCCGGCATGATGCGGGCTAACGAGAGTGATCTGGTTTGTGAGGCATTAAAAGCTATTGGCTTGCGTCACCTTGAGCGCATTGACGCCGAGTCCATCTTCCTGAACGCCACCACGGATATTGATGGTCAAACCGTAGGGCCGCTCAATCAAATCACCGATCCTGAAGCCAAACGCCGCATTATCGGCGATGTGTTCTACCACCTGATTAGTGATGCCATCCGGAAAAGCGGGTTGGATCTGGATAAAACTTTTATCGCACAAGGCACCTTGCGCCCGGATCTGATTGAAAGCGGCAACCGGGAAGTCAGCAGTCAGGCCCATACCATTAAAACGCACCATAACGATGTGCCCCTGATTCAGGAGCAGCGTAAAAAAGGCTTGATTATTGAGCCCAACCGGGATTGGCATAAAGATGAAGTGCGCAAAGTGGGCCGCATGTTGGGCCTGCCGGAAGAATTGGTGATGCGGCATCCTTTCCCCGGCCCGGGCTTGGGCATTCGGGTGTTGTGCGCCCAAACGCCATATTTAACTGAGGACTATGCCTGCGTGAACGCCGAGTTGCAAGAACTGGCCGAGGCCGATGGCTTTGAAGCAGTGCTGGTACCCGTACAAAGCGTTGGGGTTCAGGGGGATAGCCGCAGTTATCGTTATCTGGCGGCCATCAAGGGAAACTTACAGCAGCTTAACTGGAGTCAAGTCCGGGCGGTGGCCCAAAAAATTCCCAACCGTATTCATGCCATCAACCGGGTGGCCCTGTTGCTGAATGAGAAGTCTTTGCCCAAGCAGTTGAAGGCCATTACTCCCACATTGTTGAGTCCGGTCTCGCTGGAAAAACTGCGGGTGCTGGATCAGCTGGTCACGGATGGCTTCCGGGCCGAAGGCATTCATGACCAAATTAGCCAGCTCTTTACGGTGTTGCTGCCGGTGGACAGTGATCCGCAGGTGGAGCGTCCCTTACGGCATTCCGCGGTCATAAGGGCCGTGGTTACCAGTGATTACATGACCGCCCGTCCTGCCGCTCTGGGCTCAGAAATTCCCATGGAATTTATACGTAATCTGGCCGAGGAACTTTCTGGGCAACCCAATGTAGACTGGGCGTTATATGACATTACCAGTAAGCCCCCGGCCACGGTAGAGTGGGAATAGACGGCCTATCAGCCTGAAATCGTGACTTTTCCCGGAGGCGCTTGCACCAATGGCAGGGAGTTTTCCGGTGAGATTGAAGCGGGTTGAGAATTCGATTGCTTTTTGGGCGCTGAGTTTATTGGTTTACGCGCTGTGTTTTAGCCTGATTCGGGTGCAGGCGGAGGCCTTGTATCGCAAGACGCCCCGTTTGACCGCCCGGACTCGTATGGATGTGCCTAAAACTTCTCCCATGCTGGACTTAAAGCCAGATATCCGGGTGCATGATACCCCTCCGCCGTCGGTTTACTCTGATCTGGTGCCGGTGTCCTGGCAGCCGGAACAAAAAAGTCGAACAGCGCCAACGGTCTCCTCTCAGGCCAAGCCTGCCCAGTCGACACCCGTTAAAAAGCCTCGTACTGCTGAACCGCAAAGCCGTCGGCAACGTAAAGTTACCGACTGGCAGCCCACCGTGGTAATACCGGCTGCCACCAAGAAGGCAATGGGTTCAGCTTCAGCCAAATCGACTACGTTAAGGCCTGCTCTCGCCGGTAAGGCGCAACCGTCTCCGCCCAAAAACAGCCTTAAATTATCAGCGGCGCCCAAGGGCCGAGTGCTTATTGAGTCCGCAGTGGCTTTGCAAGCTACCGCCACCCCGGTCAACCGCCAATCGGTTGAAAAGCCTTTGGTACACTTCCCGCAAGATTTGGCGGATACTCGTTCTGCCCGAAACAAAATGGAGCCTGGCTTTTATCCGGTGGGCTACCGACCCTATTTACCGGCTTCCATTGTGGTGGTGTCTGGCAAACATCAGGAAGCCCTGTCGCATTACAACCGGGGCAGTTACTACGGTCATGCCAATCAACTGGCACAGGCCATATTGGAGTATCAGCAGGCCATTCGTAAAAACCCGAATCTGGCGGATGCCTATGTGGGCCTTTCTTCGGCCTACCTGCTCAAAAATCAGTGGGAAGAGGTGTTTATAAACGCCCGCAAGGCCCTTTCTCTAAAGGTTGGCTTCATGGATCCTGCCAATATCATTCAGGCCAAATACAACCTGAGTACTGCCTACTGCGCGGCGGATGACTATGGGCAAGCCAAGTTCTTCTACAATTCGGTTAAGATGGCCAATCATGCTGAAACCGCCGAACTTTGGGAATATTTGAAAAAGAATTGCAAACCCAAACCCTAGGCGTTCCCTTTGGGTTTCTTTCGTTCGTACCAAAATGGAATTTTACTTTCCAGATTCAGCAGGGCTTGCGCTGGGCCGGTTTGATAGCCGCTTATATCGCAGGCCGGAAAGAGCTGGGTGACGTCATGGATTTGCCAGCCTCGCTTGGGCTGATCCAGCCGTTGCCAGCCCTTAAAATCCCGAATCGGTGGCTCTTTGCGTTTGCCTCGAATAATATAGCGCATGGTGGGTAAATTATCGGAATAGAGGCCCAGCCGTAAGGGTTGAACGCCTTGATCCTGTTGCGACACGGTGAGCCATTGGGCGTATAGATTTTCCACCTGATCAAAGAGTTGTTTGAGGTACTCATTAAAATGGGCCTCGCTGTCCTGATAACCCGCGCTTTGGGCGGTGGCTTTCAGAACCTGCAGTTCTTCCATTGAAAATTCCAGATGGCCCAGCCCTTTGGCCTGGTTGTCCGGTAAAACGCTGGGCAATGATGGAGCCTTGCGGCCATACCTCAGGGGTGGGTGCAAGCGATCCTGATCGGCCAGAATTTGCGGTTTGCTAAAGTAATACCGTAGCGACAACTCATCGGAGAGTTCCGGATTCTGCGGATCAAATTCAGGATCGCGAAAGGCCTTCAGGGACGGATCATGCACATAAAAGACAAAGCGAATGTTGTGACGTCCCTGTTTGCGCAGGCCGTTGACGTCGCTCACCAGTCGGTTGCTAATCATCAGCAGTTGCTTCAGTCCTTCCTGTTGACCGTTGTTCAGAATGGCTTGAGCCGTCGGAGCGTGCTCTGTTCTGAGGGCTTTTAGCAGTGCGTTGGCCCGTTCAAAGGCGATGGGGTTGATGGGAGGCGCAGGCGGGGAGGGCCTGTGGTTTTCAGGCTCCATACTGGCTTTTGCGCTTTTTCCGGCAATGACCTGGCGTTTGGGCGATTCTGGTTTGCGGGGCCATAAAGATTGTCCGATAAACGGCTTGGCTGGAAGCCCTGATGGTAGACCCTTTGCCTGGCGCTGGAATCGATCTCCGTTGGCTGGCAGCGGTTGATGTTTTTGTAATGTGGGCTCAGTCGGGCTTTCCCCGGTGCGTTGGTGTGGCCCCGCTAATGGTTTTAAATGCGAAAATACCCCTTGTACGATCACAAGCGTTCTCCCCTACCGATTGGTTATATGTAAACCTCACTTTCAAAAAGACATTATAAGTTAAAAACAAAATAAGCCAAGCCTTAAACTCAAATCGAACCTTTCTCTCTGGAACACGCTCTTAAACCGAATCCGTCTGATTGAGCAAGTTTTCAAGCTCTTTTCGATCGGTTGCGGTGACTGTGCGGATGGCCGTTAAACTGCCACCGGGAAATAGGTCGCTTAAATCATAAAAGAGCTGCCGTCCGTCCGGCAATTTGCTGACAAGCCCCAATTTCATAGGTGCTTTGGGATAGTCTGCTTTTGCTTGGTGCAGGCCACTGGCAACTTGTTCCAGCATGTGGAACAAGTCTTCCACATAATCACTCAGTTCATCGTCGTGCCGAATGTTAAACCCCTGCCGAGAGGCTGTTTTGGCCAGTGCGTTTCGCTCGGCTCGACTCCAATCTATCAGCCCCACCCCTTGAATGTGATTGTGCAGGATGGTCAGGCCTTTTTTCCAGGCCCGCTCAAAGTCAAATAAATCTGGATTGAAGCTGCAAGATAAAAACTGTGAAAGCATCTGGGCCACGTGCAGGGGGATTTTGAGGCTTATATCAGTTTCTTGGCTGGCTAAATGTTGGGAGAGGTCTGCTAGGTAGCGCCAGGGACGTTGGAGCCAGCGTCGGGTGTTACTGGGGGTGTCGATGTAGCGCATAATTTTTGAGGGCGTCCAGTAGATCCCTGCGTCGGTCTCTCTCATGGTTTCTTCCTGATAGATGACCAGCTGGCTGTGCGTATAAATATAACGGTCCTTGCTGACAGGCCATTTGGAGTGCTCTTCTTGCAGGTTTAAAAGCGCGTTCCCCAATTGGATCAATTGCTTGGCAGCCACATTGATATTTTGAGCGTCAATGGGGTAAAGGCTGCTGGGTTCTGGACGAATGTGTCCCAGGAGTTGTCGTAATTTAGTTTGCTCCAAAGGGTTATGAATGTTTGAGGCGCCAGTATGGGGTGGTTTTCGGTTCGGGCGTGGCCGAGCGCCAAGCTGCGCGCTGACGCCATATTGTGCATTTTGTGGGTGTTTTGCCGTCTTTTTTTTGCCAGAACTGATTTCAGTCTGGTTGGGTGGATTGCTTTGAATCGGTGAAAAGCCGCTGCTTAAAATCATGATCGAGAACTCCCCAGATGTGCCTTTTTAGGGCAACAATTCAAGCTGAAAAAAGTATTGCCTATTGGCTATTGTCCTCTCTGAAAAGTCGTTCCAGCAAAGCCCGCTGGGCCGGGAGTGACAGGGGTAATTCAGAAAAGGGGCCTTGTGGCTGCGTATTGTCGGCCTGAAGATGACACCCCGGAAACAGGCGGCTGAGATCGTGGATTTCCGTTTCACCCCCCGGACTGCGAGAGGCAATGCCTACTTTATATTGGGCCGGATTTTTTTTAAACTGCTGGGCCATTTCTTCTCGGGCTAAATGCAGGTTATAAAGCATATTAAACAGTTGAAAGGCGTAGTCGGCCAGTTCTTCCTTGTTGTGCAGGTTGAAGCGCTCTTGTCTGGGGACTTTGGTGTGCCTTCGGGTGGTTTCTTGCATATACCCGAGATCGGTCTTATCAAATTCCAGATACTCCAGCTCACTCAGGCCTTGCTTGTCCCGGGCGATGTTGGACCAGTGGTTCATGGCATTAAATTTTGTGGGCAGTCGTCGCGGGGTCAACACTTCACAGACGACTTCTTTTTCAGCCTCGATTTCATAGGAATAACGGCGCTCACTCATGGGGTCTTTCAGGGTGCCATGAACCACCGGTGGATCGAAGTAGATAACCAGTTCCGGGTTATTGTGCCCCTGTTCTGTCACCTTGTTCATCTCGGCCACAATCTGGTTGCCCACTTTCAGCAGATGTTTGAGGCCGCTGGCATAGCCGTCCTTCATGATGGAACCGATGTGGGGATCCACATCATTGTCCAGTTCTTTGAGCATGCTATCCAGTGCTTCAAAAGAAATGGGATTGCGGGGCTCTTTACGGTCGTGTTGGGCCCCGGCAATAATGCGGGTGCGTGGTTGACTCCTGGATACCCCGGATCGTTTTGTCCAGGGGGCCTGAAATACTCGCTGAAACAAGGTTTTGCCGCTGTGTGTAGAGGCGAGAGAACTGCTGGCTTCTGAGTTGAGCGTTTTGCCTGAACGTTGAAACTGATCGGAACGACTGATTGCCTGCGGGGAGTCGGGTGATTTTGCAGCGCTTTTAACACTCCCGGTGTTTCCCCAGCCATTGATGGGTGAGTGAATCCCTGACAGCATCGCAAATACCCTCCCACTTAAAAGAACAACGAAACCCACTGGACTGACTTTGAATAACTCAGCCTAATTGCGAATTATTATCAGTTTATAGTACGACCTGAAGCCCAAAGCGCAATCTTTAATTCACCAAAGGCGGGCGTTCCTTTAGGAATGATTGCAACGTTTGGATTTTTAGTTTCGATCTTGCCGGGTCTGTTCCGCCCGGTTCTGTTCTTCTTGTTTAATCACCCGAAGCGTATCTGTGGGCAAGCTTTGCAGCACCATAATTTCCGAGCGCATTTTATCAAATTCCGGAAGGCGCCCTGTCAGCAATTTGCCCATTTCATTCAGGCTGTCCAAATCCCATTGCCAGTTGTACTGGTTCACCCGAAACAGGTTTCTGTACTGATAGTCCAGATCGTTGAAGTAGCTCTTTTCCCGAATGACCCCGTAGATGACCCCATTGCCATTCTCCAGGGCCTGGGCAACTTGCTGGCTGCTATGCACAACGTAAACGGCCGGTCGGTTTTGCGGGGCAATGTAAAACAAAACACGCTTGACCGCTGGGTGCAGGGAGTATAGTAAAACCCTGTCATCCGCTTTGATACTGTGGTTCAGCTGCTGGGCCAGATACTCATTGACCGGACGGTGCATGATGGGCAAATAGACCGTTTTGACAAACAGCATAAAAATCAGCAGAGAACTGCACAGGGCCAATGGGGTCAGGCTCAGCTTTCTGGAAAATTGCAAAAAGAAGAGGGAAAAGGCCCCTATCAGCAGAATGAACGGCCCCGGTATCAGCCAGAACTTCCACAGGGGAAAGGCTTCTGGCAGGGGAAATACTTTATCTTTCAACGTCAGGGATTCCAGCACCGCCAGCCCCGGTAACTTCCAGAAACCGGCCACGTAGTTGCTGGGCACCACCTGGAAAATAACGATGGTCAAAAGGACCGCGGCCACTAAAAGGGCCATGATGTAGGTAATCAGGACTTTTTCGTAGTAAGCGTGCGTTTTGTTATTGGAGGCCTCCACTACCTGAGCCAGATAGCCACCCGCAATGATGGCCAGGGGCGGAATAAAGGGTAAAATCAGGGTGGGTTCCTGAAAAGCGGAGAGCGAATAAACCGTAAAGCCAATCAAGAACCAGCTTAGCAGCCAGGCGGTTGGCGGGGCCGACTGGTGTCGAGTATTCACGGTTATGACCTCCGGGTCCAGTAAGGCCGCTGGCACCAGTAGCGAGAATGGCAGCAACTCAATCAGCAGTCGCTTGGCGTAAAACAGCCAATCCCCCCGTAGGCTGGTCCAAAGACCCAAACCCAGTATTTTCTGGGCGGGGTAAACCAGCAGGTAATTCAAGATAAATCCACTTTGGCCAGATGCCATGGAGGTCCATAACAGCCAGGGTAAGGGAATCAGCACCATGGGTAACAGCAGGGATTTGAAATTCATGCGGTTAAACAACAGGGTGTTTTGGCTTAAAACCAGGTAAAGGGACGTGATGACTACCAGCATGAGCGCGCTGAGACTGCCACTGCAAAGTACCAGCACCCCGAGCAGACTGCCCATGATCAGCATGGTCCGGTTCATTTCCTCAATGGCACCATTGCGACGAGAGGCCTGATCTTTCCATTTGAAAAATGTCCATAAAAAACCCAGATACAGATTAAGGGTCAGGATATCAGCAGTGGCCAGAGATCCCAGGTAAAAGAAGCCCCAGCTTACGGCGAGCAAACTGGTGGTGAACAGGGCTGAAAACCGGCTTTTAGTCAGCTCCATGGTCATCAGGTAGGTCAGGCCCAAGGCTATCAGGGAGAGCATGGCTGCTGGTAATCTGGCTACAGATAAGCCAATGCCGCCCAGTTTAAAACCGATCATCATCAACCAGGTCCACAGGGGGGCACGCACCAGATAATCGTGTCCACTTAGACTGGGAACCCAGAAGCGCCCCAGAGATAAGGTTTCCTTGGCGGATTCCAGGTGGAAAAATTCGCTGTAAGGGTCAATATCAAATACGCCCAAATTGATAAACAGCAACACGGCCATAATGACAAACAGGGTTAATTCAGGCAGAAACGCCTTGGGGGAAAATCCTTTATCCATGCGCCTCAGTGACCCCGGCTTCTGTATTCAAACGATCGATAATTGTCATACCCTCTTCCCCTGTTGGGTGGTGTTACCTTGAGCCGCTCTGGGATGGGCTTTCATATAAGCCCGCTTCAGGCGTTCCGTACTGACGTGCGTGTAAATCTGGGTGCTGCGGATACTGACATGCCCCAGCAACTCCTGCACAATGCGCAGATCCACCCCATTGTTGAGTAAATGGGTGGCAAAACTGTGTCGAAACACATGGGGGTGCATGGGCTTATCCACCTGGGCCTGCTTTCCCAGTTCCAGCAAAATGCGCCGAATACTGCGCACATCCAGACGGGTGCCATTTTTATTTAAAAGCAACGGGCAATCCGCGGTCATGGGCTCCGCGCACAACTCGGACCACAGTGCTTTGTATTGCAGCAGTGCTTGCAGGGCCCGCTGACTGAAAAAGGCCAGCCGCTGTCTACCGCCTTTTCCCTGAATGAGCAGTTCCAGCTCCTCCCAGTTGACATGTCCCACATTCAGTGAGGACAGTTCACTGACCCGAACTCCGGAAGAGAAGAGTACTTCCAGAATGGCCAGATTTCGCCATTTCAGGGGCGATTCCGGTTCATGGAGGGCGGCACTCCTTAATTGCTCAATTTCCGCTGGAGAAATAAAATTGGGCAGCCTGCGGGACAGGCGGGGTCTGTGGAACACCACTGGCAGGCTATTCTCTTCAAAGTAGCGTTCTTTCATCAGAAATTTAAAAAATGTTTTCAGGGAGGAACCTTTGCGAGCCAAAGAGGTTTTGGATAACTGCTGGGCGCTGAGATGGGCGATGTAAGCGGCGGGAATTTCTCGCCAGAACGTGCTGGGATTGGCCTCTAACGACTGTTTTTCAAGGGAAAAGCCATCCAGCCACCCCAGAAAGTTGCTCATGTCTGATTGGTAAGCCCGCAGGGTATGGGGGGATAAATTACGGGTCACATCCAGGTAGCTGAAAAAAGCGGCAGCACCTTCTTCAAAGCGGTCCAGCCCAAAGCTATCGACTCGCCTATCATCGCGCCTTTCAATGCTCTTCTCTACTCTCTGTCCAGCTTCTGCATCTTCCATACACTTCATTATAGGGGATTTTTGTATATAATAGGGGGAGTTTTTACGCGAGTGGAAATCTGGAGGATGTTCCTCTATTTCATTGGGCAATGTGTTTTTGAGGCAATTATTGTTTTTTGGTTTACGACTGCCTGCCAACAGGAACCCCGTGCCCCTGATTTCACCGGATGTGAGAGCAGTTTGAAGCCCGTATTATAGTGAGAGAGTCAACCACGAGTTCTTAAGGAGTATTCCATGGATAAAATGAAAATATCCCTGTTGGCTGGTATGCTGGCCGTTACCGTGATGGTATCCGGCTGTGCCAACGGCGGTTTGGCTGGCGGGCAGAAAGTAGCCACCGTCAATGGTGCTGTTATTTCCAAAGCCGAGTATGACAAGACTTACAACGAATTCCAGAAGTCCTTCCATCTGGAAAACGTTCCGGCAGAACAAAAGGGCATGCTGGATGATTACCTCAAGCAAATGACCCTGAACAAGCTTATTTTGCAGACCCTGATTACCACTGAGGCCACCAAGGCCGGTATTAAGGTTTCCGATGAAGAAGTGAAACAGTACAAACAGGATAAAATCTTTAACGATCCGGCCCTGAAAGAGCAGTTCAAAGCATTCCTCAGCCAGAATAAAATGCAGGAGTCCGATTTTGACGCTATGTTGCGTGAAAACCTGTTGCTGAACAAATTTATGGAAGCCAAAGGCGGCCAGCAGGTTCAGGTTACCGATGCGGAAGTGAAAAACTTCTACGATAAAAACGTAGAGCAGTTCAAAATGCCGGAAAGCATTCATGCTGAGCATATTCTGGTGAAGGCTATCGAACCCCAGTTGAAGCAGGAATTGCGCAAGGCCAACGAAAAAATTTCGGACGCTGACTTGCAAAAGGGCGTGGAAGCCAAGAAGCAGGCCTTAAAGGCCAAAGCCGATAAATTGTATGAGGAAGTCAAAGCCAGTCCAGCCAAGTTTGAGGAAATCGCCAAGAAGAATTCCGAAGACACCATGTCCGCCGTTAAAGGCGGTGACTTGGGCTTTATGCCGGAAGGCACCGTGGATCCCTCTTTCTGGGCAGCTGCCGATAAAACTGAAAAAGGGCAGCTCTACCCGGGTGTGGTGACCAGCCAGTTTGGCTATCACATTATCAAGGTGCTGGACCGCAAATCGGCCCATCAGCAGACCTTCGATGAGGCCAAAGCGGCCATTCGTGAGCAGATGTCCCAACAGAAAAAGCAGGCTTTCCTGCAACAGTGGGCACAGCAACAAAAGGCTGCCGCCAAAATCGACGTGGAAAAAGCATACCAGCCCAAAGAGCCTGAAATGGGCGCTCAGCAGGGTGGTATGGCTCCGGCTCCCGGTCAGGCTGCCCAGCCCGTCGAGCAATCGGCTGATGCTGGCAAAAGCGCCGCTGGACACCAATAGTGATGGGGCAAGTAGTTTCACTACAAGCCTTGATGGAAGCACTGGCCCCCTTGCGGGGCCAGTCTTCTATTGTCACCACCAACGGCTGTTTTGATATTCTGCACGTGGGACATTTACGCTATCTGCAAGGCTGTAAGGCCCTGGGCGAAACGCTGGTGGTACTGGTCAACTCGGATGCGTCCGTACGCCGCCTGAAAGGCCCCCAAAGGCCCATCGTGACAGAGGCTGATCGCGCCGAGTTGGTGGCTGGCCTAGGCTGTGTCGATTACGTGGTGCTCTTTGATGAGGACACCCCGGAGCCTTTGCTGGAAAAAATCGTGCCCGACTTTCACGCCAAGGGCGCCCAATACAACGAAGGCAACTTGCCGGAGATGGCCACCTTGCGTAAAATTGGCACTCAGGTCAAGTTTGTACCCATGGTGGAAAACCGTTCAACCTCTTCGGTCATTGAGACCATCCAGCAGCGCTTGGGTGCTGCCGCTCAGCCCACCGGGTGCTAGAAATCGATACAATTTATGCAACAACTGGATGCCCTTTCCCTGAAAGCACTGGCCCTGGAGCTGGATGGCTTGCTGCGCAACGCCAAGGTCAGTAAAGTTCAGCATCCCAGCCCGCATGAGTTTTTGATCACTTTTTGGGGTGGGGCTCCTCGCCCGGAACAGCTCAATTTGTTTTACATCCAGCTGAGCCCGGAAGCCCCCTTTTGTGTGCTAACCCGACCAAAAGTCCGGCAGGAAACGGTACTGAACAGTTTCGCCAAGCCCACCGCTTTGTGCATGCTGTTGCGCAAGCACTTGCAAGGGGCCAATCTATCGCAAGTGAACACCCTGCCCGGGGAGCGGGTGCTCAATCTGGTGTTTGAGAACCTGAATGAACTGGGTCAGCCAGTGCGACTGGTCTTGTCTCTGGAGTTGATGGGCAAGCACACCAACATGATTTTCTACGATGATGAACGTGGGGACATTCTGGCCGTGGCCCATGGGGTGGGCGAGCATATGAGCAGTCATCGGGAGCTGGCGGCGGGTTTGCCCTACGCTCCACCGCCCCAGCCCGCGGGCAAGCGTTTGATCTCGGGTTTGTCTGGCCCGGTCTTTTGCGATTTATTAGCGCACAAGCCGGTGGAAGAGCCCCCGCTGCGCTTTTTAAACGCCAATCTGGCCGGTTTTGGCTTGCGCATGCTGGAAGACGCCTGGGCCATCGCTGAGGATTCCCCTGCAAATTCCCTTGAAGGTTCCAAAGAAGAGCTGTACCGGCAATTGCAAAAGCTGGATACCGCTCAGGCGCTACAACCGGTCATCTCCCAGGACGGGGAGCGCTTTGGCCTGCTGGGCCACATTCACGCTGCGGAGGCGGTTGTGCCCTTTGACTCCGTGAACGCTTTGGTGGAGCGATATTTCATCGGCCACCTGAAGGCCTTGAGACTGAAGCGCAAGAGTGAGCAGCTCCTGCTCAAGCTGGATCAACGGGAAAAGCGCCGCCGATCCAGAGAAAAAGAACTGACGCCGGTGTCGGATGAACAAATTACCGGCTTTCAGGCCACTGGCGATCGCCTGCTGTCCGCCTTCAGCGCCCGGGAAGTACCCGCCCATCCCGAGCCGGGTCAAACGGTGGTGGCCCTGACGCATTATGAAGATGAAAGCCCCTGGCCCATTGAGATTGATCCGGCAGTGGACTGGGTGGAAAACGCCCAGCTGTACTATCGTCGGGCCAAAAAGGCCAAGGCCAGACAAGAGGCCTACGATCAATTATTCCACCAGCTTCAGGAAGAAAGGGATTATCTGGCCAGTTTGCGGCAATTGGTGGTTCAGGCGGAAAGTCTGGCCGAGTTTGACACGCTGGAAGCCGAGATGATCGCGGCAGGCTTTAGCAATGCTTCCCCCAAATTGTTGGCGGATAAAAAGCAAAAACAGGGGGGCGGCGGTGCCAAAGCGGATGAGAAAGCGGGCGTTCTGACCCTGCAATCATCCGATGGTCTGGAAATTTTGGTGGGGAAAAGCGCCTACGGCAACGATGCCATTGTGGGGAAGCTGTCCCGTTCAGATGACTGGTGGTTGCATGTGCATCAAATGCCCGGTTCTCACGTGCTTATTCGGACTGGAAAAGAGCCGGTGCCTGACACCACTTTGCTGGAGGCGGCCATGTTGGCGGCCTATTACAGCTCCGCCCGCCATAGTTTAAATGTGCCAGTCCTTTATACCGCTTGTAAACACGTGCGTAAAATTCCCCAGTCCTACCCGGGGCACGTCAATTACAAGAACGAGCAAACCCTGTTTGTCAGCCCAGAGCCAGCTGTGATTGAGCGGTTGTTAGGCAATCCCTAGCGAAAGGACTTGGAACGCAGTGGTATCCGTCTGAGTGGGGGCGTGTCGGCCTCGGATGACTCATCGGCTTCAGATGTGCTGGGTGCCGCCAGTGCCGTGGATAACAGAGAGCTGCTTTTTAATTGCTGTTGCTGAAAGGCGATGATTTGTTTCAAGTCGGATTCAATTTCAACAAAGTCATTTCCGTTGAATCCAGCTTCCCGTTTTTGTGCCAGCAAATCCAGTATGATTTGGTAAGTCTCCTGGACTTGCCTCTGTAAATCCCGGCGATGGGAAGTGCTGAGTTTCATGGCATGTTCTGCGGTTTTGGACAGTGTCTGTTTCTGGGCTTTTTGTTTTTCAATGAGTTCCGCTTGTTCCTGGATTTGCTGGGCTTGTTCTGCCAACTGGGCTTGCTGAGCTGACAGTGCCGCCGTTTGCTGGCTAATGGTCTGGCGGAGGGTTTGCAGTTCCCGGCCCTGATGGTTCATGTTGGCCACCAACTGCTCGTTGACCTGATGCACTTTGGGCAGAATGATGGCGCTTTCATCCCGCTGCCACTGGGTTTGGGCCAACTGAAAGTTCAGTGAATCCTTTTCTTGCAGCAAGCGGGCAATCCAGTCCCGATACTGTTTTTGAACCAGCATCAATTCTTCAGTCAGGTGGTGAATTCGGGCATTGGCTTTGCTTAAGTCCGTTTGCAGCCCGTTGAGTTTGGCGTATAGCTTTCCGGCTTTTGCTCGGTCTTGGGTGCTTTGGGCAGGCGCTGAGCCGGATGAAGACGAGGTTGGGGATTCCGCAGTGGGAGGGCGGAAGGCTATTTTTTGGGCATTCTGCAGTTCTTGCTTTAGGTTGGCGATTTGTTGGGCGTGACTGGCTTGCAGGGCTTTTAATTGGGTGTCTTGGGTCAACAGGATTGCTTCCAGCTTCTGTTCAGCTTTTTGCAGATCTTCTGTTTTTTGCTCAAGCCGCTTGCGAAGGCTGTCTTCTTTTTTGGAGAGCCGTTTTATTGCCTGCGCGGCGCCTGTTTGTTGATGGCTTAGCTTGTTTTCCAAGCTGGCAGTCTCTGCTTGTAGTTGTTGGAGTTCTGCTTCCAGCTGCTTTTTTTCTTGTTTCAGTTGCTTCTTATCGTGCACAGCCTTTTGGGTCGTCTCCCCCAGCTGTTTTAGGTTCCGCTTGGCTTCGGCCAGCTGGCTTTGCAACAAGCTTTGGGTTTGTTGGAGCTGGGCCAACTCTTTTTGAGCCGATTCTTCAGCAGCAGGCTCAACGGATGGCGCTGCCAATGCCTGGGGTTCCGCTTCCTGCTTCTCATTGGGCAAGGCATCGGCGGCTGGTTTTTGGGATGCTTCCTTTTGCTGTGCGAAGAGGGAACCCAGTCCCCAGTTGTTCAACCAGGAAGATGGCCCAGCGGGTGCGGAGGCATGACTGCTGTGAGCGGCGGCGAGGGTGGGTGTTTCGTCTTTCACAATGGGTTGTTGTTTGGCCAAGGCTTTTACCTGTTTAAACAACATTTGCTGGATGGCTTGGCGGTCAGCGGGAGAAGCGGTTCGGCTTATTTTGTTTTCAGCCCAATCGAGCGCGTCTTCCCCTTTTTTATTTTCGGTGAGGGGGTTGGCGCCTTCGTTCAGCAAGGCTTCTACCAGTTTGGGACGCCCTGCGGAGACCGCAATATGCAGCAAGGTTTGCTGGTGCACGGGATTGACTGGGTGATCCACGTTGTTGAATTTTTGTTGAAAGCGTTGGGCCAAATATTGCATAACAGCGGGATCACTGGTTTTGGGGGCGATGCTCATGGCAATCTGTTGAAGAGATAAGTGGGCCGGTAAATTTTTAATGTGCTGCAGGTGATTGGGATCGATGGTGTCCAGTGGGTTCCCTCCCGCGAACTGAACCGCTTGGTGGGGGGGCTTGATCGGTTGACGGGCCAAGGTTGGGGCGCCACTTTTTTGCGGGTGGGTGGTTGGATAGGTGGAGATGATGGGCATTTTGCGGTTTCTCGCGGGCTTGGTTCACGATGGAACACGGAGGGTGTGAATACTGGGAAAGGCAGGCTTTTTCTTTTATGGAAAGTCTTAGGGCGGATAGCTGTGATTGCTCGGTGAGGGAGGAATAGATAACCTCATCATGGTGATCACTCAAAAGAATTAATCAATATGAGGCATATTCAAACCAGGGCTACAAAAATAGTTAAAACCAACCCGGCGTTAGAAATGCCCGCTTCAAATTCTGAATGGATGACAGGGGGCTGACGGTGATCGCCTTGGGGGCTGACCCTGCTGAGGCGGGCAGTCACGTATAATGGAATCAGCGTTTTAATGGCAAATGCAAGGAGAGGCTGTATGCGGTTTGAGGTGATTTCAGGGCAATTGGCCCAGGTTTCGGGTGAGGTGTTGGTGCTGGGGCTGCTACAGGGCACTCAGTCTCTGGAGGCCTCTGCCCAAGCGGTGGATGCGGCATTGGGGAACTATATTTCCCAGTGTTTGAAAGCGGAAAACCCCGTTTTTAAAGCCAAGCTGGGAGAAACCCTGACCCTGCCCACTTATGGAAAGCTGCCTGCCGGGCATGTGGTGCTGCTGGGCTTGGGCAAAGCGGAAGACTTGAAAGCTACTCAATGGCGTCGGGCTGTTGCCGCTGCCGTGCGGACCTGCAAAAAATTGAAGGTCAAACAGCTGACCATGGGTTTGCCTGAGCCGGTTGTTCAGGGCATGGAGGTGCAAGCGGCCTCTCGCTTGTTGGCGGAAGGGGCCGTGTTGGGCCAATATGACTTTACCCTGCGTAAAAATTTAAAAAAGAACAGCGACGAAAACGGAGAGTTGGCCTCCAACGGTGCTGCCGATTTGGAAGTCCTGACCGTGGTTGAGCCTCAGCCCGATCGTTTGGAGGCCATTCAACAGGGCTTACGGGTGGGGCAACTGGTGGCAGAACATACCAATTTGGCCCGTCACTGGGTCAATGACAGTGCCAATTACGTGACCCCGGCATTTTTAAAGCAACAGGCCGAGAGTATTCCCGGCTTACAGTGTGAAGTTCTGGATTTTGAGCGGATTAAGGCCCTTGGCATGGGGGCCTTCCAACTGGTGGCTCAGGGCAGCGAACAGCCCCCTTATCTCATTCACCTCTGCTACAAACCGTCTGGCGCCCCCACCAAGAAGGTGGCTCTGGTGGGCAAGGGCATTACCTTTGATAGCGGTGGATTGTCTCTGAAACCGGCGGCCTCCATGGAACTGATGAAAATGGATATGGCCGGTGCCGCAGCGGTGATCGCCACCCTCAAGGCCGTGGCCGTCCTGAAGGATTTAAACATTGAGGTGCATGGTTTTATTCCCACTTGCGAGAACATGCCCAGTGGCAATGCCAGCAAGCCGGGCGACATTGTGACCGCCATGAACGGTAAAACCATCGAGGTAAACAATACCGATGCGGAAGGCCGTCTGATTTTGTGTGACGCGTTGACGTACGCCCAGCAGCAGGTGGATCCGGATGAACTGGTGGACCTTGCTACCTTGACCGGAGCCTGTGTGGTGGCCCTGGGCAAAGTGGCCGCTGGCATTATGGGTAGCAACGACTCCCTGATTCAAGGGCTGAGAGCCGCTGGAGAGCAAGCCGGAGAAAAACTGTGGGAATTGCCCCTGTACGAGGAGTACCGTGCATTTTTGAAGAGCGACGTGGCTGATCTGATCAATTCCGGGGCCAAGGGGCAAGCCGGTTCGTCGGCGGGCGGCATGTTTTTGCAGGAATTCGTGGATAAAAAACGGGCTTGGGCCCATCTGGATATTGCCGGCCCTGCCTGGACTACCAGTGATGTGGCAGAGGTGCCCAAAGGAGGCACAGGCTTTGGGGTGCGCACCCTGTTGTATTACTTGTATGGCTGGACCGCGTAAAAAAGCGGCACTGCTTTGAGTGCCGCTTCTGGCGTTTTTATAGGATCTGCTATTACCGGGGAGGCAAACCGGGTGCGTTTTGGTACAAACTGGTTGCCGGACCCAATGTGCTGGCGTACATATTGTTGTAATAGGCATCCGCGTAATAGTTACCGGAGTACATAGGCGTGTATGGCGCGCTGCCCGGAGGTGGGGTCGTGCTCGTGGTGCTGGCCCCAATTTTATCCACGTTGCTCCGTAAAATAAGGCTGCCAATATCATCGTAGCTGATCTTGTTGTCGTAGTCGCCGTTGTTGTCCCGACCGGTGTCGGCCGCTTTAAATAGTTCTTCGTTGTTGAGCAATTTTTTGGCCGCGGCTTTTTGCTCTTCGGTATCACCGTATTGGGCAATGTGATTGAGACTATTTCGATCGAGACTGCCCCATTTATGATCTTTCATGAATGTTTGCAAGGAAGAGAGCGCCTGGGTGTTGGTCAACTTCTGATCCAAGGGCAAGACCGGTTGGGATGAAGGATTGGCCACCAGCTTGTTGAGGGTGTCCACACTGAACATGCCGTCGTCCTTGCCATCAAAATGATCCACTCGGCCCCGAAGTCCGCTCTGGTTATCCAGCATGTACTGAATGGCCTCTTTATCGGTTTTGGAGTATTTGCCGCTCTTATCGTCCAAAGCGCTCCGCAAATCGTTGACGTCAATCAGCCCATCGGCCTGTCCTACCACTTGGGCGTCCAGCTGTCCGGAAATGCTTTGAATACGGGCCAAAGCAGTGGCATCGTTTAAGGGCGGTTGCTGTGGGCCATATCCTGGTCCTGGTGGATATCCCCAGGGCGAGGTAGGGTATCCACCATAGCCACCATAGCCGCTACCCATGCCATAGGCAGGACCCGACTGAGGCGTTTGCCCGCCGCCGAAATATTTAGCCAAAAGCGGATCGCTGGCGCTTCCGCTCGAAGGCGCAGTTACTGGGCTACCAGCAGCAGGATCTGCGTAACTGGAGGTGCCAACGGATTGTGTTGTTAAAAACGGTGAAGTCATTCTGTCCCCCTGTGTGCCCCGTAGTTTGAGCCTTAGGCTCTGGTTGAGAAAAAGAAAACTGAGAAAAATAAACTTTAAATGAGCACTGGTTAATAAACTCCTGTGGATTGAACTGGTAGTTCAGAGTCCAGAGTGTATCCCCATTGCCAACCTGTCCCGATGTGTACAAGTTTGATTTTATTTGTACATGTGCATAAAAACAAACGACTGTAGTTTTGTGCCATCGGATTTTGCGCAAAAAGAAAAGCACCCGATCGGTCTTGCCGACCGGGTGCATCGTCGTACCGCTCTCTATATAAATTTAAGGTGTGCTGCTGGTGCCAGTGCTGGTGCTGGTGCCCAGGCTTTCAATGCGTATCTGCAAGCGATCCCCCACCCCGATGACGATGTTGCTGTTACGTTTATCCAGGGGGTCCACTTCCTTGCTGCTGAGCTGCTGAACCAGCGGTTCATCCAGCACTTCGGCCTTGCCAATTTTGGTGCCATACAGTGCCCCGGCGGCAGTGCTGATTTCTCGGGACAGGGCTGCCGTGGAGCGATCGGGGTGAAAGACGACCCCTTGCAACTCGGTGGCTTTCAGAATCCCGTCGGTGTTGGCAATGGTGGCATTCATAGGAATGCGCTGACCTTCCGGGGTGATGAACCCGTTGAAGGTAATTCCCAGTTGGGCATCATCATTGGTTTCATTTTTGGAAATGACGCTGTTGACCACACCCAGCACCTTGCTTCCCGCAGGGGCCACAATTTTGCCGTTGGTGTCAAACAAGGGGTGATCCAGAATCAGCATGACCGGATCGCCGGGTTTGTTGAATTCTGAATAGAGGGCCTTGGCCACCGTGCCGGTAAACGTGGTATTGGCGGGCAGGCTGATGGGGCCTTTGGCATCCAGGTTGGTGGGCGTGGTGGTGGTATTCACTTGGCGGAATTCCATAATGGTATCGGCACTGTTGCGAAACGGCGTGGATTTGTAGCCAATTTTCTCTGCCTCAGTGCTCTCCGTCGTGCCGTAGCCGCCAGAGACCGCGCTGGTTCCTGTAGAAGGCGTTTGCTCAGCTTTGGAGAGAACCCGCCCATTTTGCACAATGGCGATATCCCGGTTTTGGTACAAATCGTTCAGCAGGGCGGCTGTCTCTGCCCGGTTGATGGGGCGAAGTGGCTCGATTTTGTTGGGTCCGCTGGCCGGATCAATCTCAAATAAATCGTACTGAATGGCGGTGGCCACCTGACGACGAGCCGCATTGGGCACCTGATCGCCATCAACGTATTTATTTAAAACGGTGTTGGCTTCCGCTTCAGTCAGCATGGGTTTATTCAGGGCACCGCCTACAGCGGCCAGGGCTTCTACCCGACGCACCGGGTTGGCTGGACGAAACACACCCGCCGGATAGCTGTTAATCCAGTCCTGATTTTCAACATTGCCGAAGGCCCAACTGTTTTGAGACACTTGCTTGAAGCTGGGTACGCTGTTCGCTTTTTTTGCTTCCAGACCCAGGGTTTTAGCGGCCATTTGGGAAAACTCGGCGCGGGTCAGCCAGGCGTCCGGGTGAAAGTTGCCGTCGTTAAAGCCGCTCATGACCTGCATATCCAGCATGTTGTTGATGTCGCTTTGTGCCCAGTTGCCGTTGACATCGGCATAAGGGATTGCTGCAAAGGCCATACCGCAAGCCAGACTCAAGGTAAGGGACAAGGTAATCAGGTTACTTTTTTTCATGTGAGTACTCCTTTGTTACAGTGAACTCAGTGAATTTTAAGGGCATGCCCAGTAGGGCACGCCAACTGTGCGCCTTTGCCTGCCATATTTGCAAATACAGTAATCAGCCGGAGACCCTGCCAGTCTCAATTAACGCCAAACTCCCCTCAATCCAGAATAGGAAACCCAGTACCAGACAGCTGGCAGAGTGGGTTCAATGCTACTTTGGAAAAAAGTTAAATTGGACTGATACAGGTATTAATTCCGTTGACCCAGCTATTTGATACAAGCTATACATTAAGCAATGGCCGATAATGGTTCAATTAGCCTGTTGGCTAGATGCCAAACGCCCTGATGGCTAAAGTGCTTTAGTCCACAGTTCAGGAATGGAGAACAGGAATGGGTAAAACCAGGTTACCGGCTTGGTGCCTTTAACCTGGTTATAGCGGATAAAAATGGGAGGATTCGGCTGGTTACATCAACATACTAAAGCCGCCGCCCACCACCGGACTGCCACCGAATCCGGAGCTGATCCCAACGCCCACGCTGGACAACATGGCATCCAGAGATTGTACGTTCTGGGCTAGGCCCAAATCCATTTGAGCGATAAAAGGGGATGGAATAGCAGTCAAAGGGTTTGATACGGCAGACTGAAAGACCGCCTGTAACAGCTTTTGGCTGAATAAATTGATGTAAGAACCGGCAAATGTTTGTGACATGGTTCACTTCTCTCTGAGTTTTACTCACATTGCGCTAGAAATGCGGGGGAAATCACTACAAATAAATAAAAACAATCATTTGGGCAAAATTGCCTTTTGCGTAAAAACCGGGTTGCGCACCACCAGAACCCAGACGGATTGCCATTGGGCTTTCATGCCATCAGGGTAAACCGCTGAACAGATGAAGCTGACACTCAGGGCTTCAGGATAAAATCGGCAGTCTCGTTCAGTGCTTTGGGTTCTCTGGAAATTAGGCCCACACTGACGTATTTTTCCTGCGGGGTGCGCAGGGCAGCTTCCAGCTTTTCTTCATCTACTTTGGCGTTGGGGAATTGCTGTTGAATATCCTGTTTCACTTTCTCAAAGGATGGCATCCCTTTGCGGAAGGGATCGCCATATACGGCCACTTTGACTTCATCGGCGTGGCGGCGAATGACCACGGGCTGATAAACCACCTCTACCGGGGTGCCCACGTCTACTAATTCAAACAAGGCCTCTGCATCCGGCACACGAAGGCGCACACAGCCGTGGGAACTTAACTTGCCCACCGACGCCGGATTGTCGGTGCCGTGCATGCCGTACTCGCCACCAGGGTCTCTCAGGAAACCCATCCAGCGGGTGCCCAAGGGATTGGTGTTGCCGGGGGATAAGCGCATTTTGCCGGAGGCCATGTAGGGATTTTCCCAGCCCGGATCTTCCACCTTGCGAATGATGCTGAAGCGTCCCAGCGGTGTGGGAAAGCCCACCCGTCCTACCCCCACCGGGAAGTAGCGAATGATGCGCTCGCCTTCATAGACCCACAAGGTTCGGCTGGGAATGTTGATTTTGATATGAATCGTGTCCGACACACTTTCGGGCACAGGATTGGCCGGTGCCTTGCCGATGTCTATTGGCTGGGGCTGCTTGGGTGAAACGGGTTCAGCACTCACGCTTAGGCCCAGGAACAAGCCCAGTGTAAGCATGAGTGCTGAAACGGATGACGTATAAACAAAACGAACTGGCATGGTGGGGTGTCTCGAGTCGTTGGTCAGGCGGCCAGCCTCGCTTTTGACCGAAGGTTTGGCGACTTACCAATAGCCCCGCACGGTGGATTTGCGTTCCGTGGGCTTACGAATGGTGGTGCGGGTTTCTTCGGTGGTGGCTACCTGAGTGTTGATGTCAATCATGGAAACGATTTCCTGCGTATTAATAAAGTTGCTGGAAGCGATCTGATTGCCATCGGCATCATTAATATAATAGGCAACCTCTTGTCCGGGCGTCAAGCCGGCGGTTTGGGCTTTATCCAACTGAATGATGCGGGCGCCGTTGGCCGGGATGACGCTGGTCGAATTCAACAGTGGAATGCTCAAGCTGACGGGCTTGGGGGTTGGATTCATGACCAGGATAGAGGTGTTGGCCGAGCCAATGGTCAGTTTGGGCAAGAACATCGGTGTGTTGCCATCACTGCTGCCAATGACAATTTCATCCTGGGTATAGCCAAATTGATTGTTCAGCACCAGATTGCTCATACTGGCCTGGGGTATGGTCGTGTCTGTGGCGTTTTGCGTACTGTAGGTACTATATTGGCTGGTGGTGGTTGTTTTGGTTTGGGTTTGCGTGGTGCCACCGTACTGGTTGGTGGTGGTGCTTTTGGTTTGCGTTTGCATTGTTTCTTCGGCCATGGCGCAGAGTGAGATACTGAGGCTTAACACTGCTGCCGTGATCAGGCCTGAAACCATAGAGTTGTGCATAGAATATCCCTCCTCGGTCTTTTCTTCTTTAAGTTGCCTAGATATGTGGAATGGATGATTGCGCTCGGTCTGGCCGGTTTAGGGTTTTTAATAAGGTGATGCGTAATAGACGGACCCGGTGACTGTGGCGTTACTTTTTTTGGAAGCGTTGGACTTTAAAAACTGGATGCATGCAATACAATGCTGAGCCGTTGCTGGCTTTTAGGTCTTAGCGTGATGATTCCCCATTGGTTCTGTTTTTTAAAATGGGCCTGTGGTGACAACAGGTTACCCTTGAATAAATGAGTATATGGGATTACGGATGATTTTGTAATTTCCCAAACGACTAAAGATAACTGCCCGATGGGAGGATTTTAGCAGCCGTCAGTTAGCCAGGCGGGGATTGCCTAATTTTGACTCAGATATTACGGATAAATACAAATAGAGTGAGCCGCTTGTGCTCACTCTATCCATAATTTGGGATTGGATGGTCCTTAATCCAGGTACAGGCAGGTGACCAGCTTGTGGTTTTCATTGGCGTAGTCAATGGCCGTGTGCAAGGTGGGGCTGTCGTGAGAGAGCAGAATAATCAACTGCTGACACTCATCCACAATCTCCCGGTTACACAGGCGGCTGGCATCGGCCAGTTTCATCATGCTCCACTCCGGGTGTTCCAGGATATTGGGAATGCCAATGAGTTGATCCTGCACATCGGAGGGCTGTTGGCCAATGGTTTGGGGCAAAATGACTTTCAGCAGTTCCGGATTGCCTTTCATGGCCCCCCGGATGGCAGCCGCGTTGGTCCCCGAGGAGCCCCCGCTGGTGATGACCTGGTTGCCATTGTGGGTTAGAGAGAAGGCCAGCATTTCGATAATTTGCTGATGGGGCAGCGGAATGTTCCGGCTGCCGATGATGGCAATGGCCTTGGACTTTTGCTGCAACATGCTCAGTTCAGCGGCCAGGTCATCGTTGGGATCCGGGGTGTCCTGATCCAGCTCATCCTTGGGCATGATGGGCACCATGATGGTCTGTTCCTGCTTCGGGTCGTCAAACATGTTGCTGATACCGACAGTGGCCATGGCGGTGGGTGCTTTGGCCTCAAACGAGGAATGCTCAGTCATGGGGTCCCTTCCATCCTTTTGGAATATTCAAAAAACGAAATGTGTTACGGTTGAGATTTTGGCCGCTACGGGCTTCGATTGGGAAAAGATTGTAAATGTTTTGGGGTCCGCCTGCCAAGGGATGGGCGATGCTGCGTTGTGCTCAGCCCGCAAGATTCAGAAATCCCACGTTCACCCAACCAGCCATCGACAAGCGACTGATTTCAACATTATATTATATAAAACCCCGCCCATTGTGCTACTGCTTTAGAGATTTTTTTATAGGCAGATCCGGATGAACCGCTTTGTGATGATGCGGATGCGTGAAAAGAAGGTCGTCAGTTTGAGTTTATAAGGATCGACAGGCTTTTTTAAACGCTCGGCCACGGGGCGGAAGCGGTTTGTGAATAATGGATTCCGCCTTTACAGTTTGAGTTTTGTTTTTAACATGTTTTCCTATGGGTGCTATTCTAATGGGCCCTGTGTTCAACAGAATCCCCGTGAAAATTCTTCAGTTGAATTCCTGAGTTGACGGTCACTTTTTAGAGAGGTTAGGCGATAGCAATGAATGGTTTGCTTCAAAATTTAAACGAAGCCCAGTTAGAGGCAGTGACTCATGCATTGGGTCCTTTGCTGGTTCTGGCCGGTGCCGGTAGTGGCAAAACCAGAGTATTAACCCACCAAATCGCCCACCGTATTGAGTCAGGCGTTCATCCGGCTGAAATTTTGGCGGTGACCTTTACCAACAAGGCAGCCCGGGAAATGCGGGAACGCTTACAACACCTGGTGGGGGAAGCCAATGGCCGCAGCTTGTGGATTGGTACCTTCCACAGCATTTGCGGGCGTATTCTGCGCCGGGATGTTAGCCACTACACCTCCAAAGCCGGGCGCACCTGGAACAACAACTTTGTCATCTACGATGAAACCGAGTCCATGGCCGCGGTCAAGACGGTGATCAAGGCCCTGAACCTGGATGACAAGTTATACGCCCCCAAGAACATCCGCTATTCCATCTCTGGCTTTAAAAACCAGATGCTGGACGCTTACGACTATGCCACCACGGCCAAAGACTTCCGCACCGAGAAGCTGGCCCAGATTTACGATGGCTATGAGGCCGAACTGGCCCGCAACAACGCCATGGATTTCGATGACATGCTCATGATCATGGTGAAGTTGCTACAGCAAAACCCGCATGTCTTGCAGCGGTATCACGATCAGTTTAAACACCTGCTGGTGGATGAGTTTCAGGATACCAACGATGCCCAGTACGAACTGGTGCGCCTGCTGGCTGAAGGCTGCCTGAAAGAGGACAGTACCCCAGAGTCTCAAAAGGCACTCTGGCTGAACCGCAGCCTGACCGTGGTGGGCGATGTGGATCAGTCCATCTACAGCTGGCGGGGGGCTAACTTCCGCATTATTCTGAACTTCCAGAGCGGTTTTGTGGGTGCCAAGGTCATCAAGTTGCTGCACAACTACCGATCCACTGCCAATATTCTGGAAGTGGCCAATGCCATCATCGAGCAAAACCAGGAGCGCTTGCCCAAGGAGCTGATTTCCGTGCGGGGTGCCGGGGAGAAAATCAATTGCTACGAGGCCAAGGACGATCGGGAAGAGGCTTTCTACATTCTGGATCGCATTCAACAGATGATTAGTACCGGTAATTATAAGCCCGGCGATTGCTGTATTTTGTACCGTACCAACGTGCAAAGCCGGGTCCTTGAAGATGTGCTGATCTCTCGGGGCATCCCCTACAACATGGTGGGCGGTCTCAAGTTCTACGAGCGCAAGGAAATCAAGGACGTCATGGCCTACCTCACGGTCATTTTCAACGATCAGGACGGCTACAGCGTGAAGCGGATTCTGAACGTGCCCAAGCGGGGCGTGGGTAAAACCAGCATCGAATATCTGGAAGCGACCGCCGCTCAGCACAACGCCTCGCTCTATCAGGTCTTGCGTCAGGCGGATCAGGTGCCGGATCTGAAACCCAAGGCGGTCAAGGCTATTCAGGGCTTTGTGTCTGTGATGGAACGCCTCAAACGGCTGGCCACTGAGGTGGGCCTGGATGAACTGGTTACCCAGATTCTGGATTTGACCGGTTACTTTGATGAACTGAAACTGGAAGACCCCACCGATACGGAAGGGCGACAGGCCAACGTACAGGAATTCATCAGCGTGGCCCGGCAGTTTATGATTGAAAACCCGCCCACGGAAGAGGGACAACCGGGTCTGGCTGAATTTTTAACCCAAATGTCCTTGCTCAGTGATATTGACACCTCTGAGCCGGTGGAAAACAAAATCGTGCTGATGACGCTTCACGCCTGCAAGGGTCTGGAGTTCCCAGTGGTGGCCGTTTGCGGCCTGGAAGAAGGACTATTTCCCCATTTTCGCTCCTTGAATGACACCACCCAGATGGAAGAAGAGCGTCGCTTGATGTATGTGGGCGTTACTCGGGCCATGGAACGTCTGTTTTTGACCTACGCCCGCCGCCGACTGATTATGGGCGAATTGCGTTACGCTCAACCCAGCCGATTCCTGAAGGAAATCCCGCAGGAGTATCTCTCTGGGTTCTACACGCTGGAAGCCAACAGCACCAATCGTTACAACGATGACGCGGTGGATGATCTGCGCCGGGGAGGCGCGTCCTCTGAGGGGCGTAGTTCCGGCTACTCCTCAGAGCGGTTCTCCGATTCCGATTATGGCGGTAGTAGTTTTAAATCCGGCAAATCCTCCGGACGGTCGGGCAGCGGTTCCCAGTATGGTGGGGGCGGCAACTCGGGGTACTCCAATGTCAGTTCGCACTTGCGAAATGTCACGCCCAAAAAGTCGTCTCCGTCCGCTTTACCCACGGTGGGTTCCAATCGTCCTCAACCGGCCCCCTCAGCGGCAGTCTTTAAGGTGGGCGATCGGGTGACCCATGCCAAATTTGGGGAGGGCACGGTCAGTCAGGTGCTGGGCGATGGCGACAAGGCCATTTACAGCATCCAGTTTGACACCATTGCCGGGAAGAAGTTGCTGGATCCCAAGTTCGCCAAGCTGGACAAGGCATAATCAAGCTTTAATTTTACAGTGCCTCGATCAGGACCACGCTGACATCGTCTTCCAAGGGGTGGCCTTCGGTGAAATCCGAGAGTTGCTGAATGATCTCATCCAGCATCCGGGGCGACTTCTGTTCGATGAGTGCCATAAAGGTTTGCTCCAGTTGCTCTTCGGAGTACATGGCCTCATGGATGTTCCGCATTTCGCTGACCCCATCGGTGAACATAAATATCTTGTCGCCCGGCTCCAAGTCTACCCGGCCCAGCGGATATTCCATGTTCTTAATCCACACCAGTGGGGTGCCGTTTTCTTTCAGGCGGTATAGCTTGTGTTCAGAAGCCTTGTAGTATAGCGGATAGGGATGCCCCGCGCCGGAAAACTCAAAGACCTGCTTGTCTGGCTGATCGTCCGGCTGGAAAATGCGCCCGTAGATGCCGGTGACATACTCCCCGGTTTTGATGATATCGGCCAGCTCGTTATTGAGGTGATACAGAATATCGGCGGGGCAATCGTGATTGTGGGTGATTCGGTAAAAGGAAGACTTGAAAATGGCGGTAATAAAGCCCGCTGGTACGCCATGCCCAGACACATCGGCGATGGCTACCCCCACCGTGCCGCTGGGAAACTGGATAACATCGTAAATATCCCCGCCCAGGGCGTCACAAGGCAGGTAAACGCCGGAAATTTTCAGTTTGTCGTTTTTATAGTGGCACTTGCTAAAGGCGGAGACATCTTCAGCAGGCAGGGTAGAATCGGCTAAAAACGGAGGAAGCAGGCTTTGTTGCAACTGACGGGCCACGTACAACTCTTTTTCAACTTGCAAGTTGCGTTCATACAGCTCGGTATTCATTTTGTTAAGCTGTGCGGCCAGTTGCACGGACTGGTTGACCAGCCGCTTGTTGCGAATGGCCGACTTCAAGCGGGCCAGGATTTCCACTTCTTCCGTTTCAATGGAAATCAGGTCGCTGACCCCACTTTCCAGACTGGCCAGCATTTTGGGGTTGGGTCTGAGCTGGCTGTGGATAAAAATAATGGGAATGTTTTCGGTCTCTGGGTCGTTTTTGAGGCCTTGGCAGACCTGAGCCCCTTTTTGCTCGGAGAGGGTGGGGTCCACCAGAATCAGGTCTGGCTGTTCCGCCTTGATTTCCGCAAGCAGCGGTTTTCCCTCCCTTGGGGAGACCAGTTGGAAGCCTTGACCCTGTAATTGCCGGTAGATTTCGCACAGGCCGGGGTGTTGGTTATCTATCGATTCAACCGAGAAGATTTTGAACATGGGAGACCTCTGCCATTGGGATGAAAAGCGGGGTAATCGGGAAGGGATACCTGGAAAGGGAAGGGGGCTGGTTTTTCTCGTCGGGTGGACGATGGGGTTTGCTGCAAGAGGGGGGATGTTGTGATATTCGGCAGCTTGGCGGAAAACCTGAATGAAAAATGAAATCTTGTATCAATTTGTATTGGAACCCAGCGAATCCCATAACACGCCCTGGCAAAGTCCACTATCCGGGGGAAGGAAAAAGGCTTGGGAACACTTAACATAGTAACAATGATGCGTGAGTCATTGTGGTGAGTGGATTTTTTGTAAACAGCCCAACCCGGTTCAGGGCGATCAAGTTCAGGACGAGATTGAAACGAGCGTTGGTTCTTTAAAAGGATAGAGCGAGGAGACCTGAGGGCATGGTAACGGCAACAACAACGACCGGTAGTGTTTTCTGGACACAGCCGCTGGATGAGGAAGTATCTGCTTCTATAACCCAAACCTGGACGGATCAGGCTATTAAGTGCTATGTGACCAACGCTGATTGCGGCAATTGCTCCATCCCCAAAGGTGGTTACTCCTTTGTTTGCCAAATGAGTAAAGTAGTGCCGGTTCTGCTGAAGACCCTGGGGCACCCCGATACCAGACGCGTGGACAAGTTACTGCCCTACCTTAGTCAGTACTAAAGTCAGTACTAACTGGATTTCTAAAAAGCGTAAACCCCCCTATGAAGCTGATTCAATAGCCGGAGATCTCTCCGGCTTTCTTTTTTGTTTTCGTTTCAATCTGTCATTCCCGCGTAGGCGGGAATCCAGGGCGAGATTATGTCTATATTCATTGTTTTGGTTAAAGCTAGTCTTTGTTGAAACTGGATTCCCGCTTACGCGGGAATGACAGATTGCACAGAGTGGCTAATTATTTCCAAGAGTTTTTACAAGAAGAAGCGATGCATTCGAAAAGAGGCGTTAGATTGGCAGGGTACTGTAGCGATTCAATTCAAATCTTTGAAAGATTTGAATTTTGACCTAAAAGTAAAACCGGACTTTTACGAAAAAAGTCCGGCCAATCGAAGGGGTATACATTTACAAGACTTATTATACGTCTTTTTTGTTTTTACAACCATTGAGTTATTTTGTTTTTGAAAAATTCATCCACTTGTGGAATGGCAAAACCGGAAAGGCCTTGCCAGCTGGAATTTTCCACGGCAGCGGTTTGATTGGCTTAGTGCCTCAAATTTAAATAGAAATCAGAAAAGTGCTCCCCCAAACGGAGGATGAGCCAGACCCGGGCAAGTGTCACGCCTTGTAAAAAGGTGAGGTTGCCCCCCACAATCGATTTCTAACTGTTTGAAGTGCATTGAGATAAAAAAAGAGGGCTCAGAGGCCTTGCCTTAGGTGTCTTGAGGGTTTAGTTGAACTGCACGCAGTTTTAGAAATCGGTTGTGGGGGGCAACCTCACCTGAAAAAAACAAGGCTGCGCTTAAATCTGGGTCAGGCTGCCTGTTAAACCGGCCAATCGGCAAACCGATTCACGCGCCCATTGGTCCAGCGCCTGTATTTCGCTGAGGTCTGGATGGCTGACAGCCCCTAGCTTTTGGTAGGCGTTCAGGGTCTCTTCCAGCAGGCGGGCGATATGCACAAAGGCGATTTTGCCTTCTAAAAATAATTGCACGGCCATTTCATCGGCCCCATTCAGAACGCAGGTAGCCCCACTGCCCAGCTTGCCAGCTTGATAAGCCAGCCCAATACAAGGGAAGCGCTCCAGATCCGGTGGCTCCAGATTTAATCGGGATAAGGTCAACAAATCCAGATGCACCGTGGGTTCCAGGTTGGGTAAGCGCTGGGGGTAGGTCATGGCGTACTGGATGGGGCCGTGCATATCGGGGGCCCCCAGTTGCATTAGGATAGAACCATCCTGAAAGGCCACCCCGCTATGAATAATACTTTCCGGGTGAACCACCACCTGAATTTGGTGGTAAGGCACCCCAAACAGCCAATGCGCTTCAATAATTTCCAGCCCTTTGTTCATCATGGTGGCCGAATCGATGGTGATTTTCCGGCCCATAACCCAGTTGGGATGCTTTAAAGCTTCTTGCAAGGTGACTTGGCTCAACTGCGCCAACGTGTGGGTTCTGAATGGGCCCCCGGAAGCGGTCAGGTACAATTTGGAGACTGCCTGCACCGGCTCCTGCTTCAGGCATTGGTGGATGGCCACATGCTCGCTGTCGATGGGCACAATTTGGGGCAAATAAGGCTGCACCAAATGTCCACCGGTGACAAAGGTTTCTTTATTGGCCGTCAATAGCTTGCGGCCTTCTTTTAGTGCCAACAGAGACGGTTCCAGTCCAATGAGGCCTACCAGACCAACAATGAGGGTGTCCACGCCGGGCCACAAGGCCAGGGCGTTCAAGCCCTCTGCTCCTGTCAGAATCTCCCCGTTAAACTCGGGGGCCAGTGCCTTGAGCAAGCTTACCAAGGCGGGTCGATCGGTTTCGTCCTGAATGGCAATGGCTTCCGGGCGAAATTCTGCCACTTGTTGGGCCAGTCGTTCCAGATTTTTTCCGGCGCCCAAAACTTTGACCTGAAACCGTTCCGGCAGGCGACGAACCACATCCAGCACCTGGGTGCCGATAGAGCCGGTGGAGCCGAGTAGCGCGATTACTTCTGTCATATTTTGTAAAATAACTGTTGTTTTTTCTATGCATTAACCGCTAAAAGGGTATCATAGAAGCGTGTGATGTTCGATTCCAATAATTCACCCCCATGGGCGTAATACAGAGGGAGCAAACAGAGAGAATCAGACCGGGCTGCGGGGGGTATGGCCAAAGGTCTGGCAGAGGAAGTGAGCATGTTTAAGTGTAAACAATGTCAGGGTACGGAATTTCAGCTGGTACTTCAGGCAAATGTGCAAGGTCAGGTGACCGTTTCTGCCAACCCGTTTAACGAGGTGGTCGTAACCGTTGGTGAGCAGGAGTTTATTGCCGATTTGATGTTTATGAACCAGTTTGCCGTGTGCAAAGATTGCGGCGGCATTAAATGCTGGGCCTATTTTTTCCGTGAGCCGGTCAGCGCTATGTAGCCCCGGGCCAGCCTGCCGATCCGGGGGCGCTTACTGGAATAACTGATCGTATTGCTTGGCGGAAAAACCGGCCAAGACCTGCTTGTCCTTGGTCACCACCACGGGGCGTTTAATAAAGGTGTACTCCTCGTGCATGTACTTCAGCATTTCCTCATCGGAGAGTTCTTTTTCGTTTAAGCCCCAGGCCCGGTACTTCATGGCCCGCTTGGAGAACAATTTATCTACCCCGCCCATCCGCTCGCAGAGGGTTTTCAAGGTTTCAATGGAAACCGGTTCTTCCTTCACGTTGATGTATTGCTTGACAGTGGCGCCCTTGTCCTTCAGGTACTGATCGGCTTTAACGCAGGTACTGCAATAGGGAAGCCAGTACACTTGTTCAATTTCCAGTTTGGGCATGGGAAAAATCCTTTTTCGTAAATCAAACAGAGACATGGGGTCAAACAGAGACACCGGGCTGAGTTTTTGTCAAAAACGCGGCGACAAAATGACTTCAGCAGACGATGAGGATAGGATTCTCGCATTCTATAACAGAGGGAACCCCCTGCACAGTTGGCAACGCCTTGCCGAAAAATTTGCTTTAGGGGAGGCTGTCTTCGCAACTCGTTTACAACTGTATGAGTACAGCGAATTAAAAGTAGGGGCTTGGGTCACTTTGCCCAAAGCAGTTCATTAGACTTGTCCGAGCTGCACGCAGTTTTGTAAACAGGCTGTGAAGACAGCCTCCCCTAAAGCGAATTTTCCCTGGGTACCGGATGTGTGTTGTGTAAAAACTATGATCCTCGTATTCGGTTTAGCCCCCTTCATTTTGCTATGATGGTAAACAGAGCATTACGGGTTTTGCCCCGTTACGTAAGAAGACCCAACGGCTTTTCCAGAATTTAAAAAGAGTTGGCATGGTGCGTCGCCTGGCGGGCAATTCATCCTGTAGTTCTTCCCACAGCCCAGCGTTATTTCAGCTTAAAGAGAGTCAGGTTTTATGGCCACCAAACGGAATTACCCGTCCAATTACAGCAACGCCGTGGATGATCCCAGTTTGGCTTTGGTAGAAAGCTTATTGCCGCCCCACAGCGTGGAAGCGGAGCAATCGGTGTTGGGTGGGATTCTCTTTTCCCCAGACGCTTTCAACAAAATTATTGAGCTGATTCGCCCGGATGACTTTTACCGGGGGCCTCACAAGCATATTTTTGAGGCCATGACCGAGCTTTACAACAAGAGCGAGCCCATCGACATCATTACGGTCTCGGAAATGATGAGCGACAAAGGGGTATTGGAGGCCGCTGGAGGCCGCCCTTACCTGATGGATTTGGCCATGTCCGTGGCCACGGCGGAAAACATCGTTTATTACTCTAAGATTATCCGTAACAAGGGCTTATTGCGCTCCCTGATTACGGCGGGCAACGAGATTGCCAGCCACTGTTATGAGACCAACGACGCCGAGCAGGCCATTGATATGGCCCAGCAGAGTATTTTCCAATTGGCCCAGCATGGCATTCCTAACGATTTGACCCACATTAAGGATATTTTGCCGGAATCCTGGGAGCAGATTGAGGAGCGTTGCGCCAATAAAGGCAGCTTGATGGGGGTTTCCACCGGGTTTTACGACCTGGATAACTACACCTCCGGTTTGCAAAAATCCGATTTGATCATTCTGGCCGCCCGACCGTCCATGGGTAAAACCGCTTTTTGTTTGAACATCGTCAGTCACGTGGCCCTGCGAGAGCAACGGCCGGTGCTGGTCTTCAGTTTGGAGATGGGTAAAGAGCAGTTGGTGTTGCGGATGTTGTGCGCCGAAGCGGAAATTGACGCTCAAAAGATTAAAACCGGTGAAATCAGTGAGCATGAGTTCCCCAAGCTGACCCAGGCCATGGGCAAGCTGGGCGATGCCCCGATTTACATCGATGACACCCCCGGTATGACGGTTATGGAGATGCGAGCCAAGGCCCGCAAAGTGCAAATGGAATCCGGCGGGGATTTGGGCCTGATCGTCATCGACTATTTGCAGTTGATGCAAGGGCCGGGCGGCGGTGGGGGCTCTGATGCCAACCGCACCCAGGAAATTTCAGCCATCTCCCGAGGCTTGAAGGGCTTGGCAAGGGAGTTAAAAGTGCCGGTGATGGCCTTGTCCCAGTTGTCCCGGGCGGTGGAAAGCCGTCAGGACAAAAAGCCTATGCTCAGCGACTTGCGGGAATCCGGCGCCATTGAGCAGGACGCCGACCTAGTTATGTTTATCTACCGGGATGAATACTACAACAAGGACAGTGAGCGACCGGGCACGGCCGATATCATCATCGCCAAGCACCGGAATGGTGCGGTGGGGGAGATTTCCCTGTTGTTCCGCAACAGCATTACCCGATTCCTCAATCCCGCCGATCGCAAAGTTCACGTGTTTTAAAATTTGCTCTAGCCCTTTGCCTGAGCCTCTGTTGGCGAGTTCCTGTATTTGGGGGAGCCTTGCACGGGCCGCAATTGTTATGATTTCCCCAATACGGTGCACAAGTTGGATCAGTGTTTGGGAGTGTGTATGGCGATTAGTATCCGGCAAGTCATGGCTGAAAGTAATGGGTCCAAGCCGGCAATGCCTGAACAAGAGATGGCATCATCCAGAACAAGCCTGGAGCAATGGTCGGATATCCAGCGGCTGGCGGCTCAGTTGGCCGGAAAACTTTATGACCGGCTGCATTTTTCAAACTGGGTACCACAGCAATGGTTTAATGGGGCATTGGTGCCTGCTCAATTTCTACAGTCATCCGGCCCTGGCTTGAGACGTATTGTGGAAATTGGTTGTGGCGATGGCACCTTTACCAATTTGATGGCCCTGTTGATGCCTGAGGTGGAAATCGTGGGCATAGATACCGATGCCCGCAAAATTGAAAAAGCCCAAGGCACGGTGGGACGCCGTGGCAATATTCGTTTCGTGCAAGGCAACGCCCTGACCATGGATGAAATTCCTTGTGATCGGATTGTGTATAACCACTGCTTGTCCGATTCAGAAAATGTCTTTAAATTCAAAAAAATGATTTTCAAAACCAGTCAATGGCTGGTGGATGAAGGGGATTTCTGGGTGAAGGAGTCCCTGCCGGGCTTACTGATGCGACCGGCCCTGTTACAAATCTTGGCCGCTTACGTTGGGTCGAAAAACCCGATAGAAGCTTTGATTGCCCAGGCGCTGACGTCCATGGGCCATCCTCTGGAGGAAGCTTGTTTGGGGCAGGGGGTGTTCGGGCTTTCCAGTGAGTTGTTTTTGAGGGCCTTTCCGCTGGGTCCCCTGACCCCGCTGCAGGCTGCTGATTTGATTTCCGCAGAGCCCACGCCCGTAAGGGCCGTTTCGGTGATGGAGCAGACCAACGATGCCCTGGTGGGTTTTTTGTTTGAAAAAGCTGAACAAAACTGGCAAAAAATATTGGTCTAACCTGTCTTCTCGCTCCACAAACGCGGGCGCCGCTTCGCTTGGACTGTTTTTGGTATTCCTATAGTTTTGTAACCCCTTCTCTCGGCGTTTACCTCTATTCTGTGGAATTACGCTATACTGGTTTTTCATAGATAGAGAGCGTTTGTCTGTCCTCCAGAGAGGGTGCCAGAGAGGGTGTTGGATGCAGCCTTGCGGTAAGTGCGGCAATTACAATTCAGAAGACAGTATTTTCTGCGGGCATTGCGCCAATCGGCTTAATAACAATTGCCCCGATTGTGGCTTCAAAAATTTGATGCAGCAAAAGTTTTGTGGCAGTTGCGGTAAGCAGCTGCTGGTCGATGCCGCAGTAAGTGCGTTTCAGCACTCAGAAGCCCCTTCAGGGATGGCCGCCGTGGAAACACCAATGACTGAAACGGCTAAGCCAATGGCTCAATCCAATCCCATGGCTCAGGCCAGGACCGCCTCCCCAACGGTGCCTCAATCGTCTGGCGCTAGCGCTTTGGAGGCCTATGCGCTGGTTTCGCTGGAAGTGGCCAACTGGCAGCAGGCACTGGCAGAATCGCCCGATCCGCAAGCTTTGCAGGCTTATCAATCCGAAGTGATGACGGCCATCGCCGAGCACATTCACGCCGTAGGCGGGCAAATCAACGCCAGTAAAAACCGGGTGCTGTTCGCCTCATTTCGCCATGAAAGTTCACCGGAAGCCTCCTTGAAAAAAGCAGTGGAAGTGGCCAAGCGCTTGCTGAGCCAAGTATACCGATTGGGACCCAACACCCTGCAACTGAGAATGGGCCTGGATTTGGAACTGGCCCAGGCCCGCAATCCGCTGACCTCTACGCTGGAACGTTCCGTGGGAGAGGCTGGGACTTTAACGGTCAGTCAGCGTGTGTATGATCGATTGCAGACCCTCTATCCCTTCGCGCCAGTGGGCCCGGTGTCGGTTGGCAATCGCAGTCTGCTATTTTATCGGCTGACCCTGCCTTCAGCGGCACCGATGACCCCAGCGGCTCAACCGACCGTCTCCATTGCTGCTCCAACCCCTGCGGCCATTACAACGGAACCGGCTCCAAGCCCTCAGCGGGAAGTGGCCCCACCTCCAGCAATACCCTCGCAGGAAGGCCCAGTGGATCTGAACGCCCCGGCGGCGGTGGCTTTACCCCTACCCCCCGAGCTGGAAGAGCAGCCTATTCCTGAGGCTAAAGCGCCAAAATCCATGTTCCCAACCTATCACGCGCCTGCACTGATGGTCTTGAAATCTTTGAGACCGGAAAACACCACCTACAACGATGCGGTGGAAGCCTTAAGCGCAGATTTTACCAGCTTTCTATCCCAGAATCCTGTGGGGCTAAAGGGTAAAATCCTCTCATTGTCTGCGGATGACGGCTTGGGGAAGTCTAGTATCGTACATATGGCCCGTGCCCAAGCCGATCCGGAAAATCAGCGGGGCATCTGGATGGGCGGTTCCAATTACCGCTGCTTCCACCCGCCCGGCTTGCCCTTGCTATATTGGGTAGAATTGCTTCAGAACCTTCTGAGTCTGGTTTTTGAAGGGCACCCCTCGCCGGATGTGCGTCAGGCACTGGACAAGTTTCTGGATTATGTTTATGAGGGTAGCCCACCGCCGGATGTGGTGGCTTTTTTGCAGGATTTTCTGCTGGTGCAGCCACCCCAACCCTTGGGCGTGGAAACCCGGAATTTTATGGGGCGGATAGAAACGTTCTTTATGGGCTTTTTCAAGACCATCACCACCAAGCGCCCGCTCATTCTGGTGTTTGAAGATTTAAATTACGCGGACCAGCCCAGTCTGGATTTACTGGCACAGTTGCTGGAGGCGGGTTTGCTCCAATTGCCCGTCTATCTGGTGTTAACCCATCCCCGAGACTGTTATGCCGAAGGTCGTCTGGCAGAATGTCTCCAGAAAGCGGCTTATCATGAATGGGTGGTGAGTCGTCTGGATGTGCCCGCTATGGAGCGTTTTCTGGATGACGGGCCTTTGGGCGGACAGTTGTCCCAGTTGCCCTCCCAGTGGACGGGGCTGTTGACCCGTCAGGCCAAAGGGTTGCCGTTATACCTGGAAGAGGCCTTGCGCCTGATGCACCTGAAAGAAGCCTTGGTTGTGGACCCCAACACGGGCAAATTTTTGGTGAATGAGGACTTTAACCCCGCTGATTTAAGTTTGTCCGATCAACTCCCCGAGGTCATTGCCGAACGCTTGTCCTTCCTCAGCGAGCAGAGCTTGTACCTGTTACAACTGGCCAGTATTTTGGGTGAAAAATTTGCGGTCAACCTGCTGTTCACACTGGCCCAAATGGATGAAGATGCCTTTAATGAGGCCTTGACCCTGTTGTTTAACCACGGCTTCCTGATTCCAGATGCGGCCAACAGTGGGCGTTTTCGTCACGGTATTTTATGGTCGGTGGTTTACGCCGGTATTGAGGATGAGCTTCGGGAGCAAATGCACCAGCTGATCAGTGAAGCCCTGGAAGGCGATTTCAACCGGGGGCTCACCGTGCCAGCCGCCCTGATTGCTCACCACTCCCAACAGGGGCACTTGCTGAACCGGGCTATTACCTATTGGAATTTGACCGGCATCTACTGTGGTCAGGTGGGCTCGCTGACGGGTTTAAACACGGCCTTGTTTCATGCCCTTTCTCTGATGGCCCAATCGGAAGAGGCCACTGCCCAGCATCAGGAGCTGGCCCTGCGTATGCTGGAAAGTGCCGGTGCCCTCAATATGGAAGAGGATGCCGACTTTGCGGTTTGTTTACTGGAGTGGGTTTGTGAGGCCCGCCAGCAGGAAGGCGACGCGATTAAGCAATTGGAGCCACTGGGTTTTCTGGCATCCGCCTACGAGAATGGCGGAGATTACACTCAGGCCCTGGCTACGCTGGAAAAATCGCTGTCGCTGATTGATACTGCTGCTTATCCGCTGGAAGCGGCCTCTCTGCAAATCAACCGTATGGAATATCTCTACACGCTGGGTCGACTGAATCAGGCCCGGGAGATTATGGAAAAAATTCTGGAACCGGTGGTTCAGTTGCACGGGGCCAGTCATCCGGATTTTATGGAAGCCTTTATGCAGGCTCGCTTGGTCAAGGCTCAGATTTTACTGGCCCAATGCGATCCCTCGGCTCTGTTTGAGCTGGAATCCACTCAGCAGCAAGCCGCATCGGCTGGCCAGGAGGGACTGGGAATTGCTCTGCGTTTGGTTATGGCCCAGGTGCATTTGCGCAACGGTCATTTTGAAAGCTGCAACCGGGAAGCGGACAGTTTGCTCAACGCCATTGAGCAAATGCCGGATTCTGACTGGTTTTTAGCCCAATGGGGTTTATTGGCCATTATGTACCATTGCGAGCAGGAGGATTGGACCAGCGCCTCCCAGTTGGTGTTAACGGTTATGTCCAAAGCGGAAGCGGCTCGGGATTATCACACCTGGGTGCTGTCTCAGGCCTATGCGGGGTATATTACCGGGCGTATGGGCAAAATTCGGGAAGGCCGCCAGTTAATGGAGCAGGCCATTGGCTTGAGTTCGGAGTACCGATTTGCCTCCACGGCGCTGGTGGGCTGGCGGTTTCTGGCTGAGTTTGAATTGTCGCTGGATAATCTGGATGTGGCCTATGAAATTGCCTTAAAGGCGTTGGATGTGGCCAAAAAACCCGATATCCAGAACCAGTATGAAGTGATTCAGTTATCCCTGTTGTGTGCGCGGGCTTTGCTGGCCAAGGGGCAACCCAAAGAGGCTGGCAAGGTGCTGGAACCCTTGTGGCCTCAGGTGGTTCAGGCCCGTTGGCAGCCCTTGATAGCGGCTTGCGCTTTTGAGATTGGTCAGCTGTATAAGGCCCTGGCCCAGGATATGCCTGCCGATCTCAGTCGCAAGTTTCTGACCCGTAGTGTGGAATTTTTCCTCAAGGCCAAAGGCATCTGGCTGGATTTGCGGCATATGGCCCAGGTTAAAAAAGTGGATCAGGCCAGCCCCCAGTTGTAGGGGTGCTGTGTTTTTGGGACACGCGACTTTGTGTTAATTTAGGGAGGATACTGCCCGCGCAGGGGGTATCGCCACCGTCACCGCTCAAATTTTAAGTATCAGGCCAAAGCATGACCTCATCTCATAAACCGTTCGCACAACTGGTGGATCGTAACGAGGAGCATTTGCGCTTGCTGGGTCTCTACCATGGCTTGATTGCCGCTGGCCTGCTGTTGTTGGGCATCCTTATGTATGCCATGCCTTTGCTCATCGGCCCCCGCTATTATCAGGTCATAACCTTGTTCAAGCCTTTGGCCCCGCAATTATTACTGGCGGGTCTGTTGCTGAATCTGATTCAGGTCACCGTGATGGGCCTGAACGCCTGGTGCTTGTCTCGTCGTAAAAATCGGCTGAGTTGCATGGTGTTAAGTTGCGCGGAATGTTTATGTCTGCCCCCGTTGGGCTTTTTACTGGGGGTTTCCGCGGTGCTGGTACTGCGGCGTGAGGCCGTGGCCGTCCTGTTTGAAGGCAAGTCGCTTTAGCGATTTGTTGAATATCATGTCTAAATAATGTTGACATTATTTCTGTTGTGCTATAATCCAAGCTTCATGGTAGTGAGTATATAAATAGACATTAAACAGTTAAGTGGGTTCTCTTTTGTTTTGGGATTAATTCAATAACGTTTGGGGGCTCTTGAATTTTTTTGAGGGAGGGTTTCATCCATATGACCGTATTAACACGCGTTGGTGTGCCGTATAAGCATTCTGCCGAGCATCATTCCGGGCAGTCCAAAAAGCAAAGCGCTTCGCAAGGAGCCTTGAACAACGGGTTTATCAAGCCATTGCGAGCCCGCAACGAAAATCCCTTGCAGATTGCGCGAACTTTTTCGCGTTCGCAAGAGGCTCGCTCCACTGGATTGGAGATTTCCAACCAGATTGGCCGGAATAAGCCCACTAAAAAATGGGAGTCACGGTCTTCTCAAAAAACCAAGGCTGTGGCCGGGATGATGATTAGCGGGCCGACTTGCCGCACGAATGGATCTATCGACGAGGAACCGCATCCTTATTGCCGATTGAACCATGGGGAGGCTTTGCGGTTGGCCAAAAGTGCCATTGATGGAACGCACTTTCCGGAGCGCGCCGAGTTGATGAGCAAAGTGAGAACGCCCTGGGATATTTTGACCGCTGATCGGGCCATTGTGGAAGCCCTGGATGAAGCCAACCAGAACGCCAACCCGGAGCAGATGAAGCAAAATCATATGCGGGCCCTGTTTCTGCGGGACAACGTGGGTCAGTGCGTGATCAATCAGGCCATGAAAACCTGGCATGGCAAGCGGGTCATGGCGGCTTATGTGCTGAAAGTGCTGCCATCTGAAATGATGCCGCGCATCCCTGCTGTCCGGGACTTATCGGGGGATGGGCAACTGGACCGTCAAATTGCCCGTAAACTGGCTGACAGCATCATTGCCGGTAAATCACTTGAAGATCAGCACAAGCTGGTAGAAAAGGTCATTGGGTTCAAGGATTTGGTCATGCTGGAAGAAGAGGCCATTCAATCCCTGGCTCAGGCGGTGGCCAAGGCCCCACATCCCAAGGCGCGGGCCCAGCACGCCATGAACTTTTTATTCCTGTTGCACGAGGTGGGCACCCAGACGGCCAACCGCGTCATGACGGAGCGCTCTGATCGGGTGGCTTACATGAAGCACATGGTCAAAAGTCTGTTTGTGTTGTAGGCAAACGTATCAAACCCTTCTTACCAAACAGGGTTAAATGGAATGGGGTTTGTGAGGGACGGGTTGACTGGGGCCAACGGCCAGTTGCACCACCACGGGCAAATGATCGGAACCCACGAAGGGGCCAGTGTGCCGTTCTGTGACCACCAGACGCTCACTGACCAGCACATGATCAATAGGGATTTGCATCAGCTGGGTTAACCACTGGGATTCCGTGCGAATACCAATAATGGGCAGCAACATGGGCCAGCTGGGCTGTATTCCCAGGCCCAGTTGGCTGTCCCGCAGGCCGGTTTTTTCAATTAACGTTTTAAATTCCACAGACCAGGGAGAGGTGTTGAGATCGCCCACTATCACCAGATTTTTACCCAACCGTGGGCGCTCTTTGGCCCAGGTCCCAAAGCTCTCCTGGAGCCAGGCCAGATGAGATGGGCGAATGGGTGAAGCCGGATGGGCTACCAAAATGGTCACCGGCTGTCCATTCAGCCAGATTTTGGCGATGATGTTGGCCTGATTGGCCACAGGTTTACGTCCGGCGTAAACCAGACGGGCGTTGCTTAGTGGGCGCTTGCTGTACAGGGCCATATTACCCAGTCCAGACAAGCGATAAGGATATTGCTTCAGCACTGGCGATTGTTCCAGCTTGTGTCGCCAGCGTTCCGCGTATTCCACCAGGTCCACCATGTCCGGCTGTTCGGTCTGGATGGCCTTTATGACCGCTTCGGTGTTGAAATTGACGTTGCCAAACACGTTGATGTGCATTAGCTTGAGGGGGCGGCCTGAAATTTGGGCCAGATCCGGCTTGGGTTGTGGCAAATAATAGGGCAGCACCGCCGCCAGGTTAATGCCTAAAAAGCTGCCCAGTACAATCAGGCTGACCCACTGATCGATTTTACGGGGACCATCCGGTTTGCTTTTTTGCCAGTAACTGAAACTGGCGAAGAGAAAAGCCAGCGATTGCACGCACAGATACTGCACTCGGAAATGGGTGCTCAGGCTCCACACCCAGCCTTTGTCGCCCATCAGGGCCATCACGGTCAGCGCGCAAGAGAGAAAAACAAGCCCGTTCATCACAAAGCCCAGCAGACCCTTGGCCAGATTCAGCGGCCAAAAAATACTAAACACAGTCTTTGCGCCCTCTCCGTCTGATTTGACTTTCGGTGAATGCCTGTCTCAGCATGCCTTACCGTGGTTGCAATGGTATGGCTGACCCTTTTATTATATCGGATTCCGCTGGAGGTTTGGTGTTGGTAACGGATTTCAGCCCAGCCATTTTCAATTGGGCAAGGTTCAGGCTATTATAATGAACGATTGTTTGTGAGATTGAGGCCCTATAGCTCAACGGTTAGAGCAGCGAACTCATAATTCGTTGGTTGCAGGTTCGAATCCTGCTGGGGCCACCATTTTTTGGGTTAATTTTGATGGGTAAGCCAACGATAACAGGCAAACAGCTTCAAAAAATTTGGGGACTTGACGTTAAATCTGCACTTTATAGTGAGTGGGGAAATTTTTATGGACTCATTGATGAAGCGCTTTTTCCTGCTGCTCTGACCGACAAATATGGATATATTTGTTTTTTGACTATAAATGAATTAGTAAATACACCAGGTGTCAAAGTGGGTAAAAGAATTAATGTTCCTAAACGCATTTCTTCTTTGCCTAATTATGTCCGGGTTGCTTTAGACGGTGAGGAACAGATTGTCTCTGAAAGTAGTTTTCGAGAAGGCAAGGCGCTGAGAGCGCTGGTCAATCGATATGAAAGAGATCAAAAGGCACGTGAAGCTTGCATCCAACATTATGGTGCACAGTGTTATGCTTGCAAGCTTGATTTTTCATCGAAATACGGAGAAGAATTGTGTGGGTTTATACATGTACACCACAAAATCCCACTCTCCTTAATTAAAGAGTCTTATCAAGTAGATCCGATTAAGGATTTAATACCACTTTGTCCGAACTGTCATGCTGTTGTTCATAAGTTTCTTCCACCCCTATCCATTGAAGAATTAATAACGAGAATAGAGTCTTCAGGAGATTGAGGCCATTTATCTGTGGTTGCAAGTTTGAGTCCTTCTCAGGCCACTAATTGAACGTTCAATGTTTAATTTCAGTCTGTGGATTTCGGTTATTGGAAGGATGCCCGTCACTTGCGGTAAGATAGGATTTATAGACTTACAAGATGGAGTGGTAGAGGCATGACCGTCAAAACAAGTATCCCGCTGGTGAATTTGCAGCGTCAGGCACAGACTTACAGAGACGCTTTTCAGGCCAGCTTTACCGCCTTGCTGAACAAGGCCGACTTTATTGGCGGGGCCTCCGTGGAGCAGTTTGAGAAAGCCTTTGCTCAGTACTGCGGGGCGCAGCATTGCGTGGGAGTAGGCAACGGGACAGATGCCCTGTATCTCATTTTCAAGGCCTTGGGCCTACAGCCGGGCGATGAAGTGATTACCTGCACCATGAGTTTTATTGCCACCGCCGAGATTTTTGCCCCCTTGGGCGTCAAGGTGGTCTTCGCCGATATCGATCCCCTCACCTACACACTGGATGCGGCTCAGGTGGCCCGGTTAATCACGGAGAAAACCAAAGCCCTGTTACCGGTCCATTTGTACGGCCAGCCTGCCGACTTGGCCGCCCTTCAGCAGTTGGCCACTCAGCACGGGTTGTTTCTGATTGAAGACGCAGCCCAAGCCCATGGGGCGGAATTTGCCGGTCAGCGCATTGGTTCCTGGGGGCAGGCCGCTGCATTTAGTTTTTATCCCGGTAAAAATTTGGGGGCCTTTGGGGATGGGGGCGGCATCACCACCAATGACGCCGAATTGGCCCATAAAATCCGCATGTTGGCCAACCATGGCCGCTTGACCAAGTATGAACACGCCGTGGAAGGGGTCAACAGCCGTCTGGATACTGTTCAGGCCTCCATTCTGCTCACCAAGTTGGGGCATCTGGATGCCTGGAATGCCCGTCGCAATGAGATTGCAGCTTTCTACAACCATGCCCTGAGCGATTTACCTGATTTGAAATTGCCGCAGTTGGGGGCGAATCGCACTCATGTTTTCCATTTGTACGTGGTGCAAACTGCCCAGCGGGATGCGTTGCTGCAATTCTTGAACGGGCAAGGCATTCAGGCGGCCATTCATTACCCCATTCCGCTGCATTTGCAACCTGCTTTTGCTTACCTGGGCTATCAGGCCGGGGCCTTCCCTCACGCTGAGACCCTGAGCCAGCAATGTTTATCCCTGCCCATTTGCCCGGAACTGACCATGTCCGAGGCCGAGGAAGTGGTTCGGACCGTCAAGGCTTTTTTTGAAAGCCGCCCCTGAGAAACTATCCAAAAAGCTTCCATTCCGGGCGTCTCCTGCGTTCGTGTGCTGCTCAGCTGCGTTACTTATCAGTATAAGCGCCTTGCTTGCGCTGCTTCGAACTTGTATCCACACCGGACTGAAAACTTTTTGGATAGTTTCTAAGAGCGTTTTTGGGCATTTTTTCTCGGTACTTGAGCGGACTCCTTTATCAATACGGCGATGCTTGTTAGGATAGGCTTGATACTATATGGTTGAGTCTTGGCAAATTGTGATGAGGGCAAAGCATGCGCATTGGTGTTCCCAAAGAGATTAAACCCAACGAGCATCGGGTGGCCATGACCCCCGCCGGGGTGGAAGCCTTAATCAAAAAGGGGCACACGGTGCTTCTGGAAAGCAATGCCGGGGTGGGCAGCGGTTTTAGCGACGCTGACTATGAACAGGCCGGTGCCCAGATCGTCACCAGCCCGGCGGAGGTTTTTGCCAACGCCGAGATGATCGTGAAAGTGAAAGAGCCTTTGGCCCCGGAGTACGATTTGCTGCGGGAAAACCAGTTACTCTTTACCTTTTTGCACCTGGCCGCCGAACCGGCCCTGACTCAAGCTCTTATTCGCAACCGGGTCAAGGCCATTGCCTACGAAACCATTCAGTTGCCGGATCGCTCCTTGCCCTTACTCACCCCCATGAGCGAGGTGGCGGGTAAAATGTCCGTGCAAATTGGGGCCATGCTGTTGGAAAAACACTACGGCGGCAAGGGCCTGTTACTGGGCGGGGTACCGGGCACCCATCCGGCCCGGGTTATGATTCTAGGCGGGGGAACGGTGGGCACCAGCGCCGCAAAAATCGCGCTGGGCTTTGGGGCCGATGTGACCTTGCTGGATGTGAATCTGGATCGCTTGCGGCATTTGGATGATATTTTTCAGGGTCGTCTGAAAACCCTGATTTCCAACAGTTTTAATATCCGGGAAGAGGCCAAGCAGGCCGATTTACTGATCGGAGCGGTGCTCATTCCCGGAGCCAAGGCCCCCAAACTGGTGACTGAGGCTATGGTGAAGGAAATGCAGCCGGGCTCCGTCATTGTGGATGTGGCCATTGATCAGGGCGGCTCCATTGAGACCATCGATCGGGTCACCACCCATGCCGATCCGGCTTACGTTAAGCATGGGGTGATTCATTACTCGGTGGCCAATATGCCGGGTGCCGTGGCCCGAACCTCCACCTTTGCGCTGACCAACGCCACATTGCCTTACGTGCTGGCGCTGGCCAATCAGGGCTTTGAAACGGCCGTTCGCAAGGATGCAGCCCTGGCCAAAGGGGTCAATGCCTTAAACGGGCAAATTACCTATGCCTCGGTGGCGGAAGCCCATGGCTTGCCGTTTACGCCACTAGAGACCCTCTTACCGGCTTAATAGACAAAGGCAGCAAAAAAGGGGCGTCTCTGAGATTGGACTCTCGGAACGCCCCCTAAATCGCTATAGACTAATGGTGTTTAAGCGTTGGCCGCGTAAGGCAGTTGCTCTTTGCGCAGGGAAATTTCCGGGCAGCGCAGGAAGCTTCTCAGTCGCGGTAATTGGCTTTTTTCCACGAAGGTAATGGCCCGGCCAGATTGTCCTGCCCGTCCTGTACGACCGACCCGGTGGATATAAAAAGCCTGATCCAGCGGTAAATCGTAGTTGAACACCGCTTCGATGTTGCGCACGTCAATGCCGCGGGCGGCGACATCGGTGGCAATCAGGAAACGAACCGCCCCTTTGCGGAAGCGTTGCATTACTTTATCCCGCTTGCGTTGGGGCATCCCACCGTGGAGGCCTTCGGCCGGGTAGCCTTGGCTTTGCAGGCAATCCACCAGCTCTTCCACCTGCATTTTGGTGTTGCAGAAGATGAGGCCCAGTTGAAACTGGTGCTGTTCCAACAAGAAGACCAGGGCTTCCGCTTTTTTGCGACGATGCACTTCGTAGTAGGAGGCATCGATGAGCGCGGCGGTCTTGGCTTGGTGAGCCGCTTGAATGTGGATGGGGTTGCGCTGGTAACGATCTTTCAGTTCCAGAATGGCCCGGGGCAAGGTGGCCGAGAAGAAGACGGTTTGGCGCTCTTTGGGGGTGTAGGCCAGAATTTTTTCAATGTCTTCAACAAAGCCCATGTTCAGCATTTCATCGGCTTCATCCAGCACGACGGTTTGTACGGCCTGGATGCGCAGGGTTCTCCGGCCCAAGTGATCAATCACCCGACCTGGGGTACCCACGACAATTTGAGGACGCTTTTGCAGGGCCCGCAATTGCTTGGGCATGGGGTCACCACCGTACAAGGTGGCTACAGAAATCTGTTTGTGGTGCTTCAGCAGTTTTTTGAACTCTTCGGAGACTTGAACGGCCAGCTCACGGGTAGGGCACAGAATAAGTGCCTGCACGTTTTTAGAGAGCGGATCGATGCGCTCCACAATGGGAATACCAAAGGCGCAGGTTTTGCCGGTGCCGGTTTGGGCTTGCCCAATGAGATCTTTGCCTTCCAGTAGGGGCGGGATGGCCTGACCCTGGATGTCGGAAGCGCTTTCAAAGCCCATATCGGCAATAGCTCTTTGAATGGACTCGCTCAAAGGCAAGTCCTGAAATAGGATAGCAGTCATATGGTTACCTTCAATTGGTGATTTGTACTGATTTCGATGAACAGAGTAAAAATCAGACTTTCATCACACGTTGCAGGTGTTAACCACGGACAGTAACGACTATCGGATTTTTCCACTCAGTTTTTCGGAGGGGGGAGATAAACAGTAGAATGGGGATGGTTTTCCTGAATGGAACAAACCACCCCCATACTGAGAATTGCCTAAATTTTAGTAAGAGCCGGTATTTTGGTAGCAATCACGGCAATACACAGGCTTACTGCCGTTCGGTTGGAACGGAACCTGGGTATTCACGCCGCAGCTAGCGCAAACAGCATCATACATTTGGCGCTGGGGACGATCGTAACCGCCGCCGCCGCCACCGTAGCCACCACGGCTTCCGCCGCCATAACTGCTACCGCCACCGTAACCGCCGCCACGGTTTTGTTTTGCGGCATCCCGGCAGGGTTTGCACTTTTTAGGGGGCTGAAACCCTTTGGATTGATAAAATTCTTGCTCTTCGGCGGTAAAGGGAAAACCAGTGCCACAGTTGACGCAAATGAGTTCGGTTACGGTCACGATGTTAGGAACCTCAAAAATTACTTGATATATACAACCAGATTTCTAGATGAGGCCCGTTGCCATAGTGAATAACAAACCTGAACCAAAAAATCCAATTTCAGTTAGTATTACCCGGTTAATGCTCAAAAAGCAAGCAAAATCGAAAAGCGGCTGAGCTTGTTTTTCAATTTTTAAGGTCAACGCAGGGTTCAACGGAAAGGCGTATCTTGATGCTTTGAGGCTGACACTTTGGGTCTGGGGATATTTGGGGTACCCTATGATCAAGTTCGATCCCCCAACCCTTTAACTGGAGAGTGCTAATTATGAGCGAAATCAAACCCGCCCCGGCTGTCATTCGAGTGGCCCACAGCCCGGACTCCGACGATGCTTTTATGTTCTGGGCTCTGGCCCATCACAAAATCGATGCCGAAGGCCTGACCTTCGAGCACATCTTGACCGATATTGAAACCCTGAACCGGGAAGCCTTGAATGGCACCTACGAGTTGACCGCCATTTCTTATCACGCCTATGCCCATTTGCATGACAAATACGCCATACTCAATGTGGGTTCCAGTGTCGGGGACAAGTACGGCCCGGTTCTGATTGCCAAAAAACCAATGACCCGTGATGAATTGAAGCAAATTACGGTGGCCATCCCTGGTGAAATGACCACGGCTTACCTGGCCCTTAAAATTTGGGAGCCGGAACTGAAAACCGCTGTGGTGCCTTTTGATCAGATTATGGAACGGGTGGAAAGCGGTGAGTTTGCAGCCGGTTTGATCATTCACGAAGGCCAGCTGACCTATCAGCAACAGGGCTTTGTGAAGATTGTGGATCTGGGCGAATGGTGGTTTGAAGAGTGCAACCTGACCCTGCCCCTGGGCGGCAACGCCATCCGTCGGGATTTAGGGCCGGAAATGATTCAGAAAATTGGACGGGTGTTAAAGCGCAGCATTGAGCATGGCTTGAAACATCGGGAAGAAGCCCTGGATTATGCCTTGCAGTTCGCCCGTGGCCTGGATAAAAAGACCGCTGACGCCTTTGTGGGCATGTACGTGAACGAGATGACCCTGGACGCTGATGTGGAAATCCGCAAGGCTGTGAAGCTGCTGTTATGGCGGGGACAAGCCATCGGGGTGATTCAGGACAAAATTGAGCCTGAATTCATTGATGTGCTGCCGGAACTGGCTGGCTCTGTCTAATAGCGTTTGATTGATCTCTAAAAAACGCTCGGTTGTGCTCAGCCGGGCGTTTTTATTGGGAACTGCAAATACAAGCTTGAGTTTTGTATTTTTTGGTGTATGTTTTTTAATGGATTATCAAGTGAGTTTCGAAGTGGGTTTTTTAGCACTCAACAACCAACACAATGGGTTTTGAGATTTTAGTTTGTTGACAAAGTCAGTGTTTGTAAAGCAGTTACCACTCCTGGATAGGGTTTAGAGTGTTCTGGCTGCTTTAGTGAGTTCAAGAGAAGGGGAATAAAACATGGTCGGGATTTCGAGTGCCGTTTTCGGCAAGCAAGCTCAGGTGACACCGCTTAGAAAACAGAACGGTCAACGAGAGGTGTCTCCACACATCGGGCCAAGTGCCTCGTTATTGCAGCGGGATGAGGTTCATTTTGCAGGGCGTCGCAAACGCACCCCGACACCCAGCGAAAGTGATTCAGAGGAAGGCTACTCACCTTCTGACACCGAGGAAAGTCAAAGCCAGTGGACCTCATCGTCTTTGACTGAAGAGTCCACGTTGGCTTCTTTGAGTGAAAAGCCACTTTCTGACAATCGTTATAATTTGCGAAAACGGCCCAAGCAGGATGGGCCAACGTTTCAAAAGCCCGTGGCACCGAAAGATTCTCTGACGGCGACTTCTACCCCGCCCCGGCGAGTGCCTGATGTGGCCCCTGCCTCTGATGATGAAGGCCTGCGGTTGTTGGTGCAGGCCAGTGTGAAGAAGGCATTTGAAGACATTTTAAAGACCCCCTGGAATAAACGGGCGGACGAGTCTGACTGGAGTGGTTCTGACAGTGACGATGATCGTGACTACAATCGGTTTAAAAATAACAAGACCGAAAACAATCCCATTAAGGTTATTTCCTACAAACAGAGTCCCTTTGGACCCAATGCCGAGCGGCTGGGCTTTAAGCGAATCGCCGGAATGGAGGGATTGAAATCGGATTTGAACCGGTTGCTGGTGGATCAGATTCAAAACCCTCAGCTTTATAAAGATTACGGACTGGAAAATTCGGCGTCTGGGGTGCTGTTGTATGGCCCACCTGGCAATGGAAAAACCTTTTTTGCCAAGGCTGTGGCGGAAGAGGCCGGGGCCAACTTCCTGGAGATTCACCCGTCCACCATTGGATCGCCCTATATCCATGAAACCTCTAAGTTTATCGGGGAATCTTTTGACGCAGCCGCCGAGATGGCTAAGAAGACCAAGCGGCCCACGGTGCTGTTGATTGATGAGGTAGACGCGGTGGCCCCGCAGCGGAATGGAGAGTCCGTCAATACCCATCACAATGAAGAAGTGGCCGAGTTCCTGAACCAGTTGAATGAATGCGCCCAGAAGAATGTGTTCGTGGTGGCTACCACCAATTTGCCAGCCATGCTGGATCCGGCCCTAGTACGCTCAGGGCGGATGAACGCCAAAATTTACGTAGGCGCTCCCGATGAGCCCAGCCGCAAACAGGTGCTGGATATGTACTTAAAGCAGCGATCTGCCCAGGTTTTAGCCGATGGGCTGGATGTTGGAAGTCTGGCCGCAAAGACCCATGGGTATTCTATTGCGGACTTGAAGGAGTTGGTGAATCAGGCTTCCCGGTTTGCCTTAGCGCAGCGGGAAAAAATCACCGAGGCGCATTTCAGCAAGGCCCTGAAAAAGGTGCATCCCTCAGTCAGCGATGATATGGCTGAAAGCTATAAACAAATGATAGCCAAGTTTGAGGTCAAGCCTGAGCGGGATACGGCCTGGAAAAATATGTACGTTTGATAGAACTCAAGTGGAAAATTGGCAGGCCTTCCGAAACGATTCGGAAGGTCTGTTGCTTTATGCAAAAAACTGCTGGTGTAATAACAGTAACAACTGCCTGGCGATTTCAGGCTTACTGCTGCGGGTTAGCATTTCAGGCGCCCGATGGGGAAACAGGACGGTCACTTCGTTGTGATCGGCCTCAAAGCCAATATCACTGCGGCTGATGTCATTGGCCACAATGGCATCCAGGTTTTTGGCCTGTAGCTTTTGGGTGGCGTGATGAATGAGTGCCTGTGATTCGGCGGCAAACCCCACCAGAATTTGTCCAGCAGGTTTATTGGCCCCCAGACCGGCTAAAATATCCGGGTTGGGTACCAAGTCCAGTTGCCGGGACTCGCTGGCCGTGCGCTTCAGTTTTTGGGCCGAAGGGTTGTCCACCCGGTAATCGGATATGGCCGCAGCCATGAGTACCAATTGGCTTTGTGCCGCTTGAGCCTCCACGGCCTCTTTCATGTCGGCGGCCGTCTGCACGGTCATGATCGGATAACGCCTGCCACTGGGCGGACGGGTGGTAATCAGGATGACCTCCGCCCCCATTGCGGCCAGTTCATCGGCCAAGGCCAACCCCATTTTGCCGGAGCTGCGATTGGAGATGACCCGCACCGGATCAATGGGCTCAGAAGTGCCTCCGGCGGTGACCACAACCTTCACGCCGTTGTACAAATCTCGCTGGGGATGCAGAGCGGCGTATAGAGCTTGTAGTATGGTCTCTTGGTCAGCCAAATGGCCCTCGCCCACTTCCCCGCAGGCCAGACTGCCGGAGGCCGGTTCGATCACTTGGTAATTGGGAACGCTTTTAAGGGTTTCCAGATTTTGTTGGCTGATGGGATGATCCCACATGCGGGTGTTCATGGCCGGGGCTATCAGAACCGGCTTGCCGGTAAAGGTAATGGCCGTGGTGGTCACCAGATTATCGGCCAGACCATGGGCCAGCTTGGCCAGGGTGTCGGTGGTGGCAGGGACAATCAGCAAGGCGTCGGCCTGCTGGGCCAGCACGATGTGAATGGGCACCCCATGATCATCCACGGACAATTCGGACGTGTACACTGGGTAGCGGCTCAAGGCCTGTACCGTCAGTGAGGGGAGAAAGGCTTCTGCGGTCGGGGTCATAATACCCAGCACCCGGTGGGCACCTCGCCGGTAGAGTTCCCGTATGAGGTCGCAGGCTTTGTAGGCGGCAATGCCTCCGGTAATGGCTACGACAATTGTTTTTCCAGAAAAATCCATGGGGTTCGCTGATCTCTTGCTCGATGCCTTATTCTATCGCACCCCAAGGGCCTGGTTCGACTTTTACTTTCATTTTCTTTGCTCCACCGGGGGAATTCATGATGGAGGATTCTCAGTCGGTGTGGTGATTTGCCAAAGTCCGTGTCTTGGAAACACCAAGCAGGGTCGCCATGTAAGCAAATGTAACAGTGAGAATCCCGTGTTTGGGCCACACTTACCAGTCATGGTGTGCATTTGCTACGGGAGAAATTTTGGGGCAACTGTCAATTAGTCTGCTGTCAAAATGGCCCTGATTTTAAAGGACGGTCAGTGATGATTGGGCTGAAATCAAAAAGCCACGGTTTTAGTGTGATTTGAACACTCTATGTAAATAATTGTAAACACGTGGGGCGAAATTGTACGAAAACAGTTGCGCCCGAAATTTGAAGCGATATTCTACTTAAACACTCAAACACGGCGGCGCTTTAAGCCTTATAGCAAAGCAAAGTCTGTTGTTTGGGAGTTAGATCTAACTCTTAAATCTTTCACTTTCCCCCTCACTCCCAACCTAAAAATTGGATCGACCTTCTAATTCGTTAGAAGGTCTTTTTTTTGCTTACTCATACACTGCGGCTCTGACTTTTCTGTTTTCAAACGGTTTCTGGCCTCCTGAGCGTCTATAGGTAAAGCCCGCCAGAGAATGTACAGAGCCAAAGGCCTGCTTCACCCGAGGGTGGTTAGGTTGTATTGCTTCTATAGTCTTTTTAATGGTGAATGTAACGAAATATTACAACATGACGGTTGAGCTACGGATTTTCTTGCCAGCAATTTTTGAAGCGGTATATTGCTATCTAAAGTTAGTAACACACTAACATCCCTACAAAAACACTCACTTTCCCCCTCACTCCCAACCAAAAAAATGGATCGACCTCTCTGTAAAAAGAGGTCTTTTTTTTTCTTCTGTTTTCTCATCAGTTGCTTCATCCTTTTAGCCAGAAGTTCCTTTGGATTGAGGACGGCGACATCTTACCGCCGTGCCACAATAACGCTATGCGTATCCCGATGTTGCAGCGGTTTTGGCGCTTGAGCGTGTGTGGGCTAATGGCCCTTTTCGTCCTGGCTTTGGGCTGGGTAGAGGCCGCCAAAAAACCGGCTATCCCCATTCAGGTCACCCCTGCGCCGCCCATGGCCCCGGAAACGCGGCCCGTTTATGGGATGCCAGCCAATAACGCTTCTCTGTCCGTGGATAGCCCGTCCAATATCCCGGACTATGTCCGCTATGAACCTTATAATACCTATCCTCGAGAGTTGGATCTGTGGAATCTGGAAGGGCGACGCCTGATTCAGAGTCCCCCGGTGGTTGCCCCGGACAAAACCGCCTTTGTCTACACAGAGGTGCTGTTTACCCCAGACGATCGCCAGACCATTTCCAGATTGTACTGGGTCCCGGTCACGCCGCTCCCTCAGCCGCCGCTGGAACGACTGCCCAGTGAGGCGGCCCAAGCCAAGCCTGATCCCCCGGTGGCCTTTGCTACCTATGCCGCTCGTTTTGATCCCCGAAAGACCACCCGCATTCGAAAATCCCTGGCCGATGTGGGTTTTAACCGGGTGGGTCGCTTTGATTTTAGAACCCTAACCGTGGTGGATTGGTCTTACACCGGCAATCGTCTGCTGTTCAAGGAGCGCAGTGGCATTTTGCACCTGGGGGTGCGCACCACCAATATTCTCATCCATGATCAGGCCAAGGGCACCGTGACCATTTACCCGGAAGTGCAGCGGGTTATTCAGCATTACTGGATTCAGCATGGCAATTTAGCACACATTGAAAAGCTGAACTGGGACATTCAACCGCTGGGGTGGGAACCCAATAGCGATGACGTGGTGTTGATTAAGGCCTGGGCCTACGATTTGAAAGAAAAGAAGTTTTTGGGCGTGTGGCGCTACGATGTTTCCAGTGAGCGGACCCAAATGGTTTCCCTGAATGATACCGCCCCTGCTGTGGGGGCCAATGGCTGGTTGCCATTTCCGGTGCCACCACCACCCCAACCGGATCAAAAAACATCCTTGAAAGAACGGATCCGTCATCCTTTCAGTTATGATAACTCTGCTTCATCCTCTAAAACGCCCTAAATCCGAAGCGTTAGAACTGAAAAGGAAGGTCTGTCATGAGCGGTGGCTCTCGTTATGTGTACGGTAAAAATAGCGTCAAAGCCCTGCTGGATGCCAGCCCGACCAAGGTGTTTAAAATTTTTCTGGCGGAAGGGTTAAAACCTGATAAGCGGGTGCAGGCCATCCAGGACAGTGCCCGGCAGGCCAAAATTCCTGTGCAGGTGGTACCGCGCCAAAAGCTGGATCAGATGCTGCGGGGGCAAGAGGCGGCCTTCGCTGAGGCCAACCCTGATATTGCCGAAGATCGGGACGAGGGCGGCATCAGCCATCAGGGGGTCATGGCCTCGGTGGCCCCCAAAACCTTATTGAATCTGCCTGTCCTACTGCAGCTTTGTGAGGCCAAAAAAGCCCAGGGTAAACACCCCCGCCTGTTGATGCTGGATGGAGTAACCGATCCCCGGAACTTTGGGGCCATTTTGCGGGTGGCCGATGCCTCAGGCATTGACGGGGTGATTATTCCCAAGCAGCACAGCGCCGGTTTTGGCCCGGGTGTCTCTAAAACGGCTTCCGGGGCCGAAGAAACCGTTGCCATCGCCGTGGTCTCTAATCTCAATCAGGCCATTCAACAGGTTAAAGATGCCGGTTTTTGGGTGGCCGGGGCGGCCAACGATACCGGGGCCGTGGATTATCACCGGCAGGATTACCAGATGCCCATGTTGCTGATTATGGGTAGCGAGGGCAAGGGTTTGGCCTCACTGGTGCGCAAAAACTGCGATTTTCTGGTCAAAATACCCATGCATGGCACCGTGGATTCCCTCAATGTGGCCACGGCCACCGCTATTTTGCTCTTTGAAATGGTGAAACCCCAGAAATCATAGGCTCTTCAATCGAGTTCTCAGAGTCACGTTTCCAGAAGGAACTTTGGGACGGGTTGTTTTGGCTTTTCTTCGGGCATTTTATGAACTTTTGTAACTAAACTGGGGTTTGGGATCAATTTTATATACTAATGATTTTTTATTCCATCATAAGGGATAAGTTTTAGATATCATCCTCATCTTTTTTACCCTCCAGATTTTTCAAGCCATCTCATCCATTCCCAAACCACCCACCGCCGAAGTCATTCAAGGTTAGTGAGTTTCTCATCATCAGAAGGGATACCGCATTATGTCGACTCTGTCTAGTTCTTTTACCCCGTTGACCAACCAGCGTGCTTTTGCCGGTACCACTGTCAATGCTGGCGTATTGTCCGGTAGTGTTTTCGATGGTCGGGGCAATGACTTTTTACACCCTCGCGATATTTTGGGTTCAGTCAATGATTTTTCCGGCAGTATTTCCTCCGGCGGCAGCAACTCTCCGTTTTTGTTGCTGGGAAACAATCCCATTCCCAAAAATGCCAATCCGGTCAGTGTTTTAAACGGGACCACCGGACTCATCGGTAATATTTTATCCCCCGGTTTTGGCAGCAACATCTTCACCCCTTCAGCCAGTCTGAACAAGGATTTGACAGCTTTTAACCCCCTGATTTGGAGAAATCCGAACTCCCTGAACGTTTTGCTGGGAACCATGGATTCCACCAATAAGATTTTTGGCGGAAATGGCTTATTTCAGCCCAATCTGGTGCCACCCCTGTACCCTTTTGTAACCCCTGTGGTGCCCCCCTTCCAGAATTTTGTCACCCCCGTTGCTTCTCAGGCTCAACTGTTTCCCAATACGTTCCTCAGTGGCTCCCCCTTATTTCAGCCTGTGGGTCAACCGGTCGCTCCCAACACCAACAATGTCACTCAAATTGGCTTGGCCATTCTACAGTTGAAAGCTCAAATCAGTACATTGCAAAAAGACATTACGGATCTGCAAGATCTTCGGGCCAAAGTGCTTAAGACCGATCAGACGGGCAAGGAAGATAAGGCCCGTGTACAAGCCCGAGCCGCCGAATTGCAAGCCCAGATTACTGAAAAAACCACTCAATTGACCGCGGCCCAGCAAGCGCTTCCCCAGTTGGAATTCTTGCTGAGTCAAGCCCGGGTCACTCAGCCACCAGCATCGGCCATCGGTATTATTCCGGGTGTTTGGGCCGGGCAGCCCTTTGGTCTGGCTGCTGGAAACCTGATTGTCCCCATTCAGGCCCAATCGGACCTGATGAACTTATTGGCAGAACCTGAGGCCCCCACAGCTGATCTGGGCAATATTCTCAGCACCACTGTGAATGGCCTGACCATCAATCAACTGGCGGAGCCCAATGGCATCCCGGCCTGGATTGCCTAACCCCGATTAAATCTGTTGATTGGATAGAGAGATTTATTTCCCAACTGAATGATGATGATGAGATATAGGCGGTTTTGATAACCGCCTTTTTTTTGGGGCTTGCCGCCCCCGTGCCGGAAAACTGTTTCTGTTTTCTGTTTCTTCTACAATAGCAGTATGTTTTCTCAAGCCTTAAGCAATCGAACAGTCACTGCCCGCTCAGTTCAGGGGAATGCCTCGGCTGTGCTGGATGCCGTTGAAGATGGGCAGCCCCTGACCCCTTCACAAGCGGTGCCCTTACTGGCTCTACAAGCACCGCCCGATTGTGCCCGGTTGCGCTCGGTGGCTGAGGCCCTGAAAGCGCAACAGGCAGGTGGCGACATTGCCTACGGCACGGGACACTCTTTGTTCCTCACCAATGTGTGCGAGATGGCCCCGGCGCTTTATCCTTACCCTGCAAATCAGGGCAATCCCCAGGCTTATCGTGTGTCCATTGATGATATTGATGCCATTTTGCAAGCGGTCAAAACCCAGCAATCCCAATGGCTGACCGTGAGTGGCGGCGGCTTTGACTCGGAGTTGGTTATTCCCGGATTAGAGGCTGCCACGGTGCTGAAAACCTATTTGCGGGTGCTAAATCACATTCAGGATCAGGTTGCCTCCTGCCGGATTCAGGGTTTTTCGCCCGATGAGATTGCCTTTTTGGCCGTGGTGAGCAACCGTAGCGAGGCCTACATACTGGACTGCCTAAAGGATCATGGGGTGCGGGTTCTGGAAAGTTTCGGCACAGAAATTCTAGAGGATGCTCATCGGGCTCGCATTGCACCCAAAAAGCTGACTGTAAAACGGTGGCTGGAGATCGTGGCCTTGGCCCATCAGCGGGGCATGCCCACCCTGGCCCGGTTGGAAGCTGGCCCTTTGGAAAGCCGGGAGCAGCGAGTGGCCCATTTGGCCTTGCTGCGTGAATTTCAGGAGGCTCACCCCGGTGCCTTTCAACGATTGATCATTCAACTGTGGCCTCATCCCTCCCATCAACCCATTGCCGGGCCGCAAGCGGGACTGATCTCCGAATCGGAAGCCTTGAAACTGGTTTCGGTGGCACGTTTACTGTTGGGTCAGCAAATCCCGCAGATTCAATTCAGCTGGGTTCCGGAACGCTTGGAGATGGCCCAGCAGGCCTTTGAGTGGGGGGCCAGTCACGCCGGAAACACCGATGATTTATCCTATGCTCAATTTTTAAGGAACAAGCCGCCAGTGCCCGTGTGGACCGAATCCGAATTGCGGGGCCTGATTGAAGAGGCTGGGCAGCGCCCTGTCTTAAAGGCTTAAGACCGCTGAGGGCTATTTTATAGACCGGGCTCAGGGCTAGCACGGATGCCGGAAAACAGGTAAACTGGCTAAAAATTATGTGATTCGGGAGGCGGAAATGGCAGTAAAAAAGGGCAGTGGTTCCGGAGAGAAAACCAAGGAAACGAGTAAAAAGGGCACGAGTCAAAAAGCCACGAGCTCAAAAGAAACCAGTCAAAAGGGCTCGAATCAGAAAACGGTGACCGCTAGTGTGAGTGCCAAAGGGGATGCCTTTGCTCGCAAAGCCACGCCCGAAGAACCGGCAGCTCCTGAATTTCAGAGCGATTTGGCCCTGGATATTATGGGAGAACTGTACCCGCTTTTGCTGGAAAATTGTACCGATGACGATGATGAAATTGATACCCAGGCCGTCTTTGAAGTGCTGGCCGGGCTGATTGGTTTATTCACCGCCGAGTACCATGAAAATTACGGCGCGGAAAAAGCCTCTGTAGCCTTTCAGGATTTGGTCTCCCTGGCCTTGGCTACCTATCAGCAACGCCTGGCCGATTCGGACGACTAAGCAGCACTAATTGAAACTAAATAGGCCATCGGGGAACGAGTGGCAGTTTTTGACTGTGGAATGGTAACACGCTTTAGTGAGACAGCTTTTAAGCATGAATAGGCTTCCCTCTTCCAGTGTCAGCGCCAGTGCGACTGGATGCTGGACAGCTTTACGGCTGGACCGTAGTATGATTGGGGAAAAGGCTAAAAAAAGAGGCAACATTCATCCATGAAAAGGCTGGCAGAAGGCACCATCGTCTTTAAAGATAAGGTATTTGAGCCGAACAAGGAATTTTTTCAACCTTTGTCTCACGAGCAGCATCCGGTGGCCTTGATGTTTACCTGCTGCGATTCGCGGGTGGAGCCAGCCATCATTACTCAGTCGCCCCCCGGGACGCTTTTTGTTGTCAAAAACCCTGGGAATTTGATACCCAAATACCAGGTGGGGGGAAGCAGTAGTGAAGCTGCTGCCATAGAGTTTGCGCTAACCATGCTGAATGTTCACCATATTATTGTTTGTGGTCATACCGACTGCGCTGCCTTGAAGGCCATGTTCAGTCTGAAGGATTTACCACAGGAGTCTTCGATTTATCAGTGGTTGGCACCTAATTTGGAGGTTCTTGATTCGCTGGAAGTTCATCAGGATTTGGATGAATGTTTGAATGAGTTGATTCGTCGGAATGTTATTCAACAATTGCAGAACCTGGCGACCTACCCGGAAGTGGCCAAACGTCTGGAAGCGGGGGCTCTTCATTTGTATGGCTGGAAGTACCGCTTGCAAAGCGGGGAAACCATGCTGATTGACCCCTTCTCTTGTAAACCAGAACCCCTGTCTGCGGTCATCGCCAATCTGGAAGAAGAAGTTCGCCCTGATATGACCCTGGGTCAGATTGAAAAACAGGTACCTTGAATCTTGCCTGAAAGCGCCTGATGAAATTTATTGATCCCCAGTTGCTCTATACCTTCGTTAAGCTGGCCTATGCCGGTCAGTTTACCAAGGCGGCCAATCAGGTTGGGCTAAGTCAATCTGCTGTTAGCCAGCAAATCCAAAAGCTGGAAGCCCTGCTGGGAGTGGCGTTGATCGATCGGGCCAAGAAGAATGTAAACCTGACCCCGCAAGGGCAAACGTTTTTGGCCAAGGCCGAGAATTTGTTGCTTCAGCACGAAGGGCTGATCAGTGAGTTTAACCAAACCAACGTGGCAGGACGAATCCGTTTCGGCTCCCCGGAGGATTTTGCCACAGTCTATTTGCCCAATATTTTGGCTCGATTCACCAACCTGTACCCGCAGGTGCGACTGGAAGTGAACTGTGAACTGACCCTCAAGCTGCTGGAAGCCTATGAGCAAGGGGATTATGACTTGATTGTGTTCAAGCAGGAACCTTCGCATCAGCTGGAACGAGCCATTCCTCTGTGGGAAGAGCCACTGGTGTGGATTCAGGGAAAGGGCTATAATCTGGAACAGGCGCTGGAAGCTGGTAACGTTCGATTGGTTCTTGCCCCTCAGCCCTGTGTGTATCGTTCTCGGGCCATTGAAGCGCTGGAGCGACACAATATCGGCTGGGAACAAGTTTATACCAGTCAAAGTATCGCCGGAAACATAGCCGCTGTGCGCGGGGGCTTGGGGGTTACCGTTTTACCCATTACCAGTGTCCCCCCGGAGTTGTTACATTCTTCACATGCGCAGGAACGTCTTCCGGCGCTGGAAGCAACTCAAATCAAGCTGTTGGCTACGCCTCAGCCCTCTCAGGCAATCCTGGCCTTTCAGGATTTTATTCAGGACTCTCTGGCCGCCATCGAGGCAGGCCATTAGTTTTTGTAATAAAAAATATAAAAATCATTAATTTTACTTATCGACAGATTTATCTCATACTGACGGTAATCGTAGATTACTTTTGAGGCCGGCTTTTTATGGTTTTGAACCTGTTATTGGTCGCTATTGTTGCCCTGTACGGAATCAGTGCCCTGGCTTTATACCTCCTGAAGTCCAGAGGGGCCTGTACCGAAGTGCGCCAGTGGAGTGAAACGTCTGCCTGGATTGCCCTGTTTCTGGGCGTTTTATGGAGTTTTCAGTCTTTCACCACGTATCCTGGGTCATCGACCGGTTATTTTCTGGATGGGCCGCTACAAGCGTTGCTGGTGCCCTACATTTTATTGATGGGGCTGCTGGTGAAGCGGTTTGCTTATCACTACCTGCAAACAGATGCAGACTACCCCTTGTTTTTTCTGAAAATCAAGTTGTTAATTGCCTCCTTGCTTCTTTTTGTGGTGAGTAACCACGCCCTGATTACGGTTGGGGCCTGGATGTTTTCGGGCATTATGATGTATTTTCTGATTGGACATGCCAAAACACCGGCGGCCATTAACTCAGCTCGCATGGCCTTGAATCGTTTTTTAGTCGGCGATTTATTTCTGGTCATTGGGGTAACGGGTCTCATTACCCTCAGTAATAGCTTGTTTTTGTCTGACTGGAACGCATTGGCTGGCCAACCGCACAATCAGGCGGTGTTGTTCTCTTTGCTTTTCGTGAGCATCGGGGCTTTTTCCAAAACTGCCATTATTCCATTCCAAAAATGGCTGGTTCATACCCTGACAGCCCCCACACCGGTTTCAGCCATTATGCATGCCGGATTTGTGAACGCCGGGGCCGTTCTGTTTGCCAAAATAGCGCCGCTGTTGGGCTCCCAACCAACCGTGATGGCCTTTATTTTGATCATGGGTTTGGTGTCCGCACTGTATGGCAGTTCCGCCATGTTGGTACAATCGGATGTAAAGCGTTACCTGACGTTTTCCACCGTTGGGCAAATGGGCTTTATGATGATGGAATGCGGACTGGGCGCCTTTCACTTGGCCATTTTTCACTTGGTGGTTCACGGCTTTTTTAAAGCGCGCCTGTTTCTGTCTGCGGGCAGTGTGATTGAGTACCGACAAGCAATTCGCAATGTGAAAAACGAGCAGGCGGAGAAGGCCCAAAGCTCCGTCCCCCAGCGCTTGCGCACTGCCGGTATTATCGCGGCGAGTGTTGGGGCAAGCTGGTTGCTACTGCTGCAAATTGAAGGTCTGAGAGATTTGCTGGCCCAACTGCCTGCCCTGTTGTTGAGCGTTCTGGTGCTGTCTTCGCTGTTTATTCAAACCACCATTATTAAAACCAAGGGCAACGGTATCAAAGGCTTGACCATTGCCACTCTGTTCAGTTTGTTACTGGTGGGGGCCTATTTACTGTATGAATGGTTGGCTGTGGGCGCGCTCCCGACTTTCCATCAGGCAGAAATTTCCGATCAGCCAATGTTGCTGACGCTAACCAATGCGGTTTTTCTGATAGCCGGTTTCCTAGCCTGGTTGGCTACCTTAAACCTGTTACCGATACCAACGTCTCTTAAAGAAAAGTGTTATGTCTTTTTCTTGAACGCCGCGGGTGTAAACCCACAGCAGAGCACTTTTTCAGCCCGTTTCTAGAGCCAGTTTTTTGACTTCTTAAAGGAGCAATTCCCATGAGTCACTCCCAAGCATCCGAATCGTTGATGGCTACCATTCAGCATCATGCGTCAAAGTACGGTAAACTTTGGCCACTGCAAACATTTAATGCCTGTAATCCTTTGGTGACTTTTGAACATTTGCCTTTTGCCCAAGCCTTGAAAGAGGCCTCTCTGGATTTGGGCTTCTCAGTGAGTGAAGCTCAGGATGTCATACGCCGATTATTTCAAAAGAAAGCCTTCTCCCTGGCTGATATTGATCGGGTCTTGGATGAGGCCCAGTCTGAATTGGGTCTGGATAACAAGATTGGGTTTGTGAATCAGTCCATCAGCTATAAACAGCTCTTGCGTGATGAAATCTCGATCATTCTGTCTGAAGGCACTGCGGTTAAATTGGCAGTATCTCAGACTACTCAAGCGCAAATGGAGTCCCGCATTCGGGAGGCCTTACCACCTGCTTTGTTGCAAGACCATCAGCCGCTCCCTTCCCTGACGAGTCATTGGATTCATGAGCAAGTCACCAAGTGGCTGGCAGCTTATCTGGATGAGGGGCAAGCCATTTGGGCCATGCCCAATCAGGAGTTGCCCTTGCGAGCCAGTTGGGCCAAGTTAATGCTGCATGATGACAGCATGCCGGGTGCCACGAAAAAAGCCATGCGCGCGATGGTCAAGGGTTTGATTCTGGATGCGGAAGCACCGGCCTCTGCCATTGGCAGTCTGGAAAAGCTCTGCCTGGAAGCGGATTTATCCGTTGAGGATCAGGACCGTTTGATTCAATTTCATCTAAAACAAATGCCAGGCTGGGTGGGTTACATTCAGTACCGGCAGACCCAGAACCCCAGGCATCAGGATCTGCTGAACGATTATTTGCTGATTTGTTTCATTTATCACTTTGCTTGTGTGGAAAGTAATTGGCCCCGCTCCGCTTCCAAGGAACCGATGACTGCGGACTCCGATCTGGTACAGCAATATGGCGCCAGAATGCGCACTCTCAGTCAGGCGGCTTTCTTCCAGTCGGCTGCTCATTCGCAACGTGAGTCGATTTTGTTGAATCATGTTCCAGAGTTACTGCGCTACTTCGACATTGTGGATGAATTTCAAGTCCTGACCCTGATGATGCGGGCTTTGGAATGTGCTCAAAACCGTTCGTTGTTGGTCAACTTGACGCAACAACTTCAGCAACCCAAACAGGCTGCAAAGCCTGTACAGATGCATCCCGATGCTCAGGCGGTCTTTTGCATTGATGTTCGTTCTGAGCCGTATCGCAAATTTCTGGAAAGTTGCGGCAACATTCAAACCTATGGCTTTGCCGGCTTCTTTGGGCTTCCTATCGGAAAAATCAGTTATGCCAGCAACGAGGCCGTACCGCTCTGTCCTATTCTGCTAGAGCCTCAGTACACCATTCCCGAATCGCCTTCGCCGTTCCTGGAAAATAACCCCATCGGCAAGTTGTTGCGTCAGGGGATTCCCTTGCGGAATCAGTGGATTTACGCTCTGAAAAAAATAAAACGAGACACCTTTGCCACTTTTTCTTACGTGGAAAGTTTTGGGTTGTTTCATGCCGTAACCCTGTTGAAGGATACGTTCTGGGCTTCACCGGTTGGCAAGGTCAGACAATCCGTGGTGAATACCCTGAGCCCCCTGTTGGGACTGATGCCCAAATTGGATGTGCAGACCTGCAATCATTCTCATTCAACCCTGGGTATGGCCATCCCTGAGCAAGTGGAAATGGCCAAGGGTATTCTGAAGCTGCTGGGATTTCGTCAACCTTTTGCCGAGTTTGTGATTATCTGTGGGCATAACGCCCGAAGCCGCAATAACCCCTACGCCTCTGCTCTGGATTGTGGGGCTTGCGGTGCCAATGGCGGTGGCTACAACGCACTGGTACTGTGCCAAATTCTGAATCATCCCGATGTTCGGGAGGCCCTCATACTTGCGGGCTGGGCCATTCCGGAGCATACCCGCTTTATCGCCGCTGAACATAATACGACCACGGATGATGTTGTTTTTCTGAATGAGGATGTGATTCCGAATCAACAGCAACAACATTTTCTGGCCCTGAAAAAAGTGTTTGAACAAGCCACACAGCTGAATAGTCTGAACCGGCAAAAACGGTTCAGCACACCTGGGTTTCAGTCCAACTCTCAGAAGGCTCAGGAGTTGAGTTTTGACTGGTCTCAAACCCGTCCGGAATGGGGTTTGTCCAAAAATCAGGCCTTTATTATTTGTAACCGTGAATCAATTAAATCCCTGGATCTGGAGGGACGTTGCTTCTTGCATTCTTATGACTGGCAAGTCGATTCGGATGCCAGTATTTTGACCACCATTATGAACGCGCCCATGGTGGTGGGAGCCTGGATTAATTTGCAATACGGCTTTTCAACCTTGAATCAGAGTCGCTTTGGCAGTGGCAAAAAATACGTGCACAATGTGGTAGGTCTGTTTGGCACCTACATTGGTAATGGTAGTGATTTGCAATTGGGCTTGCCCTATGAGTCCCTCTTTGACAACGATGGAGCGCCCTATCATTATCCCCAGCGTTTGATGGTTTGCATTGAAGCACCCTTGGAACGGGTTCAGGAAATTATCAAAACCAGTCAAGCCGTGCGAAATCTGGTTGAAAATCAATGGATCAACCTGACCGTGTTTGATCCCGTGACTGGCAAGGTCTACCAGTGGAGTAATCAAGGCTGGACAACCTTAGAAACGCCACAGTTCCAGGCTGCCTGATAATTTTCGGAAAAATTTAGTGAGATCGTTCAGCAGTTAGTATTGTTTAACTGTACGAATGAAAAGGTGACGGGCATGTATAAAGTGTTTGGGTCTCGTTGAAGCAGGACTGTTATTCTGTTTACCAGCCTGACGCGTGCCCAGAATGATCTCTAATGGACCTCTTGGCACCAGCGACCAGTAATATATTTGCGATGTCCTGACTTTTCGCGTAGTGCAGGGGTGTTTTACCAGATAATTCCTGGGCATTCAGCTTGGCCCCAGCTTGAATCAGGGTGGCTACCACTGCCGCTTTTCCACTACTGGCCGCCAGATGCAAGGGTGTGCCACCGTGGTATGTGGTGGCTTGAAGATCAGCCCCGTTGCCTAGCAAGGTCTCCACAACAGTCGCGCGCCCGCGTAAGGCCGCCAGATGAAGTGGTGTTTGTCCTTGCTCATCGGGTGCATTAATATTCATCCCCATGCCATGCCCAAGTACAATCAATCTATTCACCACATCCAGCTTACCGGCAGCCGCTGCCAAATGAAGCGGTGTTTGTTCCTGATTGTTTGGTTCCAGAATGTCAGCGTAATGTTCTAAAATCAGGGTATTCAGTGCGTCTAACTTTCCTTCCGCAGCCGCCAGATGAAGTGGGGTCTGGCCACTCTTGTCTTTTGCATTTATATCAGCCTGATGTCCAATCAGGATATTGATAGTCTCAGAGTGGCCCTGTAAAGCGGCCCAATGGAGTGGCGTTTTTCTGGTGTGATCAGTCGCAAACACATTGGCTTTATGATGAAGCAATGTATTCACGGTCCCTTGATGCCCCATCGCAGCGGCATAATGAAGCGGGGTTAATCCTGAGCGGTCCACTGAATTGACAGGCGACCCGAGTGCCAGCAGTCGTTCTAAAACATCTTGATTTTCAGCCTCGGCGGCCAGATGTATGGGTCTGCATCCGGCATGATCTTGAGCCTGTATATCCCCTTTTGCCTGAATTAGGGCTTCCAACACTGGCAAAACCCCATTATGCGCAGCGGCATGCATGGGTGTTCTTGCGTCTTGTGTTTTGGCATTGATGTTTGCCTTTGCTTCAATGAGAGCTTGCACGACTCCCAGATGTCCTTGAGAGGCTGCTATGTGCAAGGGGGTTTCTCGTTCATGATTTCTTGATTCTGTAGCGGCATTTGCCTTGATGAGTTGTAGTAGCGCTGCACGATGTCCCCCAAAAGCGGCTGAATGCAACGGCGAACCAATATATGTACACACATCAGGATTGGCTCCTGCGTCTAAAAAGGCTTGAATGGTATCTTGATGCCCTCTGCCTGCCGCCAAATGCAGGGGGGAGCAACCCGTGGTATCAATGCCATCTTTTTTCACGTCAGCTTTTAACAGTGCGTTGACAATGGGTAAATAGCCTTGCTCTGATACATGATGAAGCGGCGTTCTACCCAGAAAATCCTGTACTTCCAGTCTAATGCCGGGTACGGTTTGGATTAATTTGGCTAACGATTTTTGCCGTGCCAAGGGTAAGTCAGTGGTAACAGAGTCGTACTGTAAGGCCGTTTGTCCCCGAGCGACCGCTTCCTCAGAGGGAACCCAGGCACCCTTTTTTTGGTACAGCGCGAGCAGGGGTTTTTCTTCTGACTGCATAATGGGGGAGAGGAGTTTGCAGTTTTCAGATAGGCTGAACGGAAATTGAGGCGCTAGTTTTAGCTTCATCTTGACGCTGGATTCACTGCCCTCCTGTTGGGGACGCTGCTGGAACGCAATGCCGACAGTGTCTTGCGGCAAGCAAATGCAGTTCAGGATTTTCGAAATCCAGGCATAGGCGGCAACCCGAGCATCGCCATCGGTTGCTTGAATGTATTTTTTGCTCGCATCCTGAAGCAAATCAAATTTATGTCTGTCCAGTAACGGCTCATAAAGGGCTTTTTGTTCTAAAAAACGGTTTTCTTTGGGGGGATCTGACTTGCCTGGCTTGCTGGGGGTGCTTAGACAACTACCGGAAAAGCGAGGTTCGATAAGACTTTTAGGCAACAGGTTCATTTTTTGACCTCGTCATTTTTTGGAAAATTCGAAAAAATAGATATGAATTTGAGAAGGTGACATCCATAACAAGGCCCCTCAAGAATTTTTAGTGCCCACCCGGCAATCTTTCACTAGATATTGACTATCGGGCTATAAAAACCCTAAAACCCTGACTGGGTTTTGAAAGAAGTTAAAAATTAAAGTTTATCGGGTCTGTGCCGATATCAAAATTGTCGATGAATGATCAATATGGAATGGTGTGCTTGAAAACCGCGATGGACTATTCCTCACTTTCTTTAGAGCGGCCTGTCTCGCTGAAACCTCTCAATGAAGGCTCATTGGGATTTTCTCTGTTGGAAGTGATGATGATAGTAGCATTGATGAGCCTCACCATTCTGCCAATGACCATTACTATCAATCAACTGGCGACCCAAGCTCGTGGTGTCTACGTTGCCTCCAGCCGAAACTTGCAAGTCAATAGCTTGATTGATTCTATGGACGCTGCTCGACCTGACTTTGCGACCCAGTTTACCGACGGGGCCATGGTGACCACTCAGTCTGAGTCTGCTCAAACACTGCCCTACTGGCGTAAAGTCGATGTGACCAATGCTGGTAACACAACCAGCCTGAAGCGAACCACTGCGCTTTACACCTATAACAATACTACTGATACCAGCAGTGCCCCCCGGGAAAAGCTGGAAGCGGTCAGCAGTACAGACAGTCTCCGGCTGCGCTTTGGGAATGCAACTCCCATTATCGACAGTTCTGGTAATTACTGGTACGGTGACGGTGGCGCTACTCCACTACTATACAGCAGCACCAACGAAGTGCCTGGTGCGGAAACAAGCTATTCTATTCCTGGTACTAGCAGTGATATCGTGAATACAAACGGTAATGATGACGAGATTTACTTTAATGGCCGAGCCTTTAATAATGGTGCCAATAGCCCCATTGTTATTAAGGCTGATGTTCCCAATGGCTGGTATATCGTAAAAGTTTATATGACAGAGCATAATACTGGGGTGTTAATTAATCAACGGAATTTAGATTTCTTTTTGCAAGGGGTGAGATTGAACCAACGACGTTATGATGTACTTTCTGTCACGGGTGGTTACCACCGTGGTAACGTCCAAATGTTTGAAACTTATGTTTCCAATGGGGTTTTAACATTTGAAGTGCAAAGTGTTAATACTTCCTTCATACGATCAATCAGTATAATGAAGAAAAAAGGCTAGATCATGATTCAGTCTCGCCCTCAGCAAAATAACGCACTCACCGGGTTAACCCTGGTAGAAATGCTATTGGCGATGACTTTGATGTTTTTTTTAACGATTAGCGTGTCAAACTTTGTGATTAAAGGCCAAGTTATGATGCTTTCCCTGGCGCAACGAACCAAAACGGCCACAGAGGTTTATAGCTGGATTGAGGATATTCGGGTGGACTTTCAGAGAGGGGCCTACATTAGCGACAACTCTCACAGTCAAAAACTGGAATACACCACCTATGACCCTAGCACCAGTCTGGCAGTCAAAAAAATTTACGATATTTATACTAGTAGCGGTAAACAATACTTGCGTCTATCACTGGATGGTGGCACGACCTGGGAGTCACCCTATCGCATTTCATCCCAGACCCAGTACCAGTTAACGGGTACGCCCCAGTTTTTATACGCGGCTGGCAGCAATGAGTGTACCCTGTTCACCGATACTAATGGCAATGATTACTGGCAATCCGGCGTGGATGCCGCTGGAACTTACAGCACCTGCCCCAATGGGATGAACTATCCGCTCCAAAAGCCTTCTCTGGCCACCAAAATTGATATTAAAAACTTTGTATTCACAACCGGGAAAGGAAATCCGGAGGCTATTCGGACTTTGCCTGCCGATATTTTTGTGAAAGCCAATCCGGGCTTGGTGCGAAGTCAAACGACCCCAGTTGCGGGTGTCAAGGACTCATCGTTAGTGCAAAAATTTACGGTCAATACGGTAAACTCCCTCATTAGTACAACGGACTTGCGGGATATTGCCTGGGATCCCATTCATGAACGCCTGGCGTTAGTGAGCGCCAATGGTGCTACCTATCGTGTTTATCTTACGGAGCGCAATGGGGTTATTATCGGTAATGAGCAAGGCGTTTTATTCAACGACTGCGGTTTAACTGGCTTCTCTGGCGCCAGTTTTGAAGCCGACGGAAAAACACTGCTCTTGGCAAACACAGGAGGCAATCTCTACCGGAGTAGCAACATTGATGGTCAGCCGCCCATTGAGTGCCGTCTGATCATATCCGGTATTTTAAACAATTCCGCCGGATTCGATCCCGGCTTGCCCGATTCCGTTTTTGCTGCCAACAACACCTCTGGTATTCAAGAGTATAATAAATACACAGGAGCAGCCCTTCGCTCCTGGGATAGTCCGACAGGCGCTACGCTCATTAACGAACTGGACGTAGAGCCCCTGAGTGGCGATATTTTGATGATAGATGGCAACGTACTTAATTGCTACTCCAGCAATAAATGCATCACCCTGTATCGCCTCAAGCAAGATGGCACTGGGAGCAGTAATATTCTCATTAATATTAGCGATTTGGGGCTAACCACCATAGACGGTATTGGACTGGCCTATGACTCCGCCCTGAATCGTATCTTCTTGAGTGCTAAGACTTCTGCAAGTGTTTATGAAATTGTGCCCGATCGCCTGCTCACTGCCCGAAATGGAGGGTAAAATTATTTCAGAGGTCAGCCTAACTGCAATACTCAACCAGGAAGCCAAAGCAATGACTCAGCCTACCCAGCAAGCCATTCCAGAGCCCAAAAAGGTTAAACGATCCAAATCCCGTGGCTATGGCATGGTACTGATCATTTCTTTTCTGATCCTTAGTGTTACTTTGGCAACGACCTTAAACATGAGCTTTTCTCCTGGTTTGTTCTCTTCAGGAAGCAAAATTGCTTTAAATCGTGGGGCCCTGGATGAAGCGTTTGCTCAGGTTGAAACTGACATTCGCAGTAAACTCAACAGTTTGCAAACGGTGGATAACACTTACACTTACTCCGGCACAATTTCCATGCCCAACGATCCCGCCAATATGGGTGGTGCTTCCAGCAACATTGCGACTTATACTGCTAGCGCAAAAGTACGGGGCAATCTGTATCTTGTTACGTTGACAGTGACCACAACGGGTTCAAACACTGTATTCAGTTCTACCAGACTGCTACAGTTGGATCGAACCGAACCCCCTGTCACGATGGTCAGTGGGGCCACAGCGGCTTACGGCTTGCGCAAACTGCGGACCGCCTACAATGGCAATGCCATTCGCATTCGTCGTAGCAGCGATAACTCCGAGAGAAACATCGGCTTTTTGCCCAATGGCGATTTGGATGTGCCTGCTATTCAAGCTTTTTTAAATAATGATATTACCTATGATACCCTGCCCCTGGACGCGGTGACCGGAGCCGCCGCTGCTTATGGCTTGCGAAAACTGGATAAAGACTATGCAGGTTTCGCTATTCGGGTTCGCAGAAATGCCGATAACACAGAAAAAGACATTGGCTTTACCGGCTATGGCGATCTGGACCTGGGCGATTTATCCGACTTCTGCAAGACCAGTAGCTGTTCTGTTAAAACCTGGTATGACCAAAGCGGGAATGCCCGTAACGCCACCCAAACCACGGCCGCGTACCAGCCGCGCATTGTCAGTAGCGGCGTGATCGATTTGTACAATAAACGCCCCACGCTGGTTTCCGATGACAATACGGTTATGACCACCACTGCCAACGTGCAGAATTTGATAGCGGCCAACGATAAAGACACCACCGTTATTACGGCCATTAATACTGTTAACTACACTTCGGAACAAGTCCTGTTTTACGCGGCAGGGGCGGATGGGACCACCTATTCGGCTAATCTCCCTACTACAAACCAGAATAGCGCATTCAATATGGGAGATCCTAACCTGCCCAATGGACGAGTCCCAGGGGATGGCTCTTGGAACCCCGCTGCCGTAGCTTCTTTCCAGAGAAGTGCGAACATTTTATCACTCTGGAATAACTCTTCGCTAATTGGGCGAGGCGAAGATCAAATTGGCTCTACTTTTACCAGTACCACTCAAAATATCAGTTTACTGGGGGGAACGGGTCAGGTATCTTTTCACGGCAATGTTTCGGAAATGATCTTTTATCCCTCTGCCTTATCGGATGCCAACCGGCAGACCATTGAACGCAGTATACAGCGATATTATGGTATTATGCCTGCTGCCCTACCCCAGCGTTTTGTAGATGGGGTAATTTCTGTCTCAACCCCGTCGGTGGTGTACGGTTTGCGTAAAATCATTTCTGGCTATACAGGGCCTTTAATACAGGTACGTCGTAGCAGTGATAATACGTCAGCGGATATCAATTCCACCTCATACAACGACTTGGATCTGGAACAGTTGAGAAGCTTCTGTGGAAGTAGTAGTTGTTTTGTCAGGACCTGGTATGACCAGATTGGAACCGCCCAAAACGCAACCCAGCTCACTGCGGCCAACCAACCCCGACTTGTGAATGCCGGAACCATTGAAATGCAGAATGGTCGGCCCACGGTCCGTTTTGTGGCCACCTCCAATCATTTTTTATCGATTTCCTCCACGCCTTTTACGGCGGCAACCGGTACTTTTTGTGGTGTTTATCGACCACTCACCAGCAATGCCGCCGGTATTTTTGACTTTAATGGGACCTCTCCCACCCGATCTGTGTCTATCGCGGCTAATGGTGTTGTTACAGTCAACCCCGGTACAGGCGCGCTCACACTCAACAACACCGTTGACACAGCCAAACTGAGCCAGAACTGTTTCTTGCAAAGCAGTTCCAGTAACCTGGGCTATGCCTTTTATAACGGAGACTGGGTCTCTGGTACCATGGCTTCCATCTTGCTCAGTCCTGCAGCGACCAACTTGTGGATTGGCCGAAGTACCTCTGGCACAACGCCGTATCTGGATGGCTATATCAGTGAGCTGGTTTTTTATCCTGAAGTCTTAGCAGATGGTTACCGTCGCAATTTGCAAAGTTTCCAAATGAAATTTTTTAATCAGCCGGTGGGTATAGAGGCTTTTGTGACCACGGTCTACGATCAAAGTGGCAATGGGCGGCACTTGACCCAGTCCGCCGAGTGGCTACAACCGACTTTGCGGTTAAGCCCCACTCCCTCACTTTATTTTGATGGGGTGGATGATCATATGGCATCGGCGAACACCCTGAGTATAACCACTAGTCAGTTTTCGGCCTTGAGTGTGGCCAAACTGATTGATGGCACTAACTCCTACGCCCGTCTGGTCAGCATCACGAACAACAGCGATAGCGAGGACCACCTGACTCTAGCTTCCGCCGTGCTATATTGTCTGGATGGTACTGCAAGCCGTTTGGCCAGTTATCGCCTAAACGCCCGCAGGGGGTATAACGATTTAACGAGCGTTACAAACTCTGGCACTAACGAGGTCTTTCAGGCCACATCGCTTCAAAACGGTACGACCTCGACCATGCGGGTAAACGGGGTTAACAATGGTACAACCGCCGCGTCAACCGGAAACCTGGTTGTGAATCAAATCTGGGTGGGGGCTAATAAATCTCGACATGAAAATGACTTTTGGTATGGGGATATTTACGAGGTTGTTTTATACAATACTGCCCTCACAGCGACACAATACCAAGCCGTTGAGCGGGAGCAGCGATCTTATTGGGGTATTCCTTAGGAGATCCTTCAATTCAATTATTTAGTGTTTTGGGCGAGTTATTGGAGACGAAGGTTCTCTCGATAACTCCTTATTTTAGCCATGGCTGGAATAAAGCATTCCAAAACGCTCTTTCGGCATGAGTCGTATTAGATGCCTTGAGAGTGCTGAAATTTAACTGCTCGGTATCGGGTGTTGGCTTGTCAAACCTGCAAAATACCCTTTTGAACAATTATTCATAACTTATGCAAGCAAGTACTTGCATTTATGCTCAAGTGGGTTTAAAGTGAAAATACCTCATCAATCTATGATGATTGATTTTCAATGACTCATTTTCAGATCCTCAAGACGTTCTTCCGTGTCACTGATTTAAACGCAATGCTGCGTTTCCGCCTAACCCAAAGGGTGATTTATGCTGAATCCCTCCCGTTTATTAGTAAAGTTTGGTCAACAGGCTGTTCTTCTTGCTTGTACCGTTCTGACCTTGATGATTTTGCCCTTTCCTGCAATGGCCGAGGTCAAGCAGGCTGGCGTCAAGGTCTATCAATCCTGGGGAGAGTTAGAAAATTCGGTCCCAGATCAGTCCATCCATGCGTTCAATACTCAGTTTCCCGATCGTCAATGGTGGGAGAGTTTTCATGACCCGCAGCTGACTGTATACATTCAGGCCGCCATTCAAAACAGTCCATCCATTCAAATTCCGCTTCACCAACTGGAAGCTTCCAGGGCTTTGGTGCGCCAAGCGGTAGCCAAAGAACTACCCAGCGTCAACCTGAACCCCAGTGTTTATCGGTTGGGTTTACCGGACACAGTCACCCAGCAATTGCCTCTCAGTAATAACCAGTTTCTCTACAATTTACCGCTGCAGCTTTCCTATGAAGTCGATTGGTTCGGTAAAAACTGGGATAGCGTGCAATTGGCAAAAAAAAGAACTGAGGCTGCTGAGTTACAAAGCAAGGCTGTCATTACCGCCGTGTTAGGAGAAGTGAGTGCGGCCTACATCAACCTGCTGCGGACTGATGCCCTGCTGGATCATCAGCAACAACAAGTGACGCTGCTCAAGCAAATCGCCACTCTAGAAACGTCCCGCTATCAAGCAGGCCTGCTCGATCAGCAAACGGTTCTGGATGCCCAGCGAAATGCTCTTGAAGCGGAAAATACGTTAAAGAGCCTTCAGTCTCAACAAGCGATTTGGAGTCATCAGCTGGCCATTTTTACGGGATCTCCCCCGGCAACGGCGCAACAACTGGAACGCCGAACGCTCCTTCAAATGGAATTGCCTGTGGAAACCCCGGCTGGTATGCCCGTAGATCTGTTGACTCGGCGACCCGATATTCTAGCGAAAGAGGCCTTGCTGGAAAGTGCTCGAATTGATGTCAAAGTGGCTCGGAAAGCCTTTCTTCCCACCTTGAATATAGGCTCTTTAGTGGGTACGGCAGGCTTGCAGTTCAGCAAGCTATGGGACTGGTCGAATGTGTTGAATTTGCAAAATTTGTTGCTCAATCAACCGGTTTTTCGGGGCGGACAATTGAGCGCAGAGCTGAATTACAAAAAGACCAAGCAAAAAGAAGCGCTGGAAAATTATCGTCTGACGGTATTGACGGGACTGAAGGAAGTAGAAGACAGCCTGAGCACATTAAAAAGTCTCCAGTCTCAACAGGATGCTACCCAGCAGCAAATGCAGATGACCCAGCAGAAGTTGGCATTGAATCAATCCTTGCAGCAACAGGGGTTAATTGCCAAGTTGGATGTTTTGAAATCCCAAAGTGAACTCAATCGGTATCAGCAAGCTGTATTGGCACAGAAAGCCGATGCCGCCATTGCCACCATCAGCCTATACAAGGCCTTGGGTGGCGGATTTTAATGCCTGCAATTTATACCATAAGGATTCAAATATGTTGAATACCATTTCGCCTTTCGTCTCAAGAACGCCCAGAGCCTTTACAGGTAAGGCCTTAGCCTCTGCTCAGTCTATCGGACTGGTGGTGGCTGGTTTACTGATTAGTGGATTGCTGGGGCTGGCTTGGTACTGGCACAGCAGCCAGTACGAGCAAACCGATAACGCCAGCTTGCAGGGGCATATTCACCCGGTGGCGGCTCGTGTTCCCGGAACCATTGCCACGGTGTTGGTCGATGATGACCTGCCCGTTCACAAAGGTCAGTTGCTGGCTATCATTGATGCTCAAGACTATCAACTGGCCCTCAGTCAAGCGGAGCATGAATTACTCAATGCCAAGGCCCGGGCTCAAACGGCCCAGAACACTATTGCGTTTACAAAAAAACAGAGTAGCGCGCAACTCACTCAGGCACGGGGGGGATTCAGCGCTTCTCAGGCTGGTATTTCCCAAGTGGAAAAGCAAGTGGAAGAGGGCGAAGCTGCCGTCCAGCAATCGTATGCTCAACTTCAACAGCAAACGGTGCTGCTCCATAAAGCGCAGTCCGATTATCAGCGCTATCAAGGGGTAAATCCCGATGCGGTTTCCGCCCAACAACGAGAGGCTATTGAATCTCAATTGAAAAATGCTCAGGCCGCTGAGGCTGCGGCGGCATGGGCTTTGAGACAATCCAAAGCCAGAGCCCAACAAATGCGCAGCATGCTCAATAGCTATTACGCCAAACTAACCCAGTCCAAAGGGGTGGTTCAGGGGGCTCAGGCCCAAGGCATGCAAGTTCAGTTATCGGAAGGGGATTATGAAGCTGCGCTGGCCTCCGTTAAAATGGCAGAGGACAAGGTTCGTCAGGCCAAGTTGAATCTCTCCTACACGCGCATTGTAGCCCCTGTTACCGGACGCATTGGAAAGAAAACGGTGGAAGTGGGCCAGCGCATTCAGGCCGGTGAACCACTAATGGCTGTGGTGAGCCCTGAACTGTGGGTGGTGGCGAATTATAAGGAAACACAGCTCAGTCGTATGCGTCCCGGGCAGCCGGTAGAGGTGGAGGTGGATGCCTTTCCTCAACACCATCTTAAAGGCGTGGTCTCCAGTTTTTCTCCGGCAGCCGGTGCCAAATTTGCCTTGCTCCCAGCTGAAAATGCCACTGGAAACTTTACTAAAATCGTGCAGAGGGTGCCGGTCAAAATTCTCCTGAATGCCGATACCCTTAAGGGCTATGAGCAATTGTTGGTACCAGGCATGTCGACGCTGGTTACCGTGAATGTGGGACATGAGTCCAACCAGTCGGCAGCCAAAGCCAAAGGAGGACAAGAATGAGTCCCCGAATTTCTGCCGAATCCAACAGTGTGAGCACGCGAGATCGCCTCATGCAAGCAGCTTTGCAGGTGTTCTCAGATCGAGGCGTTAAGGGGGCCACCACACGGGAAATCGCCCAGGTGGCCGGTGTGAATGAAACCACTTTATTTCGCATTTTTCAGAGCAAAGAGTTGCTACTGAAGGCGATGGTGGAGGCGGCCGCCCAAAAAATTCGGGAAGCGCTGGAAAGCTCGAATATGGGCCATAACGATCTGCGGCAGGACCTTACTTATTACGCCACGGTTTACCAAGAGGTGTTGTATCAGCATGAACCCATGGTGCGCATGATGGTAGGCGAGGCCCATCGCCAACCGGAGGCAGCCCACCAGATTGCCTGTGCCGCTTGGGCGCCTGTAAGACAACATTTAATTAACTATCTGGATCGTGCAAAAAGTCTAGGACAGGTGCGTCCGGAATTGGATTCCACACAGCTGGTAGAAATGCTGGTGAGTATGCTGATGGGGTTTATGCTGCGCCGTAAAGTGGTACCAGCCGACTTCACGCCGGATGATTATTTGCTCACTGCGCTGTCTGTTTTTATTCAGGGTATTTCTCCCCAAAAATCCAGCAAGAGATAAAGGAGAACGAATGACCACCGCTGTAATTGCGACGACTCAAGATCAACCCTCGGCCAAACCGGCCTGGTGGAAATGGGCAGTGGCTATTACCGCCTCTTTGGGAGCATTGCTGGAGGTGATTGATACGAGCATCGTCAACGTGGCTTTAAGCGAAATGCAGGGTAATCTGGGGGCGACGCTTTCGGAAATTGGCTGGGTGGTAACCGGCTATGCCATCGCCAACGTGGTGATGATTCCCCTGAGTGCATGGTTGGGCGATTATTTTGGTAAGAAAAACTATTTTATTTTCTGTTTAATCGGGTTTACCCTGGCTTCAGTGGCTTGCGGCCTATCCACCAGTTTGCCCATGCTCATTGTCGCTCGCGTGATTCAGGGATTGACTGGCGGCGGCTTGCTGGCCAAGGGGCAGTCTATTATTTTTGAGACTTTTTCGGCCCATGAGCAAGGTCTGGCCCAAGCCGTTTTTGGCTTGGGGGTCATGGTGGGCCCGGCACTGGGCCCGACTTTGGGAGGGTATTTAACCGATGCCCTGGGCTGGCGGTGGATCTTTTTTATTAACATACCCTTTGGCATTATCGCGGTGATGGCAGCCTATATTTTCTTTACGCCAGATCGCCTCAATCAGGATATGAACCGACGGGTGGACTGGTGGGGCATTGGGCTACTCACTGTGGGTCTCTCCTGCTTTCAAACCTTGCTGGAAGAGGGCCAGCAGGATGACTGGTTTGCTTCTCCCTTTATTGTGGCCATGGCTATACTAAGTTTTGTGGGCATTGCCTTGTTCATTTGGCGGGAGTTGAGTATTGATTACCCGGCGGTCAATTTACGGGTGCTGCGGCATCGATCCCTGATGGCGGGTAGTCTGTACTCCATGGTATTGGGTATGAGCCTGTATGGCGCGCTTTTTGCCCTGCCTATTTTTGCCCAGACGATGTTGCACTATACGGCAGAGCAAACCGGATTTTTACTGCTACCAGGAGCCCTTGCCTCAGCCGTGTTTATGATTTTAGGGGCCAAATTAACCACATGGGTGGATGCTCGGGTTTTGGTGGCCATCGGGTCCAGTATTTTGGCCGTGACCATGTTTGTTTTGTCTGGCATCAATCCAGATACCAATGAGCAAAGCCTCTACTGGCCATTGATTTGGCGAGGCGCCGGTACGGTGCTTATGTTTATGCCTTTGACGCTGGCCACGCTGGGACCGCTTCCCAAAGCGGACATTGCCGCGGCTTCCGGTTTTTTCAACTTAACCCGACAAATTGGTGGTAGTGTTGGCATCGCTCTGCTGACCACCTTGCTGGCTCAGCGGGAAAATTTTCATCGGACTATATTAAGTGAGCACATCAGTCTGTATGATGCGGCTACCCGTTCCCGCTTTGAAGGGATGGTTCAGTACTTGCATCAGCAAGGTAGTTCAATGGCGCAGGCTCAGCATCAGGCTTACGCATTGCTGGATGGCATGCTCAACCAGCAGGCGGCCATTCTGTCATTCGGCGATATTTTCTGGTTTATGGGCGTGGTGTTTTTGGTTTCCATGTGGTTGATTTTCTTTTTGGGTAAGCCAAGTTCCAGTGCAGATAGTAGCCTTGCCGCTCATTAGAAAAATAAAATTTAGATGAGTATTTTTTCACAACACTCTTTTAAATCTAGGTGCCGCAAAATGTACGGTAAGGTTCTGCGCTGGCGGGCGGTGGTGTTTGATAGTCGGCAAACTGGGGCAGATCCAAATAAGGTTGCCTGAGTGCTTCCAGCAACTGGTGAAGGGCGCTCATATCGCCAGTTTCATTAGCGGCGTTGAGCGCCGCTTCCACCCGGGCGTTTCTGGGAATGATGGCCGGGTTGTGAGCATTCATGTGGGCGCGAACCTGCTCTGGTGTTTGAGGTTGTCGGCCCAAGCGTGCTTGCCACTCCTTGTGCCAAGCGACGAAGGTTTCATCGTGAAAAAACGGCTGGCTTGGTAAGGTTTCTGAGCCCAAACTGCGGAAGGTATGGGTGAAATCCTGAGCCGTATTTTGCATCCACCTCAGTAGCGTTTCGATCAGCGCTTGGTCTGAAGCTTCTTCTGTAAACAGGCCCAGTTTGGCTCTCATGCCGCTCAGCCAATAACGCTGAAAGCGTTCCGGGAAGTGATACACCGCGGCTCGTCCCAAGGCCAAGGCTTCCGTTTCATCAGTGTGTAGCAGGGGCAGCAATGCCTCGGTGAACCGGGCCAGATTCCATTGGGCCATCAGCGGCTGATTGGCGTAGGCGTAACGGCCCTGCTGATCGATGGAACTAAACACGGTATCCGCATGGTAAGTATCCATGAAGGCACAAGGCCCGTAGTCGATTGTTTCTCCGGCAATGCTCATGTTGTCGGTGTTCATCACACCGTGAATAAAGCCCACTTGTTGCCACCGGGCAATCAGACTGGCTTGGCGATCCATGACCGCTTCTAAAAAACAGAGGTAGGGATTTTCGGCTTCGGCGCATTCAGGATAATGGCGTTTCCAGGTGTAATCGGCCAGAGTTTGAAGCTGTGCTTGATCCCCTTGAGTGGCGGCATAAGCGAATGTGCCTACCCGAATATGGCTGGCAGCGATGCGGGTCAGTACCGCTCCCGGCAGTGCGGTTTCCCGGTAGACGGGTTGACCGGTGGCCACCACGGCCAGACTGCGAGTGGTAGGGATTCCCAGCGCCTGCATGGCTTCACTGATAATGTACTCACGAAGCATAGGCCCAAGAGCGGCTCGACCATCTCCCCGCCGTGAGTAGGGTGTTTGTCCGGAACCTTTGAGCTGAACGTCAACCCGTTTTCCGCTTGGGCTGAGGTGCTCTCCCAGTAAAATAGCCCGACCATCCCCTAAAATGGCGAAATGTCCGAACTGATGACCGGCGTAAGCCTGAGCAATGGGTTCGGCGCCGGTTGGGATTTGATTTCCACCCAATGCCAGGGCCACGGATGGCTCCGCTGCTGTAGAAACTGAGATCCCCAGCTCCTGACTGAGGGAATGATTGAATATCATCAGCCGCGGGTCACGGACTGGCTCCGGGTTTTGCCGGGCAAAGAAGAACGAAGGCAGTTGGCAGTAGCTGTTATCAAAATTCCAGCTAAGGCCGGTGGTTTTAGGATCAATCTGGCTGGTCATTGGGGCTTATCTTTGGGTTTTCTTTGGGAGACTTGTCTCGTGGGCTTGTGTGACTGGGAGGGGAACGATTCGATCATCATACCTTAACACTTTAATGGCTATCGGCCAACAAACCGCTTGTTTCATTATTTGAAAACTTGGGCAACAGGGGGTATCAAATTTAATAAATACCAGGCTCTACTGGCAGGTCGCAAGAAGTGTATTTTCACCAGAGTACCTAGCCTATCCGTTTAATTTTTTGTTCTATCTCTAGTTACCTGTACAGTTTCTTTCATTGTCAGGCTCATGAACAATGGGGAATGGCTTGTGCGAATGGCTTGCCTGCCATGCCAAACAGAAATCTTGAATAAACTAACCGATTTTTAATGAACGAAAGTGCCGGTTGGCATCCTGAAAAAAATAGTGTTGTGAGGCTTGAGACCATCAAATGAATATTCTGCGAGAGAAAATTTTTGATTCTTATAATACCAACAGTCTGGCTTGGAAAATGCGCCAAAAGCGATTTTTATTTTTTAAAGAGTGGCTGAAGCAATTCCCACGGCCACTGAAAATTCTGGATGCCGGTGGAACCCTGTCATTCTGGAAGAGTATGGGATTCGTGGATACCGAGGGACTGGAGATTGTGTTGCTCAACCTGCAGGCCGCCCCGACCCATCATCCGGCCTTTACCAGTGTGGCTGGTGATGTCACTGATTTGTCCCAGTTTGAGGATGAGGCCTTTGATATTGTCTTTTCCAATTCGGTGATTGAGCATGTGGGGGATGATGCGCAGCAACTTAAAATGGCGCGGGAGATTCGGCGGGTGGCAAAGGCCTATTTTGTGCAGACGCCCAATTTATACTTTCCCCTTGAGTCTCATTCCTGTTATCTCTTTTATCAATTTATGCCCAAGACTTTACAGGTATTTTTACTCTATTACTTTGACCTGACCGGCGGCGGGATTGGCAGAACCGTGGAAACCTGGAAGCAGCGGCTCACCTTTCAGCCGGTGAAGCGCTTGCCTTGTGAATCCTGGGAAACTTGCCTGAAACGGGTTGATTCGCTGCGCTTATTGGATGAGCGGAAAGTTCGGCGTTTTTTCCCGGATGCCCAATTATACAAAGAGCGTTGTCTGGGCATGAACAAGTCATTTGTCGCTTATACAATGCCGGATGACAGAAGGCCAGAGATAAGGGAGGCGAATACAAAAGGCTCAGCGCAGCCACAAGAGAGGGCTCCCGTCGCTGCGCTGGTATAACTGTAAACCGCTTGGCAAACCAAGTGATTTGAAACCAAGAAGTTTAAAAAAATTATGAAAATTGGTTGTGTATAACCACTGCTTCCATCGGCAACTGGCCACCTCTGGGGCGAGCGGGTTGCACGGCTTTGCCAATCGCTACCATCAGGCCAATCACATGGTTTTCTGGAAGATGGATAATGTTGGCCACTTCTTCCGGATCGAAACCGACCATGGGGCAGGAGTCATAACCCAAGGATTTAGCGGCTATCATCAGGGTTTGTGCGGCAATTCCGCAGGAGCGCATGGCTTCATCCCGCTGGGTTTGCGGTTTGTCCTTATAAAAATTGATGATGGCGGTGACTAAAAAGTTACGCACTTCTTCGGGAGCGGTCTGCCAATAGCGCTCGGGTTGTTCCGCCCAGCTGTTCAGGTTTGCGCACAAGACCACCAGTAAAGATGCATCGGTCACTTGATCCTGATTCCAGGCCGCTGCCTTGAGTTGCTGACGAACTTGCGGATCATCAACCATGACAAAGCGCCAATTCTGGATGTTAAATGAGCTGGGTGACAGCAGTGCCAGCGACAACAGTCGTTTTTTATCTTCTTCTGGCATGACAAAATCTGCATCATAGTGCTTGACGGCACGGCGTTGTTCGATGGCGGACAGGGTATCGAGCGGGGTTATCACAGTCACAATAGGATTCTCCGGACAATTTTGTCCCATTTTAGCATCAACCCGCGATGCGAATCCCATTTGTAAAATTCTTGAGTTATCAATCGTGCTTCTGCCAGAAAAAGAAAAACGCCAAGCGCAGTGCGATTCCCCTATTGGGTAACCCATACCGTGTTCTTGGGGTTATAATCCGCTCGGGAATTTGGGATTTTGCTCCCATTGCCAAGCGGTTTCAACGATTCTCTGCAAATCATATTGGGTTTTCCAACCCAGCAACTGCCTGGCCTTGTCGGCATTGGCCACCAGCATGGGGGGATCTCCCGGTCTGCGGGCTGAATACTCCACCGGGATCTCTCGTCCCGTGACCTTCTGGCAGGTTTTGATGACCTCCAAGACAGAGGATCCACTGGTAGTGCCCAGATTAAAGGCCTCTCCTCCGGGGTTCGCTCTCAGGTATTTAATCGCCGCCAGGTGTGCCGCTGCCAGATCGTTCACATGGATATAATCCCGAATGCAGGTACCATCCGGCGTATCATAATCGTCTCCGTAGACCTGAATGGCTTTGCGCTTTCCCAGGGCGGTTTGCAAGATCAGCGGAATCAGGTGCGTTTCCGGATCGTGGCGCTCACCGATTAGGCCGCTTTCATCCGCACCAGAGGCGTTGAAATAGCGCAAGGCCACATAGGACCACCCTTGGGCAATCGAATAAGCTCTGAGCGCCTGTTCTGTCATCAACTTGGTGGATCCATAAACGTTGATAGGCATTTGCGGATGCTGTTCATCCAGAGGCGCATATTGCGGATTGCCATAGGTGGCGCAGGTAGAAGAGAAAACAATTTGCTTAACGCCGCAAATCTGCATGGCCTTGAACAAATTTAAAGTATGAATGCAGTTATTCTGAAAATACTTGGCTGGGTTTTCCTGGGATTCTCCCACGTAGCAGTTGGCCGCAAAGTGAATGACCGTTTCTACCTCGTATTTTCGGAGGATTTCCACCATAGCCTCTATATTACAAATGTCTTCCTTTTCAAAATGGATGCGAGGTGAATATGACAGGGCTTCCGGGTGTCCTTCCGACAGGTTGTCAACCGTTACTATCTCGTTTTCCGGGAAACGATCCAGGTAGGTTTTGATAAAATGGCTGCCGATATAACCGGCTCCACCGGTTACCAGATCCATAGTATTTACCTCATTGATTCAGTACCGGAATATTAACATAGCTCAGTTACAGAACCAATGTGTCGGCTCAATTGGCTTGCTTTTGGTATATTTCAGCGTTCTGGTGATGGTGAATTAAAGAGGACCTCTGGTCTCCAACTTGGCCGGATATGCTCGAAAAGTGCCAGAAGATGTTTAGTGCCTGATTCCGGTAGGATTCCATTAAATGAAGGTTCCCCCCGGCATGGGTGTTTCTATACAATTCTCTTTATAGATCGCCAGAAAGTTGGGCTACAACCAGTGCAACCGAACATCAACCAGGCTGCTGAGGCCCTCCCAAGCCATCATTTAACGCCTGTGGCAGGTGGCAAACAGGATGAAACCATTGCCAGTTTGACCGGCTTGCGAATTTACGCTGCGCTGGCCGTATTTTTCTCGCATATGTACCACTTCCACTACTTTGGCTTGCCGCCGGTCGGGGTTTTACTGGTGTCCAGTCTGGGCCATCTGGGGGTGTCCCTGTTTTACGTGCTGAGTGGTTTTGTCCTCTGCCTTCGATACCATCAGGGCTTTCAGGATAAGGCTGACATCCGGGCTTTTTACATTGCCCGATTCGCCCGCGTCTACCCGGTTTTTCTGTTGACGGCACTTCTGGCTTTGCCCATTGAGTGGTTTTCGGCCTTTAGAAGTCAGCTTCCCATGACCTTGGGCACGCAAGCCACCCTGACCCATTGTTTGCTCCCTCAAACCTGTGGCCGTTTGAATGATGTGGGCTGGAGCGTGGGCATTGAAGCTTCCTTTTACGTCTTATTTCCAGCGTTACTCTTGCTGGTATCAAACTCAAAACGACTGATTGCAGGAGTGCTGCTGCTGGGCCTTTCCCTGTGGGGATTGCAACTGCTTGGCGTGGACAGTTTTTATGGCAGCGCCCGATTCTTTTTAAACCGAGTGCCAGAATTTTTAATGGGTATACTGGCCGGAGGCCTCTATGTGCGTCAAGTTCAACCGCCCCTGCTGAAAAAAATGATGGGCAATGGAAAAGCCTTGACAGTGATGACGGTGAGCCTGGCCTGCGCCTTATTCTTGATGCCCCTTCTGACCAAAGCCCTGGGTGTGGAAAACTATTACTATTTACTGTTGATGATCCCTTCAACGGGTTTAATTTATTTGCTGGCCAGTGCCGAGCGACAAAAAAACACCTTGCCCTGGCTCACTAGCGGTCTGGTTGTTTTGGGTGGAGAGATCAGCTACTCCTTTTATTTGGTTCATAATTTGCTCCTGCGCTACATTCGGCATGGGTTTGGGGTGATGGCCCATTTAAAGACAGAGCAAATGCCTGTGTGGATTCAAATAGCAATGGCAGGCGCTACACTACTGCTCTCTCTTCTGATTTCTTATTTTCTCTATCAACAAGTTGAAACCGTTTGGCGTAAAAAAATCAGGGCCTGGTTGGGGTAAGCCCACTTCAGAGAGACCGAATCTTTTAGCGTTGAGAAGAGAAGCGATCAGTAATTTTATTCAAATAAAATGCTGATAACCGACTATTCTGGCCCATCATGAAAATCAATGTGTTTGCGGTGGGTCATGGCCAGCTGTAGCGGATACGTAAAAACATTCATGCCTTGAGCGGCTGTGCGGGACCAGGTGCCGTTAAACGCCCGCCGAATGGCATCCTGATAGCGTTCCATATGCTCTTCATCATTAATGTAGGCGGTCAGTACCATCCCCTCGGTATCCGCAAGGCTTTTGGGGAAAGAACGATCCACCCGGTGCAGCATCATGCCCATTCGGGTCAAGTTTTCAGCCACCGGCATAAAAGGCGCCAAGACCGATTGCAACACAGGACGGGGAATGACCAATTGCGCTGGCCATACCAGGCCCAGGGCCGGAATGACCGTGTACGATTTCAGGGACGCTTGCAGTCCGGTTCGGGACATCATCTCCTGAAGGGCAACTTCCTTGATGTAAGCCTGAACCGCTTTTTCATCTTCGGCCTTGATGTGTGGGGGCAATCGCAGCCGCCCCTCTTCCAGATGCTCGTTAAAAGAACTCATAACCCGAGGCAGGGTCAACCCGAAATTAATCGGAATGGAAAAAGCGCCCAAGGTCCCGATGGAAGTGGACAGCATTTGTTCATACAACTTGGGTTGAGCTTCGGTAAAAGTTTTAGCGGCATACAGAGAAGCCGCCATGCCCCCCAAGCCACCCATAGCCACCGATCGATAGGTGGTGGCCACGGCCTGAGAAGCTTTTCCGTCCGCATCCCCGGCCCCCATCAGAAGCACACGACGACGCAGAGACTCCAGCCAGCCCGGTAAATGGGTGGCATGCCGCGCCGAGAAATAATGACTGGCCGGTACCGAATCCTCAGGAGGGGCATTGCCAAACACGTCTTCGTGACTGTTGCTGAGCCCCATGCCTTTTAAATCGGCTTCCAGTACGCCATGTTCGCCGTACCAGTTGTCAATGGTATCTACCAGACTTAAAAAGGCCAGACGAATCCACATAGCCGGGTTTTTCCAGACATTCTCACCGGGCTCTGCGTCGCCCCCGATATGGCTGGCAATCTGTTCGCCCGCCACACCGGCCGCAAAGCCTTTGGAAAAAGTGGCCACGGTATCCAGAACATCCACTTGCTCCGCATATTGCAGACCAGCCAGCTGAATGGCCGCCAACTTGGCTTTGAGTTCTCTGAGGCCTTTGTCATTTTTGTGATGCAAACGGTCGTTCAACAACTTGGCCAGTGCCGGGTTTGAGGAAGTGAATTGATAAATATCGGCATCGGCCAGCAAATCAAAACACTTCTTCTGGGAGCCCTTTACTTTGCAGTTGGGTCCCAGTCCCGCTTCCCCTCTCAGTAGCACGGCTTCGATGAAGGGCCACAGGCAGGCCTCTTTCAGCTGAACTTTCCGGAAGGATCCCGGCTGATTGGGGTCCTTGATTTCAATTTCCTCGCTAATGCGGAAGGTATTCACAATGGGGCGAAATACTTTTTCCTTGAATTGCGCCTCGTTCCTTAAACGCAGGGCAACGGTGGTATTGGGGGCAATGGGCGGCAACTCCTGATGCTTGATCAAGGCGGCCAGCAATAACTGGGCGTTTGGATCTTTGGACGTGACTTTCACCGGTAGAGAGTGGTCTAGCATCAGTGTTTTGGGGTGGGGCGTAAAGCGTTTCCACCAAGGCTGCGAACTCGATTGAGACCCCGTGGACTGCGGCAGCCGGTTGGTCACCGTCACCGTGGACTCCTCTGGCTCCAGCACCATAAACTCGTGAGGGTCCTTGAGAGGGGGATACTGGTTTTTCTGGAAGTAGCGGGTCTTTAGTTCATCATCCGTCATAGGCCGATGCTGAAAAGATTCTGCTTGTCTGAGCTTTTGGGCCAAGGCCCTTCCCCCGCGCGCCATCAGTGCGGCATCAGCCTGCAACCGATGGGCCAGCGCAGCACCACTTTCTGTGGAGGGTGCGGTCGCATGCAAGCCAACCCCTTGAGGCGTTGACGATGGGTCCGGCTGAATTTCGCCGTTTTCGGGAATGGTCGCCAGTTCAGACGGCGTAAAGCCATCAAGGGAAGAAGTCCCCGTTGCATGACTGCCCAAGCCCCCATTGGAGGTAGTAGCAGGACTTTCACGTTCCTGCTGCCAGGCCACAATCCGTTCCAGACTCTTTCTAAGATCGGGCTTGGCCACCACCGGCCAGATGAGCGTGGCAATGACCGGATGGGTCAAGGCGTTGTTCACCACGGCTCTCAGTTGGGGTTCATCCAGAAAAGCCTGACGCAACAATCGTCTGGTTTCATCAGGATTCATGCCCGCTTCCACATCGTACAAGTCGGCCAAGGGTAACTGGCCTTCGACCGCTTGCAACAAACGATCGACATCAGCCGATTGCTGATTCTCAGCAGCGGTCTTCAAAGCGACCTGACGGCTGGTAGGGCTCACTGTCCGACGCAGCCAATCCGCAGCGTTTTTGGAAGTGGCGGACAGATGATGTGGCAAGAAGTCTATACCAGCGGTTACACCAGAAACTTTATCGCCGGCTTTCTCCAGAAGTACCGGGATTTTGGCGTAGCCCCGTGGTTTTTGATGATCCAGCACAGGAGTGGCAGTTTCATCCTGCTGCAAGGCCAAGGCCGCTAACGCTTCTGCCTGCGCGCTGGAGAATTTTTGGTGCTTGTGTTCCGCCTGATGTCCTTTAAAACGCGGAGAACGTGGGGTTCCAGCCTTAAATGGCGAAGGGTTTGAATCCAGAGTGAACATAAACGAGAGATCCCTGTGGTAAAGTTGTTCGCCCTATTGGCGAGATGCAGCTATAGAGGGCGTAAAGCTCTGCTTGAGGCTTGATAAACCGCCTCAAATACTACGGTAACCGTACAATAAATACTTTTTGCATGTCAAATAAGGACAAAAGCCTAATAAAACGATTGTTGGACAGTACTTGGCCTAAATCCAGCCAAGAAAAATCAATAATTAAGTCCTAGGTTTCAATGCAAATATAAAACGCCAAACATAGAGTCTGCAAAAGGTTTAAAGATTATCAGGAAGAGCGATTTTTCCCATTTTGGCATAGTTGGGCTCAGAAGTCGGAGACCCTTTGGGCTGAGCGCTCACAGGTGGCTTATTAACAGGCTTCTTTGGTTTTTTGGGTAATTTGCAGGGCTTTTTCGCAGAGGGCGTTCCACCTTTTATCTCAGAAGGCTTTACTGGGGCAATTCCGCCCTGAGCTGCCTGAATTTTGCTGGGAGCAATGGCTTCCCCCATGGTCATATTGCCCTGAATAGAGTCCGTGGCTGATGCGGATTGCACATAAAACAGTCCAGCCACGGTCATGATAGTGGCAACCGCAGCCACTTTTCCCAAGCCCTTCATCAACTGGCCACGATGCAACGCTGTTAGCCCCACCGGGCAATTCTGGGTGAGCAAGGTGCCATCGGCCCGCCGGAAAAATCGAACGCACAGCCGTCCTTCACTTTCAGCAATCAGTGATTCGGCCGCTTCTCGAGTCATGCCGGACAAGTTATACACATTGAGCTGGCATTGCTGGCAAAAACGCTTCTGATGATCACCGCTCATGGTGTTCCAGTCAGCAGAACAGGGAGAGGCAATGGACACCGTATCAAGAGAAAAGTCAGGCATGCGGAAAATTCCTTCTTTGGCAGTATGAAAATTAAAAGGCTTTTTCAGGCATGACGAACTCAGCCATATTAGGTTCCGGCATTAGGTTCCGGATCAAGCAATTTGCCCCTGACTTGGACCCACAGAACGCAAAGTTAAAATTATTTATAAGCCCGCTTTCAAACCCGTCAATTTAAACGCCCATCAAGATAGACTATAGCGCAAGACTGGCCAAGTCCAGTTCAACCGGCAGCCCATTTCGCTTCATGGAAGCGTCGCAGGCTTCCAGCATTTTGACAATTTTCAAACCAGCCACGCCATCATTCATGGGTTTCTGCCCGGATTTGATGCAAGCAACGAAATATTCGCATTCCTTGAGCAGCGCTTCATGCCCATCCAGCTTGGGCACATAAATGTCCCCAGTGCGATATTGCACAATGGAGCCTAAAGCTCCATCATTGACGTCTAGAATCACCCCTTTGTCATAGACTCTCACTTTTTCATCGGGAACCAGATCGTTCCAAACCAGCATCTTTCGACTACCACCAATCAGGGTCCGCCGGATTTTTACCGGGGAAAACCAATTGAAATTAAAATGGGCGATGCGCTTGCCACTAAAGTGAGCCGTCACATAGGCCACGCTCTCACTGCCATCCGAGAAAAAATCAATGCCTTGGGCAGAGAGCGCCACCGGCGCATCCGGCATCAGGTGGTTGATGATGGAAAAGTCATGAGGGGCCAAGTCCCACACCACATTAACATCCGACTGAAATAACCCCAGATTGACCCTGGAGGAATCGTAATACATGACATCGCCAATCACATCATCATCCAGCAGTTCCTTAATCTTGCAAACGGCACCGGTAAACAGAAAAGTGTGATCCACCATAATCAATAGATTCCTGGACTCTGCCAAGGCAATCAATTCTTCAGCCTGTTTGGAATTGGCGGTAAAGGGTTTTTCCACAAAAACATGCTTCCCGTTCATCAGGGCCTCTTTAGCCAGATGATAATGGGCAGAAACCGGGGTGGCGATAGCCACAATATCAATGCCAGGGGAGTGAAGCAAATCCAGACTGTCCGAGCAGGTGGGTACACCGGGGAACATCTTGTGGGCCCGTTGCAAGGCACGTTCATCTCGATCGCAAATCATGACCACCTGGGCATCTTCCACGGCATGAAAGTTTCGAACCAGGTTGGGTCCCCAATAACCAAAACCAATTATTCCAACTTTAAGCATCGGCACTCACTTATCAGATTTCTGAAATTCTAAAAATGCAGTAAAATCAACCGAATAGAGTATAACAATTAAAATATTAGCACTATAATTAAAATAGCCCCTGCTGCATATTGTGTATTTATTCCAGGCTAAAAAATCTATTTATGCAGGGTGCTTTCAGTTCTGGTTGTTGCCCGTTTTTATCCATGATGGTTCAAGTGTGAAAGTGAGATTTGAGTGATATGTCTTCAACTCTAAAATCCCCACAGTCAGCATTAATACAGGAGAAAAAACTGCTCCCCAAGATCGTCTTAATCAAGGGTTCTAGCCAGTACGACGTGCTGAGAGTTTTTATTGATCATCTGGCTGAGGCTTTTCAGGAACTGGGGGAAGAGACCGTTACCATTGATCTTAGCCAAGAAGACTATGTTGAAGATATGAAGAAAATTCAGGGCATTATCAAATTTTTTATTTCCCTGAATGGTAATGGTTTGTCATTAATGTGCCAGGACAAACCACTCTATGACGTGATTAATGTGCCCATTGTCAGTTGGTTCGTGGATCATCCATTTTACCACTGGGACCGTGTTACGTATCCTCTGAAGCAGAGGTTGGTTTTTTTTAGTAATCAGAACAGTTTTGATTTTTACTTTAACTACTTGCGTAAACCCACCACGGTTGGCCATTGCCTTCAGCTAGCCGGGTGTCAAACAGTAAAAGAGGTTACACCTATTGCCGAAAGGCCCTACGACTTAGTGTTTTTTGGCAGTTGTCTCTCCAGCCTGAAAGAAGCTGAAGAAAAACTGAATTACGGTAGCAAGATGCTCAACGCAGTGGTCTGGGAAACGGTCGAGCAAAGTAAGCTTGAAACCGAGCGTGAATTACACCAAATTTTCTTTGAGCGCATGGCATCAGTAGGGCTCTATCCATTGGAACTAGCGCCAGAAAAGATGGGTTGCCTGCTCAGTGATATCGACCGCTACATTCGCATTTACAGAAGAAATCATGTTCTGAAGTCTCTCGGTGATTTCCCCATTACGATTTTCGGGAATGGCTGGGATCAATTTGAGCATCGCACCGAGAACATGACCATTCTCCCGGCCATTAACTTTACAGAAACCCAGAAAATTATGGGGCAAAGTAAAGTGGTCCTGAATATCATGCCCAACAACCGAACCGGCATTCACGAACGTTTGGCCTACGCCATGCACCAGGGGGCCGCTTGCCTCAGTGAAGACATTCCGGGGCTGAGAGCTGAATTCAAGCACAACGAAAATATTTTTAACTTTGAAATGTCTTCAAATCTCAGCGAAACCTTGCCCGATCAAGTCCGTGCCATATTGGGCAATCTGGACGAATTGCAACGAGTTGCCGATGCTGGTCGAAAACAGGTCAACGAAAATCATCACTGGAAGCACCGGGCACAAGCCATTTTAGATGCTCTGGAAGTTCATAAGATCGCCATGCACCTCAAATAAATCCTCTGGAGGGTCAATGCCAGCTCAGAAGTCCAACATTCTGATTGTCGGTGGGGGCACCACCGGATTGATGGCGGCGACTTTGTTGAGTCAGGCCTGGCCGGAACGCCATATCGTGCTGGTTGAAAAATCCAAAACACTGGGCGGATTGTTACGATCCTTTGACTACGGGGCAAATGGGCGTTTTGATTGCGGGGCTCATAATTTTCAGGAAACATTGATTGAAGAGCTGGATCATCTCTTTCTCAGTCTGTTACCTCCAGAGCAATGGCATGTTATGTCCGGCAGAGAACGAGAAATCGCCGGGCATTACTACCAGGGGAAGTTACAGGCTAATACGCCCTTTGTGGATTTAAGAGGCCTTCCAGAATCTTTATATAAAACCTGTTTGCAAGATTTTTTCTGGAACCTGAATCAACAGAGTCAGAATCGTTTGGTTCAAAATCCTGAAAGTGCTTACGATTTTTGCCTGCAACACTTTGGGCCTGTGATTACCGAGACTGTGATTCAGCCCATCCTCTTCAAGCTATTTGGAAAAGACATTCAATCACTACACAAACTACCGTTGCTATTTTTGCATCTCAATCGGATCGCTTTTTTGGATGAAGCGATTGTCACGGATCTCACCCAGTCTCAGCTCTTACGAAGCCGCATTGCCTTCAGCGATCAACGAGATCTCCCCTTAGAACGCTCGGCGGGAAAGCGGAACTTCTATCCTAAAAGTTTGGGCATGCAGCAGCTCATTGATGCCTTTGAAGCCCGTTTAAGACAACGAAACGTGACCATTTTAACCGAAGCCGTGGTTGGCGATATTCAGGAAACTGACGGGAAAATTTCATCTGTTACCCTCAAGCAGGCCGGACAAGCACTACAAGAGATGTTCGTTGAACAGGTCATCTGGACGGCGGGTATTCATCCGCTGACCCTCACCCTGGGTTTGCAAGACGCTGACGACAGTTTTGACAAGCCCTTACAAACCGCTTTTGTTCACCTGCAACTGGATCAAAAATTACAAGCCAACGATTTGTTTTATATTTACCCGTTTGACCCACAGTTTTTAACTTATCGGGTGGTGAACTACGCCAATTTTTGCCCGCAAACCCTGCAAGGCCCCACCTATCCCGTCACGCTGGAATTATTTTTACCCCCGGATCAGGCTTGGGAAAAAGAGACCTTGCCACAGCGGGGGATTGCGGAACTTCGAGGCATGGGGCTGATCTCAGAGGAAACCAATGTTCTGTTTGCTACCGCCGAAATCACCACGGAGGGCTTTCCCATGCCCACTTTAAAAAACATCGAACTGACCCAAACCCGTCGAGAGCGTATCAAGGCCAAAGCGTTAAAAAACCTGACCCTGCTTGGCATTCTAGCCGAAGATGAGTTACTCTTTCATAAAGATGTAAATGTGCATGCGTTTCAGCAACTCAAGCTGCTCATTGCCAAGTCATTGCCCGCTGTTTTACAGGAGTCCACCCCATGTCTTCCAGTTCAACTTCATCCGTAAACGGTTTTTACAATCCCACTTTTGAGGATTACCGGCGCATGGCCCAGGATCCCAGTTTAAGCTGCTATGAAAAAGTGGGTTTTCCCGATGCGTATCGCAAAGAGAGTGAACCCTTTATTTTTGAGGACATCCTGCACAAATTGCCCACACTCAACCAGAAGAATAAAGTGGTTTTGGACATTGGGCCAGGGTGCAGTCAATTGCCCCATATGCTGATCGCGTTGTGCGAGCGGAACGGTCACACGCTGCTGCTGGTGGACTCTGAAGAGATGTTGGCCCTGTTACCGGACAAACCGTTTATCCAAAAACACGTTGGACAATTCCCAAAAATGGACGCGTTTGTGAATGAATTCCAGGGGCGGGTGGATTGCCTGTTGTCTTATAGCGTTTTACAAATTGCTTTTAAAGAAGGCTTTTTTCAGCAATTCGCCGATACGGCCCTGAGCCTGCTAAGTGAGGGCGGGGAAATGCTACTGGGCGATGTCCCCAATATTTCCAAGCGCAAACGCTTTTTTGCCAGCAGTAATGGCGTACGCTACCACCAGCATTTTACCGGTGAAAACACACTCCCCACTGTGCAGTTTAACCAAATGGAACCAGATCACCTGGATGATGGAACGCTTTTTGGATTGATGATGCGGGCCCGGCTTCAAGGCTTCGATTCATACTTGCTGCCCCAGGATAGCAGACTTCCCTTTGCCAACCGCCGGGAAGATTTACTGTTTACCAGACCCTGACAAAGCGCAAAAATGAAAGTCTAAATTAAAAGTTCACATCAAAAAACTCGTGAAGGGCACTGCCGGAGCCAAATTTGCCTTTGAAGCGATACAAACCCTGGTTCAGAATTTGCCCATCGCTTTCGGTACTAATGCCAAAATCGAAGTAGCGAGAACCCAGCGTGTTGGCCAGGGCAATGGCGTATTCCGCAATGGGGTTCAGGGCATAGGTATCATAGCCGACTTCACTGGCTGCGCTGTATTGCATGTGGGTAGTCATGGGCATTACAAACAGCACAAAACCTGCCACAATGTCTGTCTCTTTGCGACCTACAATAAACCGAATGGCATTAGGGAACAGCGATTTTAGCTGCAAAATTTCCTGAAGCGAATGCACGGGATGGGCACCGTGTTTGCGCTGCAAGTTATCTGCCAGTATCAGCCACAGCGCTTCAATGTCTGCGGGGTTCTCGGTCTCGGAGACCCCGATCTGATTTTTTTCAGCTTGTTGCAAGGCCCGCTTTAACGAATAACAGGGCTTAGGGCGATGATTCAAATCAATCAGGCTGGTGATATCGCAGCGATACCGATGGGCATTCAAGCGAAACAGGGCGTATAAATCATCCTGGCTGGGGTGCTGGTGATAAAAGGCGGGCGTGGCTTTATAACGCAAGGATTGATAGCCCGCAGCCTGATAATAAGAAATAATCTCCTGAAAAGCGGCCAGCATCTTTTCACCGCGTAACTCGCCCTGATGAATCAGCCCCCCGTAAGAAAGGCCCGGATGACTGACCACACGCTTGGGTTCCTTGGGATCAACGGCTGCGGGCAGAATGGCTTCCCACTGTTTTTTGGTGTTGAGCAGGATGAGTGAACGATCCTGAAAGCGATCACCGTGATAGGACAGAAACCGCTGCGTTTGCATCCAAGTGCCCATGGGGGAAGTGCTGACGAAGGCATCCCAGGCTTCTGCGTCACCCGGCATATAGCGCCTGATTAAAAATTCCTGAGCGTGGGTCAGTCCGGTCACAGCGGGAGTCGTCATGGTCATTAACCTGAATTGGAAAGTAAGAAACCGCTAAACAGAGTTAAAAGAATGGCAAAATCGAATAGCTAGGTACTTCTCCATCATAGCGGCATTCTTGAAGCCCGCCCTCGGTTGAACAGACGAAAATGAGTCATAAAAAGGGGCAAGGACAAAATAAGTCCCAGATGTTCCCGGTCTAGCATTGGGACTCCAGCACGATCTCAGGCCTTTGGGCGAAACCCGGGGATGAGCGACAGGAGCTTGTCCACCCGATTTTCCATTTTAAAGAGCTTGATCAGGACCGGGGTGGGCAGTTTGTTGCTCTGATCATAAGCATTGGAAATGGTTTCAAAAAAATCAAGAATATCCTTGATCTGTTGCTTGGCTTCCGCAGGTTGTTTGTCATCTTCCCCAAATTCCATCAGGCACTGTTGTAGGGCGTGCACCGTAGGGTCAATCTCGCGACGCTTGCGTTTATCGGCAATGATGCGAAACATTTCCCACGGTGCTTTCAGAGCCTCATAATGTTCTTTCCGTTCACCCAGAATGGGAACCGGCTTGATAATCTCCCAGCCCAGTAACTCTTTCACGCTGGTACTGACATTCGAGCGGGCAATGGAGAGTGTGTTGGCAATGTCATCCGCGCTCAAAGGCTTGGGAGAGACCAAAAGCAGTGCGTGAATGTGAGCAACGGTGCGGTTGATACCCCACTTGTTCCCCATTTCGCCCCAATGGAGAACAAATTTTTGCTCCAGTTCAGACAGTGGCTGGTTCATGGTTGGGTGACCTCGTTTATTTCTATTCTACTGTGTATTGGCTCGGCCCGTGGGTAAGTCCAACTGTTTGGCCTGTTGGGTCAGCGCTTTTTTACGCATATTTGAAAAAATGCCGATGTTGATGAAGTGCATCACCCCTAAAATGACCATCACCCAGCCGACCTTGCCGCTGAGGAGTTCCAGCACCTGTTGGAAGTTCTGAATATCGGTGGTCTCTTTTAGAGCCAGACTGATATAGCCAATGTTGATCAGGTAAAAGCCTACCACCAACAAGTGATTGATCGAATCAGCCAGCGGTACGTTCCCGCCAAAACTGTCTATCAAAAAGATACGGCCATTTTTGTGTAAGGTGGTGGCCACCCAAATGGTGACCACAATTGAAATGGCCAGATAAGCCAGGTAAGCGGATACAATATAAGTCATCGGGAATCTCCTTTTGCTTGTTTCTGAAATTTCTGAAATTTCTGTTATTTTCATTATTACCGTAATAACAACAAAAGCCAGATCTCGTTAAAAATTCTTTACAATGAAACTTGAAAGTCACGAATAGCAAGGCATCAGGACGGCTTGTTTGCCTCAAACCTATCTCTATCCTTTTCTAGGTCAAATACGATGGCCCTTCGCTTTCTGGAGCCCGTTGTGGACGCTGCTTGTAGAGCTCTAAATGAAACCCACGTGACCTTCAATTCGCAGCGCTTACCTTTACATTCCCTTACAAAACGATAGTCATGGACAATTCAGGGGCTTGAGCGTTTTGTCTTTAGTGTTAAAGTACCCATCAGGGTTTCTTGTCTGAGTTTATAGTTCAAGTGCTGGCATAAAAGCCTCTAGCGGCCCAGGAGTCCTACATGTTCATAGCTTCCCCACCCCGACGTTCAGGGCTTGTGTCCTGGCATGCGCAATCAAACCAAAAATCCGCTGCCCCCACAAAAAACAGACTGTTGTTTTATGGCCTGGTAGGGCAAACAAGCAATTCGCAGGCGCCGGACCGACTAACCCGCTCCACTCATCAGCCAAGCACGCCTGTTCAGTCTGTCTTTCAGTCGATCAGGCAGCAAAACCATCAACAACTGAAACAACACCTGGCCCATCAGCCAGAATTGGCTAATGCGCTGGATCCTGAAGATCAGACTCCCATCCTCCTGGAAGCGGTCGCTCATGGGGATGTAGAAGCTGCCAATTTGCTCCTGGAGAGTGGTGCCGACAGCCTACGCCCCAACGCTCAGGGTATTACGCCGATTGTGCTGGCCACGGTCAATGGCAACGTGCCCATGGTTCAGTTGTTATTGAAAAAAGGGGTCCCTCTGCATAGCTACTACAACAACATGCCCTTGATGCACGTGGCTGCTCAGGCTGGACAGTTGGCAATGCTAACAGCGCTTAAAGAGGCAGGCACAGACGTTAACATTCGGGATGCCGCCAAACGAACCCCGCTACATATTGCCGCAGAGCAAGGAAACCCGGAAGTAGTCCAGTGGTTTCTGGACAATGGTGCCGAGCTGGAGGCCAAAGACAGCGAAGGATATACGCCTTTTCATAACGCTGTTCTCAATGGGCAGGAAGCTGTTTTTACCGTCCTTCAGGAAGCGGGTGCTGATCTCAATAGTCACAATGATCTGGGCCTAACGCCCTATCTGACGGCTGCGGGTGCGGGAAAAGTCCGGCTGATGAAAGCGCTGCAAGCGGCAGGGGCAAACACCCAAGCACTGACGAGACAAGGGCTAACCGCCCTGCATTGGGCCGCAGGACTCAATCAGGCTGAAACACTTCGGCATTTGCTCAGTCCCAAACACAAGCCGGGCGAGCAACTCAATCCCAATCTGGCTGCAGGTCGCTTGGGGTATACCCCACTTCATCTGGCAGTGGCCTTTCAAAGCAACGAGGCCATTGAAGAATTGGTCAAGGATCGCAAAAAAGGGACCGCTTCCGCAAACTGGCATGTCCAGGACGGTAATGGACACGCTCCCTGGGATTATGCCAAGGCGAATGGTCCCGAATTTCTGAACCGGTGGCGTTCCTTGGCAGCGCCTGATGGATACACAGCCGCTCCGGTGGCTCAGGCGGTTGAATCCACACCGCAACCGGACACAAGCCGGACCCCTTCTTGGCCTGCGGCTGGTTCCGAGGCAAGTAAGCCAGATACGCCCTTTGTAAACCTGCCTCCCATTGCCACAACCAGTAAAATTGGCCCTAATGCCACTTCGGCTTCAAAAGCTGAAATCGTAAGTAAACTATCCCCCAAAACCCCATTTGCAGATAGTAAAAGTGGCTCTCAAAGTCAGCCCCCACAGTCTAAGGTACAGTCTGAATCCGCTTCTTCGGAACTTACCAGAGGAGTCACCTCTAAAAAGTCGGGGAAAGCCCAAAAGAAAGCCAAACAAGCTCAACAGGTTTTACAGCCAAAAATGGATGAGGTTGATGAGGCACTGCTGGCCATTTATGGGGTCAAGCCGGATGAACATTATGATACGTTTTTGGATTTACTGAATCATCATTATGAAACCCTGAAAAATATGGATGAACAGGGCAAACAGGATTTCTTGTCCAAGCATCTCAATGCGCTGAACATTAATAAGCCTTATCAGGTCGAAATCACTACACAGTCCCTGCCTTCTCGTCGAGTGCCTGTTCAGGTCACCCCTTTACATGTGGCAATTCTAAGTGCTATGCCGGTGGCCTGGCTTCGCTTATTCATGGAAAAAGGGGCCGATCCGACGGCCAAGGACAGTATTGGAAGAACCCCGTTTCACTTGGCTGCCTTAACTGGCAGTGTAGACTTTCTGAATGCCTTATCATCCAAGGGGAAAGGGGTTTCCCAATTCAGAAAACCTGAACTTTGGAAAAATGCAATTGGCAATACCCCCTTGCATGAAGCCGCGCGCAGTGGACATGTCGATGCGACCCAATGGTTTTTGAATAAAAAATTTCCGGTGAACGTTAAAAATGAAAATGAGGAAACGCCCCTTCACTTGGCGGCTAACGAACGGCATGCCGCAGTTGTTTCTCATTTGCTCAAACACAACGCCAATCCGGAAGCCCAGAACATTATGGGCAGAACCCCTTTGCACCTGGCAGCGCTCAGCGGCAATATGGATGTTCTCAATGCCTTCGCCGAAGCACCCAAAAAGATAGATCCTATTAAAAACATCAAGATCTGGAAAAACCTGCAAGGCAATACCCCCTTGCACGAAGCTGCCAGAGCCGGGCATTTGGAAGCAGTGCAATGGTTTATTGATCACAAATTTCCCATCAATGAACCCAACAACGATTGTGAAACCGCACTGCATCTGGCCTCAGCTGGTGGTCATACTGATGTTGCCAAACTGCTGCTTGCCAGTGGCGCTAATCCAGAGGCCAAAACCAACGCTGGCATGACCCCTTTGCATTCCGCCACCCATACCCTGGCCGCAGAAACCCTGCAAGCATTGCTTCGTTTGAAAAAGTTTGATCCCAATGCCACTTTGGCGAATGGTTCCCCCGCTTTGCACTTAGCCGTGGTCAACCGTGATCTTACCAGCGTGCGCCTTTTATTGGCACATGGGGCCAATATCAACCAGGCAGAACAGGGTGGGCGAAACGCCTTGCAATTGGCCGTGATGCTCAATGATGGGGCCATGGTCGATGAGTTGCTGAAGCTCGGCGCGAACCCGACTCAGGTGGACTCGGAGGGTGAAAACGTTTTACATCATCTACTCAGCACCAGAAAGAACAGTGATCCCAAAGTGGAACTGACCATTCTGAAGAACCTCCTGCGGCAGTTGCCAGCGGAAACAGTCCAAAAAATGGTGAATACGGCTGATAACCGATTCCAGAATACCCCCTTGCATGTGGCTGTAGCCATGGGCAATCTTGAAGCGGTCAAATCATTATTAGCCAATGGGGCCGATCCGACCCTGATCAATTGCGCCGGAAAAAACAGCTTGATGGCGGCAGTCGACAATAATTTCCGAGCGGTCATTGATGATATTGTAAAACTCCTGCTGAATCAGCCTGATGAACCGGTTAAACGTATGCTGGAAGGTAAAACCACGGAAGAAGGGGCCAATGTCTTTCATCTGGCTGCAGCCCTGAATCTCACAGACGCAATGAAGGCCATTCTTGAAAAACAAAAAATACTGGCTGGCAAAGGAATGACTGCCCAATTGGATTTGAATGCCCAAGATGATAAAGGGCGTACACCGTTGCATTACGCCTCCATGTTGGGCAAACTGGCGTCCGTTCGTTTTTTACTTTCAGAAAACGCAGATCCGATCAAGCTGGACAATGACCAGCAATCTCCATTGATGGCTGCTATTGAATACACACCGCAAGGCAATCTAAGAGATCCACAGGAAGCTATCAAAACAAGCAATGCCATGACTGATGAGCTACTGGCCGCCATCAGAAATCAAGCCATTGATGCTGGGAAATCTCCTCACAAAGCTGTGGCTGAGGCTGTGAACCAGGCTGATACCATTGGCTATCGTCCACTTCATATGGCGGCCACGAAAGGCAAAGTCGCCCTACTAAAAAAAATGCTTCAACAGGGCGCAGATCCTACTCTCGTGAACCGAATGGGTGGCTCTCCCCTGCATATTGCCACCGACTTTGAAAACGCGGAAGTCAGCAGTCAAATGGTGGAGGCCTTGTTGGAGGCCTATCACCGCCAAGGTGGAACCACTTTGGTGAGTAACATGGTGCAACTTAAAGATAACGCTGGAATTACGCCGCTTTATGTGGCCAAGGTATTAAAGCGACCCAAGCTGGAGCATCGTATGCGTCACTATGGGCCTGACTCAGATCCCGCTGAGGCCGCGTCAATAGCCTTCACCAGTGAGACCCCCAATGTTTTTGCAAAACGCAAGGTGATTAAAGTACCTTTCTATGTGTGTTAGCCCCCTAAACGGTATGGTAAGGAGTTTTCAATCATGACCCCCATGGTTCCCGTTGTCGTTGTTTTTCGTTCATCGCCCATTGTTACTGATAGCACTCAGCAGTCCACGCAGCAGTCAAAAAATGATCCTGCTATCCTTCTTCAGGCGGCACTTCATACTGCTGCAAGGCACAATGATACGGCGGCTTTAATGGAATTGCTTGAACAGGGTGCCAACCTTACTAAAATGCACAGCAAAGGCAATTCTGTTTTGCATACGGCGGCTTATCATGGCGCTGCTGATTTCATTCAAGAGCTATCGAAATCAATGCCACCCCAAGACCTTCATCGTCTGGTGAATCAGGCGAATGAGTATGGTTCTACGCCCCTGCATTCCGCGGCTAAGAAAGGACATTTTAAAACCATTGAACGCTTGCTAAGTCTGGGTGCTGATCCGACTATTCGGGATCAAAGAAAACGGACGCCACTGGACTTGGCCTTGAAGTCAAAATATACAAAGGCCGTTGAGGTTCTAAGAAATCCCCAACCTCCTCAACAAGATACCTTTATCTTTACTAAACGCCCGAAGACTACCTTGGCGAGTGAGGGCCGCTCGATGGAAACCCTCTCCAAAAGTACTTCTGATTCGAAATTAAACCCTTTTGCACAGCCATTTTCACCCAGTCGTTTTTCTCACAATTTATCAGCGAATGATTTACAGCTTCCGACCACTGCTGATCTGGGGGAACTTCTGGCGATTCATGATCAGGACCCAGCCGAGCATAATGGACCCGCTCCTTTGGCAGAACATCAGGATATTTTTTCCTCGATGGGGTCTTCTCCCTCAGGCCGCCTGAATATTTTTACGGGCCAGTGGAACGATCCTTTCCTACCCCAAAAAATAGAAGAGAGCGTATTGGGAGGTTTGTCCATTTTGAATCGAATTAACTCCAAACTTTCAATGGATGAGGTACTTTCATCACCACCGGCAATATCCCGTAACAATAGCCACCATAATATTTTCATGGGGCATACGGATCCATTCACTCCCATTCGGGTTCATGAGAGTCTGAAAGATGGAATGGCAAACCCTTTTAAAGGAACATAGGCTCAGTTTTTTAAAGGTAAGTATCCCTTCACAACACGTTTGTAACTGTTTGAGTACAGCGAGTTAAAGAATATGTGCTTGGTAGCATTGCCAGAAGCACTTCTATGGTTTGTTTGAGTTGTACGCAGTTTTAGAAACGTGTTGTGAAGGGATACTTACTTTTTTAAAAATCGCTGAGTTTTTTGCCCTCATCAAGTTCTTTCTTGTAGGTTTGCACCCACCCTGCATACTCTTCTTCGTGGGCGTCGCCAGTTCCTACATAAGCCTTGGAGGTTTTAAACAGGTCTCCTCCGGCTTTTTCAGACTTGTCTTTCAGTTCCCAGGCGCCCATCATAATGTTGTCATCCGGGTTATCCGCTTTTAGACCTCTGGGCGCCTTGGGCTGGCTTTTCATCACAAGCCCATAGGTGTGATCGCTGATTTGCATCAGGCCGTGGTCAGTATGGCCGTTACCATCGTTGTGGCTTTTCGTCTCTGGGTTCCCTCGGGACTCGGCCCAAACCGTGGCTTTAATATAGTTGGCTGGAAGGCCCGTTGACTCTGCGGCGGCTTGAATTTGCGCATCCCAACGGTCAAGATTTGCCTCACCACTGCGGCTGGGTTTACTTCCGCCGCTGGCTCTTTCAGCTGCTTCCCCGCCGGGTGTGGGCTGGCCTCCTGTTTTTCCTGCTTCAGCTTCTGCTGTTTCTCCTTCTGCAGGTCCTCCTTTGGGCCTCTTTTTGGCAGCCCCCGCACTTGCTTCTGGCTCACCTGCTCCTCGGGCTTGGTAACCGCCAGCTTCTGGTTTCTCTTTGGCAGCGCCACGAGTCTGGTACGCACCAGCCCCAGCACCATCTGGCGGTAAAGCCGCAGAGCCATAATCGCCACCGCCACGTTGAGCTGGCGCTGGTGATGGAGGGAAACTTGTGGCAGAAGGTGCTCTGCCGGGCTGATTTCTAAGAGACATGTAGTTGAACATTTGAAATAAGGAACCTAGCATGTCAAAAACACCGCCGCCCATGTAAGCGCTGCTATATAAGCTGGTGGGCGCAGCCGCCTGAGGGACGCTGGCCAAACGCGACAACATCGGTGAGGGGGACTGGAATCCCGATAAAAAAGGATTACTCAAAAACAGGGGACTTCTCTGAATAGGATTCATTGGCTAAATTACCCTCTCAAACTCTCTTTCACACCGGCATTCATCGAAAGGCTTTTCTATCATTCGGCTCATTAGACTTAGAGCAGAACGAATGCCTCAGGCAATGTGAAGTATTCCAAATCTTGCGCTTTAGGTGATCTTCAATAGAATAAAAACGCCGCTTGACTCAAATTTGATCGCTCACGCATTTGGAATCATAATTATTGACAATCCAAAAGGGCTGCCTTCTAACAAGACAGCCCTTTTTACTGTTCTAACTGGTTATCGCTTGACCGATTTTTGCGGTTCTTTTCCATACCACTGCTGGCGCCAGTCTTTTAGCTTCTCAATCTCTTTTTGCTGTGTGTCAATAATATTTTGAGATAGTTGCTTAACCTCGGGATGCTGTGCTTTTAGCTTGGCATCCTGAGCCATTTGGATGGCGCCCTGGTGGTGACGGATCATGGTATCAATGTACTGCTTATCATAGGGCACATTGGGATTATTCAAAGATTGCTTCATCATGTCCTGACACTGGTTCATATGCTCTGTCATAGTTCTGGGAGCCATGGCAGGCTCCTCTCCCCCTCTAACCATAGCCCTGCCGGTGGAAGGTGGTTCCATCGACTGGCTAGCTGGGCGATTAACCTGTGTACACCCAGACAAAATGCCAGAGATAACCAACAGGGTTAAAGCAATACTTAATATATTCATATTTTTTTGTGAATTACAAATCCGTCTCATTATAAAAGCCCCTCCATTAACTCATTCAGGTTAATGGTAAGCGCAAAACCGGTTGCTTCAATTCCCTGGTTGTCTAATCAGTATGAAACCAGAGGCAAATGAGGTGTCAGTCGTCTATACTTTTTCAAAACAAACCGTTAAAGAGGCTTGCCAACGGCACGTTCCAAATCACTGATGGAATCCTGAAATTCATCCAAGGCCTGTAAATACTCCACCCGCGTTTTCATATAAGACTCTTGTGCGGCCAGGGGAAGATAAATCCCGGACTTGCCCACTTCAAAACTTTGCCGCGATAAAATCAACACCCGTTCCGCAGTCGGTAACAATTCTTTCTCATATTGCCGAATTCTTTGACGATTCACCGTAAAGCGTGAGTAGGCATTGGTCACCTCCAGCACGACTTTATTCTTCAGAGCGACCTGCTCAGCTTCCAATTGGATTTTTTGAGCCTTGGCTTCCTGTATAGGGCCTTGTTGTCGATTGAACAAGGGAACCGGAACATTGGCGATGGCAAAAACATTCAATTGCCGCTGCAAAGGCTCCGCGACCAAATCTGGACCCACAGTCAGTGAGACATCTGGCAAACGGTTGGCCTTGGCCAAAGCCAACTGACGGTCTGAAGCGGTCAGTTCCCGAAGGTTCTGATGAAGCTCAGGACGATTTTCCAAAGCCTGTTTAACCAGATGTTCCAATGTGGCCTGCTGGATGGTGACGTCTCCTTGTAGAAGGAGGTCATCCAGATTATCGGTATTGGAGACATAGTTCGCCTCTGGTTGGATTACTGTCGGCCGCGTTAAATCCCACACTGTAGCCAAAGGAATTCCCAATAAGGCATTGAGAGTCGTTCTGGTTGTAACCACATCCCCAAAGGCCATGTAGGCATTATTTTTCGCTTTTAAAAAGGCCAGTTTGCTGTACTGGACATCTAAGCTGGCAACTTCTCCAGCCTCTTCACGCTTTTCAGCCACAATCATCAACCGCTGATTGGTGCCAGCAATATCTTCGGCCGTTTCCAGACGTTGTTGGGCATCATACAGATGGGTATAAGCCTTTCGAACTTCTGTTCGCAAGTGTTGGGCGCTGGTTTGTATTTCTGCCAGTAAAATATCCCGTCTGGCTTTGGCAAGTTCCATTTGCTTGTGGCGCTTGCCACCCAGTTGAATGGTTTGCTCGACCCCTAAACGGTAGGTTTTCTCGGCAACCCCGTTATCACTGATAATAGAAGGATTCAACCGGGCTGAGGCGGTTACTATCTCGGCTTCCTTGACCAGCAGTTCAGCCCGTTTGGCTTGCAAGGCAGGATTACTCTGAAGTGCTTTCTGAAAGGCTTTTTCTAACGTTAAGGTATCAGCAGCAGCTGCCCAAGTCATGGTGGACAACCACCCAATGCTCAATAATCCTGAAGCCAGTCGTCTTGAAAAACGCAACAACGCTGATTGAGTAGGGGGGGGGAGGCCATGCTCTATTAATAAACAGATGTGTGTAATCAACATAGCGGAGGCATCACAAATGATCGTATGACAATGTGGACGAATACTTTAACAAGGTTGATCCTCTTTTTAAGTCTCTTGTGAATAAAAAGTAGATGGCCTCACATATAGCTGCATAGCGTTATGCTTCATATATAATTTAACAATTAATCCCCGTTAGATTTAATTGGCTTGGTAACCTATAGTGCTGAGTGTGCAGTCGTTAATTAGTCAAAATTATTTCCCCTTCAACTTGCTTGTGGTTGTGCTATTACTTTTGAATCATTTCATTTAGACTATCCTTCATAACACTTAGGATTGCTACCAACTATTCTGTTGCGCGAAGGGGAAATTGCTGTGCTTCAGTCATCATCGCACCAAAACTGGAATAAGCCTGCAGAAGAGCTGTTGAATGAATGCGACAAGGAGCCCATACACACGCCTGGGAGTATTCAACCGCATGGCATGCTTCTGGTTTGTAAAGAGCCCGATTGGACCATTGTTCAAGTCAGTGCAAACACAGCTCAGTATCTGGGCGTTGAACCCAAGATGGTTTTAAACCGATCTCTCCCAGAGTTCTTTAATGAGCAGCAGACTGCTACATTTCATAATGTCTTGAACAGCACTCCCTTGGAAGGCAGCCCCACTTTTTTATTTCAGGGTGCATTTTCAGGTGCGATGGAGAGGCCTTTGAATGTCTTTGCGCATCGCTACAATGGACTACTAATTGTCGAATTTGAGAGCGTCCCGCTCAAAACAGGATTTGGTGCCGATGAATTAATGTCCCAGTTGAAGAATATGCTTTCTGTAATCCGGACTCTGGAGGATTCCGACGCGTTTTGGAACACCATTATTCATGACATTAAACGGATCAGCGGTTTTGATCGGGTCATGGTCTACGAATTTGAACCCGAAGGGCATGGTTCAGTCATTGCCGAAGTGAAAGAAGCACACCTGGAAACTTTCTTGGGCCTTCACTACCCGGCGACCGATATCCCCAAGCAGGCCCGTGAGCTGTATTTGCTGAATACGTTGCGGGTCATCCCGGACATTAACTACGAGCCCGTTCCTGTTACCCCATTCATCAATCCGGTAACCAAAGATTTGCTGGATTTAAGCTTTGCGGATCTCAGAAGCGTTTCTCCTGTCCACGTTAAATACCTGCAGAATATGGGTGTGGCCGGAACACTGACCATCTCTATCATTGTTAACAATACCCTGTGGGGGCTCATTGCTTGCCACCACTACAGCGCCATTTACGTTCCTTATGAAGTCCGCACGACTCTAACCATTCTGGCCCGGTTTATTTCGCTGGAATTCAGTTTGCGCTTGCAGCGAAAGGAATATCTGTATCAATTGCAACTCCAGTCCATGAAAAGTCACTTTATTGAATTCATGGCCCGGTCAGAGACACTGGTTGAGGCTCTGATTAATTTCAACCCCAACATTGGGGATTTCATTCAAACCAGCGGGGCGGTGATTTGTGAAACCACCAAAAACTATGGTGAAATCAATATTCACACCATTGGTTCTACCCCTACCCACGAGCAGATCAGAGCCCTGATCGTTTGGCTCCAGTTGAACATGTCTGACTCCTTGTATAGTACCGATGAGCTGGCCAAAGTCTATCCACCCGCGTTTGAGTACCGCCGACTGGCATCGGGTTTGCTGGCTATTTCACTGTTGCCAGAACCGGGAAACTATGTGCTCTGGTTTCGACCAGAAAAAATCCATACGGTGCACTGGGCGGGCGATCCGACTGAGGAAAAAAGTAAGCTGAAACCTGGTGAAATCCTGACGCCTCGCGCCTCTTTTGCCTTGTGGAAAGAGACCGTGAAACTAAAAGCGGAGCCGTGGACAGCTTATGAGATATTAGCCGCCACGGAAATTCGCGATATCATTGCCCGCCTGCTTCTATTGAAAACCGAGGAGTTGCGAGAAAGAAACAAAGAACTGGAGGCTCTGGTAGAAGCCAAAACGCAAGCTTTGATTCAAAGTAATCAGGACTTGGAACAGTTTGCGATTATAGCTTCCCATGATTTACAGGCACCGTTAAGGAAGGTCAGTCAGTTTAGTCATTTTTTAATGACCAATGCCCACCAACAACTCTCAGCCGAAAATCAGGACTATCTGGAACGAATTCAAAAATCAATCCATAAAATGCAGTTATTGATTGATGATTTACTGCAATTATCCAAAGTAACCCGAAAAACGCTGCAGTTCTCTCCGAATAACCTTAGAGATGTGATTATGAGTGCCATTCGGGATTTAGAGCCTTACATCAAAAGCTGTAAGGCCACGGTACACGTTGGGGATACGATGGTCATTGATTGTGACCCCATGCAGTTGCATCAGTTATTCCTGAATCTGATTGAAAACGCCGTAAAGTTTCATAAGCCAGATACTTTACCCATCGTTAGTATTTCCGCCAAAGAGCTGGATAATAACTGCTGTGAGATCCTGGTTACCGATAACGGCATTGGTTTTGATGAAATGTATCTGGATCGCATTTTTAAGGTCTTTGAACGGCTCCATGGCGTTTCATCCTTTGAGGGTACCGGGGTTGGCCTCAACATTGTGAGGCGCGTGGTAGAACGCCATTATGGGACGGTTACCGCTCACAGTAAGCCTGGTGAGGGTTCTACCTTTATCGTTCATCTCCCCGTCAGCCAGAAGCAAATGGGTATTGTAGCACATAAAACCTTTGCCCTGCCTGACGTCTAGGCCATACCCAGCCTGGAAATGCCTAAACCATCCTTCAATGGATGCTGATTGATCCATTGGTCGACTTAAAGACTCACCTCAGGATCAATGAATAAGCAGTGAGCATCTTGTATCTTGAAGCTAGGGAATGTAAACAAAGACATCAAGGCAATCAGTGAATTATAAGGGGTATCCAGGTGAAAGAATTAATTTTTTGTGTGGTTGTTGGCGCTGTTATCTGGAACAATGGACATTTTCAAAATTTGCTTAGCAATGCGGATGCTGAATTCTCCGGCTTGGTAAATCACTTTGAAAGTTATGTTTACAAGCTGAAGCACGTTGTTTAATCCTCAACCATTCATAGCAGTAGAGGCCTGCTTGTTTCTGGTGGGCGAGTCGCTTTCCAATCAGGCGCTTTAAGACCGAGCAAAAGGGTGTCGGCTTCCAGTCAGGGTTACCTTTCGGGACGATTTCCACTAAGTATAGCGAGCCATGGTTAGAAAGCTGTTTTGGCCAACAAAAAAGGGCCGAAGCCCTTTTTAAAAACTTTGGAGGCGGCACCCAGATTCGAACTGGGGGTGAGAGTTTTGCAGACTCCTGCCTTACCACTTGGCCATGCCGCCTTAATTTAAGCAAAGCATAGGCCGAATGTGGCCAAAAATCAAGCCTGAATTGAGGCCATCGCCAGCTGGCAGGCACCATAAAACCACAACAGAACAGGGCTGAGTCATTAAAACTCAACCCTGTTGATTTGTTAGGATGACTTAAGCCACTGGGACGGAAGCGTCATCCAAAGCGGCAATACCGGGCAGGACTTTCCCTTCCAGAAACTCCAGACTGGCTCCACCACCGGTACTCACATGGGAATACCGCTTGGGGTCAATACCGAACTGCTCAATGGCGGCCACGGTGTCACCACCGCCCAGCACCGTGCGGGAAACGCCTTGCTCGGTCAGTTGGGCCAGGGTATCGGCGATTTGATGGGTGCCGTTGGCAAAAGCAGGAAATTCAAACACCCCCAACGGGCCATTCCACAGAACCAGCGGGCTTTGCTTGAGAATGGCTTGCAAGTTAGTCACGGATTCCGGGCCAATATCTAACCCCATCCAGCCATCGGGAATGGCATCCACAGAAATCGTTTTACTGGCCGCATCGGCTTTAAAGGCATCGGCAATCACCACATCGGTGGCCAGCACAATTTTGCCAGCCCCTTTGCTCAGCAATTGACCGGCCATCGCCACAAACTCATCTTCCACCAGGGAGTTACCCACGGCCTTGCCTTGGGCTTTGAGGAAGGTAAACAACATGCCGCCGCCAATGACCAGGTGCTGCACCTTATCCAGCAAATTCTCCAGCACCGTAATTTTGGTGGAAATTTTACTGCCGCCAATAATAGCGGTTAGGGGCTGTGGGCTGTTCAACACGGTGGACAGGGCTTCAATTTCCTTGGCCATCAGTAAACCGGCCACTTTGGGTTGCAGATAATGAGCCACCCCTTCGGTGGAGGCATGCGCCCGGTGTGCGGTGCCAAAGGCATCATTCACATAGACATCCCCCAACGCCGCCAACTGTTTGGCCAGTTCTGGGTCGTTTTTCTCTTCACCCGGCTCAAAGCGAATGTTCTCCAGTAGTAGGATTTCCCCGTTGCCCATTTGGGCGATTTTGGCCTGGGTGTCCTCAGCCAAGGAAGTCGCAGCAAAGTGAACCTTGGTGTCTGGCAAGAGCTCTTGCAAGCGCTTGGCCACCGGGGCCAGCGAAAACTCAGGGGACGGCTTTCCTTTGGGGCGTCCCAAATGGCTCATAATAACAACCTTGGCCCCTTGTCCGGTTAAATATTGCAAGGTGGGCAGGGCTTCCCGAATGCGGGTATCATCGGTGATGTGCAACTGGGCATCCAGAGGCACGTTGAAGTCCTCCCGCACCAAGGCCCGTTTGCCTTGCCAGTTTTGAATATCCCGAATGGTTAATTTCTGCGTCATGGTATGAACGCTCCACAAATAAACGTGACTTTAATAGTTTCAGGGGCAGGTTCTGGCTAGGCCAGCATTTCTTTCAGCAACTGGTTCACCAGTTCCGGATTGGCCGAGCCCTTGCTCTCTTTCATGACCTGGCCCACAAAAAAGCCAAACAACTTGTCCTTGCCGCCCCGATACGCTTCCACGTTGCCTGGATTGGCATCAATGACGGTTTGAATCAGGGTTCGCAGGGCACCCGTATCGGAAATCTGGGCCATGCCCTTTTCCTGAACCAGTGTTTCCGGTTCGCCGCCGTGTTCCAGTAATTCCGGCAACAATTTTTTGGCCATGGCGGAACTGATGGTGTTTTTGTCCACCAGGTGCACCAACTCGGCCAAGGCTTTGGGACTGAGCTTGGTTTCAAAAATAGAAACCTTGTTGTTCTTCAGGTAAGCGGTAATATCGCCCTGAATCCAGTTGGAAACGGCCTTGTAATTGTCGGTATGCTCGACCGCCAACTCAAAAAAGTCGCCCATCTCCTTGAATTCCACCATGACTCCAGCGTCATACTCGCTCAAGCCAAAGCCCTGAATGAGTCGATCGTAACGCTGGTGCGGCAATTCCGGCAAAGTTTGACGCAGGTGCTCCACTTGCTCCCGCGGGATGGCCAAAGGGCGCAAATCCGGATCGGGGAAGTAGCGGTAATCGTGCGCTTCTTCTTTGCTGCGCATGGTTTTGGTGCTTTGGGTGGCCTCATCCCACAAGCGGGATTCCTGAGTGATTCTGCCGCCCGATTCCAGAATTTCAGTTTGCCGGGCTACTTCGGACTCAATGGCCCGTTGCACGGAACGGAAGCTGTTCATGTTCTTGATTTCGGTCTTGGTGCCGTACTCGGTACTGCCCACCGGGCGAATGCTCACGTTGGCATCGCAGCGCATGGAGCCCTCTTCCAGGTTGCCGTCGCAAACATCCAGATAGCGCACGATGTTGCGAATCTGCTGCATGTACTCGCGGGCCTCTTCGGCGGAGCGAATATCGGGTTCGGACACGATTTCCACCAGCGGAGAACCAGCCCGGTTAAGATCCACCAGACTATAATCGGAACCAGCCAAGCCCACCGCGCCAGCGTGAACCAGCTTTCCAGCGTCTTCTTCCAGGTGGGCCCGCAGAATACGCACATGCCGTCCGTTGGACAAGGTGATGGAGCCGTGCTCACAAATGGGGAAATCGTACTGGGAAATCTGGTAACCCTTGGGCAAGTCCGGGTAGAAGTACTGTTTGCGGTCAAACTTGGTCACTTCGGCGATTTGGCAGTTCAAGGCCAAGCCCAAACGGATGGCGTACTCCACGGCCCGTTCGTTTAAAACCGGCAAGGCCCCCGGCAAACCCAGACAAGGGGTGTTGATATTCACATTGGGCTCATCGCCAAAGGAATTGGGGCTGGGGTCAAACAGCTTGGAATCGGTCTTGAGCTGAACGTGAACTTCCAGACCGATTACGGTTTCGTACTGAACGGGAGCTTGAGTGACCATAGGGGGAAATGCCTCATATATCTAGTGCCGTAATGGGCACATTATAACGAGGACAAGGCGTGGAACCAAGTGCTTGCGATCGGTTATACTCAGCGTCAACTATGCTAGGGTAATGAAGGGCCACGGACAGCTGCCACTTGAGACATTAGTCCTTTCCATTAGTGCCTGTCCGGGTTCCAATCGAAACGTCCTTCAGACTGAGTCCAGCTTATGAGCACAGAACCGATACCACCCAGCGAAATGAACGAAGAGGCCAAGCCTCCGGGTCAGGCTTTTTGGCGACGCTGCCCCATGACCTTTTGGTTTGTGGCTCTGCTGAGCCTGATTTACGCCCTGAGCAGCTTTCCCAGCGGCTTTCAAAAACCTGCGGACGGCTTTATTATCCTGGGCGGATTCTACCCACCACTGGTGCATCAGGGCGAGTGGTGGCGCTATATTACCGCCACCCTGCTACACGCCAACCCCATGCACTGGTTCAATAACATTGCGGGACTGTTAATTTTCGGAAATTTACTGGAGCCCTTACTGGGGGCACCCTTGCTGTTCAGCCTGTATCTGGGCTCGGCAGTGGGTGGTTTGTGGCTATCCAGCCTCATGATGCCAAAAGCACTGACCTTTGGGGCTTCTGCCATTGACTTTGGGCTGGTAGGCGCCTATTTGACCCTGATGCTGCTGGCTCGGCTGCAAACCAACAAGGCGGCCTTCTGGAAGGAACTGCGAGGGGCCTTGATTCTATCGGTCATCTTTGTACTGTGGAGCATTACGGAAAGCGCAACCATCAACTTTTGGGCACACTTGGGCGGCTTGTTGACCGGTATTGTCTTTATGTTGACCTTGTGGACCATTCGCAAACGCCCGGCTGAATAAACACTGGGTCTTTACGGGCAAAGCGTTACCACAGAGCCAAACCAGTTTGCACATCAGGACAGCGCTCCAGCAAATCGCTGTCCGCTTGGCCGTTCAAGGCAAACAGGACGAATTCTGCGGCAAAAATGGCAGTGGTTCCCGGCCATAAATGCCCACCCACGGTCTGATAATCGGTATCGGACAGTACAATGTGCAAATGGGCAAACGGTTTTCCCTCTTTGAGGGAAATATTGCCGCTGCAACTGACGATTTCATACTCCCCACTGAGCGGCTGATGGTGATACATGTGCGCTTGCTGGTCATAGTAGCTGATGGTGCCTTTTTCCAAAGCGCCGATGACATTCACCCAACCCGCTTTAATATTGTTTTCCAGACAAAACCGTTCTAAAGACTGGATGATATCAGCGCCCTTTTCCAAACGGCCCATATGAACCGTGTCGGCTTTAAAAGCCTTTGAAACCTTGATCATCAAACGCACTCCACACAACGCCAATTTCATTTGGTGACGAGCCCGGCACCATTCTGTATTATGCCAGTCTGGGCTTCATCTGGCAAAGAGAATCCTCCTGAATTGACCTTGCCCACAGCGCGCAGGCCTGCTATTGTATTGCCGAGTGACTTGTTTGATCTGTCTTTTTGGAAGCGTTCAAAGTCACTCACTCGGCAATTTACCGATTATTCCGGTTTTAATTCAGGCGTTGGCCCGATATTCAGACTCCCCTCCCTCACGTGATCCCCCTTTCATTTTGGTTTGAAGGAGCACCCTCGTGTCCCCCCATAGCGAATCCCCCATTATCGTCCAGAAATTTGGCGGCAGTTCCGTAGCGGATGCCGAGAAAATCAAAAATGTGGCCCGCATTATCGTGGACACCTACGAAAAGGGATACCGCACCGTGGCCGTTATTTCCGCCATGGGGGATTCCACCGATGATCTGGTAGAGCTGGCTGGTAAACTCTCTGAAAATCCGGGCGGCCGGGAATATGACGCCTTGCTGGCCACCGGGGAAATGGTCTCTGTGGCGGCGGTGGCAATGGCCATTCAGACCATGGGCTATCAGGCCGTCAGCATGAACGGGGCCCAGGCTGGTATTCACACCGAAGATTTGCATAACCGGGCCCGTATCCTGGAAATCAAGACCGAAAATATGATCAACCACCTGAATCAAGGCTACATTGTCTTGGTGACCGGCTTCCAGGGTATTAATAGCAAAGGGGATTTCACTACCCTGGGCCGGGGCGGTTCAGATACCTCGGCGGTGGCTTTAACCGGGGCCCTAAGCGCGGAGCGCTGCGATATTTACACCGACGTGCGGGGCGTGTATTCCACCGATCCCCGCGTGGTGCCTGAAGCCATCAAAATCGATCAGATTTCCTACATTGAAATGATGGAGCTGGCCCGGGTAGGGGCTCAGGTTCTTCACCCCCGGGCGGTTGAACTGGCCCGTCAGGGAAACATCAAGTTATGCAAACGCAGTACGTTTTACCTAGAGGATTCTGGAACCATGATGATTGGAGAAGTCAGCTCCGACCGGGGTAACGCCGTAACCGGTATTGCCTGCGATAACAGCCAAAGTCGGTTTGCCGTGGTCGGTTGCCCCGATCAACCGGGTGTGGCTGCTGAAATTTTCGGCAGTCTGGCCAATGAAAACATCAGCGTGGACATGATCATCCAGTCTCTGGGCAAGCGGGAAGGCACCAATGACATTGCCTTCACCATCAACAGCACCGATGCGCATGATGCTCTGCGGGTCTTAAAAGCCGTCCAGCAAAAAATTGGCGCGGATAACATCACCAGCGACACAGAAATCGCCAAAGTCAGCATTGTGGGTGCCGGGATGATCGATCGCCCGGGGATTGCCGCTGAAATGTTTGAAGCGCTTTCTGACAATGGCATCAATATCAAGATGATCTCCACATCAGAAATCAAAATCAGCTGCCTGGTCGATAAAGCCCAGGGGCATGAAGCTGTTCGGGCCATTCACCGCAAGTTTTTCCCCCACGCCCATTCCGCGGAAGAGGTGATGGTCAATGAGAAAGTGGGCTACTAAGGCCTGCTAGTCCCAGCTCTGGAAAACTGTTTCGCTGATTTTATCCAGCAAGCCCAGACGACTGGCCGTGTTTTCATCGTAAAACAGCTTTTTCTCAAAAAAGTTGGATCGGTACAAACTTTCGGCGGTGACTGTGTTCAGCGGCCCGGTTAACGGGGCTTCCGACTGTAACACCGTGGGATGCTGGCGGGCCAACGGCCGAATAATGGGGCAGACCCGCACCCGTCCGGGTTGAAACGTTTTTCCGATTTCTTTCAACACGGTTTGATGGTCATAATCGCCAAGTTTGGCGGCCACCAAATTCATCAACACCCACTTGTTACAATTGAGGCTCTTGTCGCCGTCATAGCGGGTAATCAGGTTGTAATCCCGGGTGAATTGCAGTTTTTTATAAGCCCCGCTTTCAATGCCTTGGCGCAGTTTTTCACGCAAGTCTTTATCAGGAATCATAATCAAGGCATTCTCATCGTAATTGGGCTGAGTGTAAAAGAAATCGAGCGGCCGGTTTCGCCAAATATCACAGCGGGGGGACTGATCGCAAAAGTCGTTGAGCAGGTTGTAAATTTCCCACTCCTGACTTTTACGGTTAAAAATCAGGATACCACTGTGCTCCATCCAGGTGAGATCCTGGGTCTTGCTGATATGACTGCCCCCACGGGCAATCACTGCAATATCGGCATTGGCCTCCGCCATTTGTGACAGGGTCCAATCGCTTAGCTTGTGGGCGATTTCTAGCTTCTTCGGGTTGTTAGCAACCGCAGGCTCAAAGGGAGGCTCCTCCACCTCCGGGCGCGGCGCCGGGCAGCTGCGATTCCATGCTTTGGGGTAAAGCACGGAAAAAAACAAAAAGTCACGCTCTCCCTTGTATTTATGCAGCGAAGGACGCCCGGCGTCCTTTACGGGTAAGCGGCTGCCCGCCTGAATCGGCTGCTTTGGCAGTGACAAAAATTGATCCTCACTGGGCGAAGTCAAAAACGCACTGGTTTTGCTGCTGACCGGGTGCAGTTTTTTTGCGTCCAGTTTTTTTGGTTCTCTGGATGACTGTTGCGGGGGTGTCAACGGCGAAACCCCAGGCGTAATCCAAGCTGGTAATCTTAGCAATCCCTCAACCCCTCTCCTCTACAATAACGCCATTTTTGATAGTGTCGTTTTACAGTGAAACCCAAAATCATTGCAGGGATATATTTGTTGTGTATTTTACCTGAAAAAACAAAGGGTTCAAGCTGCAAAAAAAGAAGCGGTCGTTTATAACCGCTTCTTCTTCAGTATTTGAATTTATGCTGTTTAACCCTTGCCGTTGGCCAGTTTAAGGCGGGTCAGAGCCCGAGTCAGGGACTCTTGCGCCAAGGCGATTTCACGCCGGTCAGTCAACTGACGCAATTCCGCTTCCGCTCTTTCCTTGGCCCGATTGGCCCGAACCGTGTCAATCTCACGGCTCAACTCAGCAGCATCGGATAACACGGTGACTTGCTTACCATCAGTGCTAAGCATACCGCCCATAACGGCCAGCGGGTATTTCTTGCCGTTTTGGGTGTAACTCATAATCCCAATGGCCAGCGGGGTCACCAGCGGAATGTGCCGAGACTGAATACCGATCATGCCGTCGACGGTTTTACCGACAAACGATTCAACTTCGGTTTCCACGACCACACGCTCAGGCGTTACGATTTTCAATAACATCGTCAAAACTCCTGGCCTAGGCTCTCAGCTTGGCTGCTTTTTCGCGGGCCTCTTCAATGCTGCCAACCATGTAGAAGGCTTGCTCAGGCAAATCATCGTGCTGGCCGTCTAGCAGTTCCTTGAAACCACGAATGGTATCTTCCAGCTTAACGTATTTGCCGGGGCTACCGGTAAACACTTCAGCCACGAAGAAGGGCTGGCTCAGGAAGCGCTGAATTTTACGGGCGCGAGATACGGTCAACTTGTCATCATCAGACAGTTCATCCATACCCAGAATAGCAATAATGTCTTGCAATTCCTTGTAACGCTGCAGGGTGGCCTGAACGCCACGGGCCACTTTGTAGTGCTCTTCACCCACAATCAGCGGATCCAGGGCGCGGCTGGTGGAGGCCAGCGGGTCAACGGCAGGGTAAATCCCCAACTCGGCGATTTGACGGGACAGTACAGTGGTAGCATCCAAGTGACCAAAGGTGGTGGCCGGAGCGGGGTCGGTCAAGTCATCGGCAGGTACGTAAACGGCCTGAATGGAGGTAATAGAACCGTCCTTGGTGGACGTGATCCGCTCTTGCAGTTCACCCATCTCGGTGGCCAGGGTGGGCTGGTATCCTACGGCGCTGGGCATCCGGCCCAACAAAGCGGATACTTCGGAACCGGCCTGGGTGAAGCGGAAGATGTTATCCACAAACAACAATACGTCTTGTTTAGCTACATCCCGGAAGTATTCGGCCACAGTCAACGCGGACAAGGCTACCCGGAGACGGGCTCCCGGTGGTTCGTTCATCTGACCGTAAACCAGAGCTACTTTGCTCAGTACGCCAGCTTCCTTAAATTCGTGGTAAAGGTCATTGCCTTCACGGGTCCGTTCGCCCACACCGCCGAATACAGACACACCACCGTGTTGTTGGGCGATGTTGTTAATCAGCTCCTGGATGATAACGGTTTTACCAACACCGGCACCGCCGAACAAGCCAACTTTACCACCCTTGGAGTAGGGGGCCAGCAAGTCAACGACTTTAATCCCGGTTTCAAAAATCTCAACTTCAGTGGTCCGTTGGGTCAAGGTAGGTGCCTGACGGTGAATGGGCCAATTGACGGCTGCTTCTACCGGACCGGCCTCATCCACGGGCTGACCCAAAACGTTCAGAATACGACCCAACGTGGCATCACCGACCGGGACGCTGATGGGCGCGCCAGTGTTGATGACTTTCATGCCGCGCATCAGGCCTTCACTGCTGTCCATGGCTACGGAACGCACCCGATTGTCGCCCAGCAACTGCTGCACTTCGGTGACCAGAACCACGGGATTGCCATTGGCATCCTTGTCTTCAATTCTCAAGGCGTTGTAGATTTCTGGCAGTTCACCGGCGGGGAACTGAACGTCCACAACGGGGCCGATTACCTGGGTGATAACGCCCGTGGAGGTTTTTTCAGCGGTTTTATGCATAACCTGGACCATGAATGTCTCCTGTTAAACGCTTGGGGATTAGATAAAAATGTAAAACCTTGCAGGACGCCAAAAGAAGGCGTCTACACCTCATTGGAACTGCTTTTTACAAAAGAGGTTGAGAATGAGGACAATAAGCCAATCTTGCCATAAAAAAGCGCTTCGTCAACCAGAAAGGCTTCGGCTATAATGAACCCTATCGAGTTAGAGCCTGCCCAGCGCACAAGCAGAGGGACGTATTTATGTTGACTGTAAAAACATTCAAAAACAATCGTGTTGCCTTGCCCGTTAATCTTACCGCCAAAGCGGTTCCCTTCTGCCTTTCGGCGTTACTTTTGGGTGGTGTGCCTGCCGTGGCTCAAATCACAGCCCCCCCTCCGGCACTGGCTCCTTCCTCCTCTTCTGTTTTAAAAATTGAAAGCGGCAGCCAGAAAATTCCAGCGGGCACCATGTTGACCGTTGCCTTCAACACCACCATGGATTCCCGGGTCAACAATGTGGGCGATCCTTTTAATGCTTATCTGACCCAGGACTTCACCGTAAAGGGCGATCAAGCCACCCGGCGGGTAGTACTACCTGCCGGTACCACGGTGCGAGGACGCATTCAGGAGGTCAAACGGCCATCTTTCTTCAGCCGGGGCGGTGCCATATTCTTGAGTTTTGACCATGTGGTGGTGCCCTCGGGGGAGCTATTGCCACTGACCCTGAACCTGTCCACCGAAAATACCATGGTGAACAAGCAAGGGGCCTTATACACCGACCCGGGCATCGGCAAAAAAGTGCAAAAAGGGGTGGAAACCGGGAAACAGACCTTTGAGGACATCGCAACCCAAAGCATGAACGCAGGCAAGCAAATTGCCGGTGGTCTGGGTACCATTATTACCGTTCCTGCAGGGGTCGTTGGTGGTGCATTGGCTGGAACCGCAGTTACCACCGGGAAAGCTGCTGTGGCTGTGGTTGGAAAAGGCGATAGTGTGGTCATCAAGCCCGGCGATACAGTGACCATTGATTTTGGCGGATCGTTCAACCTGCCCGTTGAATAAACCCAATCATTCAGAAAAGGGCAAGACATTGATCTTTAAAGGATTATAGCCCATCATAATGAACGTGTTAGAGTCTGTTAGAGTGTAAGTTGGGGAAAACGTCTGTTCTATCACCAACTCAATTAGTACCGTTTGAGGAGTAAATTATATGAATAACCTGCTTAAAACAGGTCTAGTGACCGTGGCAATGTCCTGCATTCTGGTTGGCGCAATGCCTGCCTCTTTGGCCGGAAATACTGATCCCCCGCAAAGTGGCAGCATTACTGGACGCTCGGTAGCGGCTGGTGTGTTGTCTTTCCTGGTCTGGCCAGGTATTGGCCAAGCCGTTAACAACAACAAAGGGCCAAAAGTGGCTACCCACGCCGTGGCTGGCTTGTTTCCCCCCTTCCGGTTTTGGTCTGGCTGGGATGGATTGGTCAATCGTAAGGGCGGCTACTGGGACGGAAAATTTTAATCGCCTTCCAGGGGACTAGAAAACAAGCTAAAAACAGATAACCCGCTCCGAGTTAATCTCAGAGCGGGTTATTTGATTCTGGTATAACGGCAATTCAAACCACACCGGATTGGTCGGATGGCCGCAGAAAACTAGGTGCCCCCGGCAAAGGCTTCTTTGAGTTTGCCCACAATGGAACCGGAGTGGTGTACACGCCCTTTTTTGCTGCGCTCTTGCTGTAATTCACCCAGTTTTTGCAGTAGCTTTTTCTCTTCGCCACTCAATTGCGTGGGGATTTCCACTTGCACCTCAACATAGTGATCGCCCCGCTTGCTGCTGTTGTTCAAGTGGGGGACGCCCAGCCCTTTCAGGTTGAAAATATGGCCGTTTTGGGTGCCTGCGGGAATTTTGATGGTATGACTGCTTTCCAGCGTGGTCACTTCCACTTCGCCGCCCAAAACCATAATGGCGTAAGGCACGTCTTGCAAGGAATACACATGGTACCCATCCCGCTTGAATTCGGCGTGGGGTTTAATTTGCAACACCACATATAAATCACCGGGAGGGCCGCCTTTAAGGCCTGCGTCCCCTTCGCCAGCCACCCGCAAACGGGTCCCCTGATCCACACCGGGCGGGATGACGATGGAGCGCTTGGTCTCCACCGCTGTACGACCTTGTCCATTACACTGAGAGCAGGGATTAACAATGATCGAACCGCTGCCTTGGCAGTTGGGGCAGGTCACAATCTGGGTAAAGTGACCGATAATGGTCTGAGCGGTTTGACGCACCTGACCCTGGCCACCGCAAGTGGTGCACACCGAGGGACCGGAACCCGCCGCAGAGCCACTGCCCTGACACGGTTCGCAATTTTCCAGGTGGGTAAAGGTAATTTCCTGCTTGGTGCCAAAAACGGCATCGTTAAAGTCCAGTTGCAGATCCAGCCGCAGGTCATTGCCCTGTTGAGGCCCACCGCGTCGGCGTTGCCCACCATAACCCGCTCCGCCCCCGAAGAAGGAGGCAAAAATGTCACCCAGGTCGGGGAAACCTTCCGCAAAATCCCACTGTGGCTGATAGCCACCGCTTTTCAGGCCATCATGCCCGTAATTGTCGTAAACTTGGCGTTTGCTGGCATCGGAAAGCACGTCATAGGCTTCGCCCAACTCCTTGAACTGGGCTTCCGCATCGGGACTCTTGTTGGTGTCCGGATGGCATTCCTTGGCCTTCTTGCGGAAGGCTTTCTTGATTTCATCGGCAGAAGCACCTTTGGAAAGGCCAAGAATTTCATAGTAATCGCGCCGAGTTGTGCTCATGGATGGTACTTTCTCAATGCTTCAATACTTCAGGACAAAAGGAAAAGACTGACCGCCCGAGGATAAAATTTCGTTCATGAAATCCGGTCACTCGTCGCTTCAATGGCATTATACAGGAGACCAGCCCCTGCATGCCAAAAGCCTGCTAGGACTGGGCGAAAGGATTAACCGGCTTTTGAATAGGCTCCCCAGCGGTAGTTGCTGACTGGGAAGCCTCGGTAGCCGCCCCTTCCGGAGCGCCAGTGGAAACAATGACCATGGCCGGACGAATGATCTTGTCGTGCAACTGATAACCACTCTGAACTTCGTGAATGATGGTGTCTTCAGGAAATTCCACACTGGCAGTCTGGCTGACCGCTTCATGTTGCAAGGGATCAAACACCTGACCTACTGATGGAATTTTTTTGACGCCCATGTTGTCCAAACCGTCCATCAATTGGCGATGCATCATGCTAAAGCTTTTGTACAACAGCTTGGGATCCGAATCTTCCTTCAGGCTACCGGTGGCCCGCTCCAGATTATCCAAAACGGGAAGGAGCTCCAGGATGCTTTTTTGGGCGCCATACTTAGCCAACGATTCCTGTTCTTCGCGGGTGCGCTTGCGGTAGTTGTCGAAGTCCGCAGCCAGGCGGGTGAACTGGTCCTGCAATTGCTGGTGTTTTTCCTGCAAGGCGGCAAATTCAGAAGATCCAGCGGCCTCACCGGCTGAAGGTTCATCCAGTTGGCAGACATTCTGCGCTTTATCGCTGTCCTGTGCCCCTGACATAGACTCAGGCGATTCTACTTCCTGGGTTTCCTGACGGGAGGATTTGTTAAACATGCTCAATTCCTTATACACGGACAACGGTTGATTAAAGAGGCACTGCAGACTCAGTCGGTATCATACAGCCAGTCTGGCTAACTTGGCCTGGATGACTGGCCTGAATGAAAAACCATTTGGCGCTTATTATAACAACACCCGCAGCATGCAACGAAGAGTCTTAAGCTTTTTTTAAGAGTTGCAAATCAGGCTGCCAACCGGAAACAAGCTTGGCATGTTCTGACTTTAATGATATGTCATGCCCATACAGGATAGGGGCGTCTTCGTTTACCCCCGCTCGTCTGCAGTGTTCATCGGGCCTAAAACCAAGCGTTGAAACTATCAGACCATTGCTTCAAAAAACAGCAGACGGTTTGGTGAAAGAGCGACTCTTGTAACAAAGGCTTAACAATGGAAAAGCGAATAGCAACACCCTGGCTTGAGCGATCTTACTAATTTAGTTCCAAATGCGAATGCGATTAAAAGGGGCATTTACTTTATGGCAATATCAACAATTCTTCCCCAACAGGCGGTTCCTCCGGCCCAGCCACCCCAGTCTCGAACTTCGGGCGCTCTGGTCCTTAACATCAATGCGCCCTTAAGCAACTACGCTGGCGATGTCCCCACCAGCGGTGCCAATGCGCCTGCCGCAAGTGCCGTTAGCCCCAGTCCAAATTCTGTCGCTGATACTTTCCAGCGCAGAAACTCAAGCCCCATTGCGCCAAACCCGGCGTCCCCCCCCAGAGAGCAATTGGAACAGCTTTACCTGAATGCCCTGAACGCCAGAAATGATGCTGAGCAAGCAAGAAACTATTACCTGAATCTGGCCAACCAGCTGAACAACCAGGCTTATGTTAACAGTCAAACGCAAGCTCCCGCTATGCCCCAAGCTCCTATGCAAGCACCTGCCGCTGCCCCCCAAGGTAATCCGTTGGCAGCCCAGCAGTTCCAGGAGCAATTGAACCAGTTGCAACAGATGCAGCAGGCTCAATTGCAGCAACAACAGCAGCAGTTCCAACAACAATTGCAGCAGCAACAGGCCCAACAGCAAGCCCAAATTCAGCAATTGCAGCAGCAAATGGCGAAACAAGCCCCGCCACAGCCTCAGGCGCCCTTGGGTATGGACCCCGCCATGCAGCAGCAGATGATGATGCAGCAAATGCAGCAGCCTCAAGCACCCATGGGGATGGACCCCGCCATGCAGCAGCCTCAAGCGCCCATGGGGATGGACCCCGCACTGCAACAGCAAATGATGATGCAGCAAATGCAACAGCCTCAAGCGCCCATGGGGATGGACCCCGCCATGCAGCAGCAGATGATGATGCAGCAAATGCAGCAGCCTCAAGCGCCCATGGGGATGGACCCCGCACTGCAGCAGCAAATGATGATGCAGCAAATGCAACAGCCTCAAGCACCCATGGGGATGGACCCCGCTATGCAGCAGCAGATGATGGCACAACAGCCTGGGCAAGCCACCGGTAATCCCGATTATCAGACCATGCGCCCGGAAGAGTTGAACATGGTGATTGCATCTCCCCAGTCTGCTAACCAGAAATTGGGAGCCATTCTGGAGTTTGCCGCCCGTCAGCAAGGCAACCGTGAAACTTATGAATTACTGAAGCGGGAAGCGATGGCCCCCACCAACGAATTACCGCCCGGACAGGCTCAGGAAGACGGAAACCTGATTCGTCAGGCAGCCCTGTTTGCCCTGGGGAACCTGAACCGCGCCCAGAACAGCCAGGTAGAAACGGTTGCCTTACCCGGTCTGGATGCCATTAACACCATTTTAAAAAACCCCAAAGAAAACCCGGCGGTGAAAGCCGCGGCGGTGACCGCATTGGGCTACATCGATCGTCCCAATGACCCGGTGATTAAAGGGTTGTTAAACCGGGCGGCTAAAGACTCCAATCAGGATGTAAAAAATGCCGTTCAACAGGTCAAAGCCGGTTTGATGGGCGCTGCCACCCAAGGCTAAGCGACTCCGGTTTCTGCGCACCCCGGCCAAAACTCGGGTGTGATTCAACCAAATAAACGGACAAAGTCGAAGATCCAAAGGATTTTCGGCTTTGTTGACTTGAAATCAATATTGCCAGGCATTATGATAGAGAGTGAGAAGCACATCTATATCCATTTTTTTGGTCATTTACTATCCAAACCGCAATCGGGTTAATGCTTTTGTAAGTACAAGACCCTGATTGTTTGATAAATATCGCTGTCGGTTCCGTTGTTTGTTTGCTGTAGTTTGGCCTTTTCCAGACGGAATGCGGCAAAACCAATGAAAGTTGACCATCCTGTAAACCGATACGCTGTTGCTAACCGTTGTTTGATACAGCGTTTGATACAACCTTCAAGCCATTAAAAGCTTGCAACCAAGAGGACTGGACTCAATTTGAAAGCCTTCCGTCTTGATCGCTCCTATTTGCTGAGCAGCCTGGTGCTATTGAATGCCCTCTTCTGCCTCCAGGCATTCTCCACAGAGGCGTTGGCCCAGCGTCCCACCGCGGTTCCCGTGGCGGCAACCCTGCATAAGCTTCAATTTTTAGAATCCAAAACACAAACCCAACTGGTTTTATCACTCAACCGTTCTCCGGAAGCCCTTTCCATTCAGGATGATCCGGGCAGACCCATGACGGTTAGTTTTAAAGCTACGGCCCTCTCGGGAGATTTTCCCCTGAACCGCGACTTTAATCAGCCCAACCTCAAGGGCGTATTTGTTGAAAGCCGCAATGGCCGCATCCAGATTTTTGTGAAACGAGCCAAGGTGGGATCGGTGACCCTGACCCAGCAACACAATCAATTAACCCTGAATATCCCCCATATTTCGGACGCGTTTAGCAATTCGAACAAGGCCAGCAGTCCCAACAAAGCAATCGCCCCGGGCATTCAGCACACCCAACTGATCGAGCGACTGCCCAATGGGCCGGTTCGCATCAATGTGCTGGAAATTGACCCGCAAAATCCGTCTGTGAATATTACCCCCGCTTTGGCTTCAAACCGCATGGGCTCCAAGGCCAATGTGGCGGCCATGGTGACAAGTAATCAGGCCGTTGCTGGCATTAACGGCTCTTTTTTCAAACAGGACAAAGGCATTCCCTTGGGCATTCTGATTATTAACCAGGAGCTCATTTCAGGCCCACTCTACGATCGGGTGGCGATGGCCATTACCCCCAACAACGAGATTGTCATGGATCGGGTTCGCCTGGGCGGGGAGGTGCTGTTACCGGATCGCCGCCGGGTGGCCATTCACACCATTAATCAACCTCGGGTCCAGAGTAATCAAACTGTTTTATACACCACCCGTTGGGGCAAACAGGCTCCAGCCGTTCCCCAAAATGGCCTGCAAATCCTGATTCGTCAGGACCGAGTGGCCGCAGTTTCTCAAACGGAATCGCTGGCCATTCCGCAAGATGGCATGGTGTTGTCCGGTCCCGCCACTCCGGAAATGCTGGCTTTGAGCAGCATGAACCCCTACACGCCCGTTAGCCTCAATGTGTACACACTCCCCGATTGGTCGGGTATGAAACACGCCGTGGGCGGAGGACCCTGGCTGGTCAGAAATGGCACACCTTATGTCGACTTGCAAGCCCAGCACTTTACCAGTAAAAGTCTGGGGAGTCGGGAGCCCCGGAGTGCCGTTGGGGTGACTGCCCAAGGGAAAATGCTTTTGGTCACCGTGGATGGCCGACAAAAAGGGGTTTCCGTGGGGATGACCCTGTATGAACTGGCTCACCTGATGAAAAAACTGGGTGCCGTTAATGCCATGAACCTGGATGGCGGCAGTTCCACCCAAATGTCCGTGTATGGACGAACGGTTAATCGCCCATCGGCAGGCTCAATCGGGGTCAGTAATTCGCTGATCATCAAAACCGGTCACACGGATACAGCGCTCAATTCATCCGCCCCACTGCCCATTAAATGAGTTTGCAAGCCCATTGCCTGATCTCAATTTGAGTTGCATTGAAATCCAGCAAAATCATCCGATACGGATAAAAATGGTATACTAGATCAGGTTATAAAGCGGGAATACAGCGCCCCACGTAAATAAGACCCCTGTCTGTCACGGCTCAGCCAGTCCTCAACAGATTCTCCGTTGAAAGCAGGGCGGCCAAGGATGATAGGACTCATTTTAGTGATAAGTTTATGTTCAATCTGATTTTTTTGTATCAGCTAGGGCGTTGCAAATTGTTTTTCAAAATTGGTTTATTAAGAATTCCATAAGATTGAATATCAGCAGAGGTTGAATAGCAGCATGGTGTCACTCTCCAGACAACTATCCCTGATCAGCGTTACCGGCTATGCCTTGCTCTGTTTGGCCACCCCGGTATGGGCTGCCGATGGCAGAATTCAGGACATTCGCTATGATGCGGCCAACCGACATTTTCAAATCAACGCTGCTGGAAACGTTAAAGCCACCGTGAATACCCTCAATATCGCCGGGCACAAACGCATTATCATTGACGTGGACAATGCCGAAATCGGAACGGAACTGCCCCGAGACGTGCAGCTGCTGCATAACCTGTCGCGGCAATTGCCCGCCCTGAAAAATGTGACAGTCAACCAGTACGCCGGAAACGGTCGCCCCATTGTGCGTATTTTATTTGATATTGAAGGAGACCCTGGCACAATTCGCCTGGTCCGCAATCAAGGCGCTCAAATTGAACTGGAATTCAACGAATCCGCCAACTGGACCGGGCGCAGCACTTATGGCCCAGCGCTCACCCAAAACCGGGTAGACCCTCCGCAGCAACCTTCCCCAACCCAATATGCCGATATTGATTTGCGCCGCACCCTGGCCATCATGAACCAGAAGTATGATCTGTTGTCCCAGGAAAATCAGTACCTCAAGGCCCGGCTTTCAACGGTGGAGCAGAATGACAGCGCCCGGCAAAGCCAACAGCAAAACAGCCGGGAAGAACAAAGCCGGTTGAAAAATGAACTGGATCGGTTGAGAGCTGAAAATAACATGCTACAAACCCGTCTGACTTCAATGTCTGTGGAAAAACAGCGGCCCGATCCGGCCTTGTATGCCAAAGATTCTGAAATTAACCGGTTGAAAAGCGAGAACCAATCGCTGAATAGTCGATTAACGGCGGCTTTAAGTGCCACTAACGAGACCAGTGTGTTGGCCATGAAGCAGAGTTTGGCTGAGATCAACCGCCGGTATGATTTGCTGGTCACAGAAAATCAGGGGATTAAAAGCAAATTAAGTGCTCAAAGTAGTCAAGTTAGCGGCGCCCAGACCTACAAAGCGGAAGTGGATCGCCTCAGTCAAAGCTATCAAAGCTTGCTGAGCGAAAATAACCGCTTAAAAGCGGAACTCAGCCAAAGCAAAACCGCGTCCTCCAAGGCCCCTGCCATTAAAGAAGCGGATTTGGCGGCACTGAGAAGTCAGTTGACCACGGCCCAAAGCTCGCTGGGAGAATCGATTCAGACCATCAACCAGCAAAATAAAGAAATCGCCTTCTTGCGAAACCAGATCAATGACGTTAAAAGCGGACTGAACGCCTCTTCCAAAGAGCAGATCGCTACGCTGCAAGCGGAGTTGGACGCCCTGCGCAAAAGTACCGCTGCCAGTAAGGGCAACAGTGCGGATAAACAAGTTATTGCTCAACTGATGCAAGACAAACAGGCCATGCAGGGTGAACTGGACGCCCTGCGCAAAAGTACCGCTGCCAGTAAGGGCAACAGTGCGGATAAACAAGTTATTGCTCAACTGATGCAAGACAAACAGGCCATGCAGGGTGAACTGGACGCCCTGCGCAGAAGTGCCGCTGCCAGTAAGGGTAACAGTGCGGATAAACAAGTTATTGCTCAACTAATGCAAGACAAACAGGCCATGCAGAGCGAACTGGAGTCATTGCGCAAAAGTAAATCGGCCAGCAAGGGCAACAGTGCGGATAAACAGCTCATCGCTCAATTGACGCAAGACAAACAGTCTCTGCAGAGTGAACTGGACACCCTGAAAGCAAGCCAAAGCCAATCCAGCGCCCAGCAGGAAAAAAACGCACAACTGCAAACGCAAGTGGCCAGTCTGCAATCGGATTTATCCAGCCTGAAAGCTCAGTATGAAAAAGCCAGTCAGGAAGCCTTGCAAGCCAAACAGGCCTTGAAGGTGGCAAACAGTAAAACCTCCACGCCAGCCAGTTCGGCCAAAGCGGGATCAAACCCAGCCCAACAGAAGCAAATTCAAAGCCTGACGCAGCAAGTGGCCAGCCTCAAGCAGGAAAACAGCAGTCTGCGGGAAAGTTTGAATAACAGCAGTGCCAGCAGTCGCAAGTCTGGTCCGACCAATGCCGAGGCGGAACAGACTTATCAGGCCGGAAAAACGGCTCTGAGCGAGAAGAAGACGAGTGTGGCCCTGGATAATCTGAAGAAGGCCATGCTACTGGATCAGGATAACAGCAAATACGCCGTGGATTACAGCATTGCTCTCGCTGAAGATCATCAATACGCTGAGGCCATTGACATGCTGCGCCGCTACATTCAGCGCAATCCGGGCGATCGGGATGCCTACAACCAATTGGGGAAAATCTACCTGCTGAATGACCAGCCCGATGCGGCCAATCAGGCTTTCACCCGTGCAATTCCGGTCAGTGTACTGAATAACTACGCCACCTCACTCAAAAAACTAGGGAACACCAGCGAAGCAGAATCCATTTTCAAGCTGGCCTTGAGCATTAACCCCAAGGACAGCGAGATCCTGTTTAATTTGGGCAACCTGTACAATGCGGAAAATAAGCTGGAAGAGGCTCGCAACAAGTATCTGGAAGCCATTCAGCTCCGCCCCGGTTTTGCAGAGGCTCACTACAACCTGGGTCTGATTTTCTCCAAGCTGGGAGATAACCCCAAAGCGGTGATCCATCTGGAAAAATACTTGCAACTTTCCCCCAATGCCCGCAATGCGGAGACCATTCGGGCTTACATGCAGAAGTTAAAAGCCTAACCTGAGGGCAGTGAGTGGGTGGGTTGATGAAACAAACCCCAAAAATAATTGCGGTCTGGTTGCTGTCCAGTCTTGGATGGGCTGTTTTGTGCAGTGCTTGGTCCGAGGCCCCAAACCAGATTACCAGCATTCAGCTGGCCCCCAATGGAGATCTTATTTTTACGGTCAATGGTGCCGGGTTTGATCCGCAATTGCTGGTGCGTCCGCTCCCCCAAGGGAACTACCAGATTACCATTGGTTCCCGAGCGGCAAAATTAAATGGCCCCAGCGAACTGCCGCTGGCCGAGCAGATTCAAACCCGCATTCCAGCCATTGAATCCACCTTACTGTCCGGGGATGACACGGGATTTCAGCTTAATCTGACCAGCTGGCAGAAGCTGCAGCCGCAGATTCTCAGCAACACGCCCCACAAAATTGTCATTACCTTAGTGGGCAACCGCCAGCGCCCGCCTCATAGTCAGGCCAAATTCGTTGCCAAAACCCTGGCCGGCGAAGCTACCCCCGTAAAGCAGCCGGTCAAACCCGAATCCGCTACCAGCCACCCAATTAAGCCGCTTGTCCTGAGCCCTGCCAAAACGAAAGCGGTAGACTTGGTGGCCAAATCCGCACCGACTGAAGCGCCAAAGCAGCCCGAAAAACCCATTCAGCCACAGAAAGTATCGGACAAGCGGACTGAAGCAGAGGCTTCCCCCATCCCCGTCAGGTCAACAGCTTCCGCAGTCGTTAAGTCCAAAGCAGTGGAGGACTCAAAAACACGTCCGGTGGCCTCCTCCCCGGTATCTCCTGTGAAGGCTGTTTCCGCAGCCAAGCGAGTTTCCGTCCCTGTTCGGGTGGCCTCCATTGCCCCCAAGGCGCTGGAAATGGACTGGCTGCCTATTCAGCAAGAACCCCGCCCCTCACAGTCTCTCACCCCTGCAAGCCCCGGACACGATTTAGAGGCCTTGAACTTCCTCAGTCAGAGCGAATCCGCCACCTCTGGCGTAGCCCCCATCCAGCCCACATCCCCCGAGCCCGAGGCACAGGAGAAATCGGCCTTGCGTTTACAGAAGACCCCAGCCGGTTATGAACTCCCGACTCAGCCCAGTGTTGCCAGCCAATCCAGCAAGCCATTCGCGGTTCCTTCTGTGCTGAGCAATGAATATACCGCTTTGCTGGAACCCGCCCTGCAACGGGCGGCAGAGGACTTGCGAAACGGACGGCTGGACAATGCCGAACTGAGTCTGCGGGGTTTGCTGGCTCGTGAGCCCAATCATCCGCAGGCCAATTACCTGCTGGCCTTGACCTATCTGTCGCCTGCCAATCAAACTTCCCCATCCGAGACAGACAGCAGTCGCAAACAGGAGGCCCAACGCCTGCTGGAAACCTTGATGGCCCATAGTCCCAGCCTGCTGGTTTCTCAACAACTCGTTGAATTGGCCCTGGATCAGGATCAGCTTGAGACCGCCTCGACTCTGCTCAAGGATGCCCTGAAACAGTTTCCAGACAATGCCTGGCTTTGGTATCTGGAGGGGCGGGTTTTGGAGGAAGGCAAACATTGGGATGCGGCCAAATCGGCTTATACGCAGGCCTTGGGACTGGATCCTCACCATCCGGAATATCACTACCGACTGGCCTTGATGCACATGAAGCAGGAAAACTGGGCAGCCTGCACCCGAGAGTTGAATCAGGCATTGGGCATTGCTCCGGACGACGCCCGGTACCTCAAGTTAATGGGCTATCTGGCTGAAAAGCAGGTTGTTCCCTTGGCAGCGGCCCACTATTACAAAGCTGCCCTGCAAAGCGATGCCATGTTGTACTATGGCCGCTTGCTGCAACAGCAAAAACGAACGGCAGAGGCATTGTCACTCTATCAGGCTGTAGAGAGCATCGCTGAGAATGACGCAGACCTCTTACTCAGCCTGGGAACCCTCTACACAGAAGCCAAAGCGCCGCAACGGGCTCAAATTGTACTCAAGAAACTCATCCAACTCATTCCCGATGCCAGCGATCCCCGGCAAAGTCAGGCTAGGGCCTTGCTGAAGCAGGCCAAAAACTAACTGGCGGCTCTCGCCATTAGCTTTTGCGGGGGCTCCCGCTTTCAGCAATTATCAGCCCCGCGAGGAGTTCCGACGGCCACTTCTTCCACACTCTGGGCGAGGTGTTGGTAGTCTCGCTCCCCTAAGCGATGACGGGTATCTTCCCACACGTTCAAGGTCTTTTGAGCGGAATTCTTGTAAAACTCGCTTGAGGTCAATGAACCCACCCCTTCAAACATCTGCTGAACCTGACGCAAAGGAATGTACTTGTCATTTCGACCCCGTACAAAGTGTACCGGGGTTCGGGTCAAGTGTCTTAGGGGCGTGGCTCCATCCATATCCACCTGAATGCGATTCTCATTCAGCAGCCAACCGAGCTTGAACCGATCTCGCATATGAACAAAGACCTGCTTGAACGAAGGCAGCGGATTGACCAAAACCAGGGCCTTCATGGGGTTGTCATCCATTTGTTCCAGCACATGCGCAGTATGGGCACCCACCATGCTGCCCAGCGAATTGCCCACATGAATTTGCTGAGAGAGGGGAATGTCCAAGCCTCGGCTGCTTTTGGCGTAAAGACTGACAGCCACCCCTGATTTATTCAAGGCATCGGGGGTGGCAATGCCACCACTGCGGCCAAAACCCGGGTAATCATACAGCAGCATGCCCAGCTTTTTTTGCCGGAAAACCTGCATCACATGCTCCAGGTGCATCAGGTTACTCCCCCGCCCATGATGCAAAACCACGGTGGGGCGTCCCGGCGGTGCAGGAATATGCCAGGCGTGAATTTTCAACTTATCCAGGGCTTCGTCTAGTTTCAGTCCGGCTTTTGCCAGACTTTCCCGGTTCTCTTCCAGTACCTGTTTCATATCGATGTAACGTTCCTGAACCAGGGCCCTCAGGGAGGTGTCTTTCAGGAATTTTAAATCCGGTTTTTCCTTGGGTCCGGTTAGAAAACGGTGCGCCGAGATTTTCTCAATTCGGGTGGATAAGGCTTTGGGCAGCGGCACAAAAATCAAGGACCATAAGCACAGGCCCCCCAGCATTTTCATCCAATCCACGGCATAGCGCAGGGACAGTAAACCGCCAATGGAGGTCTTGCGAATCCAGTTGGGCAGGTTTTGGCTGAAACAATGTCCCGCTTTTCCGGGCGTAGAAGAGGCGTCAAGGGCAGCCACAGCAGGTATGTCGATGGACAGTGCCGATGATTTAAGCTCCATAGCAGCAGCCAGACGCTTCCCGCCCGCAGGGAGGATCGAGATCGGGGTTCCGGTCTGTAATGAAGATGCGGTGACGGGTGATGGATTCACGGAAGACACTCGAACGTTCAGCCTGGGATGATAGTAATTACATAAAATCAAAACAAAATTTTTAATGCCTGCTTGGATGGGGGACCCGCAGCAGGTCCTGACTTTGAGATCGATTTTTGACCAGTCAGACGCGCATATTTGGTGTACTCTGTTACTGAGCGAGGGTGTGCGACATCAGCGCATCAGCCCCTCCTATTTCCCATAGGCAGTCACTCGTTATTCTTCAGCCAGGGGCCTCGATCCGATTCCATGTGTGAGAAAGAACCCCACAAACCCAATTCCCGGCCTGATTGGCCCCTATTGAGCTTGGCTCTGGGCTTTGCGCTGCTTTTGACCCTGTGGGTGGAACATCGGGTTCTCAGTGACCCGGCGGCCCTGAACGACGATGTACGCAACCAAATCTACTGGATGGCCCGCATTGCCAACCCCGCCGCTTTCAGTCAGGATTACATTGCCCATTATTTCACACAACCCCTGTTCATTTCCCCGGTGTTGTGGCTCCTATACCTCGTGGGTGGGCAATGGCTGACCCCTGTGCAACTCTCTCAGGTTTTACCGTTCGGCATGGCTGTGCTCACCACTTTTCTGTTGTTTCAGTACGCCAGACGATACCAAAATGCCTTGTACGCCTTCTGGGTTTGTTTTTGCTTCAACTGCGCCCTGTGGATCTTTAAAAATATGGCCGGTGGACTGTCCCGATCGTTTATTTACCCTTTGCTGTTCTGGACCCTCTGGCAATTGCACCTGAAAAACTGGTATTGGCTGGGGCTGGGGTTGGTCCTCAGCGCCATTATTTACCCACCGGCCTTCTTTTTGGGCTTTATTTTACTGTTGATTGAAACGGTCTATCTGGCCAATCAGGATGGGATGCGCAACCAACGGCTGATTTGCCTGTTGGGCAGCTTTTCAGGAAGTCTGGGTCTTCTGCTATGGCGCTCAGCCAACAGTGCCGAAACCCAGCCGCTGTTCGGCCCTTTGAATTCCAATCAATCCATTGCCGGCCTGCCCGATTTTGCCAGCGGGGGGCGGGTGGTTCTGTTTCCCTGGGGTAATTTTTCAGAAGGCTGGGAAGAAAGCTGGATGGAGCCACTGCGATGGTTGGGGCAAATACTGGAACGCACGCCCAATCTGTATATTCTCATTCCTACAGCGGGTTTTGGACTGGCGCTGCTGTTGTACAACCGCTATGCCAAACAACACTGGGGGCCCCTGCTCATTCCTGCTCAGGTCTGGCGCTTGCTGATCAGCTCCTCCATTTTGTACGTTATCGCTTGGGTTTTCCTGTTTTATTTTTACGTGCCGGAGCGCTACTTCCAGTACACCCTGCCCCTGATTCCTACCTTTATGATTGGGGCCATGATTTACCAGTTGCAGCAACGCTACAGCACTACCAAGCGCTGGGCTTACCTGGGTTTGGCCGCTCTGGGGCTACTGATCACCAGCCTTTTTTGGCGGGCCGACCTGATGAACCCCAAGGAGAGTGAGCGCCACCTGTACAGTTTTTTAGAAACAACCCCGGCCCATAGCATGATCGCGGCTTCTCCCGGTCTGGCCAGCAATATTCCCCTGTACGCCTATCGCAGTGTGTTTATCAGCAACGAGGCCTACATCCCCTTTCATCAGGGGTATTTCAAGGTCATCAAAGACCGCCTGAAGTCTTTCCTCACGGCCTACTATGCCGTTGACGCTCAATCCTTGAGCGACTTTGTTCGACAGAATCACATCAATTACTTTGTGGTCCAAACCATCGACTTTAAGGAACCCCGTTTGAGTGTGCTGCCCAAGCGGTATTATTATGCCTTCGATACCCAGTTCTTTGAGTCTTTGAAGCAATCGAACCCGCAAAAGTATCTGCTGCTTCAAGCGCCCAAGCGCTGCACGCCTTTTCAGACCAGAGGCTTGAGAGTCATTGAAATGGCCTGTCTGATCAAAACGCTAAAAACTACTCCCTGAGTGAACGGTTTGCAGAATTATTCTGGAATGCCTTGCAGCAACAGGGCGTAAGGCACCACTCGCTGTTCCTTGGTGGCCAGCGTTTTTAGCTGGACTTCGCCGCTTTGCACTTCAGTCGATCCCAGGATCAGGGCTTGACGGGCATTCAGTTTGGCGGCCCGCTCTAACTGCTTGCCAAAGCCCTTGCCAGACAGATCCACTTCCACTTTGTAGTCCTGCGCCCGCAGTTGTTCGGCCAGATCAAAGGCCGCCGCGTGCTGATCGGTCACAATGTAGTAATCCATCGGCTTTACGGGCAATTCGCCCACCAGAGCCATCAGTCGTTCCATACCCAGGGCCCAGCCTATGGCCGGGGTTTCTGCCCCACCCAGATCTTCCACCAGTGTGTTGTAGCGCCCCCCTCCGCACACGGCATTCTGGGCGCCCAGATTGGTGGAGGTAATCTCAAAAACGGTCTTGGTGTAGTAATCCAAACCCCGCACCAGCATAAAGTTGCGGTGGTAAGGTATTTTCAGGGCCTCCAGAATCTTCAGCAGCTCGGCAAAGTGGTTTTGGCATTCCTCGCTGGTAAAGTCGGTCTGTAAGAAGGCTTGCAGATCTGGTTGAGCGTAAATGGCCTGGCAACCGGGATTTTTGCAATCCAGCATGCGCAAGGGATTGCTGACATACCGGGTCTGGCAATCCGGGCACAATTGGGACAACAGCGGCTCCAGCAAGGTTTTGAAACCCGTTTTAAAGCGCTCCCGACACTCTGCGGTGCCGATATTGTTGATTTGCAGGGACAGATTGGGCAAGCCCAGTTGTTCAAACAGACGCATGGCCATTAAAATAGCTTCAGCATCAGCGGCTGGAGTATCCAACCCGAACAATTCCAGTCCCACCTGATGAAACTGACGTTGACGGCCGGCCTGAGGGCGCTCGTAACGGAACATGGGCCCCATGTAGTACAACTTGACCGGCTTGGGCCAACGGGCCATACCTTGCTCGATAAAGGCCCGCACCACCCCGGCGGTCCCTTCTGGGCGCAGCGACAGGCGACGCTCACTTTTCTCGAAGGTGTACATTTCCTTATTGACGATGTCTGTGCCCTCGCCTACGCCACGCTCAAACAGCTCGGTGTGCTCAAACGCCGGGGTGCGAACCTCTTGATAGCCCGCATTCTGGAAGTGTAGGCGGCAAGCGGATTCCACAGATTCCCAGCGTTCTACCTCGGGTCCAAAAAGGTCTTGGGTGCCTTTGGGACGTTGAATCAGTTCTCGACGGGATTTCTGCTGGGTGCCAGTCATAGGGTCACAGTCTTTCTAGTTTTCGCGATAATTAAAGGGCTTCCACCGGAAGCGTAATGCTTAATGTCTGAGCCAGTGCGCTTTGCTGCTCAGCAAAGAGTTGCTGAATGCCTTCATCGGCCAGATCCACCAACCGGTTTAACTGGGCCCGACTGAGGGGAGAGCGCTCGCTACTGAGTTGCAGCTCAATCAATTGCCCTTCGGCGTTCATGACCACGTTGGCGTCCACTTCCGCCGTGGAATCTTCATCGTAGTTTAAATCCAGAATTTCCAGGCCTTCCACCAAGCCCACACTCACGGCGGCCACCGGGTTCAAGGGGGGCAGTGCCGCTAGCATGCCATCGGCCACCAGTTTGTTCAGGCAATCCACCAGGGCCACATAACCGCCGGTAATGGCAGCCACCCGGGTTCCACCATCGGCCTGAATGACATCGGCATCAATGGTAATGGTTCGGGAACCGACTTTGGTCAAATCCACACTGGCCCGTAAGGTACGCCCAATCAGGCGTTGAATTTCGGCGGTGCGTCCGGAAACTTTTTGCCGTTCCCGCTGGGTGCGCTGGTTGGTAGCGCCGGGCAACATGGAATACTCAGCCGTCAACCAGCCGGTGTTCTCTTCCTTCAGGATATGAATATGGCGAGGCACTCGCTCTTCCACGGTGGCCGTCACAATGACCTGGGTATCCCCAAAACAGACCAATATCGACCCGTGGGCGTGCTTGGTAAAGTTACGAACGATACGAATGGGCCGAAGCTGATTGGCGGAGCGCTGATCGGGTCTGATGAACATGGACACCCTTCTCTCTGGAGGACAAACACACAGGTGTTTATCATAGCAAAAAAGACAGGGGTCTGGCCCAGATGAGCTTGATGAAGCAACGGGTGTTATAAAGAAGTATTCACCTCATTTAATACCAATGGGGCGTCACAAAATGATCCGGTTTCAGCGAAATTCGTTGGGTCACCGGAGCAAACCGGGGCGATTGGAGATGCAATTCCAGCTCAACCGGCCACTGATTGGGATGTTTGGATAGTAAGGACAGAAGATTGATTCGTCCCAAGGGCAATAACTGGTCTTCACCGGGGGCTATGGCGGAAACGGTTATGGCTTTTGGGCCAGAAATCGTTACCCAGTGGGCGGACTGTTGCAAATACGTCCAGTCGGTCATTTGGATGGCGGGATTGACCCGCAAGTCTCCCATCTTGGCCCGAACAATGACTTGCACAGGCACATTTAAATACGCCTTTTTACCCTCGTTAAATAAATGGGCCTTTACTGAGAACACCCAGGGGTTTGGCCCCCCATGATAACGCCATTGCGTCAACACCTCTTCGACCCCGGCTTTGTCATAGGCCTGATCGGCAAATAGCTCAGCCTGATCTGGACTCAACTCTCCCCGGTGTTCTGATTGCCACTGATTTTTCAGGGCGATGAACGAGGCTTTTTCATCCAGGCGGTAGTAAAAATCGGCGCTGGCCACCTGTAAATCGCCGCCCCCGGATGGCAATCGACCGGACGGCAATTGACCGGACGACAAACCAGAAGGAGCACTCCGACTTACGGAGCCTGTCAGGCCGCCGCTGAGCATGTTATTGGCATTTGCAGACAACAAGGTCAGGGCTTCCGAAACAAGAAGCAAGCCCATTACCAGCCAAATTAAAACAGTTCGTTGCATGATCCTGATTATAAAGTGCCCCGCTTGAGACTTTCACCGTTCACTTGCAGGATTACGTAAAAGCCAATCGAAACAAGCCGCTTGCGGCATGTCAAAGCGCCCCCAGAATGCGGTTGGCCATCCCCCAGCGTAAAAATATGTAACGCTTTACCCCAAATTCCCAAAGTTCCGCGCGCTTCTGGCCGATACCCCATTCAAAGCGGTGTGAAGGGATGCATACGATGATCCAAAAAACGCCTGAGACAGAACCTAGCATGCACTCTGCATGTGAAGTCGTGGCTCGCCAAAACACAACGGCTGGCGACGTTCATTATTTGAATCATTTCAACCCCACGATTGGAGAAAATCAGCTTTCCCAAGCCCTGAACGAATACGCACGGGCGCTGGAACAATCGCCAGACGCTGTAGACGTTGTGGCAAAAATGGCCCAGACCCTGCTCCGGCAAGGTCTGTTCAGTAAGGCGGAGCAGACCGCCAAGCGTGCCCTTAGCCTTCATCAGTCCGGGACAAGGCTTCCCAAGGAGGGATTGAGCAAGACTTATCTCGTGCTGGGCATTGTTGCTTTCCATCGAGACGATTATGATGCCGCCAAACACTTTTTGTATGCCTCTATCCTGACTGTCCCTTTCCAGCAAGTTTTGGCCCGTTTGTACCTGTTTAAACTGGAACGGGACTATGTCCTGGGCAACTGGAAAAATCCGAAATCCCTGTGGAAAGGACTACTGGGGCTTCAGTCCTTGTTGGCCGCCCTGATCAGTGCCCCCTTCTCTAAAGAGCGCATGGGCTTCGGGCACGGGTTGCTGCTTCTCCCGCAACTGATTCAGGCCTGGTTTCTGGAAGAATTCAATCACAATGAGCAAGCCCTAGCCCAGTATCTGAAAATCCATCAGCAATTTCCGGGGCTTCCCAGTGTGACGGTTATTATTGGTGAGCTGTACCGGGACATGGGTCACCATGAGGAGGCTCGTTACTGGTTTGAAAAGGCCATCGAGCGTCATCCGGATTACCTGACCGGCTATTACCATCTGGCCCGGCTGCTGGAAGAGCAGGAAAGTTACCCGCAAATGGCCGAAGTCTATGAAACCATCGTTCAAATCACGCCCAATCAGGCGGACGCGCACTGTCATCTGGGCAACGCCTATTACTATATGAACGACTTCACCCAGGCCGTGAGTCACTATGCCACGGCCTTGCAACTGGGCAAGGATAATCGCTGGAAAGCCATGGTGGCGCAAAGTCTGGCCAATATTCACGCGGACTACCTGCAAAATCCACAAGCGGCCATTGCCTATTATGATATGGCCAGCGTTTTGAATCCGGAGGATGTGGAGAACTACATTCAAATGGGCCTGTTGTACTTTCAGAAGGATGACTTTGCCAATGCTGAGGCTGTTTACCTGAAGGCCGTTAAAGCCAGCCCACGAATGCCCAAGCTGTATTCCAACCTGGGCTACCTGCGCTGGATGGCCAACGATATTGAGCAAGCCATCGCCTACTATAAGCAAGCCATTGCACTGGATGACACCTACGAAATCCCCATCAACAACCTGGGGGTTATTCATCTGGACCTGCTGGGAGATGTGGAAAAAGCCATTGGTTATTTTCAGCAGGCCATTGCCCTGGATGCCAATTATGCCTTGGCTTACTACAATTTAGGGCGGGCCTACAGCTTTCTGGGCAACCGACTGGAGGCTGCCCACTGTTTTAAAACCGCTCAGGCCCTGAATCTGGAAAGCAAAGATCTGGATAATGATGAATTGAGTGCCCGCATTTACAGCCTGTTTGACTCCTGCGAGATTGAACTGCTGGATTAAGATGACATGGGGCGTGCTGCGGGAATCTTTCCTTTTGCCATAGGCCCGATTTTTTGTATAATGGCCAACAAAGAAGGCAAATAACAGGCAGTGTTTGGCTTTTAACAGTTCGATCGACCCGTATCAGTTCGTGTTGCTCTATCTCTGTTGGACCAGTCCTGTTGGCCCCTTTGCTTCAATTGAATATGTTTCCTTAACTTGGAAGTGATCCGAATGGTTAGGGAGCCGCCTCGAAAGCGGTCGCCCCGCAAGGGGTTGCAGGTTCGACTCCTGTCACTTCCGCCACTTTTTGACAAACAGAAAACTATTCTTCCCTGTCTTTTATTTTGTAGAAATTGTAATAACGCTTTTCTTGTACTTCTGCAGAAAGCAAGTTTAAAAAACGTAAATAGCTTCTGAACTCAAATGGGTTAAATTCTTTTTTAAGTAAATAAAATCTAAAACTCCAGTCACAAGGGGAAGGTTTACTCCTAATCCCAGAATCGCCAAAATCAGAGTCCTCGAAAAGAAAATCTATTTCATTGTTGAACACTAGTACATGATCGTAGTAATTGTATAAGAATTCATAAGTAGAGCTTATCCCGTAAGTTTTTTAAGTTCGAGCCAAGCTAATCCCAAGTACCAGTATTGTT
>CM007360.1 GCA_001858525.1 Vampirovibrio chlorellavorus | reverse complement strand
CGCGCTATGCTGCCTTCTCTTGAACTGATGCACCACTGCGCCCCTACCGTGGCCCCTGAAACCATTGCCGCCATTATCCGGGTAGAATCGGGCGGCAATCCCTATGCGCTGGGTATTAATGGCCCTATTGCAAAGCGTCCCCGGCCCCAAAACGCCACTGAAGCCGCTCAATTGGCACGTTACTATATCGGCTTAGGCTACAGCGTGGATTTGGGCCTGATGCAAATCAATAGCCAGAATCTCAAAGGCTTGGGGCTTACGTTGGAGCAAGTCTTGGAGCCTTGCCACAACCTGGCCGCAGGAAGCCGTATTTTGAGCCGAGGCTATGCGGGCGCGGTCAAACGGTATGGACACGGACAAGATGCTCTGCGCGCCGCTTTGTCTGCCTACAATACCGGCAATTACGAGCGGGGCTTTCACAACGGGTATGTGGCCAAATACTATGGCAAAAAAGGGCTGCAAGTAACCGTGCGGGCCTCAATCCAACAATGGCCAGCGCGTTTTCTAGCCACGGCAACACCCAAATCCGAAAAGCCGTCCCTTCCGGTTGATCCCCTAAAAGGGCCACCGGATATTTATACGGCGGATTCAACCGTGTATTCCATCTGGACATCAGGCCAAGGAACCGAGCAATAACAGGCCCGCAGGTCAAAACAACGCAGCAAAGGAGCCAATTTTCATGACGGACAGCCGACGAGAAAAAGAACTGGATCTGAGAGAACCGGAGCAATTGCCCGTAATTAGCCAAAGCCTGGAGGATTGGGGCCAGCCTGGGGTGATGGTGGAAGTAGATTTGGAAACGGCTGAAACCATGGGAGCCTTTGTTGAGGATGCTCTTTCCTCAGAAGATGCCTGGGAATCGAGCTTTGATAGCATTCAAACCCAAGGGGAACGCCATGAATAACCATGAATACGTGGATCAGGTGGCCAGTCGCATCATTGAGCAGCTTAAAACCGGCACCGCTCCCTGGATCAAACCCTGGGAACCCGGCCAGCGCAGCATGCCCTATAATCCCACCACCGGCAATGATTACAAGGGCATGAATGCCCTCTGGCTGATGAGCCAAGCGGACAACCGTGGCTATCAGGATTCCAGATGGATGACCTTCAAACAGGCCAGTCAAGTCGATGCCCGGATTAACAAAGGCGAAAAAGGCACAACCATCCAGTATTGGCAATGGGATAAACAAGTGCCCGCCACCGACGCGGAGGGGAAGCCACTCAAAGACCCGGACGGCAAGCCTGTTTTGGCAACCGTTCGTCTGCAAGTGCCTCGCTGCTTTAACGCCACCGTTTTTAATGCTTCGCAAATGAGCGGCATAGAACCTGAAACCCGTTCGGCCTTGCCCGCTTGGGAACGGCATGAACAGGCAGAACGCATTTTGTCGCAATCTGAGGCCGATATTCAGTTCCAAGCTGGCAACCGGGCCTTTTATCAACCCAGAACGGATCGGATTGTATTGCCGGAACGGGGTCAATTCCCAACGGCAGATAACTTTTATGCCACCGCCTTACACGAATTGGGCCATTGGACAGGGCATGAATCCCGATTAAACCGGGATTTAGTTCATCCGTTTGGCTCTGATGGCTATGCCAAGGAAGAACTCCGGGCTGAGATCAGTTCCCTCATGCTGGGCGACCGCTTGAGTATTGGGCATGATCCCTCACAACATGTGGCCTACATTGGCTCCTGGGTCAAAGCCCTGGAAGAAGATCCCTATGAAATTTTCCGGGCAGCGTCAGACGCCGAGAAAATTCAACGGTTTGTTCTGGCGTTCACTCAGGAGCAAGGCCAGACGCATGAATTGGCTGGCCGACCGGATGAATCGGTCAATAGAGGGGGAACGATAGACATGCCGAAAATCCCCCAAACAATGGCCTCGGAACGGGTTTATCTGGCCGTGCCCTATTCTGAAAAGGAGGAGGCCAAAAAGCATGGCGCTCAATATGACCGGCAAGCCAAGTGTTGGTACGCCCCTTCGGGGCTTGATCTGGACCCCCTGAGTCGTTGGCAAGTTGAACCTAAACAAAATCAATCAGATCAGATAGAGCCGGTAGAAGCCTTCGCCAATGCCTTACAGGCGGCGGGATTGATTATGGATAGCAGCCCCATCATGAATGGCAAACTGTACCGGGTGAAAGTGCAAGGGGATACCCAGCAGCAAAAAAGCGGAGCCTATGCGGGATTCCTGGACGGTCATCCAGCAGGCTTTATCCAGAATTATAAAACCGGTCAGAAAACCAATTGGAAATATGAGGGCGCGGTCACAACTCTCAGCGAGGCGGATAAAGCCAGGCTGGCCGCCGAAGCGGCCCAAAAGCAAGCATTAAGAGAGTTAGAGACAAATCGGCGGCAAGCCCAAACCGCAGACCAGGTGCGTGAAATATGGAATACGCTAAACCCAGCGGATCAACACCCCTATTTGAGCAGCAAAGGGGTGGCTGCCCATGGACTACGCTTGAACACCCAAGGGGCACTGGCGTTTTCCAAGCCGGACGGAACAAGCCACCACTGGAGCGGCCTAGGGCAATTGCTGATTCCCGTTCAAGATGCCGAGGGCGTCCTGTGGAGCGCTCAATCTATTGACGCTCAGGGGCAGAAAAGTTTTCCTTTTGGTGGAAAACTGCAAGGCGGATTCCATACCCTTGGCCAATTCAATGGCTCAGATAAAATCCTGATTACTGAGGGTTATGCCACCGGAGCTACCCTCCATGAGGTTTCAGGACTGCCCGTGGCCGTGGCCTTCAATGCTGGGAACCTGGCTCCGGTCGCCCAAGCCCTTAAAGCCAAGCACCCAGAAAAAATGTTGTTTCTAGCGGGCGATAACGATCATCACAAGCCCAAAGAGCAAAACGTTGGCCTCCAGAAGGCCCAGGAAGCGGCTCAACTGGTGAAAGGCAATGTGTTGCTTCCCCAGTTTGAGAAAGGCGCTTGTGGCACCGACTGGAACGATCTTTGTTTGGCCAAAGGGAAAGATGAGGTTCTAAGCCAAATTCAAAGTGGTTTGAAGGCCAGTGAAACCAAACTTTTGGCAGACCAGCTAACGCTTAAACAGCAACAGGCTTTGAAAGGGACAACCCTAAAACCCGACAAGTCCTTAGTGCAAACAGGGAGTCGGGGATTATCACGATAAAATTCAGCAAGAAATGTGAGACTTTTGCCTCAAGTGTAATTTATTGGCAATGCCTTGTAATTCTGGACGACTGCTCCAGAATTACAACCCTTTTTCGTTTCTTGATGAATATAGCAAAAAGCTCTTGGGTACAGTCCACTACAGTTTGTCCAAAAGGAGCGTTTTTTGTTTGCTTAAACAGTGAGACGTTCAGCAGGAAAAGCATTGGCCTCCCATAAAGCCGAAATGGGCACGGCCCAAATGCGATCATCAATGGCAACCGTTTGACGGCCCGTGTACAGGACAATCCCCCGATGAAACGCAGCCCCTAACTCATCCCGTAAATGACGAAGCCCTTTAAAATGGTCTGAGGTGAGGCTACTGGCGGCTTTAACTTCGACCCCCACCATCTGAACCCCCATTTCTAAAATCAAATCGACCTCTTGCCCCGCATGGGTTCGATAATGGCTGAGGCGAACCGTTTTATCACTCCAACCTGCTTGCTTCATTAGCTCCAGCACCACGAAATTTTCCAGCACCGGCCCCAAATGGTTATGGTTCTGACTCAGGCTCTCTTGATCCAAGGCCAGCAAGTGGCAAAGCAGGCCCGTATCATTCAAATAAAGCCGAGGAGCCTTGACCAGACGTTTGCCGAGATTCGAGTACCAAGGCGGGATGCTGACCAGTAAGAAAACCGCTTCCAGCAATCGGATATACCGCAGCAAGGTCGGGCTACTTAAACTCAAGCTCCGGGAGAGATCCGCCGTGTTTAAAAGGCCGCCACTGCGGGTGGCAATCAGCTTGAGCAAGTTGGGCAAAGCGGCCAAGCCTTCAATCCGGCTAAGTTCTTGTACATCGCGCTGCAAAATGGTGTTGATATAAGATTGAAACCAAGCGTCCCGGCGTTTATTATCACTCCGTCCCACTGGTTCTGGGTACCCTCCGGTTATGAGCATCTGGAGCAATACTTGCAAAGTGACTTCAGGCACTGGGGGCAAGGGTTTATCTGAAAAGAGAAGGTCAATAAAGCCTTCTTGTTTCTCCCGCAGCTCCCCTTGGGATAACGGCCACAAGGTCAATATTTCCATCCGGCCCGCCAACGTATCCGCTAGCTTGGGAAGCATCAGCACATTGGCGGAACCCGTTAAAAGAAACCGTCCCGGCACCCGATGGCGATCCACGCTTTCTTTGAGTGGTAAAAAAAGCTCTGGGGCGCGTTGGACTTCATCAATAATGATGCGCTCCTCGGATAGCCCCGCCAAATAGGCTTGAGCATTCTCCCGGATGGATTGTAGGGTCATCAAGTCATCCAAACTCACCACACGGGTTGCCCGCTCATTGCCTAGTGCATCCAGCAGGGTGCTTTTCCCAGTCTGCCTAGCCCCATTCAGCAACAGAATGGGCGTATCGAGCAAAGCCGCTTTTAAGCCGGACTTTAAATTACGAGGGTAAAGCATGTTTGAAATTCTAACACGAGGCTTTAGATTTTATAATACCCTGCCATGAATTATAGGTTCAAATTCCAGGAGCGGATACGGGCTTGGTTTCAGCAACCCAAACGGGGTATGCCAATCCGTGAACCTGCGTCATTGAAACCGGCCCAAAATAACGACTATCAAAGCTCTCAGCGGTAAAAGATGAGAGCAGCCAAACTGAACCTGACGCAACCTGATACGCTCCTGAGCGCATGGCCTGAAGCGCATTGCCCCGAAGATCTCGATCCCGGCTTTCGCTATTGGCAAGCCGCTGGCCATTGATCTTAACGCCTTGATTGTCAATAACCACAGTATCCCCCGGTAAGGCCGCCACTGGCTTCATGACATGGGGGTACCCGCCGGGGCAGTCCCCTTCAGGATAATACCCCCGCTGCTTGGCCAGCCTGGAAACCGCCGTATCCGGCGGACACCACCAAGCTATATCGCCTTTTTGCAACGGCCTTGTCAGCGGTTCCGTTTTCCATAGCCCCATCGGGACAGAATGGGTGGTAACAATCCGGTATCCGCAAGCAATCAAGCCCCAAAGTAAGGCATACAGGCACAAGCCAGTCACCCCAATCCACTTTAAGACACCAAATAGGGTTGTCATCGGGTTTGAACCGTTACTAGAATGCTTTGTTGTTGCCCGGCTCGCTCTGGATCATTTGATTCCGGTTCCGGTTGCGCTTCAGTGGCTTCCTGCGGTTTACTCAACTCGACTTTAACCGCATTGACCCAGGGAATGCGGGCTTGAAGGGTATCGGTGCCAGTAGGCGGCTGAATCTGAGACGCCTTCTGAAACCACGGGTCGCGGAAATAAAGAATTTGCGTTCCCCGAATGGGCGTTCCTCCGCCCGTAAAAATCAGCATTTCTCCTGCCCGCTCAATTTGACCCGTTTTCTTATTTTTTTTAGGGCCAGGCAGCCGCATGACCTCATCCGGGGTCATCAAGGGGCGGGCGCTGGTGTGCATGGATTCACTCACGTTTTTGAGCAACCCACCCAAGCGTTTGCCGGACACTGTGGTTTCCTTACGGCTGACCGTTATTTGCCCCAACATGTTCGATAACCACTCCGCCGTTTTATAGTTATTGGGCGCATAGGCAATCCGAATATGGCAATTGGATATAATGCTCTCATTGGGGCCATAGGCCGCTTGCAATTGAGCGATATCCTGCATAATGAGATAGGCTTTCAAGCCATAGCCTGCGATAAAGGCCAACGATTCCTGAAACACCTCTAATTTGCCAAAGGACGGGAACTCATCCAGCATCAAAAGCAAGCGGTGCTTGTATTGAGGGTCGGGCAAACCGTTCTTGAATTCTAAATTGCCACCGGTCAGCACCCGCACAATTTGATTGAGCAATAAGCGCATCAAAGGCTTCAGGCGGTCTTTGTCGGCTGGACGCACCACCAGATACAGGGATACTGGTTGTACGTGGTTCATCAGATCCTGAATGGCAAAGTCGCTATGGCTGATATTCCTGGCCACCAAGGGATCACGGTATAGGGCCAGAAAGCTCATGGCGGTCGATAAAACAGAGCCTCGCTCGGCTTCGGGCCGGTTGGTCATGTCTCTCGCCGCAGCGGCAATCACCATGCGGGTTTTTGGATTGGGATGTGTATTAGCCAACATGGCCTCATACAAGCGATCCACCGGATGCTGAGGATCAGACAGCGATAAGGCCACATCAAACAGGTTGGCTTGTCCGGCTTTGGTATGCAGCAAATACAGGATAACGCCAGTAATAAAGGCATGCGCCGTTTTCATCCAGTGATCATTTAACCCCTTTCCATCGGGATCAACGATAATACTGACCAGATTCTGGACATCCCCCACTTCATTGTCCCCGGCTCGACGAATGGCTTGCAAGGGATTAAACGCGCAACTGCCTTCCGCAGCAGCCGGATCAAACTTCAGCACCAAGCCACCCAACTGGGCTTTACGATATCCCGCTGTTAAATTCCACAATTCCCCTTTCATATCATGGATTAGTGCCGAATGGGGCCAGGTCAATAGCGTGGGAACCACCAAACCCACCCCTTTCCCGGAACGGGTGGGGGCAATGGCCGCAATATGCTCGGGGCCATCATGGCGCAGATAACGCAATTTGCCGTTTGAATCCAGCCAGCCCCCCACATAAACCCCGGCGCCCTTTTCTCCGGGCAACGTCAAAAGCCCTGACTCTTCAATTTCTTCTTGAGTGGCGAAATGCGCGGTCCCATGAGTATCGGTATGGGCCTTGAGCGAACGCTGGCGCATGCTGAGAATGGTGAGGTAACCATACGCCGTGCCGCCTAGGATCAGGATGAAAGCAATCCGCACCAAGGCGAAGGTCTGCGGCCCCCGCACCTCAAATTGGGTTTGCCAGACCAACCAGCTCCAAGGGGCATACAGATGATCCAACCAGGGCGCACCCAGCGCCGGATGATAATGAAACCGCTCAGCCACAAATTGGGTAGCCCCAATGCTAGCGGCCAGCACAATGCCGCCCATCACCATGCAATCCTGCTGAGCCTGCCTACGGGTTGCCGCTTTGTCTTTTGCGGTTTTCATCGCTGCCATCCTTCTCGTTCCACCCCTTTCCCTCGATGCGCCTGATACGCCCACCCTTCGAGTTGTAAGCGGGTTCCCACTTTCAAACCGGAGGCTTCCTGCTCGGAACTGAGTGGTTTTACCAGCATTTCAGCGGATTTCTCGATCAGCATCACCAATGAGCCATCACTTAACGTGCGGCGGCCCTGGTAAATGCCCTCTCCAGTTGCATCCTGCGGCTGCCAGACACGGTGGTTCAGTAGATCTTTAACCTTGGCGCGCAATTGGTTCCGGGCATCCAGATAGGCTTGCAAGGGGGCGGGTAAAACAGCGATGGCTTGGCTGTCCACTTTCGCCTGTACTTGGCGTTGTCGCTCCTGCTCCAGCCCTGCATCTTTAAATTGAATCTCTAGGCCATAGCGCACAGCCAAGTGGACAACCTGGTACTTAAATTCATCACTCCCACTCACCGTTAATCCTTGGCCAGTAAATCGCTCAGATGCCAAAGTAAGCGCCAAGAAGACGGAACCCGCCGTTTGCATATCCACCCGCACCCGGTTTTGCTCATCGGTAACTTGGCCACCATCCTGCACCCGATATAAAATATGCCCATTTCGCTTGATAAGCGGCTTTAAATCAGCATAGACAATAGAACGGGCCGTATCTAAACGATCCGCGCTCAACACGGCTTCCGCTGCTTTTTCCTGACGGATCTTGCGGTTTCGTAAGAGTTCCAGGGCTTTGGTATTTCCCGCTTCTGCGCTCTGTATGAGATATTGCTCCCAGGTTAGTAAAGGTTGCTGGGTTTGCAAGGATTTTTTCTCGTCTGCCGCCTTTTGTTGGTAGCTCGCCCAGGCGTGTTTCCGGTCTTGGCTCAATCGCTGGTATGCGGCGCGTTTTTGCCCGCCACGCCCAAAAGACACCTTGATTTTTAGCCGTTCCCCGTGATGCCATTGCTTCAGGGTATCCCCATACACCAAGCGCTCTTGACGTTGTTGCGCTCGTAATGTTTGTCTTGCAGCCAAGGCGTTTTGCCTAGCGGCCTGAAAAGCGGCATAAAGTTGAGCAGCCTCCGCATTCGGCTGTTTGGGCATGGCGCTGTATTGTTTGCGGGCGTCTACCCTTTCCACTTTTTCTGTAGCGGATTGGGGCGGCTGATAGGCTCCCAAGCGTTGCGTCAAAGCGCCAAAACTGAGCATTTTGTCCACGGCACTGGCTTTGACGGCTTGTGAACCATCTTGCAGGGCAATAACCAAGCCCGCTCCCCTGGGTTTAATCACCAGGCCATATTCCGCCATCGCCGCATGCACTGCTTCCCATTGGTAAGCCTTGGCCACTGCCTCTAACAAATCCCCTTTGGCATTCGATTCAATCCAGCCCACTAAAGATTGCCGTCCCGATAAGGCTTCCATATCGGCGGCTTTACCTTGGCGTTGTCCCTGGTTCATCCCGTTATCCAGACTCAGGCCATGCTTTTGCTCCATCGCCCGGCAGACTTGATCCCGGATATAGTAATCCCGGTAAGGCTCGTGAACATTAAAAGTGACCGGATGCACCTTGTTGATGGCTAGATGCAAATGAATATTGTCCGTATCCTGGTGTACCGCGCTGATTCGCTGATGCGCCTGAAAGCCCAGCGCTTGGCACAAGGCATCTTCAATATCTTCTAGCTGCGCACGGGTGGGCACTTCGCCTTCTGGGAAAGATACCACACAATGATAGGTCTTATCCGCTTGAGAGCGACTGTTCTCAGCCTGCGTGGCCAATACTTCCGCAATGGCCATTGCTGGTACATCCGCCTGGCAATTGGTGAGACGATACCACAGCACTTTTTCTCCACTGGAATCGTCTTTGAGATCCACCACATACTCTGCCGTGCGCGTCCAGAGTATGGCCGCAGCATCGGTTTTGGCTTCCAGCACATAGCGGCCCAGACGGTCAAAGTCTGATGTTTTTTTGCCCCGGTCAATGCGCTTGGAAATCATAGTCGCTTTTTTTCAGTCATCACAATTCTGGCTAACTCCATTTGCAGGCTTTCGATCTGCTGTAGAACAGAACGTATATCGCGGACGTTGGCTCCTTCGCCATTTCGCTCAGCCAGCCATAGCTTCAACAAGCCACCCAGACGACCTTGGTCCGCATGAAGGGCAACTAGATTGCGGATGGCCTCCCGGTCAAAACGGCTATTGGGCTGAAAGCCAAGTCCTACATTCCGTAGATAAGCCGACACCGACATCCGGCATTCTTTGGCCATTGCTTCAATCTGAGCGCGTTCCCCTACTGAAACCACGACCCGCAAAGGTCGATTTCGATCTCGGACTTCCCGATTTACTTCCATCATGGCCCTCTTTAACCCTGAATTGATACTCTCTTGGCGGTAGCCAAGCCAGTCTCGCAGAGCAGGACGGTCGTTGAGGCGTTAGCCGAATAAGCCCCCTTGTATTGTTGGGCTACAAGCTTTGCTTGTTGGCCAACAATACCTGTCCTGCCATTCGTATTTGCGTGAATGGACGTGATTCGATGATAGCAAAGGGGAGCTTGCGAGAAAAGCAGCCATTTTCATCGTTTTTGCTCTAATTTACTCTTATGCTCTCTTTTTGCTTTGTTCTTTCTCGTTCATTCCCCTATTTACTCTTTCATGTTGGTTTGTTATCCTATTCTCATTTATCGGATTGAGAGAGTTGGTTTTCAGCGCAAGAGGGCTGCATGGATAAAACACCAGGGGAAAATAGCATGGCGTCAGCCAGGCACTACAAAGGGGAAGGGCGGGTCAGTTTTCTGGCCAACCTGGAAAGTATTCGTAATGAAGTGGAAGCGGGCTGGCCATTGCAAGCCGTTTATGATCGCCATAAAGATCGCTTGAATATTCAATACATGCAGTTTCACCGCTACGTTCAAAAATTCATTAAAGGGGAAAGCCCCAAAAAGCCCGTAAAAAATGGCATGAGTTCATCCGGCCTGGACATTCCAGCCTATAAACAAAAGGCTTCAGCCCCTCCCTCCACCAAAAAGAACTTGAATGATGCCACCCCGTTATCGGACAGCGAATTGTTTTAGATAAGAGCATATAGGAGCAAAAGAGATGAAAAAGGTGCATTTTGTATTGCAAGGCAAAGGCGGCGTGGGGAAAACCTATGTGGCCTCCTTACTGGCTCAATATCATCAAGAACATGACCGTGATGTAATTTGCCTGGATACCGATCCGGTGAATGCCACGTTTTCTGGCTATAAAGCGTTTAACGTGAAACGCCTGGAGCTGATGGACGGCAACGAACTGAACGCTCGCCAGTTTGACCAGATGATGAAACAACTGGTGGAGGAAGACAGCCACTTTGTGATTGATAATGGGGCCGCTTCCTTTTTACCACTCTCCAGCTACATTGTGGAAAACGATGTCATCAATATGCTGACTGATAAAGGCAAAGAGGTCTATATCCATACCCTGATTACGGGTTCTCAAGGACTTCGGGATACCTTAACTGGCTTTAGCAAGTTGGCTGAACATTTACCGGAAAGCGCAAATCTGATTGTCTGGCTCAATGAATACTTTGGCCCCATTATCAGTGAAGAGGGCAAGTCCTTTGAAGAAATGAAGGTCTATACCAAGCACAAGAGCCGCATCAACGGGCTGATTCGCATTCCCCGCCAAACTTCTTCTACCTTTGGCCAGGATGTGGAAATGATGCTGACCCACCGAGCCACTTTTGAAGAAGTGAAAGAAAACCCCATCTTTGAACTCATGGCCAAACAGCGCTTACTGATGGTCAAACGCGCCCTGTTTGAACAAATGGACGCCGTGGCGGTCTAGGAGGAAGCTGGTGAATACGCAAACCCTGGTTGAAGAGATTCAAAAACGGCACCAAGTCAGCCTGAAACCCAATGATCCCATCTTTGCGGTGCTTACCCTCAATGAACTATTGCTGGCCAATCACATGGAACAAATTCAGGTTGCCTTGGAACAGCAAAAAAACCTGTTGAATGAAGGCAGTGCCGAGCGCATTAATACAGGGTTTGAACTGGTCAGCGAGCAAGCCAATCAGGTGATTAGCGCCATGAACGGCACATTTCAGGAAACCGGGAATGCGCTTTGTCAAAAACTGGATCAAACCCTGAGCGCCAGACTTCGCGAGTTTGAACAAAAAGCGGAAGGCCATAGCAAAGCCTCGATTAGCCTTGCAACGATCCTCCCACAGGCTCTTATAGCCGTGATTTTCTTTGCCTTGGGCCTCGTTTTTAAAAGCTACATTTGGCCCTAGACTACCGGAAGCCCCTTTGCCAAAAACGTTGTAACGGGGACGGTCACTTTTGAATGGTACCGGCCATGGGACTCAGTCACTACGATAATCTGCTCTTCCGTAAAACTTTAATCTTCATTGGGAACCCTCTACTTCTAAACGGTTCCCCATATTGGGCTTAGGTCAGAGAAAGGAGCCCCTTATCAATAGAACCATCACAAAAAATTTGAATACCTCACTTCAAAACAGAGTTTACTTTATCAATTAAGAGTTTCCATTGAGAAAGCTCATCAACCGTTAAATCATCAGATAGATGCTCTCTAGTCCATCGCACATATGCTTTTGCCAACTTATACTTGGAAAAATCTTTTATTTCCTTATTAAGGATTTCAATAATAGGCCTTGCTTTTTGCGTTTGAGCTATCGTTAGAACATCCCAGCCAAATGCCTCCTTAGCAAGGCTTACAAGGGTATCCCTAAGTAAATCTTCAATTTCAGGAGTTTTCACTTCGCCCTTATAAAAATCTTTCGAACGGAGAATACTCTTGTTGCCTAGCGTATTAACCAAATTCTCTTGAGTAGCAGCTTGCTCTCCAGCAGCATCGGAATCCAGAAGCGCTGCAATTTTCAGATTATGAGCATGTAAGATTGTGGCATAATAAACCACCTTACTTGCAGAGTTAGCAGAAATTAAAGCAATTTTACTATTTAAGTCTACAATATCGCTGGCCCTAAGAAGCTCGGCAGTAGCTTCCAAGTACCAAAGATCTGTTAAGCCTTCAACTACAAGGTTTCTTTGCTGAGCAAATAAACTTTGAGCTAAATCGTAACCTAAGGCTTCTTGTAATGGGAGAAGCGACGCTGGATCATCTGCTGTAACAGTGGTATGAACCTTTGTACCAACTTTCCTATCAGTCATCTCTACTACACGTACTAGATCCAGCTCATCTGGCCCAACTAAAAATGGAGAATGAGTTGTATAAATAGTTTGATTTGTTTCAGAAAGCCTAGAAATAGTTTCCCTAAAATCTCTTTGCTTTAAACCATGCAAACTAAGACCAGGCTCATCAAGCAATAAAATGGCGTTCTCATGTTTCCCAATTGCTTCAGCAAAAAACACCACAAAAAATGAAACCAGCCACTGAAAGCCTTCTGAGCGTTGGTCAAGTTCTATCTCAACACCTAAGTCATCTTCAACAACAACTTTTAGATATTGCCCATCTGCTAATATTCTAAGCTTATCCGCTTCAGCTCTATTTGGATTTGGATTCCAAATACGCCTAATTTCTGATGTCAACCTCACACTTGCTGAATTTAATTGGTATTGTCTTTTATCAAGTTTGTCCCTATAAGTTTTCAATCCATCCAAATCCGACGCATCTGGCTCTGCGACCTTCCCCAATTTTGACAATTCTCTAGCAGAAAAGCCAAGTAGTTTTAATAGGCACTCATTCCCATAATCGTATTGAGCATCATCCAATAATTTTTGTTCAATCCTTGTTGCTAAATGCTCCAGATGAATTAGAGGCCGAACTCGAAAATAATTACTAAAAAGCACAAAGATAGGTTTTCGGCTTGCCAATATAGTAAGTACCTCAGCCCTGGATTTGCTTATTCCACAAGCCTTTTGAAGCTCATCAAATCTTTTATTTTCAGTTTCGTTCTCTTCATCTACATGAATAATATTTTTATTAAGCCAAGCTTCTAAAGCAGCGACTCGCTCATCTCGAATTTGATAATAATCAGACCAGTTTAAAGTGACTGAAGCTAATTCCTCACTGGGCTTATTTGCAGCAGATGAGACTTCCTCATTTTTTGAAAACTGATTATCCATATGACTTGCTAGCCTAACAAGATCTTTTTTAATGGATTGGTAAGTAGTTAAAGAAGGGCCACCTTCCAAATCATGCCAAGCTTTATTGTCTAGCTTTCTGCCATAAATATAAATACACTTATGAAATTCTTCAGGAATTAACTTTTTATCGTTATCCTCAAGTGTAAAATGTACTACTGCAACATCAGTTGCCGCAGGATCTACTTTTTTAGTGGTAATATCGTTGTAATCGCCTCTCGGGTAATCTCTTAAAGAATCAAGTTTTGGCACATCAACGGGTGGATTTATTTGCTGTAATGCCTGAAGAATAGCTGTTTTTCCAGCCTCATTAGAACCAACAAAAATAGTTTTACCGCCCTCAATTTCAAACCAACCAGAGTCTTTAACGCTGCGATAATTGGTTACTCGGCCTTTTAACAATTTCATTTAAATCTTTATTTCCTCATACCCATGTAAATTACCACCATAAAAAATTATAGCCCATCATAACAGCTTAAGATACAGTAGCAAGTGGCTCCCTCCCCCTTACATTATTAAAATTTCCACATCCTGGCCGCAATTGCTCGTTGTTCTTCACCTAAGGCATTGGCATAAATGGCGGTGACCTCCAAGGATGCATGGCCCATCCACTTACTCACCATATTCAGAGGAATCCCGTTGGTAATGGCCACCACCCCAAAGCAATGGCGCAGCCCTTTGGGCGTCTTGTACGGGGCATCAGGAATGCCAGCGGCATCCATCACCTCAATGACCCGGCGATACGCTGTCATGCGCGACCACGGCCAGAGCAAACGATCTGGTTGCCCACGTTTGGGCTTGGTACTATCGCACAGGCCATGCACCATATTTAAAGTATCCAAAAGCTGATCCGGTACTGGAATGGATCGGTAGATCCCTTTCGTTCGTTTTTTGAGCGTTTCAACCACAATGGCGCGTTGGCCAAAATCGATGCTCTTTCCAGTTAAGGCCAATACTTCTGAAATCCGGCACCCGGTATAGGCCAACGTCATGCAAAAGGTGCGTACTTCTCGATCTGAGCGACTAGCTGTTTCCAGAAAATCGCTTCGTTCACTCTCAGTCAGATAAAGCCGCTGTCCATTGCTATCTAGAATTCGCATGACCAAAACCCATTTGATACATTACTTATAAAATATTGTATCAAAATGGAACCGGCCTGTAAAACGGGATCGACCCAAAAACCCTAATTTCTGGCTCAGCCAATCAAAAAATCTTGGGCCAACCTCGTCAAAGCTGTTACAGAATTATCAATAGTGTATCAAATCACTATTTCATAAGTATTCTTAAAGCAGGCTCCTTGAATTCCTACTAAAAGTAGGATAATATAAGAATACAGAAAGGAGGGCCAATAATGGCACATAAATTGAGCATTACCGTGGATGATGATGTATATTCCTTTATTGAATCCTTTGGCGGCAAAAATCGCAGTAAGTTCATCAATGAACTGGTGCGGGAGCGCCAAAAAGTCACTTTGGAAAAAGAGCTGGCCCAGCAATTGCTGGAAGATGCCGCTGACCCTGATGTGATTAGTGAAAGCAAGCTTTGGGAGGCCGCTACTGTTCTCGATGGGCTAGAAGACTGGGAGGATGACTGGGATGATTCCAAAGCGCCTAGAAATATGGTGGGCTGAACTTGACCCTACCCAAGGCACGGAAACACGGAAAACCCGCCCAGTGGTGGTTTTATCCAATGATATTATTAACACCAATGGCCCCCGTGTGGCCATTGCTCCGCTTTTAAAGGGGCATAAGCCGTTCCATTATGTGGTGAATGTCTCTCCTACGGCTGACAATAAACTGGATCAGGAACGGCGGATTGATCTCACTCAGCTAAGGTTTGTGGATAAGGCCCGGTTGCGTGGTAAGCAAGGCTCACTGTCTGAGCAGGACGATTTCCTACATCAGGAACTCCAAAGCGCGTTGAAAGTGGTATTTTTACTGCGGAAATAAATTGCCCTGCCTAAAGCATATTGCTGACCACCAGGACAAAATTTCTCTCAAAACCAATTAAGGGAGAGGTTTTGAGGTGCTTAGTTTCAGGAGAGTCTTTAGAGATTCAATACCTCAGAATCCATCCATCCAGCTCATAGGTAGGAGCAAGTTTTCCGAAAAACGACCGTTTTAAGGGGATTGTAAAATTATTGCTGAGCTATCCACAACAGCCTTCACCCTTAATCCCTGCTATTCCTTCTTTAAGTAGCCAAGGTATCATGACTAACCCGGCAACTGGATCAGCCCACCACCAACCAAACATTGCATTGGCCGCTAAGCCGATCAGCAGAATCAAGGATAAAAGTGAGCAGGCAATGGTTTCTTTGGCTTCAGAACGGAGTGCAGGACTGTTAATTTCCTTCGCCGCTCTAAGCTTCCCCCAGGAAAGCAACGGCATAATCAGCAAAGACAGTAGGGCAAGAGCAATTCCCAATAGGCTTTCATGGGGTATCTCCTGTTTCCACAGGGCGGTTACAGACTCAAACAAAATATAAGCAGACAGGGCAAAAAAAGTAATGCCAACAAATCGATGAACGGTCGTTTCCATCTTATCCACTTGTTCGTCGTCGGCCTGCTTGAGTTGTACAAATAAACGCCAAAGCACCAACCCGGCGGCAGACACTTCAATCAGACTATCAAACCCAAATCCTATCAGGGCAATACTTTCCGCCGAGTATCCAAATCTAATCGCAATGATGCCTTCCGCAATGTTGTAAAGAATGGTGAAAATAACCAGCCAAAATGCTATGGTGAGCCATTTACTCTTTTTCAACGGTTCAGAGCCGCATGGCTCATTGCAATGATCACTCATGGGTATACTTCATCTCCTCGGCTTGGCTGATACAATTATAAATCACTGGCAGCACCACTAACGTCAAAAGGGTAGACGTAATTAAGCCACCAATCACAACAGTTGCCAGTGGCTTTTGAACTTCTGCACCAGAGCCATGAGAAATCGCCATCGGCATAAATCCGAGCATGGCAACCAGGGCGGTCATCAAAACGGGCCTCAAACGGGTTTCCGCCCCTTGGAGAATGGCTGCATGCAAATCCAAGCCGTCTTCTCTCAGCTTGTTAATGGTTGAAATTAAGACCAACCCGTTCAGAATCGCGACGCCAAACAGGGCAATAAACCCCACTGAAGCTGGAACGCTCAAATACATTCCCCGAACCCAAAGGGCAAGTACACCCCCAATCAGCGCAAAGGGCACGTTCAAAATGACCAACAAGGCATGCCTGACATTGGAAAAAGTGGCCATCAGTAGAAAGAAAATAATGAGAATCGATAAAGGGACTACCAGCATGAGCTTGCTCATGGCCCGTTGCTGATTTTCAAATTGCCCGCCCCACTGAATATAGTAACCGGGGGGTAACTTCACTTTTTGAGCGATTTTTTGTTGGCCTTCCTGGACAAAAGAACCAATATCCCGATCCCGAACATTCATTTGCACAATAATCCGACGCTGGCCAAATTCCCGGTTGACAACTTCCAACCCTTCTCCGACATCCACCTGGGCCACCTGAGCCAAGGGAATGCGTTGGCCGGTTTGAGTTTCAATCAAAAGATTCTGAATCGCGGAAGGGTCGATACTGCTGCCTTGAGGAAATTTCACGCGCAGGTCAAAACGCCGTTTCCCTTCCAACACTTCCGAAACGGCTTTGCCTAAAATAGCCGTTTCAACCAGATCGCGAATATTGGAGACATTCACTCCATACGCTGCCATTTTGTTTCGATCCGGGGTGATCAGGATCTGGCCGCTACCCGATAGTTTTTCCGTCTGCAAATCAGCTTGGCCTTTCACCGTCGCCATGACTTGCTGCACTTCAGCCGCTTTTTTAGTCAGCACCTCCATGTCATCCCCAAAAAGTTTAATGGCAATATCGGATCGGACACCGGATACCAGCTCATCTACCCGCATGGCAATCGGCTGGGTAAAGCTGAAGTTAGCCCCTGGCACTCGCTTTTCTAAACGCTCCCGCAATTCATTCGTCAATGATTCTTTGGAGAGTCCGGCCCGCCACTTGTCTTTTGATTTCAACTTTACATAGACATCCGTTTGGTAAACACCCATTGGGTCGGTTGCCAGATCAGGACGTCCAGTTTTGGAGACGATGGTTCGAATTTCTGGAATATTTTTTAATGCTTTTTCGACCCTTGTAGACATCTGGGTTGCTTCAGGAAGCGAAATGCTGGGTAGGTTTCGCATTTCGATAATGAGATCCCCCTCATCCAGCTCTGGAACAAATTCCGAACCCAGAAAGGGAACTGACAACACAGTCATGACAAAAGCCACAACGGCAATAGCAACCGTTTTTTTACGATGGTTCAGCGCCTTTTCCAGTAAGCCCAAATAAGGCTGCCGAATCTTTTTGACCAGAATGCTCTCTTTCTCTGTCACCTTCCCGCGCAGAAAAAAGCTGCACAAAACCGGCACCAGTGTCAGGGAAATCAATAAGGAGCCAAGCAAGGCAAAGGTGACGGTAAAGACCATTGGAGAGAACATCTTGTATTCCATTCCTTCCAAGGCCAGAATCGGCATATAGACCACCGTAATAATCAGTACCCCAAACAGAATGGGCTTTGCCATCTCTCTAACGGAATCCTGAATGATCTCCATGTTGGAAAGGCTGGGATTGTCTCGGTGAGAAAGCTTGCGTAGCGTGTTTTCCACCATCACGATTGAGCCATCTACAATCATCCCAAAGTCGATTGCACCTAGACTCATAATGTTTGCCGTCAATCCCAAGGCTTTCATGCCCATAAATGAGAACATCATGGACAGGGGAATGGTTGCGGCCACAATCAAAGAGGCCCGAAGGTTGCCTAGCATAAAGAGCAACACGGCAATAACCAGCAAGCCGCCTTCAAGCAGATTGGTTTGAACAGTATGGATGGTTTGCTCTACCAGATGGGTTTGATCATAGAAAGGGTGGATATGCACACCTTCCGGCAAGGATTTTTTAATCTCAGTAATTTTTTCCTTCACCCGTTGAATGATGGCCCGGCTGTTTTCGCCTTTGAGCATCATCACAATGCCGGTAACCACCTCACCGTTTCCGTCTTTGGTAACGGCTCCCTGTCTCAAGGCTTTACCGTATCCCACGGTAGCAACGTTTTTAATGGCAATCGGCGCTTCACCTTTTTTCTCAATGAGAATATTACCGATGTCATTCAAGCTGTTCACCCGGCCCAAACCGCGCACGATGAATTGTTCCGATCCATGCTCAATGATGCCGCCGCTAAAATTAGCGTTATTGTTTTCAAGCGCCTTGAATACATCTTCAATGGTCAGGTTGTATTGAATCAGTTGATCCGGGTAGACCGTCACTTGGTATTCCTGGGTAAAGCCGCCCCAAGTATTGATCTCATTGACACCCGGCACCGTGCGAAGCTGGTACTTAATGTCCCAGTCATGCAAGGTCTTGAGTTCGGATGGGGAATACCCGTGACCTTCCACCACATATTGATAGATTTCCCCCATGCCGGTTGTGATAGGCCCCAGTTCCGGGTTAAGGCCATTGGGGAGGCGTGATTTAGCGCTTTGCAAGCGTTCATTGACCAATTGCCGGGCAAAATAGGTATCAACGCCATCCTGAAAGACAACCGTTACAACAGAAAGCCCAAATTTAGAAATGGAACGAACCTGTTCCACCCGTGGCAAACCGTTCATAATGGACTCAATCGGAACCGTGACCAACTGCTCAGATTCCACCGGAGACATTCCTTTGGTTTCCGTTAAAATCTGCACCTGATTATTGGTTAAGTCCGGAAAGGCATCAATGGGCAGGTTCTGAAAAGCCATCACCCCAATCAGAATCGTAAACCCAAAGACAATACAGATGAGAAGGCGTTTGGTAATCAGGTTTGAGAAAAAGCTTTCCATTACTCTTCCTCCGCAAACTGGCTTTTCAATAGCTCAGCTTTTAGAACAAAACTCCCCTTGCCCACAATCTGATCTCCCGGCTGAACCCCACTATTGACCAGATAGCCGCCAGTCACTTGTTCTCCCAGTTGTACCGTTTGCTTGCGGAAACGGTTTGCCGCCAATCGCACAAAAACAAAAGATTCCCGACCATATTTTTGGAGGGCTTCTTCGGGAATAAAGGATTTGGCTTGCTGGGTTGCCTGTTCAATGCGAGCCTGCCCAAACATGCCCGGCTTTAGCAAACGGGAGGAGTTATCCAAGTTGGCGCGGGCTACATAGGTTTGGCTGGTTTCATTAGTGCCGGGTTGAATATAGTTGACCCGTCCTGCAAAGGTTTTTCCCGGCAAGCTATCCGAGGAAAAAGAAACGGCCTGTCCCACCTGGAGGGAAGAGAGATCCTTGGGATAAACGGCCAGATCCAGCCACATTTGCGATAAATCCACAACCTCATACATGACCATTTCAGATGTCACCATATCACCTAGGGTAATGTTTTTCTTGGTTATCACACCGGATCGTATCGCTGTCACCGGGCTGCCAGTACGGATGGACTCGGAATGACTCTTGCCGGGCTTCATCCCGTAAGCCCCCAACATGGCTTTCCCTTCAGATTTGATATGAACGCGATGCTCCTGCTGCCCTGCCAATGCGGAACGGGCCATGGTCGATTCCGCTTCCGCCTGCTGGTAATCCTTGCGGGGGGAAATACCTTCGGCCAGCAAACGGCGCTCCCGCTCCAAATTCTTTTGAGCCAACGACAGACGGGTTTTGGCTTGCTCGATCTCGATTTCATTATTGTGCAATTCATGAATATAATCGGCTTGAACCTTGGCAACCTCCAGATTTTGAACAACGGCCAGAGTTTGCCCTTGGCGGATCACATCACCAAGCAGGGCGTTATCCTGGATGACCCGTCCACTGACAAAAGAATTGATATGGAAGACCCGGTTCTCATTGGCTTTCACTTCCCCAGTCGTCATAAGCTGCCCGCTGACATTGCGGCTGCCCACCGTCAGCGTCGTGATCCCAGATGAGCGAACGGCTTCTGGAGCCAACTGGATCACATCAGGTATGGCCTTTTCCTCAACCTCTTCAGCCTCTTGCTTGGGAGCGGAACAACCCGCCAAAAGAATGCTTCCGGCTAACAACGTACTGAAAAACAATGTCATGCATGATTGGCTCATAACCCTGTCCCTACCGCTCTCTCTAAATCACTGATTGCATTCTGAAAATCCGCTAGCGCCTGCAAATAGCCGAGTCGACTATTCATATAGGCTTGCTGCGCTTGAATCGGCATCAGAATAGATGTTTTACCTTCCTGGAACGCCAGTCTGGACTTGTCTGTAACCGCAACAGACATGGGTAAAATGATGGTTTCATAACGCTTAATACGCTCTTGGTTCGCTTTAAAAACATTGTAGGCGTTGGCCACTTCCAGGGTGACACGGTTTTTAAGCCCGACTTGCTCCTTCTGGAACTGGGTTTGCCGGGCAATCGCTTCTTGAATAGGACCTTGTTGGCGATTAAACAATGGAATTTCAAGAGTGCCGACCACAAAAATGCTGATTTCCTTTTGCCCAGGTTCTGCTACAAAGTCCGGCCCGGCAGCTAAAGACAAGTTGGGAATACGGTTGGTCCTGGCCAAAGCGCCTTGCAGACGTGATAAGTCAATATTGCGTAGATTCTGCTGTATTTCCGGCCTACGGGAGAGGGCTTGGGCAATCAAGTCATCCAGATTCATGTCTGTTTCGCTAACCCGGCCTTGAAGTATTCCAGTTGCGGCGGGGGGTGTCGCAGGCGTGGAAACAACTTGGGGGGTCGTGTTAGGTGGCAGTAAGGTGACTGCTGAGGCCAACGACTGATTTAAGAGGGTATTCAAACGATTTTTGGCATTTACCAACTCCACGCCTAGAAATTGCAGATCGTTTTGGGCATTGACTCTTACAATATCGGTTTGTAAAACATCCAGAGATGAAATATCCCCGGCTTTCTCTCGCTTTTGAGCGATCGTTACCAGCTCTTGAGCCACTTTTAAAATATTTTCAAGCGTTCCTTGTCGCTCTTGCAGGTTATACAGACCCGTATAGGCCCGTCGGACGTCTGAACGCAAGTCAAGCAAGGCGGTATTGATTTCGGCTATCACCGTATTGCGTTGGGCTTGAGCTACAGCCACCCGCCGCTTCCGTTTCCCACCCAGCTCAATGGTTTGCTCCACGCCCAAACGATACGTTTTTTCAGCCACCCCGTTATCACTCACAATAGAAGGATTCAAACGGGCACCCGCTGTTACTATTTCGGCCTCGCTCACGCCCAAGCGTGCCTGAGTGGCTTGAAGTTGCGGGTTGTTTTTAATCGCCGTTTCTATAGCCTGATCAATCGTCAGTGTGGTCAATTGGGCAAAAGCAGGCCAAGGCTCAAAAAGTGTCAGTCCTATCAATAGCCCAATAAAAATACGTTTCAACGCAAATATCCTCCAAAACCAAAAGTCGTAAAAAGAGCAAAGTGCCCTTCAATGATGGTGTTGGAGGGTTTAAATCAAAAGAATAATGGTTCCCAAGAGCCGATGGATCGCTGGGCGCAAAGGCGGCGGTTGGGGCATCTGGGGTTTGGTAATGGTTGCCAAGTAGCCTATCGGGGCTGATGGCACTCCGGCCAGCATAGGCATTTGAACTGGCCCTTGATAGGGCTGAATCTTTTGATCCTGCTGTTCCGTGCTTTCCATGCTAATTGGAAGGTCTACACACTTCTTACAATGCAGACCTTGAAGACTGGCTTTCCCCGAAGAAGCAACCGGGCTTTGAAGGGGCGTGGCAACCCGGAAAGAATCGCTACAGATACCGCCAACAGCATTTTCCAGAGACACGCGCCCATCGGGCTCAAAGCAGAGAACCATCCCCTGAAGATTGGCAAAGCCCATCACAAGAAGGGCCATGAGGCCAAACCAAGCAATCAGCCTTTTAAATTTATAACAAAATTTCAATGCCAAATTCTCTTGGGGGGGGGGTTAGGATATGCAACTATATTATATAACAAACTCAGTTGTATCAAATCGCCCCTATAGTTGAGCACTAATCAGGGGTGGATCTTTACTCTTCGTAGGAGCAAGGCATTACCAATCACTGAAACGGAACTCAGGCTCATGGCCGCCGCAGCCACCATCGGGCTGAGCAAAATGCCGGTGAACGGATACAGCAATCCTGCCGCAATCGGGACACCCAGCAGGTTATAGACAAAAGCAAAAAACAGGTTGAGGCGAATATTACGCATCGTGGCCCGGCTCAGCCGGATGGCCTTAATCACCCCTCGCAAGTCTCCTTTGACTAAAGTAATTCCGGCGCTTTCAATGGCCACATCCGTGCCGGTACCCATGGCGATTCCTACTTGCGCCTGAGCCAGGGCAGGCGCGTCATTAATACCATCCCCTGCCATTGCCACAATTCGCCCTTCCGCTTGCAGGCGCTTGATGATTTCATGCTTCTGCTCAGGTAAGACATCCGCCTCGACTTGATCCAGTCCCAACGTTTTAGCCACCGCCTCAGCCGTTTGCCGGTTATCCCCGGTTACCATGATGATCTGGATGCCTTCCGCGTGAAGTTGCTGAATGGCCTCCTGCGTCGAAGCTTTGATGGGATCGACCACCGAAACCAGGCCCGCCAATTGTTCATCCACGGCGATATACATAACAGTCTGGCCTTGTTGGCGCATCTCATTAGTCTGTTTTTCAAGCGTTTCTTTTTTAAGCATTTTCAGGGAAAGCGCTGACATCATCCGCTGGTTGCCCAGTTTCACAGTTTGGCTTTGAATTTGTCCAATAACCCCTTGCCCGGTTATCGATTGGAAATTTTTGACTGGCAACAAGGATAAGTTACGGGCTTTGGCTCCTCGCACAATCGCTTCCGCCAAAGGATGCTCGCTGCCTTGCTCCAAAGAGGCCGCCAGAAGCAAGAGTCGCGTTTCATCGAATTCGGGCGATACGCTGATCATCTGGGCCAGTTTCGGCTTGCCTTCAGTCAGGGTGCCAGTTTTATCCACCACCACAGTGTTGACCTTCTCCAGGGTTTCCAATGCTTCAGCGTTTTTAATCAACACCCCTTCCGAAGCGCCCCGCCCGGTTCCCACCATAATCGACATGGGGGTGGCCAAACCCAAGGCACACGGGCAGGCAATAATTAAAACGGCGACCGCATTCACCAAGGCATACGCAAACCGTGGCTCCGGGCCGACCGTTGCCCAAATGGCAAAGGTGATGACTGCCACCAGCAATACCAAGGGCACAAACCAACCCGCCACCGTATCTGCCAGCCGCTGAATCGGCGCTCGACTCCGCTGGGCTTCCGACACCATCTGGACAATTTGAGACAAAAGTGTGTCTTTACCCACCCGCTCAGCTTGCATAATCAGGCTACCCGTCCCGTTGACGGTTCCCCCCGTGACTTGATCACCGGGCGTTTTTTCCACCGGAAGCGGTTCCCCGGTGATCATGGATTCATCGATATTACTTTTTCCGTCAATCACCCGCCCGTCCACCGGTACTTTTTCTCCGGGACGGATGCGGAGGCGATCCCCGGCTTGTACCGATTCCAAAGCAATATCGGATTCCTGCCCTTGCTCATCAATCAGCCGGGCCGTTTTGGGGGCCAGCCCCAGCAATTGCTTAATTGCGCCGCTGGTTTGCTGTCGGGCTTTCAATTCCAGCACTTGTCCCAGTAGCACCAGCGCTGTAATGGCGGCAGCCGCTTCAAAATACACCCCGACCGTACCGTGGGCGTCCTTAAACGAGGCCGGAAAAATCTCAGGGGCAACCGTGGCCACTACGCTGTAAAGGTAGGCCACCCCGGTGCCAATCGCAATCAGGGTAAACATATTTAGGTGTCGGTTCAAAATAGAGGCCCAGCCCCGCTGGAAAAAAGGCCAACCGCCCCATAGCACCACGGGAGTGGTCAAAGCCAATTCAATCCACTGGCCTGTTTGCATTGAAAGCCAGTCAGACCAAGGCAAGCCTGGAATATGCTTGGACATCGCAAAAACAACCACCAGGGCGGCTAGAATACTGCTGTACTTGAAGCGTTGCCCCATCTGCGCCAATTCAGGATCGGCCTGATCTTCCAGGCTGATGGTCATTGGCTCCAGGGCCATGCCGCACATGGGACAGGTGCCAGGGCCTTGCTGCTGAATTTCAGGGTGCATGGGGCAGGTGTACAGGTTAGTATCGTCCTTACCGCTTGAATCAGATTGGGCTTGCGGCCCGCTTTGAGCCAGCGCTTGCCTGGGATCAGCGTCAAATTTGCTCAGGCAATGCGGACTACAGAAGTGGAAAGTTTCACCTTGGTAAGTGGATTTCAGCTCTGTTGTCTCTGGATTGACGGTCATGCCACAGACGGGATCGACGACACTCACGGTTGCCTGCTTTACTTCTGGGGTATGAGAAGCACTACAGCATGGATGTTCTTTCGGTTGGTTCATGGCTTTGGCTCTCCTTTGTTTGCTTCCTGGTCTAAAGCGTCTAAAATCGGGCATTCACTGGCTAGGCCACTGCCATGACAGGTTTCCGTGATGCGTTCCAGCGCCAGCTTCATGGAATGCAAGGCTTGGATCTTCTGTTCAATCTCCTGAATCTTCTGCTGGGCACGATGGCGAATGTCGGCTGCGGTTGTTTCTGGATCAACCCGCAGGGCCAGTAATTCCCTGATTTCCGGGAGCGAAAAGCCCAGGCTTTGCGCGCGCTTGATAAAGCGGAGGCGCTTTACTGTATCTGCCGGATATTGGCGATAACCGGCCTCAGTTCTGGGTGGTTCCGCAATCAGCACTTCCTTTTCATAGAATCGAACCGCTTCAATTGTGACCTGGGCTGCATCAGCCACCTGTTTTCGCGTTAATGGCTTCATCTTGGATTGACCTTTTTACTACCCTGTCATTCTAAACCCTGTAGTATAATACAGGGTCAACCCCATTCGTTTAAATAGCCTTTTAGTGCAATGGCCTACCCTGCCGGGGAATAGTGTCCATTGCTTGAAGCCGTAAAATGCAGGTAATGGTTGAGTGAGGAGACTTTATTTTGAAAAAAATAGTTTTGGCCGTGTTGGCAACGAACTTACTGACTGCATTGGCATTGATCTCCGTCAATTCCCACGCAGCGCATACCCCGTCGAAAGAATCTGGAATGAAACCGCATCATTGCCCGCAACAAATGATGATGAGCAACCTGGGTAAAGCCGATAAAAACTATGATTTGCGCTTTATCAATGCCATGATTCCGCACCATGAAGGGGCAGTCAAAATGGCCAAAGACGCTCAGAAAAAAGCGCAACATACTGAAATCAAAACTATGGCCCAAAACATTATCGATAGTCAGGAAAAAGAAATCAGCCAGTTAAAAGCTTGGCGTAAAGCCTGGTATGGGAAGTAAATAGGCAATCTGCTTCACACTTGACCAGCAGCCCTTAATAGCTTGGCTTTAGCCCATTCATAGTTGTAATTGGCAGTGGCCTGATTCAGGCCCGCTTCGCGCCATTTCAAGGCCGCGTCCTGCACCTCAACCTGTATGGAGCGGCCCACGTCCGCCCGCCTTTGAATCAGCCGGTAATCCTCTTGGGCTTGGGTAATGGCCGCATTGGCCAACTGGATATTTTGATTCGCGAAATCCATCTCGTTCCAGGCTTGAGCCACTTGTTTACCGATCTCTAATTGACGCGCTTTCAATTCCTGTTCCGCTTTTTTCAAGCGAGCTGAGGCTTCCGAAATTTCACTCAGCCTGTTTTTATCAAACACGGGCATAGACGCGTTCAGCATGCCAATGACCCCATTGCCCATCATGGGGGCTTCGGTCGGGAATCGTAGGTTTCCCGTCATTTGGCCATACACTTGTGGCAATAAAGCGGCTTTAGCAACACGAACTTGGGCGTTGGCCTCTTGAACCGCCGCTTGGGCCTTCAATACCATGGGATGCTGGGCAACCGCCACTTGAATCAACGCTGGCAATTGAGCGCCAGTCCAGGGTTGGGCTTTTAAAGAGTCAGCGATGGAAATGGTGGAACCCAAATCAATGCCCATAGCCGCTTTTAAATCCAATAACTGGTTATTCAAGCTGGCATGCTCCTCATTGAGCATACGCTGGGCATCGGCCAGTTCCGTTTGAATTCGCAAGACATCGGCCTTTAGGCCACGCCCGACTTGAAAACGGGCTTCGGCATTTTTAAGCAACGCCTGTTGCACGTCAATATGCTGCTGATGCACCCCATGCTCGGCATGAGACAATTGCGCCTTTAAATAGGTTTCTCTGACCTGATAGGCCATTTCCACTGCCGCCAACCGGGCTTCAGCTTCCGCCCCGCTCATTGCGGAACGGGTGGCTCGAATGCCAGCGGTAATGGCTCCGCCCGTGAATAGGGGCAATTTAGCCGTGGCGTTTAAATCTTGAAAAACAGTTGAATCAACCGTGTTCATCATCATATCCGGGGTCATCAGGGTTTGGCTGTTGCCTGCCCGAATGAAAGTAAGCGCTCCCACGCTGAAAACAGGCCAGCGCCTGGCTTGCGCCCGTTGCAGAATCGATCGCTGGATACTGGTTTCCGCTTGGGCCACACTAAGCTGAACATTGTTTTTTAAGCCCAATTCAACCGCCTGAGGCAAAGTTAAGCTTTGATCCACCACCGGAAAACCAGACAACAAGCCTTTGGGCACTACCAAATGAACATGCTCTAAAGTGGTTTCACCATGAGACATTTGCATCGCCGTATGATCAGGCTCCTGGGCCAAGCCCAACGGCAGGGAGAGTGACAGCGAGAGGCTGGTTACCATCGCCATCAGTGGAGTAGGTTTCATAGTTGTTGGTTTCCTTTGATTAAAACGCGGGATTGCCGTTTACGGATGCGCTCCAAAGCTTCATCCGTCAGGCTGTGCATGACTGGAATCACCAGCAAGCTGAGCAAGGTTCCGGCAATCAAGCCCCAAACAATGACAGTGCCCAGAGGTGAATAGGCATCAATGCCGGTTTTAGGGGCAAGGGATACCGGCAACATGACCACAATGGTGATAATCGATGTCATTAAGATGGGGCGCAACCTTTCCACGGCCCCTTTTTCAATCGATTCCGCTTCGGACATCCCGGCTTTGCGGTGTTGATTCATGAGATCGATCATCAAAATGGCGGTAGTAATGTCCATCCCGGTTAGGATAATCACGGCCATAATAGACACAGTTGAAAAGGCTTGGCCCATCACCGCCAAACCAATCAACACGCCCGTTAATTCCAGCGGCAAAGATAAAATCATCTGAAACGGCTGCAAGAGTCCCCGAAATTGAGCAATCAACACCAGGAGGATCATCAGAATCGCCAAGCCTAGGCCACTTAAAAGCCGTTTGAAACTATCAGTCATCTGGGTCATATCACCCCGAACCTCAATGCTGTAACCGGGCGGCCAATTTAATTCAGATACGGATTTTTGTAGCACATCCATGGTCAAATCCATGCTGGGTGGCCCGTTAGGTCGATAAAACCCTAATACGCTAATGACCCGGCGCATCCCGTCATGGGTAATAACCGTGGGTGAAGAGCGCTCCACCACCGTAGCCACGGACTTAACCGGCACCGATTGCCCTTGTGCATTGGTGAGATAGGCTTGCGCCAGATCTTGTCCGTTGTTGCGCCGTTGGTCATCCGCATAGCGAAGCAAAACGGTATTTTGCCGCAAGTTGGGTAGGCGGTAATATTCCGAAGTAAATCCACCACGCAAGGCGTAATAGAGTTGATCGGAAATCATCTGAGGGCTGAGGCCAAAGGCTTGGGCCTTTTTCTGGTCAATCTCCAACTCCTTGGTGGGCAAGCCAAGCGTCCAGTCCGTCGATACCTGAGCCAGCCCCGGCGTCTTGCGGGCAATCTCGGCCACTTGTTTCCCCAACTGATCCAGCACCGCCAGATCCGGGCCTGCAATCAGCACCGAAATAGGCGCTTGAGAGGAAGCCATGACATCGGAACCCATTTCCTTGATCTGAAACCGGCGAATCTCATCAGGGTATCGCCTCAAGGCTTCCCGGTGCACTTGGTCAATCACCTGCCATATGGTGCGGCGACGATCCCCCTTATCGCTGAGGGTAATCATCAGGGAGGCGCCATTGGTTTGTCCCATGGAATAGCCGGTAAAATAAACCGCGCCCGTTCCTGAAAAGACCGGCCCCGATTCCGCACCCAACTCGGTGGAGACTTTCAGCACTTCGGGCTGCTGGGCCAAGAGCTTTTCTACCTCAGTCACTATTTGTTCAGTACGGGCAAAGGTGGTGCCGGGCTTGGTTTCCAAAATCCCGTAAGCCTGCCCCACATCGGCCAGGGGCATCATCTCGCTGCCGATGAAGTTATAAAATCCAAAGCCAATGATGATGGTGGCCAGCGCAATGGCCACCACCGTAAAGCGATTGCCCAACGACCAGCGCACCAGGCTCCCGTAATGATGCTCCGTTTTATCCAGAAAGCGCTGGAATGGATCGACCACTGTCCGGTAAAACCAGGGCCGTTTTTGAGTGGCCGTTTCTTCATGCGGTTTCAGGAACTTGGCGGCCAAGAGCGCGGTTAAAGTCAGAGAGACAAGGAAAGACGCGATCAACCCCAGAATAATCGGCCAGACCAAACCCACAAACATTTGCTGGACAATGCCACCGGCAAAAAAGAGGGGCGTCAAGGCTAAAATCAGCATCAAGGTAGAGGCGGCCACCGCCAGGCGCACTTCCGTAATCCCGTCCACCGTGGCGCTCACCGGATCTTTCCCCAAGCGCAGGTGCTTTTCCACCGCGTGAATATCGATAATCGAATCGTCCACCAGGCGGCCAATGGAAAGCAACAGGCCAATGAGCGTGGAGCTGTTCAGGGTCAGCCCCAAGGCCAACATGCCCAGCACAGCCATTGCCAGAGAAACAGGAATGGTAATCAGGGAAATGATCGTGGCCCGCCAGTTTCCCAGGAAGAAGAAGACAGCGATTCCGGTGAGCAAAATAGCGACGGCCAGCTCTTCCACCATGTTTTCCATCAGCACATTCACAAAGTGGGCGTTGTCATAGGCCACTTCAAAATGAATACCTGAATGTTGTTTTTCCAATTGGCGAAGTAATTTTTCCGTGTCCTGAATCACATTAGGAGAGCTGGCTTCCGGGTTTTGCAGTACGTTAATTGCGACCGCGTTCTGAATTTTGCCTTGATTGACATAATGGTAAGCGCTGCGCGGTTCTGAAACGGTATCCAAGACCTGGCCAATGTCTTGTACTGTCACCACTTGGCCCTCCGGGGTGGTTTTGACCGGAATCCGGGAAATATCGCTGGCTTGGCTGGCCAATGTATTCACGCGCACAATGGCTTCCTCGGTGCCGCTGGTTAGCGTTCCCGCCGGACGCGCCACGTTGTACTCATCCAGGGCTTTTCGGACATCCAGAATGGACAAGCCATAAGCGGCCAGCTTATTGCGATCCACAATCACCTGCATTTGCCGCTTGGCCCCGCCATAGGTGCTCACCGTATAAACATTGGGCACCCCTTTCAAGCGGTTGATGACCTCGTTATCGGCCAACTGCCGCAAGCGGGCTTTGTCCCAACGCTCATCACCCGTTAAGCTGACCGTCAGCACTGGAATATTTAAAGGGTCAATCGGTAGCACCCACGAGGGTTTCAAGTTGGCCCCGGTCACTGGCAAATCCGCCTGCACCACGTTGGTCAGGGTCTGCACATCGACCAGGGCTTTTTGCATATTCGTCCCGTAGGGAAATTCCAGAGAGACAATGGAAAAGCCTTCCTGAGACGTGGAGCGGATAAAACGGACGTTGCGAATGGCGGTCATTCGCTCCTCAACGGGCTTGGCAATATAGGTTTCCATCTCTTCCGCCGATAAGCCGGGCATCATGGAAACAATGCCCACCATGGGGCTTTCCACGTAAGGCATCATGCGCCGGGGCATGTAGTCTTTAATGGCCATCACACTCAGAATGAGCATGGCGGCAAAAAACGCCAAAATCACATAGGGATGCTGGATTGACCATTGGGAAATATTAAACGGTGAATGAGAGCGCTGCATCAGTTGGCCACCTCAATCTCAACCGGGATGCTTCCGATGACCTGATTGCCGTCCTTGACAGTTAGCGTGACTTGCCAGAGGCCGCCCATCATCCAATCTAAGTTGGCCTGGAACCGGCCTGCGCCCATTTTCTGAACCGTTGGCTTGGGAACGGGCATTTTGGCCATTGAAGGCATCAACGTGGTGGCTTCCAGGTTCAGGTTATCCAGGGGCATGCTCATCCCCGGCCCGGAAACCAGCTCGATCATGAGCGTGTTGGCTCCCGGCTTAGGCGGTTTGCTTTTCAGGGTTAGGGTGGCCAAGTACATGCCCACGGATTTTTTAAGCTGGTACTGGTTATTGGCGCTCAGCCGGTTAGAACTGCTGGGTTTGGGCAGGGTTTTTAATCCTTGAGAGCCATACTCCGCCTGGGCAACCAAAACGCCTTCGGTTAAATCCCGCTGGCCTTGCACAATCACTTCATCGCCTTCAGTAAGGCCCGATACCACGGCCATCCGCTGGCCGTTACTATCGCCAGTGCTAACGTATTGCAAGTGGGCTGTTCCATCGCGTACCACCCAGACTGCCTGCTGCTGGTTGCGCTCAACCAGGGCTGTTTGTGGAACCGTCAAACGTGGCGCTTGCTGGCCGGTGTGGATGCTGACGCTTACAAAGTCACCGGGCAGGAATTGCGCTTGCTCATTGGAAATGACCGCTTCCATAATGGTGGTGCGGGTCTGTAGATCCGTTCTGGGAAAAATGGCGCTCACTTTACCGGTAATGGGCTTTTGGGACTGAGATTTTTGATCCCGGATAATCACGGTTGCGCCGGGCCGAATGAGGGCCACATCGCTTTCGGCCACGTTGGCCTGAATGCGAATTGGGTTAATCTGGGCCACTTGCAGAATGCTCATACCGGGACTCACCAGGGTACCGGGGCTGATCAGCCGCTGGGTCACCACGCCCGCCTGGGGAGCTGTGATGCGGGTATAGCCTCGGATGATGGATTGGGTTTGCAAGGCGGCGTTGGCTTGGGTGGCCTGGGCGCGTTGGGCATTGCTTTGGTACTGGCTGGCGCTGGCTCCTCTTTGGGCGGCTCTCAGTTCCGCCAAGGCTTGTTGATATTCCGACTGAGCGGTTCTAAAGTCTGACTCATCTTTTTGCGCCTCTTCCTGGGTAATCACCGCTTCTTTAACCAGGGCCTGGGAGCGTTTGATTTGCGCTTCCCGGTAGGCAAGATTGGCCTTAGCGGCCTGAATGGACTCTTGCGCGCGTTGCATTTGCGCGGAAGCCTGCCCTTGCTGGCTAAGAGAGGCATAATACTGCTGCGTGGCTGCCCGTTGTCCGTATTGAGCTTCCCGGACTTTGGAGGTTAATTCCTGGGTATCCAATTGCGCCAGTAATTGGCCCGCCTGCACCCGATCTCCTGGATAGACCGACATGGCCACAATGCGGCCTTCCACGCGAGGAAAGATGGCAATATCGTTGTAGGCGACTGCGCTGCCAGTATAAGTCACGCTGCTGGTGAACGGTTGTGATTTCACGATTTCCGTTTGAACCGGCATGGCCCCAGCGGGTGGCTGAACGCTCATGTCCATGGCTTGGGATTCGATCACGCCCATGTGATTGGGCTTCTGGTAGGTTTTAACAATCCATTGCACCAGCCAGGCCAGGAAAACTAAGGCAAAGATAATGGCAAACGGTTTGGCCCATTGAAAAAAGGGCTTATCACTTTTAGAACGCATGAGCCAGCCTCCTAGGAAGAGGGGAAGCATTTAAAAGCTCGACGAAAGCAAGAAATAGCATACAAAAAAGCTCCATTAAAACCTGAAACGCAAACAAGACCAGCTAAAATACTGGTGAGGTTGCCGGTTTTAAAGGAGCCAACTGTTTTTTTGTTGATAAAGCCTGGATTGATCCAGGTAAAACTGCCAATAAAGCCAGATGGGTTTACCGGCATCACTGAGTTGGAGGCTTTGGAAGGGTTGTGGGTTCAGAGAAGATACAGCCACCAGCTTGAGATTTTGCGCTGGGTATGCGTCATTGGCCAAAGCCTGTTTGCCATCGGTATCGCAAAAGCAAGCTTGAACTTTCGATGAGAGGGGTTTGATTGATTTGATCCCCTTCAAAGCATCGTGCTGACAGCACGCATGTTCTGCTTGCACCACCATCTTCTGACAACAAGCCATTTTCTCGGCTGAAAACGCAGCCAACCCCTGTCCTATAAACAGGATCAGGGCAATCATTGCTGTGATTAAAAAACGAAACGTTTGGCTCATACTAGATTCTATAGCATAAGCGGTTTCATTTTGCTTCAGTCACTTTTGAGATGTTGGGCAGTTTGGAAAAATGGCAATCAAAAAGTGAGCCACCAGAAAGAGAAACCCCGGCCTCTGGCCGGGGCGAAAATATTTTGATGGGCACTCACTCAAATAGACCCATCTGACCAGATTCCCCATTGAATAGCTCTAACCAGCGCGGTGGAACCTTTCCACCCTGCAATTGCTCAATTCCCCTCAGCAATAAAGAGTTTCGGGCGGATTTTTGCATTAGGGCAAAAACAACAGCGTCCCCGTCCTTATTCTCAAAGCAGTTATCAAAGGCCCTGGTGAAAATAAGGCAATGCGGATCTTGGCCGAGCTTGGTAAGCCTGCATTCTGCATACGCAACACGGGCTGAAAAACCTTTATATCTAGGATAGGGGTTATTCATCATCATTCCTTTCAGTCTCAACAAGGAAAACCCCTGCCCGCTTCCAGGCGGGCAGGGCAAAACATTAATATTCCTGGGCCTGCATGAGGGTCAGCACGCGCCGGGTTTGCTGTGGATCAGCCGGGTTTTCGCTCCCCTCTTGCATCGAGGGGGCATAATAATCTATCTTCCAATAGAATTGCTGGCCCTGAATCGTCACGGTGCCAAAATCATGCTCCTGATAAGGGTCATTGTCCTCATTAAACGTATCAAAACCTTGAACAGTGCCGATCAGGGCTTGCAGTTGCTTACTATCCAAAGATTGCACCCCTGGGGTCATTACCACTTGGCCGCCTAAAAAAGACCGCCGAAATGCGTCATTCAGGGCGGCAATGCGCTGGGAATCGGCTGCTGAGTTCATTTTAAAAATACCTTTCATTAAATGTTGATTTTTAAAAGGGAAGGTAGCGACCTATCTGGCCGATAGGCCGCTAGCGGGGTGTTTACTCCATCCATTCCAAAATGAGCGCCCGCTGGGCCTGCTCAAAAGAGCCAGCAAAAAAGACACTGCTGTAAAAATTCACGTTCCAGTAGTCGCTGGCCGTATCGCTGCCGTCATAGTTATAGGCGGCTACAATCGCCTCAACGCCTTTAATCAACGTTTGCCCGGCTTCCGTATATCGGGGCAGGTTTAAAGGATTCTCAGCGGGATGCTGATGGCAAAAGCGTACCCGCTTCGGGTTCAGCATTAGGTGATGGCTTTGCACCTGATCGATTTTTACATCCAAGGAACAGCCGCCGCTAAAGCGGTCAATGGTGACAGAATACTTGGCCTTTGGCAGTTGTTTGGCTTTGACCTGGGCCTTTAGTTCCGCCCGCACTCGCTTGGCAATCTCGGCCACATCCAGACCGCGCTCATACTTGCTGCCGTACTGAATCGAATAGTCAGGAAACGCTTTGAAAACGGGTGGTTGCTGGGCAATGCTGGGGGCTTGCTGGATGGGAAAAAGGATCACTTGGCTCATGGGTTCAACTCCTTAATTTTTAAATGCCGGTCAATTGGTGCCGACCTCCCTTCCTGGCGTACTATCGGGTGAGACGGGTCAAGGGCGGCGACGCGAGGAGCCGGGCGAAGCCTTTACCCTTGACCTGTCGAGGGCAAAGCCCTGGTAAAAAGAACTGTGAGCGATAAAATCCCGAAAAACAGTTGAGGATAGCCAAAAACTAATGCGGCCTATGCCATCTTGAAGGGCCCGTGCTGGGTCTACGGTAAATCCCATCACAAGCAAACCTCTCCTGATAATTTGCTACTACTACTTTTGCAGGCCCGCTAATACTAAAATTGAAGAAGTTTGGACGCCTACTATCAAGTCAGAAATGCTCCTGTTAGACGAGGCCGCTTTATTACCCTGTCTGGCAGCAGGGGCTTACATTTCTGAAGATTGTGGATAACTACCCAGATAAATTATTACCGAAATGCGCTAGCCTTGTTTTACATATTGCGCTATTCTTAGCTTTAGAATAGTGATATTTTTACAGTGGTCCTTTTGGATGCTAGAGGAATTACCTTTGCCTCAAAATCCGTTCTATCCTAGATGGCAGCAGACCAACTTGCAGAGTGCTTTGACGACGCGACGCGTCATTTTGCTGACTGGAGCGCGCCAAACCGGGAAGTCTACCTTGGCAAAACGCGTTGCCGGGGCAGATACCGAATACCGAACCCTAGACGATGATTTACTGCTTAAAGCGGCCAGCGCTAATTATAAAACTTTTCTCAAACATACCGGGCGATGCCTGATTATTGACGAGATCCAGAAGGAGCCAGGCCTCATCCCCGCCATTAAAATGCAAGTGGATGAGGATGATCGACCGGGCCAGTTTATCCTAACCGGCTCTGCCAGCCTCAACGCCTTACCTAATGTCACTGAATCTCTGGCAGGCCGGATTAGGACACTTCGTTTACGTCCATTGACTCAAGGCGAATTATTGGAACAACCACCTGGCTTTGTTCAACGGGCCTTTGAAGAAGATTTTCCCAAACCCAATAAGCAATATGACCAAGACGCCATTGTGTCTTTAGCCTTTCAAGGAGGCTTTCCCGAAGCCGTTCGACTGCCCCAAAGCGCCCGGCCTGATTGGTATGGGGATTATCTGGACACACTCTTGGACAAGGATGTCCAGTACATCACACAAATCAAGCGCCGCCATGAAATGCGGCGGTTGATTCAAGCGCTGGCCGCTTGGTCTAGCAAGCTGATGGATCTCTCTGCCATTGGTACTTCTCTGGAGCTGGCGAGGCCCACTTTGAGCAGCTACATCCATTTGCTAGAAGCCCTGTACCTCATTGACCGATTACCGGCTTGGTCAAACAACGATTATGCCCGGATTGGCAAGCAGGATAAGCTTTTTATGAGTGATACCGGCCTTTTGGCAGCGACCTTGCGATGGAAAGAAGCGGAAAGTCGTTTTGCGGATGACCGTTTGGGTAAGCTCATCGAAACCTTCGTTTACACCCAACTTGCTTCGGAAGTTGATACCTTGGGACGGGATTATCAGCTTTATCACTACCGCGATCGGGATCGCCATGAAATAGATTTTTTAATTGAAGGGCAGAATGGGGCTATTTTGGCCATTGAAGTGAAAGCAGGGGCCAATCTCTCATCCCGACACTTTACCCACCTACGCTGGTTTCGAGAAAAGTATCAACCAGCCCGTTTCGTGGGAATTGTGCTGCATACTGGGGAGCAAACCGTGGCCTTTGGAGAAAACTTATGGGCCGTTCCCATTGCTAGTTTGTGGGGAGAATAGCAATGAAAGCCATGAACTGTTCACTTACCAAATAGTCTGGTAATAATGCCTTTAGCCCGCTCATCACTCAATTCTTTCGATAAAGAAAGAATCTGGGCTTCTTTTTCTACTAAAGCTGCTTCAAGCTGGGTAATTTTAGCATTGAGCTCATGACTTGGACTTTTAGCTTCAAGTTCTTTAATCTTTGCATCCTTTTCAAACAACTGATTCTTGAGTTGTTCAAGAGATTGTTCAAGGCTATGTGCTTCACGGGTGCTACTATCTGTAAGAAGCTTATAGCGCTCATTTTCCCTAGATAGTTCAACAATTTGGGAATTATAAGCTTGAACTGTTGAAAAAGTTTCTCTCATAAAGGTGAACAATTTATCAGACTGTTCCACATTAGGAATGGATGGTTCATAAATAGCATCATGAACAGTTTCAAACTGTTCTGAATCATCCATTGAATGATCCATAGATCCTTCAACAATAATAAAAATGGTTTCACGACCATCGCGAACACCTTTAATTGTCTTAAGTTTTTTACGGTTTATCCTAGTCCTAACAGTATTTTCAGAAATATCAAAGCGTTTAGCATACTCTGCAACAGTTAGCTCTTCTGGATCATTCATGTCTTTATTTGGATTGTTCATTTTGTCCTTGCCTTATTCAGCTTGAACTGTTTAGATCTTGTTACATGAACAGTTCGTGAAAAACTCAAAACTTTTCATGAATTATTCAAGAATAGTTCACAGCTATCAGTAAGGCAAGAGCGCAAAAATGGAAAAAGTTTCTACATTTACTTTACTAAACATACACTTGACTAGGCGTAAAAGATCACTATGATCGGATCTGCGGCAAAGTGTCACCCTGAAAAAGCTCAAACCAAAGGAGGACTAGAAAAGAAAAACTGACAAACAAAAAAGCCTCTGCGCCAACAGAGACTTTTTCAAAATTTAGAGTTAGCTGACTAAGCTCACAATAAGATCTTACCGCCTTGCGATCGCGCGGTCAATACTTTTGTGGGCGCTAGCAAGGACGGAGATTTTTAATGACCACTCGACTAACAACCGAGGTATTTAATGATGCACTGGAGAGTCAAGCTGGAATGCCAGCCAGCCCCAGCTTGGGCACAAAACGCGCGCGCTCGCCGGAAAGGAATCTAAGCACCAATGACCCCCTACTTCAGGGATCTATCGGAGTAGGGAAGAAGGGAAGTAGGGATGTTGAAGTTATTGCTTTACCCAAGCCGCTGCTTATTGAGTCCTATAAGCCTCAAAAATCAAAAATCCGCATTGATCCTAGGGCTTTCCAAAGTGATAGTGCTGCTTTATGGCAAACTATCCAGCCAACTCTCCAACAGGTAATGAGTTCTGCTTCTTACCAGACCTGGATAACCTCGTGCCAAGCTATCTCCTTCGAGAATGACCGACTCACCCTTCTGGTTGAAAGCGATTTTAACCGGGAATTGATCCAAAAGCGCTACCGGAAAACTATTGAGCAAGCGCTTTTGATCCAAACGGGGCAAGCGTTAACACTGTGCTTACGGGTAGACGCTTCCGCTACCGCAACCCTTCCGGCTACCACTCGGGCGACCAGCGAAGCAGCCCAAAAGGCGGAAACTGCTCTTGCACCGGCAAAAAGTTCTTGGGCTGCGCATCAGAATCCAACTAATGACCCAGAAGTCGCTATTTTGCTGGAGCGCTATGGGGATATGCGCGGCGTGATTTTGGACTGCAAGCTCTTTGAGAAGCCTTGTACGCCAATCGAGCAAGGCGGCTGGGGCATCAGCGTGGGGGCTATGATTACCGCAGGCAAACAACACACCTTGGCTCAAGTCCTTTGGGCCATTCGACAGACCGTGGCTTATCGCGGGGCCAATAACCGGGGCAAATTGTTTTACCACATCCTGCGCAAGGGTCTGGAAGCAAGCCGGAGGCCCTCGTAATGCTGCTGAATATCCCAAATAAAAAAGTGCTTTGGAAAGCCATCTTGGCCGAAGCGGAAGACTCCCTAGACCCTGGCCTGTTTTTTATGCTTCTGGATCAATGCTATATCGACTCCATCGATGACGGCATCGTCCTGATTGTGGCTCCAACTCGTAATATACAGCGACTCATTGAACAAAAGGCGATGCGAGCACTGACACAAGCCATTTTGAAAAAAGCCAAAAACCCGTTAAGCGTCAAAGTAACGGTGGGCAAAAAACAGTTATACCAAACCAAAAGTCGTTTTCAGCACTTGGCTAAGTCCCCGGATGTTCCCTATGAGGAAGAAGTGTATAACGTTCACTGCTTGTTAGGCGGAGATCGCGGTGAACTGGAAGCGGAGCTGGAGTTGGCCAAGCTGCATGGCCGTTATGGGGACATTATGGGCATCGTGGATAACCATCCCATGTTCAAGGAAGCCAGTAAACCTGTGGGTCAAGGTGGTTGGGGTATCTTCCCACAATTGCTGACCAATGCCTGCAAGGACTATGGCGTGGTTGCCGTTCTTAATGCGCTGGAGGCCGCTCAAAAGCCTAAAATACAGAATCCCCGCACCTTTTTCTTGAAACGCTTGGCTGCCGGGGATTTTGGGTATCGTCGCGCTAAAGGGGCTGACACGCTTGGGCTAGACAATCCCCTCTATCAAAAGCTGGAGCGCCTCTCACCATCATGATTCCAAAGATGAAATCCATCCAGCATCGCTTTCTACTTCAATACCCCGTTAAAAGACATATCCCCGGCATCTATAAACGCAAAGCGCTAGGAAGAAGACCGGGGCATACCCTATGATTATAGCAGTATTTTTATGAGAATCCAAGATGCTAATCAATTTGCTCTCTCAGCCCCGTCTTAAGGCCTATGGCCTTGGGAAAAGCCCAGAATCCCTTGTTTTTGCGAGATATAAATGGAATTTGGCCCTGTCCCAAGCGTTGTATCCTTCGCTTTCCCTTTTGGAAGTAGGTTTACGGAACCAAATGGATGCCGCTTTGACTCAGCTATACGGATTACAATGGCTTGAGAAAGAGGGCACCTATTGGATTAGAACACCTCGGATGATCAATCAAGGATTTCCCAATCCAGAGCAGGATGCCGTTTCAAAGGCAAAACAAAAGCTCCTCCGGGAAAACGGGCAATGGAGCCACCCAAAGCTTGTGGCTGAGTTGAACTTCGGTTTCTGGATCAGCCTTTTCAAGTCGCATTATCATCCAGTTATCTGGCAGCGAAAAGAAAAACCCATGAGAACCGTTTTCCAAGGGAATCCGAAGTTGTCACCTAAGCAAGCTTACGCACAATTGGATCGGGTGCGGGTCATTCGGAACCGCATAGCGCATCAAGAGGCGATTTGGAACCGGCAGACCCTTTATGATGATTATCAAGCCTTACTCGGCATTCTAGAGGGCTTAGGGGCGCCTTTAAAATCAATGGCTGTTGAACTGGATACCTTTCCAAAAATCTGGGCCGTCAATCCTGGCTGAGAATGTTCAAAAAAAACTTGAGCTGCTAATGGAAAAGGACAGCTTTACCCCTTGCAATCGCAAACTGAAAGATCTAATAATCAGTCATGATAGAGAGATAGGCTTATCCTAGGCCGAAAAATAGAGCAGTAGGCAGGTGGGAATCGCCTGCCATTGACTTGGGCCTTGGATTAGATTGGAAATTTGAATGCCGAAGCTGGAGAAAAAATCCCTTCCAGTTGAACGCAAAGTGTTTGCGAAAAATTTAAAAGAAGCCCGGTTATTTGCAGGCTATACCTTGCAAACTCTCAGTGACAAAACGGGGATCACAGTCACCTATATCTCAGGGGTTGAGCGGCTCACCTATAATATCAGTCTGGATTCCATGACCAAGCTTTCTCATGCTGTTCAGGTCCCACTCTATGCCTTGCTGAACCCGAATTTTAATAAGTTTTGGGATCTCAGCAATGTTCAGGAATGGTTGAGTTATAAAAACCTGATTGATCAGATTAAGCCCGCATCGCTAGAACGGCAATTGGTGGCTGAAAACGTTAAACGACTCCGCAAAGAAGCGGACTATACCCAACAGGAAGTGGATGAACTGTCAGGCTATGCCACCACCTCTGAGCTGGAGCGCCAGCTCTGTAATATCACCTTAGATAAAATTTTGCCTCTGGCTCATCTGTTTGGAGTGCCGCTCTATACCATTTTCCAACTACCCCCTACTGAAAGCCCTTTGTTGTAAGCGCTATATATTTCCTGGCAGCAGCAATATTTTTTAACACATGCCTATATTGACAACCTTCAGGTCTTTGCTTAAAGTCTTTTGTAAATAAATTGGCAAAGCATAGAGTAGTTTCGTTTCTGTTTGGCGAGCTTTTTAAGCTGGGGAAATTTGGGTTGCTTCAGGATTTGGCATTGGAGAGCGCCTCAACTATAGAGGTACATAAACGTCAGAATGAGCGCATTTGGAAGCATATGCCGCCTTGTATGCAAGCCTGCTTTAGCGATCCAAGCATCATTGAAATCATGGTGAACCCGGATGGGAAACTCCTGGTAGACGACCTTCAATCCGGCCTCCGCCAAATCGGGACTATGGATCGCTTCAACGCTGAATCGCTCATCAAGGTGGTAGCTTCGGTGATGGGCGCTTCCATTACTGAGGCCAGTCCCATTTTTGAAGGCGAGTTCAACGATGGCTCTCGTTTTTCAGCAGCCATTCCACCAGTAGTCAGTGCCCCCATGATCAGCATCCGGCGGCGGGCACTCCAAATCTTTTCCCTGGATGATTATGTAGCCCAAGGGGTCATGACCATTCAACAGCGGGCCATCGTCGCTCAGTGGGTACTCGAACGAAAGAATATTTTGGTGGTGGGTGGCACCTCATCCGGCAAAACCACCTTGATTAACGCAGTTATCGCCGAAATCGCCCAAGTGAGTCCCCAGCACCGGCTCATCGTGCTGGAAGATACGGTGGAATTGCAATGCCAAGCAGAAAACGTCATCCAGATGAAAAGCAGCCGAGAAGTGCCTCTGCAAGCCTTGGTTAAAACCACCTTACGCCATCGTCCAGATCGGATTCTAGTGGGTGAAGTCCGTGGGCCAGAAGCGTTTGATTTACTAACCGCTTGGTCCACGGGCCATCCTGGCGGGGTGGCTTCCCTTCATGCCAATAGCGCCCAAGGCGCATTTCTGCGCCTGGAGCAATTATTAGAAGTGGCCACACAGTCCCCCATGCGTTCGCTGATTGCGGAAGCCGTGGATGCCATTGTCTACATCGAAAAAACGGCGACTGGACGCCAAGTGAAAGAGTTACTCACGGTGGATGGCTATCACAACCATCAATATCAGACCCAAAGGATTGAGACAGAGTAAATAAGAGAAAATCAGAGAGGATAAGAGTATGAATGATAAAAAGCTGAAACATTTAACGCAGTGCATGCCCATGCTACTAGCAAGCGGGCTTATCACAGTCAGCATCCTGTTTCCCGAAGTCGCCCATGCCACAAGCCCAGGCGGTGCGGGACTGCCTTGGGAAGCCCCCATTGCAACCATAGTGAATAGCTTTTTAGGGCCGATTGCATTGGGCATGGTCTTGATTGGTATGGTCGGAGGCGTCTGGGGCTTTATGACCGGCGGAGAAATTAACGGGTTTGTCCGCTCAATGGTGGTGATGGTCTTGGCCGGTTCAGTGTTGGCTTCTGCTCGGCCCTTCGTTCAACAACTTTTCAATGTGGGCACTGGGTTGGGCTAATGATTGGATTGAACCAAACACCCTTCTCCCCAGCGCTCAATCGACCTCATTTGCTTCTAGGTGGCGAGCGCAAGCTCGTCATCCTGGTCATCGTCAGCGCTTTGATTGTGATCCTGTCTGACATTAGTCTAGTCAAAATCGGACTGGGCCTGCTGTTATGGCTGGTTTCTGTAGCGCTACTGCGTCGCATGGCCAAGCATGACCCAGATCTGAGCACCATTTATTTGCGCCGGGTGCGTTATCAAGCCTATTACCCGGCACAATCGCGGGCCAGTTACCCATCATAAGGAATCCGTATGCAGCCCACTGACTTGTTTAAGAGCAACCCACACGGCCTGGATCATTTTTTGAACGCGCTGGCGCGGGTAGCCAATGCGGTCATTCTGAATAAGGATGGCTCCCTGACCACGGCTTGCGAAATAAAAGGCCAGGATATCGCGGCCATGACACCTAACAACCGGAATTATGCCGCTAATATTCTCAATAATGCCATCACCAGCCATTTTTCAGGCGGCTGGATGACCAGCCATGAAGTAGTTAGAAAGCCTGCGGCCAGCTATCCTGATCTCAACGACTCCCATTTTCAGGAACCGATTACACGCCTCATTGAGCAAGAGCGTCGCCAGCAATTTGAGGCAGTTGACAATCACTTTGAGTCCACCAATATCCTGGTCATCACCTACCATCCGCCTGCCTTGGATAACGCCAAACTCAACAACATTTTTTACAAGAACAAGCAGGAAAAGCTCAACACCTCGCTAGAGGCCAACATCGCCTACTTTGAGCGCACCCTAGAAAGTTTTATCGACGCTGTCAGCAGCGTTCTTTCTGTGCGCCGCATGGAAAGCTATGAAATCATCGACTCACACGGCTTGCTCCATCTACGGGATGACCTGATCAACTTCCTGAATTTTAGTATCAGCGGGGAATATCATCCCATAAATTTGCCGCACTGCCCCATGTATCTGGATCAAATGTTGGGGCAAGAATTGTTTGTAGGCGATGTCCTGAAGGTGGGGGACACCTTTATGGCTTGTGTCAGCCTGACCGGGCAACCCAACGCTTCCTACCCCAATATTCTGGAAGCCTTGAATCATTTGCCAATGACTTACCGTTGGGTCACGCGCATGATTTACCTCGACAGCCATGAAGCCATTGGCACCCTGAAAAAGCTGGGTATGCAAATTGAGCAGCAGATCAAGAGTCCACTGCGGCAAATTTTTAAGCTGGGTGGCGGCATGATCAATAAAAATGCCCTGGAATTGACATTGGATGTGCAAGAGGTCATGGCGGACGTTCATAGCGGGCGGATGGCCTTTGGCTATTGCACCCAAACCATCGTCCTAATGGGGTTAGATAGGGTCACGGTCTTGGAAAACGCTCGGCTGGCCACTCGTGAAATCAAACGGTTGGGCTTTAACAGTCGGTTAGAAGGCATCAACTGTTTGGAAGCATGGCTGGGGACTCTACCTGGTCACAAAATTCACAACGTGCGCCGCACACTGATTCATTCCACGCACCTGGCCAACATGGTGCCCATCACCAATATCTGGGCAGGACATGAGTTTTGCCCCAACCCGCTGAATCCACCCGATTTACCGCCCTTGATGCACACGGTCACCACAGGTTCCACCCCCTTTCGCTTCAACCTGCATGTGGAAGACTTGGGCCATACGCTGATTCTGGGGCCAACCGGGGCGGGAAAATCGGTTTTGCTGGCCACTCTGGCTGCTCAATTTCAGCGGTATCCCAATGCCACTATTACGGCCTTTGACAAGGGCCGTTCCATGTGGACCCTGGCGGAAGCTTGTGGCGGCCAGCATTATGACATTGGCGGCGATCACCAAACCTTGGCTTTTGCCCCACTGGCTGAAATTGATACCGATTCCGACATGATTTGGGCGCAGGAGTGGATTCAAAGTCTGTATGAAATCAGTACCGGCAAAAAGCCAACCGCAGAACAAAAAAGCGAAATCCACCGCGCCATGCGCTTGTTGCGCGAAACACAAGCCCCCCATGAGCGCACCTTAACCGATTATCTGATGACGCTACAAAAAACCGGGCCTGGGGATGACCTGAAACTGGCCTTGGAAAACTATACCTTACGCGGGCCATACGGTGAATTGCTGGATGCACGGGAAGATGGGCTGAAATCGAGCGCTTTTACGGTCTTTGAGATTGAAGAACTAATGGGCATGAAAGAACCCATTGCCATTCCCGTCCTGCTTTACCTGTTCCGGCGCTTTGAAAAATCTCTGAAAGGCCAGCCCGCCTTATTGCTCTTGGATGAAGCCTGGATCATGCTGGGGCATCCGGTGTTCCGCGAAAAAATCCGGCATTGGCTCAAAGAATTGAGAAAGAAAAACTGCGCCGTGGTCATGGCCACCCAAAGCCTTTCAGATGCCGTGCAATCCAAAATTTATGATGTATTGATCGAAAGCTGTCCCACCAAAATCCTGCTGCCCAATGAAGAGGCGGATAAGACCGGCACCTCAGAGCATCCCGGCCCACGGGATCTCTATGCCATGATGGGCTTGAACGATACAGAAATCGGCATCCTGAAAACGGCCATCAAAAAGCGGCAGTATTACTTTGTCTCTCCAGAAGGAAAACGCTTGTTTGACCTAGGTTTGGGGCCAGTTGCCTTATCGTTTGTGGCGGTTTCTGACAAAGAAAAGCTGGCCCACCTGCGTCAGCTCAAAGCATCGCATGGTCAACAATGGCCTTATGTCTGGCTAAAAGAGAGAGGAGTGGACTATGAAACGCTGGCTGGTTAGTGTTGCCGCCTTATCGATGATTTTATTGGCCGCTGGTAAGCATCCGGCCCCATCCTATAGCGCTGGGGCCATGTATTGCGTCAACTGCGGCACAGAATACACGCAATTGGCCAACAAGCTCAGCATGGCCAAGCAGTTGGCCAATCAGGCCGTACAGATTAAAAACCAGATTGAACAGTATCAAAATATGGTGCAAAACACCGTAGGCGTCAAAAATCAGGTTTGGGGCAATGGCGCTGGCCAATTGCAACGCTTGTCCAATCTCTTGCAACAAAGCAAAGCCCTGGCCTATTCCGCCGGGAACCTGGACGCTCAATTTGCCAAGCGGTATCAAGGCTATCAAGGATACGCAGCCTCTAAAAATCTGGATTGGCGCAGTAAATACAATCAATGGTCACAAGAATCTAGCGATAACGCGCTGTATGCCTTAAAAGCGGCCAATCTACAGAACGCTGGCCTCCAAGATGAGCATGCCCTGATGCAGCGCCTACAAGCCATGAGCCAAAGCAGCGAGGGGCGCATGCAAGCTGCTCAAATCGCCAATATGATGGCCGCGCAACAGGTCGAGCAAATCCAAAAGCTCCGCCAATTAATGATGAGCCAACTGACCATGCAGGCCAACTATTATCAGTTGCAGCAAGACCGGGAAGACGCGACAGAGGCCGCACACCAGCGGTTTATGAATGTTCAAATAGTCCCTAGTAATGATGGCAAAAGGTTTTAGAGGAAATAATCAATGAATATTTTCAGCCAGGTTTATACTTTCAAGCTTTGGGTTGTCGCGGTTGCTTTGCTGGCAACTGCTTTGCTCTCCAGCTTAGCTACTTATCAAGTTGTCCATACTCCATCACTGTCACGGCCCGTACTTTCAGGTCAATCCTTGGTTTGCCCACCCTGTCTCTCAGCTCCAGCTCAGGACTCGGAAGCAACCAAACGTTTCCATGATATTGAAATTGTACCTAACAATGATGGCAAACGGTTTTAGAGTTTGATTGAATGAATATTTTTAGAAAACACTTTAGAACCCAGTATATACGATTCATATTGTTGCTGTTTGCGTTCTGTTATGCCGATTTGGGCTTTGCACAAGCCACGAACAATAACTTTCTTGACCCCATTTTGTCGCAATACGCCACCAACAGTAGCGCCTGGGAAGCGCCTTTGCGAGGCTTTGCCACCCAGGTTTTCTGGCTCCTGGTGCTGATCGATTTTGCTTGGGGTGGCATTGAACTCCTGATGAACAAAGGCGACCTGGGCGACTGGATGTTAAACCTGGCCAAACAACTGGTGGTCATTGGCTTCTTTTTTGCCCTGATTACCCATTCTTCGCAATGGGCCAATGCCATCATCCAAAGCTTCCGGTTGGCTGGGGACGCCGCCAATAATATCGGTACTGGTGGGCTTGGGCCATCGGACATCTTTGATTCAGGCGTCAATATTGTTGCCACCCTCTTTAAGTCCCTGCGCATTGATCGCTTGGCCGATAGCATTGCGATTGTGTTTGCGGGCATTCTCATGCTGATCAGCTTTGCTCTCATTGCCGCCTTGCAAGTGGTCGTCCTGGTGGAAAGTTATATTTTTACTTACGCAGGCATTATTTTCCTAGGGTTTGGAGGCAGTCGCTTTACCCGCACCATTGCTCAACGTTTCCTGTTTAGCATTATTGCCGTCGGCGCGAAACTCTTTGTACTTCAATTGATCGTGGGATTGGCCGTGGTCATGGTTCACCAGTGGGAAGCCCAAGTGAGAAGCAGTCAGGGTTTGATTGATCTGGCTGTTTTAATGCGCATCACAGGTGGGGCTGTTGTCTTTTTGGCCTTGGCCAAAATGATTCCTGAAATGGTGCAAGGCATGCTCAATGGCGCTTCTTATTCTTCCGGCGCAGCCATGCTGCAATCCTCGATGGCCGGAATGCATGTAGGGATGGGCATGATGAATGCCGTGGGTGCAACGGCCACGGGCGGCTTAAGCGCCGGGGTTGGGCTCCTGGGCTTTAATAATGCCGCCCGCAACCTGGACAATGTGTCTAACAATATGGCCAATGCGGCTGGCAACCATGCCAGCGATGCCTTTTCGCAAGGAATGGGCATGAGCAGCGGCAGTTTTAGCCAGTATATGCCAGGGCAAACAACCAGCTCAGCGCCTTCCTTTCAATCCAGTTTGCGGCCCGATAAAGACGGGGTAAACGTGCGCGAAAAAGAATTAGCCAGCAATGCCATTGGAGGGGAGAATTAATGGCCACTCGACAAAACAATACAGAAGCCGTGATGACCATGCACAAACTGGCCAAGCGCCAATGGCAGGAGGAGTACGGTGGTTTTATTCACCAAAAAGAAGTTTGGCAGAAAACGGCGCTCATTAGCTTGAGCCTGAATATTGTGGCTGTGCTGGGCGTGATTTACATTGGGGCGCAAAACAAGCTGGTGCCTTATGTCATAGAAGTAGATAAGCTGGGCCGCACGGCGTCTGTCCAACGCGCCGATATTCCAGCCGCGCCCAATGCCGCTGTCATCAAATCGCAACTGGCTCAATGGGTGGAAAATGCCCGTAGCGTCTACCTGGATGTGCCTGCTCAAAAGCGGGCGGTTCAGGAAACTTATGCGTTCATCAATAAGAATGGCCCGGCCTTTGCCACCATCAACGACTACTTTACCCAACATGAACCCTTTAAACGGGCGCAAGAAGAATCGGTCAGCGTCCAGGTGAATTCCGTGCAACCCATCAGTGAGAAGACTTGGCGCTTAGAATGGGAAGAAACGCATCGGGGCCGAGATGGCCGGGTGGGTATCGTAGAAAATCAGCAAGCTACCGTGACCTTGGCCATTAGTCCGCCCACGGATGAGGCAACTATTATGCTGAACCCACTGGGCGTCTATATCGATTCGTTTAATTGGTCACAAAGACTTTAAGCAAAAGGATTTACCCCATGAAAAAACTGAATCTCATCGCGCTTGCGGCCATCCTGCCCTTATCCGGCTTTGTGCAAGCTTTCGCCCAGCAAGTTCCGGCCATTGATTATAGCAATGTCAGCTATATGCCTGGCTCTTACGCCCCCATTCCAGTGGCCAAAACGTATTTCAACTACCAACCCAAGCCACAAGCAATGTTTCAGACCGAGCCAGAACCCATTGCCCCCATTACCCAAATGCCTGATGCTCCCAACCGCCCGGAAATGGCTCCTGTGGTGGGTGAAGATGGGTCGTTCACCTTTACCTTTGGGGCCAATCTGCCTTCTGTGATTTGCGCCCCACTGCATGTCTGTGACGTGCGGCTGCAACCCGGTGAGGTCATTCAGCAGTTGGAAGTGGGCGATCCCGTGCGCTGGTCAGTCAAAGTGGGCCGCAGCTTGTCTGACAATGTAGAAACCCCGCACCTGATTATCAAGCCCTCAGCCACCAGCATCGTCAGCAATTTAATCGCCATTACCGATAAACGCACCTATAACTTGCAATTGCTCAGCAAGCGGGAACGCGCCTGGATGCCCAAAGTGGCATTCGTCTATCCCGAAGATGCCGAAAAATCCTGGCAAGCCTATTTTGAAGCCCATCCAAGCAGACCATCGGCAACTTATGCCGCCAATCTTGCCCCCAGTACCAGCACCCGCGCATTGGATTTCAATTACCATCTCAAAGGCGATAAGCCCGTTTGGCATCCTTTACGGGTGTATACCGATCAGGCCAAAACCTATATTCAACTGCCCGCCGCCGCTAAAAACGATGAGATTCCGGTTCTGGTGCTGCTGGGGCCAGGCAAAACGGAGCAATTGGTCAATTACCGGATGGACGGAGATCAATTCATCGTGGACAAGGTGATCCAACGAGCCACCCTGATTAGCGGTGTGGGCCGCAATCAAGAGCGCGTGGACATTGTTCGGGAGGGCAGCTAAATGATCCGCCTTCTAACTGCTTTCGTTTGCCTAAGCCTGCTTTTGACACTCAATAGTGAAGCCGCTACGCCCCATGCAAAACGGCGGTCTTCCCACCACACCAGCAATCACCGCAAACCAGCTCAGAAAACCCAACCACCCTTTTCCTTTATTCCCGCTAAACAGCCGCTGGAAAGTATTGTTCGGCTACAACAACCTCTAACAGGCCGTATTGTGCAACAACAAAGCCCACCGGCAACCTTTCAAACCACCCTGCCCATCGCTCCTATTGACCCAGCGCCATCAGCACCAGAAAACTTTACACCCGTTCCAATTAAGCCAGCATCTCATTCCGTGCAGGCCAATTTCACATCGCGTAAAGGGCTTTGGAAGCGTGTTGCAACCTTATTTTCAGAAACGAAAGGCGCTTTGCCAACTCTACGGCCTGAAGTCCTCACTTCTGGCTCCTCCTGGGTTGATCCCTTCCCCGCCGTGGAGTCCACTCAATTGGCTGAGGCGGTGGCCCAGCTCATTCAAGGGCATTTGCCCAATCAGCAACGCAGCCTTGCTTTCGCCCAGCCGTCCCAAAGCCAATCCGGTAATTCCTTCAGTGCCGCTTTGGAACACACCTTACAGCAAGCAGGCTATACCATTGCTGGCCCACACTCTTTAGTGGCCAATGCCCATCAAATTCGTTACCGAGTGACCCCATTAAACCAATGGGTTTTAATCCGGGTTCGCATTGATGATACCGAACTGTCCCGGCTGTATGAGCGGACGTATACCGGCGCGTTGGCCGCCGCATCCCCGCTCACCCGCCTATCCAAAGGAGCGCCATAAAAATGAATGAACATCAGCCGGGAGATACCCCAGAATCGCCCAAATTGGCCGGAAATGAACCAGATGAATTTTCTGAGAACGCCAATCCCTCGTTTGCTTTGGGAGAACAATTGCGAAAATGGCCCGTATTGGCCTTTGGCGGTGTTTTTCTGTTTGCCATCGTCCTGGGTTTGAGCTGCTATCTGATTCCCAAACCCTCAATGGCTAAAAGCCCCATGCTGGACAATCCCAACATGCCCTCAGCTGGCTCGGCGTCTGAAGTCATGGCCAAAGCCCCGGATACGGTTTTCGTCAAAGAATCTGCGCTTAGCCTGCCGCCCCAAGAAGATTCCCTGTTGCCGGGCAACCCATCTTCCGGCAATGGCTCCATGAATCCCAATGCCGCTATGCCACCGCCTACCAATGCTTATGCTCCGCCGCCCATAGATTATGAACGCCAGGCGCAAATCCAGATGGAGATGCAGCGGGAACAGGAAGCGGACCAACGTCGGGCAGAACAACGGGATGCACTCAAAAAAGCGATGGAAGCCGATTCCACCGTTTATTCCGCCCTGCCCTTGAAATCCGGCACGAATGCTCAGACAGCCAGTGCAATTCCAGCCAACAATGAGCAAACGTTGGATGGGATAGAAACACCCAACACCATTCAAGGCAGACTAAGCACCTTGGAAGGTTCCAATTATCTGGCCCATACCAGGATGCCTGCCATTTCACCTTATGAAATTAAAGCCGGTACCGTGATTCCCAGCATCATGATCAGTGGCATTAACAGCGAACTGCCCGGCCAGATTGTGGCCCAAGTCGGCCAAAACGTCTACGATTCCGCCACGGGACGGTATTTATTGGTTCCTCAAGGGGCCAAACTGGTAGGCACTTACGATCACGCCGTGAATCAAGGACAAAAAAGGGTCTTGATTGCCTGGAACCGAATTATTTACCCCGATTCTTCTTCCTTAAACCTGGAAACAATGGCCGGTCAAGATCAAAGCGGCTATGCCGGGTTCAAAGACAAAACCAATAATCATACTGCCTCCATTTTTAAACAGGCCCTGCTTTTATCGGCCATCACCGCAGGTGTCCAGCTCTCCCAACCCCGCGCGCAACAAGGGGACTATTCTTATTCTAGCCAGCAAATGATCGCGGGTTCCTTGGGTATGCAGCTCAATCAATTGGGAATCTCCACCTATCAGGGCAGGGCCAACATGGCCCCCACCATTACCATTCGCCCTGGCTATCGCTTTAATGTGATGGTCAGCAAAGATATGGTCTTACCGCCCTGGGGCGAGGGGAACGCAAACGCATACCAGCGAACCGTCTTGCAAACCCTCTCCCGGAGATAA
>CM007359.1 GCA_001858525.1 Vampirovibrio chlorellavorus | reverse complement strand
TAAGGTACCATGTTCTCTCAGTGTGCCTAACTTACATTACATTATAGTTCTATTGCTGAGTTTCGTAAACTTGTACCCTGGCTCTCCTTGCCTGCACTACTATGTAAATCCTCGACCAGCGCCCGTTCCAATGTTCGACCAGATAGAACGCGTTGACGCTCCTGATTCCAACTTTCGGGGGAAATCTCCCCTTGGGCCAACAATTGCTCCACGGCCACGCCCCAAGCGATTGGTTTCCCTCAGAATTTACCACTAGCTCTAGCAGAAAGCCGGGACTTTCCAGCTTTTTTCGGACCTTCTCTTCAATCAGCACAATCAACCAAAGGCTTGGGGCGAAACCTCAGTGGGGAAAAGTCTAGGATTAATCTCCATTGCAAGTCACAACTAAAGCAGATGCCTACCCTGTTTCGGGGACTGTTCGATTTTTGATTTCTTTTCAGCTCCATGCCCTTGGGTAATCCGTTCCCGCAGTTGCTCCAATTCCGGCGCTGCAAATCGAACATTCAAACCCTGAATGGCCGCCATTTCCACCACCTTAACCTTGAACTCATTGGTACCGTCAACGACAAGCGCCTTGCCCTGAAACCGCTCATCAGCGAGAGTCAGGGCAAACAAGGTAGCCGCTTCGGTCACTTCCGGCACATGAATAGCCTGTGTGGCATCTTCCACCCGCCCCCCATCTTTCAGCCGGTAAAGCACATCCCCATTTCGCCGCACGGTGGGCTTTAGATCAGCACGAATCAGGGTTTTGGCATCATCCAGATTAGCCACTGTCAATAAAGCCGTAGTAAAACGCCATCGCGCCTGCTGACGCCCCCGCAGTAACTTTAGGGCTTCCAAGTTACCGTGACTGGATTGCTGGGTTAACCAGGCATCCCAACCAGTCTTTGGATACTGCTGCCAGATGACGTCCCGCTGCTGCGACCCTAGGGCTCTCAATTGAGCCAAGCGCTCTACACGTTCTTTGGACAGTTCCTGATACACACCCCGTTTGGTAGTTGGCGTGAGTTTCGGATTGGCCTTCACTGAAGCCCTGCGTAATGCACACTCCTCCAGAAGCGTTTGCCGGGCAAGCTGTTGCTCCATTTTCAAGCGGGTGAGGGCAATGGCCCGCTCCTGACTCATTTGTTCCTTTTGACTTTGATACTGCCCCCATAACGAACCGGCTTGCAATTGAGGCTGACGTGACCCCCGTTGATAGTTTTTACCTTCTGACTGGGATTGCTTCATATTTTTCTTTTGCGCCTGTTCTGAGTCCTGCTGCATGGGGGCTTGATACGGTCCCAACCGATCCGTGAGCGCTTTGAACGAAAAACTTCGATCCACGGAACTGGCCTTTACGTGCAAGCTGCCATCCTGAGTCCCAATGACCAGTCCTGCCCCTCTGGGCTTAATGACCAGATCGTATTCCGCCAGCAAGGCATGCAGGTCCTGCCAACCAGTCCCGTCCTGAACCGTCTGCTTTAAGCATTCCCCCACCTGGTCCTGAATCCAACTGAGCAAAGACTGTTCCCCCTGATGTGCTTCCAAATCCCCAGCCCGGTTCAGCCGCTGCCCCTGGCCCATCCCCTTATCAATCAAGAGGCCATGTTTCAACTCCAACGCCCGACAGGCTTTATCCCGAATGTAATAATCCCGGTAGGGTTCCAGAACCTTTAGCGTTTTGGGATGCACTTTGTTAATGGCCAGATGCAAATGAATATTATCCGTATCCTGATGCACCGCGCTAATCCGCTGATGCTCTCTAAAGCCCAATGCCTCACACAAGGAATCTTCAATGTCTTCCAATTGTGCGCGAGTGGGGTGTTCCCCTTCCGGAAAGGAAATCACGCAATGATAGGTCTTGTCCACCTTACTTCGGGTATTCTGTGCTTGCGTGGCCTCAATCTCAGCAATGGCCAGTATGGGAATTTCTGCCTCACAATTGGAAAGCCGTGACCATAAGACCTTTTCACCCGACCCATTCAGATCCACCACATATTCCGCTGTGCGGGTCCATAAAATCTCTGCGTGATCGTCTTTGGCTTCCAATACATACCGCCCCAGGCGGGCAAAGTCTGAAGTCTTTCCCTGCCGGTCAATTCGCTTGGAAATCATCGTTTACTGCTCTCCTGCATTACCAGCCGGGCCAATTGCATCTGTAAACTTTCCACTTGCTGCAAGACTGAGCGCACTTCTGAGGCTGGCGCCCCTTCCCCACCCCTCTCCGAAAGCCACAATTTCAATAAACCGCCCAGCCGACCTTGATCCGCATGCACTTTCACTAGGTTCCGGATGGCCTCCTGATCAAACTGACCCTTGGGCTGGTACCCCAAGCCCAGGTTCCGCAAGTATTCCGAACGGGATAACTTCAGCGCTTTGCACCGGGCATTGATTTCAGCCAACTCCTCAGCATCTGCCCACACATCGATACGGTGTCCCCGAGGCCGGTTGCCTTGCGCTTTTCCCATCTTTTACCCCGTCCTTTCCATTTGAATTTCAAACAGGACCCCGTTGAGCCGTTAGGCGAATAAGGTTCCGTATTGGACTCGAACAGAATTTAATCTGTACGGGTACAATACCTGTCCTGCCTTCATTATTTTGCAGAATCATGCACCCACTTGCAACCACTTTCAGCAGCCCGCTCGCCAGCTTGCCTTTGATTGAATCTGGTTGAATGTTTTTGATACTAACTCAATCTATTTGAAACCCGCTACCTACAATTGACTGATAACAACTGAATGTTTTTGTATATGATTGAGTTCCGCTGGCAGATTGATGCTTTTCTTCAGCGCTACCATATGCTAGAATTTGCAAGTTATTGAGAGTTATTGAGTTTTAAAGAGAGTTTTTCTAAGAGTTTGAGGCTGTATGAATCCAACATCCCAAAACAACACCGACCGGGCCGCCTGGGGAGAAGGCCGTATCGCCTATGCCGCTCACGCCCCACGCATTGAACAATTCATTGCCCAAGGCTGGCCTCTAAAAAAAATCTACCGTGAACTGGAGAATCAGTTGAACGGACTGTCCTATCAGCAGTTCACCTACCATGTGCGTCGTCAGAAAGAAAAGCCTACAACCGTTCAGGGCGGCATGGCACCTCCCATAGACGATCCCGAATGTTTAACACCAGGAGAAACGAATGAGCAAATCCAAGCACCCCAACGAGCTGGAAAACCTACCCGATTCCAACCCGGCCCCAGAATTCCAGACCCAAGCCAACTCTATTAAGCGTGAGAAAGGGAAATCCATGAAAAAAGTTCATTTTATCCTACAAGGCAAAGGTGGTATTGGTAAAAGCTTTGTCTCCACCCTGATTGCCCAATACGTACAACAACAAGACCCCGATGTCCTGTGCCTGGACACTGACCCCATTAACGCCACCTTTTCCAGTTTCCCCACCTTGAATGTACGTTCTGTGGTTCTACTGGAAGCCAATAATGCCATTAACGAGCGTCGCTTTGACGATATGATGGAAGAAATCCTGGAGTCTGAATCTAATGTGGTGGTGGATAACGGAGCCGCTTCCTTTACCCCCTTATCCAGCTATTTAATTGACAATGAAGCGCTGACCGCCATTCAGGAAGCCGGCAAAGAAGTGGTCATTCACTCCGTCATTGCAGGTGGTTTAGCGCAAGATAACACCGTCAGCGACTTTGTGAATTTAACGTCCCAACTACCGGAAGGAGTGCAGGTGGTGGTTTGGCTTAATGAGCACTTTGGGCCCATTGAAGCCAATGGCAAAACCTTTGAAGAAATGAAAGCCTATCTGGATAATAAAGAGCGGGTCACCGCCATTATCCGCCTCCCCAAGCGAACCGATAGCACCTATGGCCAGGATTTGGCCGCTATGCTCAAACAAAGACTCACTTTCAAAGACGCCCTGGCCAGTGATGTCTTCCGGGTCATGGCCAAGCAACGCCTGAAAATTATGCAGCGCAGCATCTATGAGCAACTGGAGGTGGCCCTTTAATGAGTGCTCCGGTATTCGGCCCTGAAAAGGCCCCAGAATTAAGCGTAGAAAACGCTTTAAGAAAAGCCAACCGCCGCTTACCTTATGAGCTGCAAGTTCGTCCGGATGATCCGCTCTTGAGTGTGCTGGCCGTCAACGAAGAGCTCTTTAACGCCTATCTGGCAGCGATGAAGCAGGCCATTCGGGAAGCCCAACTGGAAACCCAAGCCCACACGCTCCAAGTCAATCAGCAGACCCAAACGCAAGCCAAACAGATTCTGGCTGAGATGGGGGAGCAATTAGAATCACAACTCCAAAAGACCGGGGACATCTGGGAGAAACGATTGAGAGACATTAGTGAAGTCGAGCTGGCCAAAATTCGAAACGCTGCCCTATACGCACAAATCGGGGGGGCACTCGTTCTCGTTGTCGGATCGCTCGCCGTGGGCCTCGCCATTGGGAATTTCCTGTTTCCTTAGCTATCATCAAAATCAGTAAGGTTAATACGACCTTTTAATCAAATATTTCTTTAAAGATTCTGCTTTTTTTTCGCATTTTTCTGCTTGTACGATAAAGTCTGGCTGGTTGAAATCAGCACCAAATTTTCTCATAGTTTTCGCCATGTCATAATACACTTCTATTTGTACTTTTCTAGCATTTGTATTACTCGGATCTTTCTGGAGGATATTGTCCAAAAAAACTGAGGTAGACATCGTGTCATTAGCCGCTACAGAAGCCTTCCTCAGCGACTCTAAAGCGATTAGATTAGCAGGCTCTTTTATCACCACCTGTTTATATGCATTTAACGCTTGGGCATATTTTTTTTGATTATAATAACTATCTCCTGATGAGAGTAAGGAATTCGCCGTTGTTTCTGAAAATACTGGGGGAGTGCATATTAAAAGCACAAGAAATAAAAATTGAAACATTCTAAATATACTCTCCATATACGTTAATCTGTTAATTTAGTTAATTTATAGCTTACTACTCCATCATAAGGAATGGCGATTTTGAATTTCCATAGTTCTCCGGAGCCTAGGTCTTGAGTGGATTCGTTTACATATCCAACCTGTGCCCCTGATTCATCGTACAAGGTAAACTTTATGTAAATATATTTTTTCACTCCAGAGGAATTGTTTCTGACTTCCCCTACAATATAGGCCATAGTGTCTTTTTCTGGCTCAAAAAGTACAGAATCCTTGATAATCTCCAAATCAGGTTTTTCTTGCTCGACCAGTTCTTCTCTCTGTAGGTTTATTGCCGTACTAGAAGCAGCTGAGTCAATCTCAGAATTTGAAACGAGCTCACCTGTTTGCTCACCCATTGGTGAGAATCTACCAGCATTAAAACCTGCAAAAAAGCTGACAGCTGCTATAACACCCATAGAAATAATGATTTCTCCCTTTAAATGCATATTGTCTTTCCAAACATAATTAAGGGACACACTTTAAAATCGACAAAATAATGAAAACTTTAATAAAAGACCCCTAACAATAACATTTATTAACAAAAGACCGAGATACCGTCCAAAAAGCATCATGCGGGAGCCAGTCGACGCCGTAGTGAGTAGAGTCATTACGAGGTAAATATTGACTTTGCTGCTTTCGGGCCTCGCCCATATTATTTGCTCAACAGCCGGTTGTCATCCAGCCATGCAAAGGTTTTTCCTACAATCCAGCGTTGGGTAAAACGCCAAAGCCTGTCTGTCCCTTTGCCTTTTCATCACTGCCAGAAACCAGTCCAGTATTTTTCCAGCCGACATTCTACTGGAAAATCTCTAGTTTCAACTGGCCCTAAATTTCGGACGCCTGTCAAGCCCCTGCAAATGGTACGTTTTTATTCTGCCATATCCAAGCCATAGCTAAAGTTTTATAAAACCGCATTTTTACTACTTGCATAGCGTTAATTCTATTGCTTAAATAAAATAAGCACATCAGAGCAAGTGGTATTAGTACAATGCATATCGGCAAGAACAAACTAATATTAGCAATTTTCGTCCTTCTAATAACTGTATTTAGCTTTCCCACTCTTTCTTTTGCAAACAAGAGAATGGACGGCATCATGGAATCTTGGGTGGGAGCAAATATTGAATCTGTTTTTAATCAATGGGGCTATCCAACGGAAGAGAAGCAGATTACCGATCACAAGCTTTACTATTGGCAAAGTAGCCGCTTAGTTGGAATGCCTATTTACACTATAGGAACCGGCGCCTATGGCGGTGGAGTCAGACAATTTGAGTGTACCAGAATGCTTGAGGCTGATGAGAAAGGAACCGTAGTCAAATGGCAATGGCAAGGCAACAACTGCCCATTTGCAGAAATTGGTATTTATAAAACTTGGAGAAACCGCAATCCAGTTTCCATTTCTCCTGATTACTTGAAGCAGCCCTTAAGTGGCATAGGAGTAATGGCAAGGAAAGAAGGGGCAAAACTGATTATCAAAATGACACTTGAAAATGGTCCTGCTGAAAAGGCAGGGCTTCGGACAGGAGATATCATTAAAGCTATCGATAGCCAGTCTACGAGTAAGATGAGCTTGGAAGCGGCTACGGAAAGTATTAAGGGACCACCGAAAACAAAGGTTGCTCTCCTCATAAAAAGAGGAGATGCCGAGCAAACATATGAAATTGAAAGAGCTGATATAACTCCCAAGAGAGCAGAGCCAGAGGTTACAACGGCTGCCGGGTCAACCCCTATAAAGGAACCCATAGTCTCTTCAGGAACAGGATTCTTTATCAGTCCAGATGGATATTTTTTAACGAATTATCATGTAATCGAGAATGCAAAAGCACTTAAAATCATTCTAAAAAACGGTCAATCCTATCCCGTAACCATCATAAAAGCTGACAAGGCCAATGATATCGCTCTAGGAAAAGCAGATCTTAAAACTCTTTTTCTTCCACTAGCCTCGTCAATAAAGGCAGATATGGGAGAAGAGGTTTTAACTTTAGGCTACCCATTTATAAGCCTGACAGGTAAAGACCAAAAAGCAACCTTCGGCAGGATCAATGCCCTGAATGGGATCATGGATGACTATAGATTTTATCAAATTGATGTTCCGGTTCAGCCTGGAAACTCAGGGGGACCACTCATCAATAAAAAAGGGCAGGTCATCGGAATAGTGACTCAATCCCTAAATTCGCTTATAGCACTAAAATTGACTGGAGCATTGCCCCAGAATGTTAATTATGCCATTAAAATAAGCTATGCTGTTCCGTTAGTTGACCAACCAATGATACAAAGTGGGACTAGCACCAGTATGGATTTCACTAGCATCATAAGCAGGGTTCAAGATACCGTGTTTAACCTACAGGCTACAAAATAAAAAATTTATTACTGTAGCGGTTGTAAATGGCCAACAAAAACTGATCCACATTGACCAATCAGCAATCCTCCAACTCATGGGTTGCACTCGAATGAAAATTCGAGTAATGATAGAGACAGGCAAAAACGATGTAAGAAGTATACGGAAATCGGAGGAGCGCCCCATGGGTGACATACGGCCGCGTCTGGATTCTCAGGCGCTGATTCAGGGTGTTGCAGACGGATACCTGAATACAGACCTAAACGCCCGCTTTATCCTGAATAAAGCAGCCACCTATTTGCCACTGGCCCCAGACAATGGGATTGAAACCATCTCAGTTGGCGATGTCCTGATTGTGGACCGTTCCCTCAAACCCAAGCCGGGCCGGGTGCTTCTGGCAGAAATTGATGGACAGTATTGCTTGCGCCGCTTATTAAAACACGGGAACACCTTATTCCTGACTGATGACCGGGGACTGGTACCCCCGCAACCGGTGTCAGAGCAGGAGTATTACCATGGCACCGTCACTTATAGCATTCACGCGCAGAACGGCTAGCCATGCCCGTCTTTTCGATTGTGGACTGCAATTCCTTCTTTGTCTCCTGTGAGCGGCTTTTAAACCCGTCCCTCAAGGGAAAGCCCGTGATTGTGCTGTCCAACAATGACGGGATGGTAGTGGCTCGTTCCAATGAGGCAAAAGCCCTGGGCATTCAATGGGACGCCTACCATCTGATTAAGGACAAGATCCGCTATTACGATATTCAGGTCTATTCCAGCAATTACCCGCTTTATAGTGAAATCAGCGGGCGGGTGATGGCTATTCTCAAGCAGTTTGCTCCCCGCATGGAAGTCTATAGCTGTGATGAAGCCTTTCTGGATCTCACCGGCATAGAGAATCTGGATACCTACGGGCAATTGATTCGAGAAACAGTGCTGCAACACTGTGGCATCCCGGTATCTGTTGGCATAGCCAAAACCAAAACCCTGGCCAAACTGGCCAACCGGATCGCCAAAAAGTCGCCCAAAGTAAAAAACGGGGTGTTAAACCTGGTGGATTCCCACTATCTGGATGACGCCCTGAAGCGTGTAGAGGCCAAAGACGTTTGGGGGGTAGGCAGACGTTGGGCAGAACGATTACGAGGCCATAGCATTTTAACAGCCTATGATTTAGCCCATGCCGATCCCAAATGGTTACTAAAAACCTTCAATGTGGTTCTCACCCGCACCGCTTTGGAATTGCGGGGGCAATTCTGTCTTTCCTTGCAATTAGATCCGCCTCTCAGCAAAAGCATCATGCATTCCATGAGCTTTGGCAAACTGGTGGAGGATTATGCCTCATTACGGCAAGTCATTAGCACCTATGCCGCTGAATCCTCAGCCAAAATGCGACGCGAGCAACTGGCTTGCGGCTCAGTGCATGTGTTTCTGCAAACCAATCGCTTCATTCAGGAGCCTCAATATTTCCCCGGAATCACCCTGCCGCTCCCATATCCCACCGATCATGCCGCCGAAATCATCCAGATCGCCTTAAGCGCACTGGATGCAATTTTTCAAGACGGTTATCGCTACAACAAAGGCGGGGTCATGCTGGGGCAACTGATTCCGGCCTCTGAACGCCAAACCAGTTTGCTGGATTCCTATAACCGGGACAAGGTTGTCGGACTGATGCAGGCACTGGATGGAATCAACCGACAATTTGGGCCAGGAACCCTGCGTTACGGGTCACAAGGGTTTCGCAAAGCCGCTTGGCAGATGCGCCAAAATCACCTGTCCAGCCAGAACAATCAAGGCCTAATGACGGAGCATCAGCAGGTTAAACGGATTTGTGAACTGGGACAAAGCACCGCCCTAATCCGGGCCTTGTAAAAGAGAAAGAAAGCCCCGGCCCTCAGGCCGGGGCCAATTTTTTCAGGATAGCCCGTCCAGTAAATTCATCTGGCCAGAGTCACCCTGAAACAAGGCTTGCCACCGTTGCGGCACTTCTCCATGATGAGCCTGCTGGATTCCTTTGAGTAACAGCGGGTTCCGGGTTGTCTTATTCATTAGGGCAAAGACCACCGCCTCCCCGTCCCCTTCCTCAAAGCAGTTATCAAAGGCCCGGCTAAAAATCGGGCAATGCGGATCTTGGGTCAGTTGGCAAAGCCTGCGCTCGGCGTAGGCCACCCGATTCGAAAAGCCCGGCAATCTGAGGTATGGATTGTTCATAACAGAATCACTCCTTTATCCCACCCGGCTTAAAAGCCGGGTGGGATTCGTTTCTAATACTCATCTGCCAACATCACGGTCAAGACCCGCTTGGTCAAGTTGGGATCTGCAGGGTTCTGACTCCCGTATTCCAGATTCAAATCGTAATAGTCTATTTTGAAGAGATAGCGCTTATTGTTCACGACAAATACGGCGCAATCATGCTCCTGATAAGGATCGTTGTCTTCTGAAAAATCTGAAAACGATTGAACAGCCTGTATTACCACCCGCTGCTCGGCCTCATCCAGTGCCTGAACGCCAGCGGTTAAAACCACAGTGCCGCCGATGAACGTGCTTCTAAAGGCATCATTCAGGATGGCAATGGGGTTCATGTTGGTTTCTGCCATGGTTCTAAGCTCCTTTGCGCTTTATTGTGCGGCTCAATGACCGCTCTCCCCCTGGCGTTTATGAAGGGTGAGAAAGCGCAAGGGCGCGACGCAGGAGCGGGCGAAAGCCTTTACCCTTGTACTTTCGAGGGCAAAGCCCTGTAGTTCTCCAGTAAATTATTACAAGCAGACCCGACTTGCCCCTCGCACTCAAATCACTCTATAGAACCTTGCAAATCTGGAATAATGTTCCATAATTACAAGGATGATTACACGACGACTAAAAACTCAGCTTGCGAACTATCTCAGTCAATTCCCGGCTGTCGCCCTATTGGGACCACGACAGGTAGGAAAAACGACCCTGGCGCTTGAAATGGGGGAACAATATCCCTCCATTTATCTGGACTTGGAGTCAGACGCCGACCGAGCCAAGTTAGCCGATCCAGAGCTTTACCTAACTCAGCACGAAGACAAGCTGGTCATTCTGGATGAAGTGCAACGGATGCCCAACCTCTTTCAGGTCCTGCGTGGCTTAATTGATCAAGGAAAGAGACGAGGGCGCAAAGCCAACCGCTTTTTATTACTTGGGTCAGCTTCCATGGATCTGCTTCAGCAGTCGGGAGAAAGCCTGGCAGGGCGGATTGCTTACCTGGAATTACCTCCCTTCGATGCAATTGAACTTCAAAGCCAGGACCTGAATCAATTATGGCTGAGAGGTGGGTTTCCAGATAGTGCAGTAGCACTCTCAGACGAGCAAAGCTTCCAATGGCGACAAAATTTTATTAAAACGTATCTGGAACGAGATATTCCCCTGTTGGGCCCACGAATACCGGCGGAAACATTAAAGCGCTTCTGGACAATGCTAGCCCACAATCAAGGGGGATTATTAAACGCAGCAAAGCTGGCAAGTGGTCTAGGTGTCGATGGTAAAACAGTCGCCAATTATCTGGATCTTATGGTGGATTTACTCCTGGTAAGACGTCTCCAACCCTGGCATAACAACGCGGGGAAACGGCTGATCAAATCCCCCAAGGTGTATGTAAGAGATTCCGGATTAACCCACACTCTACTCAATATTCATTCTCAGGAAGATTTACTGGGACACCCCGTTGTAGGCCTAAGCTGGGAAGGCTTTGCCATTGAAAACCTCTTAAATATAATTGGAGATCAAGGACAGCCCAGCTTCTATCGAAGCAGTGCAGGGGCGGAAATCGACTTGGTTTTAGAAGACTTGAAACGCCAGCGATGGGCAATTGAAATCAAACGAACGCTCAAGCCATCGCCCAGCAAAGGATTTCGAATTGCTTGTGAGGACATTCAAGCAGATAAAAAATTACTCTTGTATGCCGGAACCGAGCAATATCCTTTAGGGGATGGATTTGAGGCCATTGGCCTTACAGGCTTAATGAACCAACTCCATTCTCTTTAGAGTTGGTAAGTTTTAAAAATAAAAGCGGCGCAATACATTAGTGGCTATTGATAGTGCTTGGGACGTTTACGCTGTGCACCAGGATGGCGTTTTGACATGGATCCTTCCCAACGATTAGACGCTCTGGAAATCTCAATGCCAAAGATCCGAAACCCTTTTTTGCTCTTGGCCTCTAACGCTTCTTGGACTTCAATCTGAAGCTTTTGAGACATCATTTGAGCAACTTCCTGCTTTTGCTTTTCATAGGCACTTTGCATCCAAAGCTCTAAATCAGCAGGTGATGTGCCAGTACGCATGGTCTGAATTTTATCATTCAACCCTCTTATTTGATTATTGAATGAATCTGCGCGGTTCTTTTCAGAATCTATATGTGCTCGAAGCGTTTCAATCACGCCATCCTTTTCTTCCAAGCGAATATTTAGCTGGCTATTGAGAGCCTCTAATTTTTCTATATCTTTTTCCAGCCTTGCGGACTTAATTTTTTCATTCATATTTTCATCTTTAAATGAATCCAAACGAGCCATTAATTGAGAATTCTCATTCTGAATATCTTCCAAACGGTTCCGATACTCATCCAATAACTCCTCCTCTACCATCCGGCGGGGCTCCGGAATGACTCCAGAAGATTCCACTCTTACTTCTGGAAGCAAGAACTTTTGTCCGGAAGGGGTTATGGAAGACAATATTTTTTCAATATCATCTTCTGTTAAAACAACACCATGAACAGACCGATTATTCCTTACCAACTCTTTATATTCGAGCTTGAATCTGTCTTTATATGCTTCAGCAGTCTTTCTGGAGACATTAAAGGTTTCACCCAGCTCTGTGAAGCTATATTCACCGGGTACCGGAAGGTTTCCATTCATTTCCATTTCCTTATGGTAGTTCAACTGGAAGGGTATGGAACCGGATTGATCTATTCTGGAACTCTGCTAGGATCGATTCCATACCCTTCCTGAAGATCAATTATACCCTCTTCTGGATGGTATTGGAAAGCATATGGAAACTATTGATACAAAAGGCTTTTAGTCTTATAGCTACTTGAAATGTCAATAGGCACTATTGACAAGCTTCAATAGCACGATAAGATCGGATCGTCTCTAATTTGTTTATTAAACGGATAGGAGAGGTAGAGAAAAAAATAGGAAGAAATAGAAAAAGTCCCTGGTTGCAGCCAGAGACTTTTAAAAATATAAGAATTTAAGCTTACGACTATTCTACCGCCTTGCGTACGCGCGGTCAAGTTTTCGTGGGCGCAAGCTTGGAGAATATCAATATGAACTCTCGACAGAAAATCGAGGCAGTAATTGCTGCGCATAAAAAAGGAATTGAACCGCCTGCTGAAGCGCAACTGGGCGCAATAATCGCATGCGCGCCGGAAATGACTCAAGAAAAGCAAGAGCATCTTGGTTTCTTGGGTAGATCTAAACCAAGAGACCAAGAAACCAAGAGGATTTTAGGTGCTTGCTCTACCCAAGTAGCTCTAAATGAGTCTTATATGGCAAAAAAATGTACCCCCACTGGAGAGGCGAGTGTGCTATTTGACCGCTACGGCGATGTTATGGGGGTGGTGGATCAGCATCCGGCTTTCCGAAAAGCCACTACACCCATTGATCAAGGGGGTTGGGGTCTCTTTCCCCAGGCTTTAACCAATGCATGCAAGCAACACAGCACAGATGGAGACTTGGGAACCGGTGTTTTAAAAGTGCTGGAAGCCATTCGCTATACAGCCAATTACCGGGCCGCTCGCAATAAAGCCGCTTTTTTCTGGGCCGTGCTTCGCAACGGCACCCGCAAGGAAGCTTGACCATGACGCTTGTGGCCCAGAATCCCCTGACACTCCCCGACAAACAAGCCCTTTGGCAACACGTCATTGATGAATTGGCGGAGACTATCGACCCCGGTTTGTATTTCATGCTCCGTAAAGATGCATATTTGGACAGTCTGGAGTTTGGGAAGGCCGTTGTATCCGTTTGTACCGAGTCTCTCAAAACAATCTGCGAGCAAAAACTCACCAGAGTGCTGCAAAAAACCTTATCCCAGGCTACCAACCGCCCGGTATCAATCTCGATCGTTCTGGGGCAATCCAGGATCATCGAGAAGGCCGCTCAAAAACCCACCTTGGGCCCAGACATAGTGAACTCAAGCCGAGACGTTGAATTGGCCTTACTTCACCAGAAATACGGCGACATCATGGGCATTGTGGACAATCACCCCGTGTTTCGCCAAGCCACTTTGCCACTGGCCAAAGGAGGTTGGGGGCTCTTTCCTCAAGTGCTCACCAATGCCTGCAAAGATTATGGCGTCCTGACCATTCTGGACGGGCTGCGGGACACCGCAAATAGACCCAACGTCAGACATCCCCGAGCCTTTTTCTTGGCCGCACTCAAACGCGGTGACTATGGCTACAAACTGGCCAGAGGTGCTGCTATTCTGGGGCACTAATGGCATTTTGAGAATGCCTCTGGGTTTAGGTCAAGATAATCAACCTACAATCAGAAAGGCGATTCCATGCTAACTGGGTTTCCATCGTTTATGAGCAAAAATCATCCTGCTCAAGCCCCTCGTTCCAAGGTAACTACTGAGCAAAGCACCGCTGGCCCTTTCAGCCATAAAAAACAGCCAGATATCGACAGTGTGCACTTTTCCGGTCAAAGCCAGACTTTACAGCCTGACACCAGTGTCCGCAATAAACCTTCCACAGCTGAAGAATCCCACTATACCGGCCCTCATGGGCATACTATTTTTCGAGAGGTTGTTTCTAGAACCCCTAAGCTGCTGCAAAGCGCTTTGCAGCAGCTCTACTCAGGTGATCCTCAGGGAGAAGAAAAAGTATTTCAGCTGCTAAAATACGGGGCGGACCCCAATATCAAAAACCCGCAGGGCACACCCGCCTTGATTGAAGCCCTGAAAAAAAAGAACAGCAAGATATACGACTGGCTGATAAAAGAGCCCACCCTGAATATAAACGCTGCAGATGCTAACGAATGGACGGCCCTGACCCACTTGGCTAGAGGATATCTAGAAATAAAAAAGGGCTACGACCAAAACCAGCAAGAGAAGTTTCGGCGGATTACCCAACTCTTTATCCATCCCCAACTCGATCTCCAGGTTGCGAAGCAAGGTGATAAAATTCGGGAATGGGCCGGGTATTCGGCCACACCAGCAATGATCAAGCAACTGCACCGGGCGGGTATTGATCTGTATTCCCCCATTGAGTACAACATTCGCCCGTTGGAACATCTGGCCTGCAGAGGGGATTTAAGATCCATTCGTTTTCTCTTGGATAAGCGGCCTGAGGCTTTAACCAGTACACCGGATGGAGCTAATTCACTGGTATTCCACCGGGCCGCCAACAGCGGAAATGAAGCCTTGCTGCAAGACTTGCTGGATCGGGGGGCGAGTGAGCTGGTGCTCAAACGTGACAAGCGCTATGTGGATGCGAATGAGAACGAAGATGAGGAGGGAGGAGACTGGGAAGAAGAAGACAATACCAGCCTACATGCGGTAGCCAGTTCCGGTAATGCACGGGCCATTGCCTTATTGCTCAATAACGGCGCCCAATCCCTCATTAACACGGTTAACAACCACAACAAAACCGCCTTGATGATGGCGGCTAGAACAGGCCAGCCAGAGGCTGTGGGAATATTATTAGATCAAGGGGCTTTAGATACTGTCAACGCAGTCGATAGAGATGGAAAAACCGCACTACACCACGCGGCAGGAGCAGGCAATGTAGATGCCGTTCAACTGTTACTGGAGACTGGGGCCCTTAGCGGTATTAATCGGCTTGACGCTGACCAACATTCTCCGCTATATTACGCGGCAAAAAGAGGCGTATTTTCAACCTTTCAGTTACTATGGGACCATGGGGGTAGCCCTTCCCTACATGTTCGGAATGACTCCGATGAGAACATTCTGTACACAGCAGTGAGTGGGGAGTCAACGGACATCGTCGATTTTCTTTTAACGCATGGAGCGGCTGACCATACATTGGAGCCGCCACGCATCGGAAAATGGTGGCCTGGCAATTATCAACCGGGCGTTTCCATGGTAAACGAGCCAGAGGCTCATAACAGAAGACCCTTGGGTATTGCGCTTCAGCGGGGCAACCTGACATTGGTCAAGCGCCTGTTAGCGCATGGGGCAACAGTAAACTATTGGCATGAAAACGAAACCCCGTTGCACATAGTAGCCAGAAATAAAGAAAATGGCCTTGCTCTGGCCAGACTGCTATTTGAACATGGGGCCGCAAAAAGCCTCCTCTTGAGATTTCATGGTCAAGGCAGAACGCCCTTGGAAGAAGCCCAACTTTGGGAGAATCCAGCTGTGGTTCAGTTATTCTCTGAAGAACTGGAAGCATTGCAGTCCTCAGAGGATCCAACAACTCAGCGCTAGGGCAAATTGACATTTAGGTCATCAACTCATAGTTCCGAATGAGTCGAAGACTGGTAAATACAGGCCATTTTCTTGGCGTGTGTCAAGTTTGTTTTCTTATTTGAGTAACTTCACAAAGCCAAATGCCACTTGGAAATTCCAAACGATCTCAAATAAGGGTAAACGTAGATCCTGAAGCGCATTTTTGGCTGGCTGCCCCATGGAGACACGAAAAATAGATTTAGGTAGTTAAGTATAGCCTAACTGGTTTTGGAGGCCTTAAAACCCCAAATTGCGGAACAGACCCAAAATGATCCACTCAGAGCATAAACCAGTCACAGCCACTGAAAATTAGCTCAGAGAAGCCACTCCCGGAATACTCAAAATTGCAACGCGTCTCCTTGCAACACACTTGGCAACACCACTTATCGAATACACTAACTCTTTTTTATTTTTAGATAACTTAGGCCTTTTTAGGCTTACGCCGACTACGTGCATAGGCTCCCACCGCCTCACCTACTTTAATAATAGTCCACAACGTCCCTTTTTTAGACCTATGCCCCCGTTCATTCAGCATTTTTGCAATCTCGGTTAATCCCTTACCGGCACGACGATGATTTTTCATCAGTTGCAATACGGGGTATTCCTCAGGATGTTGTACCAAAACCCCATCTAACGCCATAAATCCAAAAGCAGGAGAGCCAAAAGCATAACCACCTTTCTCCGCTTTAGCCCGACGACCTGTTTGTGTTCGCTCTTTAATGACATCACGCTCTAGCTGGGCCACTGAAGCCATCATTGTAAGTACCATCATGCCATAAGGGCTTGAAGTATCTATATTTTGATCCAGTAAAATCAAGGCCTTATTGGAAGGTTGGAGAATATCTTCAATTAAAGTCAGCACGTCCCGGGTCGAACGGGCAACTCGATCCAGCTTTGTGGATACAATACCGTCGGCTTTGGACAGAGCATTCAAAGCTTCATTGAACACAGGTCTAGCTATAGTATTCTTGGCACTGGCTACTTCCCGGTATAGCTTAACCAGTTTATGGCCATACAGCTCACAATAAGCTTTTAATCTACGTTCCTGCTCTGCCAAAGAGGTATTATCCTCCTGGCCAGCGGTGGATACCCGGATGTATCCGATTAGCCTCATATCCAGCCCCAATGCTTTCCATCGCTCTGCTTGATTTAAGTCTACCATTGGTTTGTGATCTATTGAAATAGATCACAAGCTACTAGCCTCAAGAACTGTATTTATCTGGATTATAAGTGGACTTTAGATAAGAAAATCCAAACAGTTGATATAAAATAAATATTTTTTATATATCAATACTGTGTTGTAAATGGCAAACGCTGTGGATACAAGTGTGGCCATCAAAAACTGAGCCGCTAGCCGATGAAAATTGGTCCATCCAAAAAAGCAATTGTCCTTTAGAGTGGAATATAGCTAAATTAAAAAAAGTACAGCTGACCTCGTCAGTCTATGCCGGTAACATAGCGTTCATTTTCGGATCACAAAATACCAATTCTCCCTGCCAAAAGGGTGTTCAGAAATCAAAATCATATATAGCGCCGAAGAAGACCTGATAGGTATAAAAAAAGTGGCTCTTGCAGGAATACCTAAAGCCCGGCAAAAATAGGCAAGTCTAAAGCGAAATCTTGACCAATGTAATTCCACATCGCAAAGCCCATATTATTTGCCTTCAGCCCTTCAATGACATCTAAATACCATTGAATGCGGTCAGGATAAGGGGTTTTTACATTATGAACCCCAAATTCACCACAATAAACAGGAACATTATATTTTTTTGAGAATGCAGCTGGAACAGCCAATTCCTGTTGTATAAGGGTTTTATTATAGTTCAACTCCATCTCTCGAACTAAGGCTAAACTCTGTTTGTAATCTGGGATGAGTGAACCGATGCTTCTGATATGACTAGCATTAGTAGGGTAATGTATATTATAAAAATGATTGAATGGAGGAACCCATTTTGCACCTTGATGAGTAAAAGTTAGTGGATTGTAGTAATGAAAGGAATAAATCACATTGCGATCTTCTAAAGGGGAAAGCTGATTTAATCCAGTATAGTAAGCTTGGTAAAGACCATCTACTATAATAGTATGTTTGGAATCAATCTTACGAATGCTCTTAATAATCTCAGTTTGAAATACCCTCCATTCCCGAGCATCACTAAATTTAGGTTCATTAAAAGTCTCATAGAAAATATTTTCTGGCTCAGAAACGAAATGAGTAGCCATGACGCTCCAAATGTGTGCCGCTTTCGGCAAAGCGCGCTGATATTCAGCATTCTCTGGATGCAAGTCTAGAATAACAGCTAACTTATATTGCCCAGCTGTTGTGATGAATTGCTTTAGAAAAGCAAAATGTTCTTTATCGGGCTTAGAATAGTCTCTATCTAAAAACAAAAAGGAAGGTGTAATGGGTAAGCGGACATGAGTAATTCCCAATTTCTTTAAAATGTTAAAATCTTTTGCCCCAGGTTGAATATTATGATAATTGGTATTGTAGGGAGTCGGAGTCCACAGCCATTCGCCAAAGTTTACTCCTCTTGAAAGTAACACTGCCCTTTGAAAGGCCAAAGATTCTTGAGGCAAATCGGCTTGCGCTGTGAAGGGGGCCCATAAACTACATCCTGTGAAAACAAAGAGACCAACAATAATCCGGAACAAGGCTAAATGCATATTCATCAATCCAATTAGAATGTGTACTAACAGAACTCTATGGAGGGAAGGTTCTGTATTTTATCCTCATAATCTGTGTTTAAACAATAATCTCCAGATCCATCCTCACTTAAAATTTTTGCGGGGACACCCGCCGCTACACAATTATCAGGTAAAGGCTTCACAACTACTGCATTTGCACCTATAGCAACGTAATTACCAATTATAATCCCGCCAATGATTTTAGCGCCTGGACCAATGTAAATATTATCCAATAATGTAGGAGTGCCGGAAAATGCCCCTTTAGGTTTGCCACCAAGTGTTATCTGATGAGATAGATTCAAATTCTTCCCAAGAACACAGTCCCCATTGATAACCATCCCAGATAAGTGACTAATATGAAGGCCAGGTCCAACTCTACAGTTGTAAGGTAGTTCGCATTGATAATGTTCCTGAATAATCCTATTCGTAAGCTTCATAAAGAAACCAATCGGCCTACATTTATTGATGTGGAAAAACCGGGTAGCTCTGTATGAGACACTTGCAACGAATCCTTTTTCTTGCATAAGTAGTTTAAAAAAGAATTTCCAGCTGATACAACCATAATATCGGTACATATCACTTTGAATAAGCGCAATTAAATTTGAATAAGATTGCTTCATTATGCTTATCTCGTAGCTCTAGCCATATGTTCTCTGGAGATAATGTTCTCGTAAAGTTCATTTAACCGATCAAAAATACACTCATGGGCAAAATTGGCACGACAAATTAAACGACTTTCTGCCTGAAAACGAAGAACTGTGTCGGGCTCATTTGCAAGTCTAAGGATGGCAGAAGCCAAAGCTGAGACATCTCCCGGAGGAACTAGCAAGCCATTGCGGTCATGGTGAACAGCCTCAGCAATACCACCCACAGGTGTGCTAATCACGGCAAGGCCGTAAGCCATTGCTTCCAGAATCGCAACCGGAAGACCCTCGTTATAGGAGGGCAAAATTAACACATCTGTATCACACAAAGCCTGATGCTTTGCTTCACCCCTGATCCAGCCATGAATATGGACATTATGGCCAACATTAAGCTCTTCAATAAGTCGTTTTACTTGGTCTAATTCACCATCGCCGTACAATTCCAGCAGCACTGGAGCACTAACACCCAATTTTGCTAATGCTCTGATGAGATCATAAACACCTTTTCTCTGTCCAAAGCGACCCAAGAATAAGCATTTCAGTTTACGTAAACCAGATTTCGTTGAAGGTTTATGACAAATCTGTGTCTCATCAAAAAACACGGGATTATATACTACAAATATATTTTTATTGATAGTTATCCTGGACAAATCAGATTTCCAGCTATCTGATAAAACAAAAAGTGCAGAAGCAGAGTCCAAAATGTAATGAATAAACCATTTCAGGGGAGCTGGAGAATTTTCAACAAAAATTAGAAATTCTGCCCCATGAAAATGCAGGATGGCCTTTTTTCCGAAAAGAAAACTGAGTAGACACAGCAACGCTTTTCGGTAAAAACTACCGCGCTCCGACATATGCATATGGATGATTTTAATATTCGGCTTAGTCAGCAGGTGCCAAAACAAATCCAGCATACAGCGAGCAAATATCAATATCCGATACCAAAAAGAGCCCTCACGGTGTGAAACCAGATAAATCTTATCATTCAAAAAACCATTTTCGTAGTAGGTACTTAGCACGGAGCCAATGCCACCTTGAACTTTATAATCCGAGCCAATCATTATAACTGAGGGTAACGTTTCTTTCGGCATTATTAGTTTCCTGTTTGGGAAAGTGAGATGTTATGCTTTTCCTGTTGTTAAAGTTCGATAATATCGCAGATATTCAAATGTCATTGTCTCAATACTATAACTTTGCGCTGATTGATAACCTTTTTGGGCCAGTGAGTTCCTAAATCCGACATCCTTATGAAGCCGGATGATAAGTGAAGCAAGGTGTTCCGGATTTTCAGGTTCAAATAGCAAGCCGTTCTCTTCAGTGCAAATTAATTCAGCAGGCCCATCTAAATTACTGGCAATAACAGGGAGGCCAGAAGCCATAGCCTCGATAATGACTAGCCCAAAACCTTCCTTACGAGAGGGTAATATAAAAACATCTTGATCAAGAAGAATGATAGGAACATCTGTTCTATTAGTCAATAAATGGACGTGATGAGATAACTCCAGCTTGTTTATAAGCTCATTCAGTCTTAAAAACTGATCTTCCATTGAAGGAGTAACCATTCCAACCAGACTACATTCAACAGGATAGCCCAAATCAAGGCACCGGCGAATAGCTCGCAGCAAGAGATCTTGTCCCTTTTTCTCCAGTTCGAAACGCGCTACCTGAACAAGCCTTAGGGGGCGTTCCTCTTGGGGCTGAGTTATGGGTTTTCGCTGAAAATTAGACAAATTAACGCCATTGTATATTTTTCGAACATTTTGAATTCCAAACTGTCTGCATTCTTTTTCGACAGAACCACTGATTGCAATGTGACCATCAATAAATAGGCGGTGTACCCACAGCCAGTAACTAGAAAATCGATCAATGATGTGGGTGTCATGGACTGTGAATACAATTTTCAGGTTAGGTCGAAGCATTTTACAGGCAAGCGCAGCAAGCCTACTACCTGGGTCATGGACATGTATTAACTGAATTCGGTGCTGGTCAATCAGCGATAGCAGCCGTTGGACATAGCGTGGATGCTTGTTTGAAGGCGTGCGTTCAAAGAAATGAGTCTGCCCATTCAAGCTCTCAATCTCCGATCTCAGCCCCTGATGAAATAAGTCATTTAAAATAACAGTAACAACATCCGTACCTTCAGACTTTTGGACACTCTTGAGAAAAGCAAGCAGCATCATTTCTGCCCCACCAACCTCCAATGAGGAAATCAACTGCATAACCCTTACCGGTGTGGCTGGAAGACTCATCGCTTGTAAGCCTTGTAGTAATCTACTTTGTTCGTTTTTAGTAGCATGCTGCAAAAATCTTGTAGAGCTTCAGGCAAAATCAACCTTATTGCTTCTTTACCCATAAAAGCTACCCAATTTACACTCCCTGACAGGGGTGCATAATGAAAACTATTTATAATCACAGTCATGGCCAAATCAGGTCGTTTTAATTTAGTCAAACAGGAGGCTATGATACTCAAACGTTTATACAAATAACGCATCTTCAATGGCTTCAAAGTTTCCGGTAAATCAGGAAGGCTGAAAAGCCAATTGGTAGATTTAACATGACAAGACACGGCTGAAATTAAATGCTCAGGCTTTTTAGTAACACTTCCTCTATATTGCCTGTATTTAAAAGTGCTTTCTGGAAGCACCAGCAGGCGCTCCCACCCCATCCGCAGCAAATTAATCACATAATTAAAATCTTCACCCATCAAAAGGGTCTCATCCATAGGCCCTAATGTTATTAAAGTCGAGCGACGAAGCATCAAACAACAAACAGATAATGTCACCTCTGAACGGCAGATTGCTTCCCACGATAACTGATAATCGGGGGCAAGCTCAAAATTTCCATCCTCTCTCTCCACAAGGTGCGGAGAAGGGTGCAAAGGCTTCAATTCACTATCACAGTAATAAGGAAAAGCCATGCTGGCATTTAAATCCAGATTTTTCAATAAAGGTTCAAGCAGTACCTGAAGCCCATTTGGGTAATAAACATCATCTGAATCCATAAAAGTGATATACTCACCCTGGGCCAGAGTAATCCCTATATTGCGGCTAATGGAAGGACGCCCCCCGTGACGTGGAGCCAAGTGAAAACGAATCCGAGAGTCCCTTGAAGCATAAGCTCTAACCAGATCAGCCGTCCTGTCGCTAGAATGGTCATCAACCACAATTGCTTCCCAGTTCGTATAAGTCTGAGCCTGAATACTCTGTAAAGTCTCATCAATAAAACGCTCTGCATTATATGCGGGGATGATTATTGAAATAAGGGGAGAACTTGCCGCTACAATAGTCATAAAGATTTCCTGAAATAGTTCACTTTGTTCGTGCGAAATAACCAACTAAAAAAATCTTGTAGGTCGGAGGGTAAAATCAACCGGATCAGCTCCTTCCCGAAAAAATTAATCCAAACCAGGGGCTTAATGAAGCGGTATTTAAGGCTTTCTAGAATCACTTGCTTAGCAAGTCTTTTTTCATGCATCTTTGTCATTGTTGAAGCAATAATCGCCAAACGATGGCAAAGGTGGTATCCCTTCAAAGCTTTCAAATGAACAGGGAGTTCAGGAAGGTCAAAAAGCCAATTGGTTAAACTTATGTGGCTGGAAATAGTTCGTATCAACCTCTCAGGTTTTTTGGTAATGCTACCGGCATAATTACGATACTTGTAGGAGCAAAAAGGAATAACAATGACTTTATTAAAGCCTTGACAAAACAACTCAATAATCATTTTAAAATCATCGCCGCTAAGGAGTGACTCATCCATTGGTTCTATGCGATCAATCACGTTTCTCCGGATCACTACACAGCAAATAAAGAAGTAAATTTCCCTTTTACAAATAGCTTCCCACGATAACTGATAATCGGGGGCAAGCTCAAAATTTCCATCCTCTCTCTCCACAAGGTGCGGAGAAGGGTGCAAAGGCTTCAATTCACTATCACAGTAATAAGGAAAAGCCATGCTGGCATTTAAATCCAGATTTTTCAATAAAGGTTCAAGCAGTACCTGAAGCCCATTTGGGTAATAAACATCATCTGAATCCATAAAAGTGATATACTCACCCTGGGCCAGAGTAATCCCTATATTGCGGCTAATGGAAGGACGCCCCCCGTGACGTGGAGCCAAGTGAAAACGAATCCGAGAGTCCCTTGAAGCATAAGCTTTAACCAGATCAGCCGTCCTATCGCTAGAATGGTCATCAACCACAATTGCTTCCCAGTTCGTATAAGTCTGAGCCTGAATACTCTGTAAAGTCTCATCAATAAAACGCTCTGCATTATATGCGGGGATGATTATTGAAATAAGAGGGAGAGTATTGTGAGACATTGAGTATATACCTTTTACCAACAACTATGAATTGATAGAATTCGTTTTGAGGAACTGAAGAAAAGGAATTTTTCTTACAAAGCCTATCAGAAGCTCTTTTTCTTTATAGTCTAAACACCAAACAGCCCAAACGACAGCACTTACAAAACCGCAAAGGGCCAAGAGGGGAAGTAAAAAAGAAAAGGGCAACAAGGGTGTCTTAAATAAGTATGAACCACTATAACGTGCGCAGGTGAGCAAAACACCGGCCACGAGAAGGGGCGGAAAAGTTCTTATATAAACATTACTAAAAAATTGAATCCAAGAAATTTTGAGTCTAAACAAACTCATCTTTATAGTAACGAAGTGATTCTGTATTGCATGAGGAATCAAGGTTCCAAGTATTACACCCGGTAAGCCAAAGTATTTAATAAAAACAATACTCAAACCAAGATTACAGAGAGCTGTAATTACTGTAGAAACTGTCTGAAAGCGGTAAAATCCGCTAGAAAACAAGTAACTGCTTGCTGGGATCTGAATACTGCCGGTCCAAATAGTGCCACATGCTATCAATGCCAAAGGTAAAGCTTGCTTCAAGTGGACTTTCCCATCTCCCATATACTCCAGAAACTCTGGAAAGCCAAACATCACCAACATTAACAGCAGACAAACCATAAAGTGCATTAGAGCCGTGCTACGCAAAAATAAATAACGGCTCGATTCAACATCATCTTGGCCGCTAAGCCTAGCGAAGAATGGAGAAGTGCCCTCAGAAAGCTTAACCATCAGAGCTGCAATTTGTCCCAACATCCGCATGACTAAACCGAAGCAAGTCACATCTGTTAGGGTTAAGTATGCAGCAATAATGAACTCATCCATACGGTGTGCCACAAAAACACTGATTTTAGTAATCATTGCAAACAAGCTAACCCTGAATAACTCGCTTATCCCCTCGAAAGAACAACTCACTTTATTCCAGGTTTCACGTAAACCAGGCTCGGCCTGCCAAGCCAACCGTCCAATAAGAACAGCGGTAAAAAAAGCAATTACCAGACGACCAACAAAAACTCCAGCAATATCTCCTCCAGCATATAAAATAATAACCGCTAATATAGCCTCCAAAATCCCTCTAACACACTCTACAACATTAGTTTGTTTATGGAGGAAGTGTGTCCAAAGAATTGCTGATAAATATTGAGAAAAAATATTCATTACAGCAGTGAGTACAACAAGATAACCAATCCATTCCAAATAATGTACTGGATATGGACCAACTTTAAAAAGCTGGGCAATCAGAAATGGCATTAACAGCCAGCCCAAAAACAATACAGAAAGGGCAATTAGACTATACACCCATCGCGCACTGATTAGTAATGAATGCCGTAAAAGTCCATTTTGGCTACCAACAGCCTTGCTAAAATTCTGAATGAAGCCAGTTGTTAACCCTGTTGCAGCAAGCAGAGATAGCTCAGAAATACCCACAAACAAAAGATAAGCTCCGTAGAGCTTTACCCCCAAAAGGCCAATCATTAAAGGCGTTAAGATCAACATCGCAGCGGTTTTGACGAAAAAGCTTAGGCCTCCGGAAACAATCCCACTTAAAAACTCTCGCTTCATTGCTTCGCCTCACATACCGAGAGAGTATCAGAGAGTGACGTTGCTGAATGTACTATCCTTGAATCAGTCTTATATTGAGGAATTGTCGCCATGAAATACTGAATCACCCACAAAAACCATACTGAAAGAGGGGATGGGAGATAAAAAGACTCGTTGAAAAGCAAAGAAGACATTTGCACAAAGAAGATTGCCAAACAAGAAATATGTATGGAGCGGTATTTTTTTTGTACCTTATTTGAGAATAACCCTTTAATATGAATAACCAAACAGTGCAAAAATCCTAAAAACCAGACAAAACCCCAAATTCCATAATCGTAACAATGTTCAATTAGACTGTTATGGACGTAAGGACTTTCTTGAATATTTTTTTGCAAGTTCCAAGTGTTATATACAAAACGTTGAGTTTGAATGAGAGCTGCAGTATGACCATGACCAAAAAAGATTTTGTCTGAATCTACATTCATCAGAATCCTTTGCCACTGTTGGACGCGCCAAGAGAAGCTTCCATCATTACTAAAACGCTGTTGCATCCCTTCTAGAGCACCAAACTGAGCAGCCAAAATGGCCACAGAAAATAAAAGCACAATCATCAGGCCAATCGCTTTTGAACTACGGAATATTGCAAACTTTTGTTTGTTAAATATAGCTTCGAGTAAAAGAATAATTGAAATTCCGATTAGCGTAATGATTAGAGCAGTCTTACTTCCGCAAGTTATTAGCGCTACAAAAATAATTGGGAGAGATATAAAAAGCAGCTTTGCCTTGCCCATCTGTGACTTTTGCAAATAATAAAACGCTGCTCCAGCAAGGAAGCAGATTGCTAAACTAAGATACTGCGCAAATGCATTGGGATGTGCAAAGAAAAGGGCCATGCGCTTTGTTTCTATAACGACAGTCAAAATATTGAAAGGGTAGAAAACAATTGCCGAAACTGAGAATACAACAATCGTTAGAAAGTAATACTTAGTGAATCGATCAAAAAAAGCTTCGGGGTCTGGAATAAACTGCAAAAACTGTGAAGTTGCAACCAAAAGTACTGCAATATTGAATACGGAGACGACTCTCGACCATGCGATTGGGGTATATTGGCCAGCAGTCTTGTAAAGAAGATCCACAGCATGGTGGTTGTAAAAAACATAATATAATAATGACACGGCAAAAAACACACACATGTAGTTTACCAGAGGTATTCTCCATAAATTTCGCATAGGGAATTGCAAAATCAGTAGAAACATCGGAATCATGTACAAAAGGCTACTAAGGGTGGTAACCTTCAAAGATAAGCCTAGCTGACTTTCGACAACTTTTAAAGAAAAAACGAAAAAATCGACTGTCAATACATAAAACAGAAAAAATCGCTCGCTTTTACCTAAAATAAATCTTAGATACTTGACATATCCATAAAACCCTATCGCCACACCAGTCAAAATAATGAAATTCAAAGGGGAAAAAAGGGGTACAAACTTAGAGTAGCCAATTTCTGGCAAAACAATTAGAAATAGTATAGAAATTCCTAACGACAAGACAGTAGTTAAGGCATAAACCTTTGTCTCAGAAAACTTTGGAATCTGGAATATAGAACTTATTGCTGGAATCAAAGCCTTAAACATGCTTTAGACGCTACTTCCCATTGAAAGGGGAAGTCGGAAGTGACTTCTCAAGCTCAATAGCTTTCTTCACATCAGTGTCAAGTGGCCAAACCTCAGCTAATGCAGGCAGTTTGATTGACGAAGTTCTAAATTTCATAACAGCCAAGCCTCCGAGCAGTCCCGCAAGGAATGTCAAAATCAGCATATGAGTTCTGGTAGGAAGCTTAGCGGATTGTGGAAAGTCTGGTGGTGAGACAATAAATATATTGCTCAAAGTTTGATCTTCACGAATTTGCGCTTCTAAAGCCTTTGCTTGCAAGGCTTTAACTGAACTTGCCAATGACTCTTCACTGTCTTTAAGTTTTGCCAAATACCCTTCAATTTTCGGCAACTCTTTCATGCGATTTTCCAACCTGTCAAGATCTCTGTTCAACGCTTCTGAACGTTGTGCCGAACCCTTTGCAGAAGAGTTGACCTCAAGCATATTTTCAATTGCTCTCCCTCGGTGCTCATCTGTAATGACTGTAACGTCGGGACTTATACCCAGGCGCTTGGCTTCATTATTAATGTCAACATTTAGTTGATTAATGGAAGATGTGACAGACTTGACTTTTGGATGTTCGTCAGTATAGCGAGATTGGAGTTCCGAAAGCTGCTCTTTCTCATGGTAAAGCTTGTTTACAAGGGCTTGCATAGCAGGGCTACTACCCATACCTATTGCATCTACGGCCATCGAAGGGGCCATTTTAAGTGTATTTGTGTAAGCCTGTAGTTTAGAGGAGTTCTGCATGGATTCAGCTTTAGCCAATGATGAGGCTAATTTAAATTCCATGTGATACTTTGCGTACTGCTCCATCTCATGATTAATATCTACAATGCGATTAGTACTTTTTACATTTGCAATAAACTCTCGTGTCATCATGAGCTGAGACTGAACATTTGAGATTCTTTCTTGAAGATAGCGATAGCGCTCCTTGTGTTCTTCTTTGTTGAGTTGTCGGCTAGCATCCTGAAATCCTTCCAGAACGACACTCAAACACCGTTGGGCCAATTCCGGATTATCCCAATTAAAAGTCAACTGAATCACATCAGTGCCTGGTGGGTTATTATATTTGATCAACTTCCGCCCATCACCATAAAACTGACCCCATTCTTCTTTATTTTCAATTTTTAAATCATTCATCAAAGCCTTGTCAGACTGAATGACTCTAGTCCAAAGACTTTCTCTTATGACATTACTTTTTAAAAGCTCTATGGTGTTGAGAACTGGGTTTGCAGAAGGGGAAGATGTTGTGTGATAGTCTTCATTAGTGACCAATTTGCCCGTAATAGCTGAATCACGAATCAGTACAGTCGCCTTAGACTGATAAACCGGCTTAAACACCGCAAACGTATATATCAAGCCCGACATCCAAATGCAAATAGAGGTTGATATTATAATCTTACGACTTTTCTGCCAAGCTGAAATGCTTGACCTCTCAGGAAGAACACTGGAAGGATTTACAATATCCATATCACTAAAACTTGACTTGTTTGGGGGTGTAGTATTTGACATTTAAAGCTACCTAATTTCGTGGGCAAAGATAACACTGACTTAAATATGGCCGAATAATTTTTGAATCAATTAGTAGTAGTTTAGTAGTAGTTTTTAGAATCTTCTGGGACCCCAACCACCAAAACCAAACGTTTGAGAAGCTGAAGACCCTGTAACGGATAAAGACTGGAAAGGAGATAGGATTTCACTAGCCTGCCTCATAAAACGGCCAGCCTTATAGACTTTATTTTCTCCGACCACAATAATGTCGTTTGGCCTTAAAAAGAAGTCGAATTGTTCTGGAGCGATATAGAGGTCGCTAAATTTGTTGGGACTACTGAATCTCCTAACGGCGACAGCACGCCGACTTGCTTGTGGCGCATAGCCTCCAGCCTTGGCTATTGCAGTGTTGAGGTACGGAGAGGTGCCATCAATATTATATACTCCTGGAGCATTTGTTTCGCCAATGACTCTTACAGGAAAAGATTTTGGCCCGATTGAAGAGCGCAATAGTGTTTCAAAATCCTGGTCGTCAAGGGTGATAGCATCCATTGCAGGAACAATTATGGTGTCACCACTACTCAGCAGCAGATCTTGAGTAACATCTGAGCCCTTCAAAACTTTCCACAAGTCAACACTGGAGACTGCCCCACCGTTGGCCCGGTGGATTTCAATTTGTGTTAAGTCAGCGTTCATCGTAACGCCACCCGCAACGGCCAAAATGTTTGAGAGTCTCAAATCTACACGAGCAACCGGCTCATTACCGGTTGTATTCAGTCCACTTTGCTGAGTGTTACTTGAGTTGATCTGGAACATGCCGGGTCGCATGACAGCACCTGAAAGGTAAACGGTAGCTGCACGCGGGTGTAACAGAGAAAGGCTGACCTGAGGATTTTTAATGGTTTTAGATAAACGGCTTTGAATGATATCAATGACTTCAGATACAGAACGGCTTCCAACATCCAACAAACCTACACCTGGTAAAGAAAGTTTACCGTCTGGCTGGACAAGAACTTTGTCAACAGTGTATTCGGGCTCCATTAACACCCGAAAATGTAATTCATCACCTGGACCTAGCAGGTACTCACCACCTTGAAGCCTAATACCAGTTTGAATAATGCTATTTAGAGAATCAGCTTGAGGCTCTTCAGCAAAAGAAACAAAGGGGGATGCCAAAATAAAAGAAACAAAAGAGAGAAAGAGGCTAATGAAAGCGCTATTCTGAGACTTAAAATAAGGTATCATCTATACAGTCCAACATTATTGATGTGATGAATATAAAATAACAGGGCGATCAAGTAATTGCTAAGGCGAAATGCAAACTAGAAGTTAAAGAGAGATAAAAGTCCGGCGGCGAGTCAGTATAAAATCAGATATTTTTTCAATTGCTCTAGTTTATAGTTTTTTTAAAGCAAAGCAGCAATTAAAATTGCATGTAAAGTTAATAATTTGTAACTTCTCCCGTCAAAAAAACGTCGACGTCTAGCTGTTTCAGAAACACCTACCCTTATAACATTGTCTTTCAATAAAACCACAACGCAAACCCAATCACAAGATTCAGAATCAATCAAATGCAATCGGGAAAGGGGCTATTCCTATTTTTTCGCCCACAGAATAATATCCCGAGGGGTTATACAGTGTTTACAATCTCAGATAGAAAGCAGAGATTGACCTTCGAGCTAGGTGACTCATCTCAACCAAGGTGAATTTTTATATTAAATACACATACAAGAGATTGACGAAGTTTGAAACACAAATATATAAGCGTGTTCCAAGAAAGTCAATTGTTTTTTTATTCAAAGACAGGCTAGACAAGCCTCACTTGACAGGTTGTTTTTCTCAAGTGTTAAAATGGCATTGTCACTTTTTCAAAGTTATATTATCTTTTTCATCCTCTCTCATCTTTATAAAAGTTTGGATTTGCCCATCATAAAGTCACCTATTTGAGCTATACAACCACAGAAGGAAAATAAGACTTGTCTACGGAAATGCTAGTGCGGAGCCATTCTGCAGGCTTAGATAATACAATAAAAATTGATCAAAGTGACTTCTCCAAAACAGTATTGTTTGAATCATCACCTGGCAGAAGCTTTCAGTTGGTCTTAAAGAGAGTGGCTGATTTATTGCTTGCAATAATTGGCATCATCATCATTTCTCCGATGTTAATCGCTATTGCCCTGTTAGTCCGATTTAGTTCCCCGGGACCAATAATATACAAAAGTTTGCGTGTTGGAAAAGATTATCAACCAATCCATATGTATAAATTTCGAACCATGGTACAAGACGCGGATCAGCAATGGAGTCGTATCAGAAAAGAAATGAACCTACAGGGAGGACTTTTCAAGTTAAAGAATGACACACGAGTTACTCCACTTGGCAAATTTCTTCGAAAGTACAGTCTGGATGAGTTTCCACAGCTTTTTAATGTTGTGAAAGGCGAGATGAGTCTTGTGGGGCCTAGGCCATTTGTCCCCAAAGAGAGCAAAAGTTTTGAATACCCCTACACATCAAGATTTTCAATAATACCAGGAATGACAGGCCCCTGGCAGGTCAGTGGAAGGTCAGATCTAACCTTTGATCAGCTGTGCAACCTTGAGCTGAACTACGTTCAGCGCTGGAGTTTATGGACTGATATTGTAATCCTATTCAAGACTGTTCCTTGCGTACTCTTAAAAAAAGGTGCTTATTAACTGACTTCCCATTCTATAAATATACGGAGAATATCACCTGAATGCGATCCCCGAATGTAGTTGAGGCACTCAAAGTCACCAGCCTTGAGTTGATTCAAGACAATATTGGCCAAGTCGATATTGATGGTATTAAGGTGGATGCTTTTCCTACCCTACATTCGATGTTAGACCGGATTGTATGTGACATCAGAAATCCTGGACAGGCAAATATTTTCAGTGTCAACGTACACGGGTCTAATATCGCCAGAAAGAATTCTCGATTCCGAAAAATTATGCAAAGCGCCAAAACCATGATTTGTGATGGGGCCGGTATACGAATCGCATCTAAGATCCTACCTGTTGAAGAGATTCCCTGCCGTCTGGCTGCGGGAGACTATCTGCCAGCACTATTGCAAAGATTAGCCGATGAGAAATTAACTGCTTTCTTCCTGGCTGGTGAGCCAGGTGTAGCAGAATCAGCATTAAAGAACCTCGCCACAAAAGTTCCCAACCACACAGTCCTTGGCTGTCATCATGGCTATATTTTTAAAGACAAAGAACTTGAGGCTGAGGTAATCAGTAAAATTAACGCCCTGCAACCAGATATTCTATTTGTAGGTTTTGGAATGCCTCTCCAAGAGTTTTGGATTCAAGATAATATGCACCAGTTGAAGGTAAAAGCTTTTTTCCCTTTCGGTGCCACTTTAGATTACTTAAGCAACAAAGTGAAGCGCTGCCCCACGTGGTTGGGCGATCTTGGCTTGGAATGGCTTTTCCGTTTTTGCCTAGAGCCTAAGCGCATGTTCGAACGATATATTTTCGGAAACCCGGAATTCCTGCTTAGAATCTTTAAGCAATCCATTGCCTTGCACCTACAAAAGAACTCCATACAGAACAAGCATACTGCTCTTTAAAGGCTCTTGATTTGTTCGTTATTATTGCCTGTAGAGTATTCCACATCACTTCACGGCAAAACAATCAATATTTATTCTCGCACCAAAAGGGAAAATTTCATTATGAAAGTATGCGTTGTTGGAACCGGATATGTGGGCCTGGTGGCCGGAACTTGCTTGGCCGAAATGGGAAACGATGTCATTTGCGTGGATAACAACCCCGCCAAAATCGACGCTTTACGGCTGGGGCAGGTGCCCATTTATGAGCCGGGCTTGGAAGAGTTAATCCGCTCCAACACCAAGGAAGAACGCTTGTCTTTCACCACCAATCTGGATGAAGCGGTTCAAAAGTCCCTGATTTGTATTATTGCCGTGGGAACACCGGAAAAAGCGGATGGCTCCGCTGATTTAGGCGCCGTATTCGGGGTGGCCCGTCAAATTGCCAAGGCCATGGATGGTTACCGGGTGATTGTCACCAAAAGTACCGTCCCGGTGGGTACTGCCGATCAAATTCGGGCCATTGTAGCCGAAACGACTGATCATGAGTTTTCTATCGTGTCCAACCCGGAATTCTTGAAGCAAGGGGCGGCTGTGGATGACTTCCTGAAACCGGATCGGGTGGTCATTGGGGCCGATAATCAACGGGCCTTTGACATTATGCGAGAGCTGTACGGGCCCTTTCTGCGCACCGGAAATCCCATCATCAACATGGACATTAAATCCGCCGAGATGACCAAGTACGCGGCCAATGCCTTTTTGGCCACCAAAATTTCCTTTATCAATGAAATGAGTACCCTGTGCGAAAAAGTGGGCGCTGATATTTCCATGGTGCGCACCGGCATTTCCACCGACAATCGTATTGGGCCGCAGTTTTTGTTTCCCGGCCTGGGATACGGGGGCTCTTGCTTCCCCAAGGATGTGAAAGCCCTGATTAAAACCGGTCAGGAAAACGGGCACCAGATGAACATTCTGGAAGCGGTGGATCAGAAAAACGATCAGCAGCGTCAGGATTTCATCGATAAGGTGCTGGCTTACTTTGAAAGCGATGTGAAAGGCAAAACCTTTGCCATGTGGGGCTTGGCCTTCAAGCCCCGTACCGATGACCTGCGGGAAGCGCCCAGTAAAACCATTATTGAAGCCCTGTTGGCCAAAGGGGCCAAAATCAAGGCCTTTGACCCCAAGGCTACCGATGTGGCCCGCCAGATTTTTGGCGAGAAAATTGCCTATACCGAGACCGCTTATGAGGCTTTGGGTGGCGCCGATGCCTTGTTACTGGTGACCGAGTGGAATGAGTTCCGCCGTCCGGATTTTGACAAGATGAAAACGCTGATGAAGCGGGCCGTTATTTTTGATGGCCGCAATCAGTACGAGATTGAGCGGATGGGCCGCCGGGGTTTTGAATACTACTGCGTGGGCCGTCCCGGTGTGGATGCCACCGAGGTGGATGAATCAGAAACGCAACGGGAGCGGGCCGACTTATTAACCTAAGGCAAAACCCTTAATAAAACCATTTCACTCTGACCTGCCCAGGATAATTTGCACTCCCATCCATCATAGCAATGTTACAGAAATCAAACTCTCAATTATCAAAGGTCGCAACCTACAATCAATTTCATTCATTTTTTTTGTTACGAGCCATTAAGCTCAATATCAATGCAATCAGCAAGGCTACAATAATTAAAGTGCTAATGATGTCTGAAAGATCAAAATTGTTACTCCACCGAGCTAAATGACCTTCATAGGTAATTCCAGAGAAAAAACCCAATGAATATATACAGAAACCAATAACGACTATAGCAATTCCATATGAAATTTTTAGCATTCTTAAAATTCTTTAATCAATAGTTAACAAAGCACTATGACTGTAGAATGATACCCCCATATCCAGCAATCAATAGGTATGAACATGACATCAATGGCTTCCACCAATACTAGCACCATAAAACTTCATCACCAAGATGGCGCTACTCAAGTAGTATTAAAGGTCAGCGATAATCCAAGAATTTATCATATTTTAGACCAAAAGTCCGAGAAAAAATTGGGGTTTGTAATTCTATCAAGCCCAACAACACATGAAGTCGAGATATTCTCAGGCAAAGGTGGCCTAATGGCTATTATTAGCTCACCTTTAGGAGTCAAATATTTCGGGCTGCCAGGATCGAAAATTAATGTGGGAAATATTGAATTAGAGCTATCCGGTGACGTATTGACCCCCAGTAAACACAAGCAGGAAAGTCATTCCAAACCCATAACAGTACAGACACATAGTCACCAAGCCACTATTCTCGGTGCTGGATTAGCAACTCGTTTTGAGCGAATCTCGGGAGACACCACAAACTACTCAAAACCCGCCGTGCCCTTGACTGGAGATAAAAGTGTCATTGAATGCATTGCAAATGGCTTGGCTACCCACGGTTTTCAAAACATCATCGTCAACACCTATTTTAAACCAGAGTCACTGAAGGCAAGCCTTTCCAGATGTCCAAACGTCCAAGTTGCCTATATTGATGAGGCCGAGCCCTCTGGTACAGCGGGCGGGCTTCGTAAAATGCTTACAGACGACTCATTTAAGCCTCTTTTGAACCAAAAGGAAGCATTATTAGTCGTGCAAGGTGACTCTGTCAGTGATGCCAATTTCAGCGAGCTGATGGAAGCACATGTTACCAACAATGCGCTCCTCACAATTGGCTGCCAAATAGTGGCAGAAAGAGATGTCGACAAGTTTGGCATCATTGTTACAGACCAATCTGGCTCAGATGGACAATCAGGAAAAATTATTGCTTTCCAAGAAAAGCCTAAACAAGAAGATGCCTTATCTCGGCTAGGAAATACCGGCTTCTACATTTTCTCACCTAAAGCCTTTTCCCTCATACCAGAAATCTATAACGACCTACTCAAAACAGCACAAGAAAAAGCAAGAGAAAACAACACACCGCTGCCTAGCGAAGTCCCCATTGATTTTGCCAGTGATATATTCCCAGCACTCCTCAATCTGAGCCAGAAGCAGCCAGCCCTAGGCTCTGTATGGGCTCAAACTGTTAATGGTTATTGGAATGACATTGGAAATCCTTCTCAATACATTGAGACCATCCACGATTTATATGCAGGGAAGACGACACTGCCTCTGCCCGCAAACCGAGACGATTACTATAGTGATGGCATCATTTATTGGGAAAGAACCGCAGAAATTGCTGAGCAAGAATCAGCCCAACTATCCGGCAATGTCATCGTTGGACGACCGTTTCAAGAGGTAAATGCCTTATGATTCTTGTTACTGGTGGTGCCGGGTACATTGGAAGTCACACTGTCAAAGAACTTCTCCGAATTGGCTACGAAGTTGTTGTTTTGGACAATTTAAGCCAAGGACACAGAGAGGCCGTTCTGACCCCTCATTTTGAGCAGGTTGATCTCCAAGATCAGAAAGCCATAAGAAGTATATTTAAAAAATATTCAATTGATGCAGTTATTCACTTTGCAGCATTCTCAATTGTCGGTGAGTCAAATCTCCTTCCCCATAAATACTTCAACAACAACACAAAAAACACTCTTCAGCTGCTGGATACAATGATCGAGTTTGGTGTTTTAAAATTTGTATTTTCTTCGACTTGCTCGATTTATGGAAATCCAGAATATGTACCGCTGGATGAAAAACACCCCATTCGGCCAATCAATGCCTATGCTGAGTCTAAACGGATGGTTGAAAGCATACTGGAGTACTATAACAATGCCTATGCATTAAAGTCCGTGCGCCTTCGATACTTTAATGCCTGTGGAGCAGACTTAGACGGTCAAATTGGCGAGAGCCATGATCCAGAGACCCATCTCATTCCTTTGGCCTTGAAAGTTGCCAAGGGCGAAAAGCCTCATTTGAATATCTTTGGCACGGACTACCCTACTCCAGATGGAACCTGTATTCGGGACTACATTCATGTCACAGACCTGGCAGATGCTCATATAAAAGCGCTTGAATATCTTAAGTCTGCCTCTGGAGAGAGTATTACACTTAACCTGGGTACTGGATCCGGCTACTCAGTTAAAGAAGTCATTGAAACATGCAGAGAAGTAACAGGGCATCCTATTCCAACAATTGAAATAACCAGGAGGGAAGGGGATCCATCCGTATTGGTGGCTCAATCTCAACTGGTGAAGGACAAGTTGAACTGGATTCCTAAGAACAGCAACTTAAAAACTATCATTCATTCCGCTTGGCAATGGGAAGTAAACAGACGGTTTTAAGCACAAGAGAAGTCATAACCCTTTTATTACTTGGCCAAAAATCCACTTTGTCCGCCTAAACTTACTGGCCGAGACAGATTCATTTTGTTCTGCCATATTACTAAACACCACACCAGCGGGGATCTTGTACCCCGTATCAATATTGTAACACTGAGGACAATTCTTTCCCCTTATTAATGTTTATTTATTAAAATAATCATTAGGTAAGGCTTAATTATCCAGTGGTTAATAGTGACCATCCGCTCAATGCGTTCTCTGTCGGGGTAATGCTTTTGAGGCTGTTGCGTCAATACCCTGCTGTTGCTTTAGGCCTTGATACAGCGTGGAGAAATAAGATGATAATTAGACATCAGAGGCAAGCCAATATAGCTATGCTTCTTATCACTGCAATTCTGTTCGCAGGGTACAGTCCAGCAGTCATTGCAGAAAGGCCTCCCAGCATTGAGGAGAACAGCGCTGTAAAAGAGCCTGAGAAGACAAGCAACACCTCTCTGCCCAGTATTTCGAATTCTGAAAGCCAATCATATCTCCAGGAACAAATAGGAGTCAGTAAAAACACCATTCCACTGACTAGCCGCCTGAACAAAAGATACAGTGGCATACAGTTAAGCCTTCAGAACAATGCCGAACACCCCTTGGAATTAATCTCAGCAAATGTCACCGGAGGTGTAGATGGTCAGCAAGGCTACCTAACGGTTCAAAAGAAATCAGGAGCCGCCATTGCTGGTTTACTTGGAGGTGGCTTACTCGTTGGTCTCGTGACCTTTGGCATTGGCCTTGTTATTGGCATGGTAGCTTCCCCTATAGTCTGGGGGGTAAACCGTTCTAAAAATAAAAGAGCCTTGCGCGAAGGACTGCCCTTTACCAACCAGGTTTCCCTGGGGGTTTTCAACCCGGGCGAGTCTGTGAGCCTGAATTGCCTAGTCCCAATTGGGACTCAGCCAGGCATTACAGCAACGCTAAAAGATACTAAAACAGGTGAAATCTTCACAATTTCACAATAATTAACAGAAAGGGAAATTGAGCAATGAGAAAACTATTGGCACTGATTTTAACACTCAGCATAAGTACATTTTCTTACGCAGCGTCTGACATTTCAGCCACGGCTCCTAACACCGATAATACTCATCCAGTAGTCGAAAACAAAGAAATAAACATCCTTACAGATGAACAAGCTCGAGATATGATTCGAGTGACCTACTCTGCTATTCCTTTGCGTAGCAAGCTGAAAAAGATGTATACCGCATATCAAGTGACACTGAGCAATGAATATCCAGGTGCATTAAGGGTTCAGTCATCAAACATTACGAACGGAACAACGGGCGTCACAGCATCTCAGACAATGTATACCTCCAGGGCCAATATGTGGTGGGGCGCTTTACTAGGTGTAGGTGGCGTGATTATCGTTGGCCTTCCTATTCTGGGCGTAATCTCCAGCAGCAACAAGAAAGCTGAAAGAGAGTCTATTCAATTTCCGAATCAAATTCAGTTAAACGAGCTCCAAAAAGGCGAAACAGTAAGTTTTAAAGCCTTGACCCTTATTGGACAGACCCCTCAGGTCAGCTTGGCACTTAAAGATCCCAAAACTGGATTGACATTTACCAAGAATGCTCGATAACAATCACTGATTTGCGAAAAAGCCGCCTTGTCTCATAAAAAGGCGGCTTTTTTTAATTTGGTCAACCATAACCCTCTATTCATAAGCGTGCGGACTCACAAGACGCCTTTTAAGACCTAAAAGAAGGAGAAAAAGGCACACTAAACAGTGTAAAACCCAAGATTTTGGAAATGGTAATCTGAGGGCGTCAAGAATGCCTTTTAATCTCCAAGGCAAAGGAAGTGTTACTTCAACAACTTTTGACGCCTTCTCGCGAAAGGCAGCCAAGTCTCCATCGGAAAGATCGGCATTCAGGACACCCTCCCAACCAGAAGCAAAACCCCTCCCCAAAAATCATAAATTATATTCGCTGTTATTTGCGTTCTCAAAAAGCTAAATTTAAGATCAAAAAAGGGAGCCCAACTTGAGAAAACGTAAAAATGACCCTCGACGAAACGATAACAGGAATCTGGAGATCCTTCAGCGTGCGCTAAAGGGAGAGAAACACTTGGCAATTGCCCTTGCCTATGGCATTACCCCAAACAGAATCGGCCAAATCGTTCAAAGAGAGAAGCGTTACCATTATAAGACAGATCAATAATAAACATTTGCAACATTTTGTTGGCGAAAACCTTGCTGAAGTTTTTAATCGTTTCAAAAAATGAGACTAAGCCCCCCCTTGTGAATACCCGAAGTCCCCAAAGACATCCATAACCCGAATCGAAATCTCAAGCCCTACCCTGCCAGGGCGGAAGAATCCTTTGCAGCATTCACCTAAAACGTGGACAGCCACTCGACATCGCTTACCAAAGGAGTCCCTAAACCTAAATGATGCCATGATAGTGAGCCCATAAAACAGCTTCTGTACCACTAACACTTATTTCTGTGCTTTGTTTTTATTCAAAAATATTATTCTAGGATTTAATTAATCGTGTATCCTATCAGCGCAATAACACCACCACCCACGCATCCCAATCACCTAAATGGATTGAGGCCAACACCAGCCCTAAAAACCCTCACCCCAATATGCTTTTCAGGAAGAGCTGACCGAACAGATACTGATAAAGCCCCTTTCAACAGATATATTCAAAAACTGAGACAACTTTGGAAAAATCTCACAGAAAAAGTCATAAAACTGCTTCGCTGGGCTACTTACAAATTGGGGCTCAAGGAGCAGCATAAACAACTGCACCTGAAGCTCTTCCCTGGCTACCAAGCCACCTTGAAGAATGCTCAGAAGAACGCCACCATCTCCCTGCCGGAAGGGGGCATTCAGCTTTTGAAGCCCATCTATGATCCGGCTGAGAAGAAGATGGTTTACCCTAAAGGCATGTTGTTCCTTGATGGCATTCCCTATAACCAGCCGGATGACGAGATTCGACAACTTTCAGGCATGCATATATGGCTCAATAGTAATGCCTTTCATCCCGATGGTTCTGGAAAAGAAGAAAATTATACTCATAAGGCTAATGACCTTACGGTTTGTCACTACCTAGACCAATTAGTGAAGCGAATTCAGCCCGAAGAGGCATTAAGACTTATGAACCAGGAAAAGGATTACTGGACTCATAAAGGCTTTTATGAAGCTCCTCATTCATCTGCACGGTTAACTTACTTTTTTAGCCTCTGCTCTAAAGTGGCAGAGAAGCCTGGCTTGCTAAAGATCAGCCCAAACTGGTTCATAGGGGAGAATAAACCAGGGGATTACAATGTCCCTGGTCTTTTTGGCTACAAAGATTATTGGGGAAGTATCAAGGCCCACAGCGCTGACAACGAATACCTGGAATCTATCGGTTACAAGCCAATGAGCCAAGCATTTCAGGCCTTTAATCTCCCTAGAACCGTGCATGTGATCGACAAGCTAGTAGAAGAGGGTAAGATTCCTCCCAAACGGGAAGCACGAAAGCCCCATGAGTAAAGTTCAGCAGACGCAAGGATTTAAAAACAGTATTTGTAATGAGCACCAGTAACAAGCAAAATGAATAATTATTCTGAAGATATACAATGGACAACCATTGCAGGATTAAATTATCCTATGTTATCCTGAAAATTATCTTTTAAATGTCACGCTCTTTTTATTGGGTAGTAGTGGTTTAGTACAATTGAGGGAATTTACATGAGACATCATGCCTTCCGGCAGTTGCTTTCTGGTGCATTTTTATTAACTGGAATAGCATTGGCACAAAGTTTAGCGTTGGCACAATGTCCACCGAACCCCTCTGGTCCAAATCAAACAGTAACAACCTTACCTGCTTGTTGTGATTTTGCTTTTGTAGGCCATCCATGCGGTGTTGACCCGCAACGCATTGACATTTCAGGCTCCCTATTGGTTCCTACCGCAACAGTAACTCCCGATCCCGGCGATCCAACCAAAGTGAACATTACGCGTACTGGTGGTTCTATGACGGTGACTTCCTATGGGGCCTGTGTGGGGGCTCATTGTAGCTTTACGCCATTAAGCTACATCTGGACACCTTTCCGAAGAGATACAGTGTTAAGCACCTCCACTTTATCCTGGACACGGAACTACCCCAATTCTGCCTGGATTGGCGGGAACCCAGACTATGTTGATTTGACCAAAGTTACCCCTGCCCAGTGTAGTGTGCGCTCTAACTGGTCGATGGGCAACAATTCAGCGATTACTCTGCCAGGGCAATCTGAAACTTTTGATCTCGGCTGCTCCACTTTAATTTCCAAACCATCCCCCATGCCCAGCCTGAATCAATGCCCACCGCAGGCCACACCCTCCCCAGTGAGTTGTCAAAATAGCAACTTCGATCCCGTAGATCCCTATAGTGGCGATTACTTTTACGCTGAGTCAGATCTGGTCGTGCCAGGTATTATTCCACTCAGTGTTATTCGGACTTACACATCAAGCCAGACAGGGCTAATTGGATCTTTTGGGGTAGGTACGTATTTGAAGGGGTATGACTATGCCCTTGATGTACCCTTAAATGGGGATGGCACGGTGAACACGAATCCCGATCAAGAGATTCAGGTTAATGATGGCAGCGGGTTACTCGTGCCATTCACCAATGGTCCTTCGGGAGGCCTTACTTTTGCAGATAAAGCGCACCTAGGTACCGCTGGAAGCGCACTCGTATTAACTTTAGATGGAAGCAACCATTTGGCCAGCGCGATGTATACCACATCCAGCAAACTTAAGCTGCACTTTGGTCCGGATAGCCGATTAAGCGCCATCGAAGATATTAATGGCAACACAGTCACCCTGACACGCGGCACCGGTGGACGACTAGAAGAAGTGAGCTCTCTAGGGCGGAGTCTATTGCTGAGCTATAACCTGGCTGGCTTAATTGAAAAAATTGAAGACCATACAGGACGAACCGTAAAATATGAATACAGTGGCAATCAAGAGCTTTTGCGGGTGACAAATCCTGTCGGCAATGCAACATCCTATACATGGGATGCCTCGCACCGGGTTCAAACCATGGTCGACAAAACCAGTAATGTTCGATTCCTGAATTACTATGCCAGCAATGGAATGGTGAAGCAGCAGGCTCTGAAAATGGGTGGTTCCCTGACAACCTCGGGCATTTACAAGTTGGACGCACCCAACTCGAATATACGGATCATTACCGACCCCCAAGGCAATATCAGAACTTACACCTACAATAATCAGGGGCTATTGACAGAATTCAAGGACGGCCTGAACCATGCAGATACCATCACTTACAGCGCCAACTTATTTGACGGAACACCAACCGGGCGGTATATCGAGCAAACAGACGCGTTAAACCATACGACCCGCTATGATTTAAACCTAAATAACTTGCCAACCAGTATTACCAATGCGCTTAATGAAGCGACTCAGATTACTTATGACACTACGTGGCCCAGCAAGCCAGCATCCATTACCAACGAACGGGGCAAAACCACAACCTTTACCTATGATAGTTCGGGTAATCTGGTCACTCTAACTGATGCTAATGGAAAAGACACCACCTACACCTACAACGGCAGAGGACAAGTGCTAACAACAACAAATCCATTAGGAAAAACCACCACTTATACCTACAATACGGTTGGTGACTTGTTAACTGTGGAAGATCCATTGGGCAATACCACCACAATGACCTATGACAACCTGGGCCGGATGATTACATTAACAGACGCTAATAATCACACGACTCAATATGCCTATAATTTAGACAATTCTCTGAGTTTAATCACAGATCCGAATGGAAAGACCATCGAGTACTCATATAACCAAAATGGCCAGGTTCGCCAGATTAGAGACAAGTTGAATCATTTAACACTCTATTCCTATGATCGGAAAGGACGACTGACTCAAATTTCCCGGCCTGGTCTTAATCTGACATCGATTACATACGATACAGGGGATCGGATTACCCGCATTTCAGATGACCTTAATAATCAGCAAAACTTCACTTACGACGCAGCAAATCGCATTACCAAAAATGTGATACGACAGGGTACAACGACTCAATTTACTTACGATTACGCCTATGATGACGCGGATCGGTTATTGACTGTTACAGAGGGGGCAAATACCTGGACTTACAGCTATGATGATGCAAACCGGGTGACGGGACTGGTTAGCCCACAAGGAACAGTTGGATATGAGTACAGTCCCACGGGCTACCGAACCAAGCTGATCGCAACGGGCATGTCGGATGTCACTTATAGTTATGATGATCTGGATCGCCTGACTGCCTTGGCACAAGGATTGGAAAATTACACCTATTCCTACGACGACCATAGTCGATTAACGTCATTAACCCGACCCAATGGCGTAAATACCAGTTACGCGTACGATGATGCGGATCGATTAACTCAAATCCACCATCTTAAAACCAGTGTACTGGACGATCAATATGACTACACTCATGACGATGTTGGAAATATTGTAACGGAAAGCCGGGATGGTGGAACCCGAACATACACCTACGATGCCCTAAACCAACTCATCCAGATGGATAAAACCGTAGCCGTTCTAGGCGAGGATTTACCCAAGAAAATTGAATACACCTATGATGCCAATGGCAATTTAACACAGCGCAAGGACACGGATGATAGCAATGTCACCCAAACAACCAGTTACACCTATAATACGGCTAATTATCTGACCCAAGTGACCCCACCAGTTGGCTCATCCGTTACCTTAACTTACAACGGGTATGGCGCTTTAACTGGGGACAGTTCAGGCCGGAGCTTTACCTGGGATTCTCTGCAACGCCTAACCCAAATGACTGCCGGTGGAGTCACCACGAACTTTACATATGACCCTCTGGGAAGACGAACAAGCATGAGTCGGACTGGTTTATCCAAAACCTACTTTTACGATGGCCTGGATATTTTGAGCGACGGCAGCAACAGCTACTTAAATGGACCAGGACTGGATAATCCCTTGCGATTAAATGACGGGACAAACAATCGGTATTACTTGCAGAACCAGATTGGCTCCGTCACACGCTTAAGCGATGGCAGTGGGGCAAGCATTGGACACTACCAGTACCTGCCTTATGGCGGTTTGTTATCCAGTAGCACCCCTTTAAGTGGAAGTCCCTATACTTTTACAGGCCGAGAAGATGATGGCACTGGGCTCCTGTACTACCGTGCTCGCTATTATGATCCCAGCCTCCAGAACTTCCTCTCTCAAGACCCACTAGGTGATGATCAGCGCTATGTGGGTGGAAATCCCTTGTTGTATAAGGATCCTTTTGGACTTGACCTATGGATAGAAGGTTCTGTACCGGGTGAAGGAGGCTTTCCATTTCATGAAAGTGTATGCGTAGGTAATCTCCAAGGGCCTCGAACCTGTGGAAGTTTTGGTAGAGATAAGGGACAAAATCCTTTTAACGGTAGGGGGAGCGTTTATTCTGACACATCCTCAGCTGGGCCTATTGTCCCTGGGTCTTATGTCGTCACGTCCCCTTCGATAGATGTAAAAATGCAGCTAGATCTAATCAATGAGTTTAATAAACCTGGTGCATACAATGTTTTTAATAACAATTGTCGAACCTATAGCCGCAAAAAATATAGCAAATTAAAAAATGATTATGTTTATGGGAATAAAAGATAAAGGCTTTGATTAATGTCAAAAAGTTTTGGACTACAGAGTAAGTCTTTTTTGGGGACATATTTGGGTGTTTTAACTTTGCAGTCTGTAGGGTTTTTGAGCACAGAAGTCGTGGGAACGTCCCAGGAAAAATCAATATGGATTAAGGTTGTTGACGTGGTATATTTTCCATTTCATTTTTTTCCAGAGATCTATTTTGAGCCCTTTTTGATCTACTTGGTGAACCCATTAATATGGTCACTTGCATTTACTATTTTGATTGGCATTTATTTGAAAGTTTTCAAGTTGTTTGTGAAAAAATGACGTGAATTAATAATACAAGATATGTATACCTGTGCAGGACGAAAGGATGACAGCACCGGGCTCTTGTACTACCGGGCTCGCTAATATGACCCCGTCCTCCAGAGCTTCCTCTCTCAAGACCCCCTAGGTGATGATCAGCGCTATGTCGGAGGGAATCCCTTAATTTTTGTTGATCCACTTGGCTTAGCCTACTTTGCGAAACAAAACTTACCAAACCTCCCTTTTCTGCCAGGACAATCATATGGAAATCCAACTTTAAATCAATATAATATAGAGCCAAGCCTTGAGCATCTTTTCTTTGAAGATGGTCAAGTTCCAAACAACGCAAGTTTTTGGCCAGACGGGGAATTCAATAATCAAAATATTAATGACTGTCAATACAAGGAAAGTATTCGCTATAATGACTGCTTAATGCGCCAAGCTTTGCGAAATGTAAGAGAACGTTAAAAACCCAAAGCAAAGTAAGTATTTTTTATTTGGCAACAACTGTCAAAATTTTGCGGAGGCCCTAATACAGGAGTATATGAACTTATTAAAACCTGAAACCAATAGACCTAAATGTGGTTTTTAAATATGAATGACTTCAATCAAATGTTAATATTCTTGTGCGGCTTGTTTCTATTGGTCTTGTTTGTCTGCTGTCAAGCTCTTTCTCAAAGGGTAAAACCTAGATACAAGTTGTTGATCTTATTGATTTTCCTAGTGCTCAATACAGCAGTTCTTCTGACAGCAGGTTTGCATACAGGGATAATGCTTGGCTATATGTCTAATGAAATTAGTGAATCTGAATTATTTCTAATAAGGTAGGTAGTATGATTTTTGATAATTTTATAATACATATGGGCTGCCTGCTATTCTCCTACAATGCCTCCTTTCTTTTAGGTATTTTCTTGAGCCAATCCTTACAGAAAAAAGAGAAAAATAAAATTGTTTATCTGGCTTTTTTCTTGGTCACATCATCTTTTATGACTTCATATTTTATAGTAAAACCAATTAATGAGGTAAGGACACGCATCGTTAAAAATAAACAATTTATGATTTTAGATAATGATGGTATTTGTGAGAGTATTATGATTCCCCAGAAAGGGAAAATATATAAATTTGACTGCTCTATTTTGAAGGGCCTTGATAATACCAAATAGTGACATGAGTATCGATTTACGGATGAATAACGGGGCAGACATTGGACACTACTAGTACCGACCTTATGGTAGTCGTCTGTTATCCACTAGCACTCCTTTAAGTGGAAGCCCGTATACCTTTACAGGCCGAGAAGATGATGGCACTGGGCTCCTGTACTACCGTGCTCGCTATTATGATCCCAGCCTCCAGAGCTTCCTCTCTCAAGACCCCCTAGGTGATGATCAGCGCTATGTCGGAGGGAATCCTCTATTAATGATTGATCCTTTAGGGCTTTTTAAACTCCCAAGTGATCCATCTGGCTTACCTAATGAGTGGAAGTATGATCCTTCACATCGCTACCCATACGGAGAGCGCTACCGTAGTCCACATGGAGATATCTTGGATTATCATAAGCCTCGCGCAGGTGGTAATAACGACGGTGGTGGAGGTAATGGGAAGAAGTGGCAAGAAAAGCCCCACTGGCATCTTAACGAGGGAAAAAAGCATTATTTACCCGGACAGGAATGCCCAACGAGTTATGGAGATCCAATTTTACCGTTTACGCCTTTCCCATTTTTCCTCCCTGCACCAACCGGTATTCCCGCAACACCAACTCTTGGAAACGGTAATCTAAAAGTGAGCCATTTTTAAGGGAAATGGCCACCGAAAAGTGAGCCACCTCTTTTGAGTTAAGTTTTGGTGAACACCAAAGCCAAATCAAGAGAGGAAAGAACGCGGGTGAAAAGCGTGTACGACCAGGAAGCAGTTCGCAAAGCGTATTGGGTGGATGGGAAAAGCCAGCGCCAAATAGCCCGTGAGTTGGGATTTTCGCGGAATACAGTAAGTCGGCTATTACAAACGAAAGCTGGAGAAAACCGACGTTATGCTTTGCAAAAGGCAAGAGCCAAACCGGCACTGGAATCCTATCAGGCTTGGATTGAGGCGGTACTGAGCGCAGATGAGCTATCACCTCCAAAGCAACGACATACTGCTCAACGTCTATACGAGCGCTTAAAAATAGAGTTTGGCTATACAGGCAGTGCGCGCAGTATTCGCCGGTTGGTTGCTGAACTGAGAAAGAAACGTCCTGAAGTCTTTCTTCCTTTGGCCTTCCAACCGGCTGAAATGGCTCAGGTGGATTGGGCGGAAGTAACTGTCGATATAGCAGGACAGCGCAGGAAGGTTCAATTATTTTGCCTAGTGCTGAATTACTCGGGTGCCCTGTATTGCCAAGCGTTTGAACGGGCGAACCAGGAAGCCTTCTTTGAGGGGCATTCTCAAGCATTTCAGTTTTTGGGCGGCGTTCCCAAAACCATTACGTATGACAACCTAACCAGCGCCGTGAAAAAGGTATTGGAAGGGAGAAACCGGGAAGAGAACGAGCGGTTTGTAACCTTTCGTAGCGCCTGGCTCTTTAATAGTCGATTTTGTAACCCGGCCCGAGGGAATGAAAAAGGGCGCGTGGAAAACATGGTGAAATTCGCGGAACGTAATTTCTTTGTGCCAGTCCCCTTAATCGCCGATTTAAACGAACTGAATAAGCAGCTAAAAGCCCATTGTGAACGTTATCTAAAACACACCCAGGCTCGCCAATCCCAAACAGTAGGAGAACGCTTGCACATTGAACAACCGGCGTTGTTGACCATTCCTGAATATCAGCCAGAGTGTTGCCGAATCATTTCTCTCAAGGCCGATAAATCGGCGCTGGTACAGTTTGAAACCAACCGCTATTCAGTTCCCATGGAATATGCCTATAAGACACTCTGGCTGAAAGCCTTTGTGAATCGTGTCGAAATCACCAATCAGGAAACTGTAATTGCGGCACATTCTAGACTGAAAGGCCGGTTTCAGGAGTCCATTTGTTTTGAACATTACCGTAAAACATTAGAACGGAAACCCGGTGGGCTTCAGCACTTACGCTCAAAAGACAAAGCGCCGTTGCCTCTCAAAAGTGCCAAATCTGAACCCTTTCGTTATCCGCAAGTGTATGTCCGTCCTCCCAATCTCACCCAGTACCGTCAACTATTAAGGAATCCCTGACCATGTCACAATCCCACGCTCTCCTGCTCGATACACATCTGAAAAAGCTTCGACTGCCCAGTGTGGCCAAAACTTATCGAAAGCTGGCTTCTCAGGCCGCACAGGGCAACCTCACTCATGAACAATTCTTGCTAGCGATTCTGGAACAGGAAGTCCAATGTCGGGAAGAAAATGCTCGAAAAAAGCGTATTCACCAAGCCCGCTTTCCAGCCGCCAAAATGCTGGCTCAATTTGATTTCTCAGCCTTACCCAACCTCAACAAACCCTTGATTCTGAAACTAGCCCAAGGAGAATACTTGAGTCAGGCTGAAAATATTGTATTACTGGGCAACTCCGGCACTGGCAAAACCCATTTGGCAATTGCTCTTGGGATGGAGGCTTGTACCCAAGGTAAGCGAGTCGCCTTTTATACCGCCGCAGAATTGGTCAATCTTCTTTTGGAAGCCCAGGCACAATACCGATTAAGCCGTGTGGAGCACCGGTTAAACCAGTTGGACTTGTTAATTGTGGATGAACTGGGCTATCTGGCCTTGGATGGCAACGGAGTGAAGCTGCTCTTTTCCGTTTTTGCCAGTCGCTACGAACGAAAGTCGACTATTGTGACCACGAATCTGCCCTTTGACCAATGGGAAACTATTTTTACTGACCCTGCCATGACCGCCGCTCTGGTAGACCGGCTCACACACCATTGCCATTTGCTGGAAATGAATGGCGATAGCTATCGCTTTAAAGAGGGCTTACGCCGCCAAAAAGGGCAATAATTCATTTTTTTCGACCCGAATGTATGTTGTAGAGAACCTATTCAAAACCCTGCGGGGTTTCAAACAGGTTCTCTACAACGGTTTTTAGATGTTTTTACGACGAGGTTTTAAAGAGAGATAAGTGGCTCACTTTTCAGTGGCCGCACTGGATCAGTTTTCGCTTGCCATTTGCAACTCTACCGGTTATTCCTGTTGGACCAACCTTTGTGCCTGCGATACCATAAAGTCACTGTACACAAAATTAGCATTTTAAAATGGTTAATATTATGCAATCAATGAAACTTCAATATATAGAGTGGCATGATGCAAAACTTGGGAAAATCGAGCTGCGTCCTGGAGGAGACTTATTGCTCTGTTTTGAACATATTTGCTCATATCATCAACCGGATACAGGCAACACTGAAGTTTGGAGTTCAAAAGCTGAAATTATATTGAAACAAGTCAGTTTCTTTAGTATAGATAATGTGTTTTTAGATACTTATTTGGATGGTAGCCTATTAGACGCTGAGGGAAAAGAGGTCTCCTTGCTTCCAATTGGAAGTGAAAAACCTGTATCAGAATTCAATCTTTTCTTGGCTGGAGTAGGTACGAATATTATCATTAAGGCAAAATCGGCCCAAATTGAATCGTTACAAGCTATTGAAAAACTGGAAGAAATTGAATAACTTTACAAAAGATAGTAGTGCAATCTGAAATTAAGCCATTCTTAAACCAAATATCTAGAATATTTTGAGCCACTTTTTCAGCTTGAAATCTTTGTTTCCTTTTGTTGGTAGAGCAGAAGAAGACACAAACCACTCAACGAGTTCACAGAAATACAGACTTTGGGCATAATGGTCAAAACAGACGATTCAAGGAGGCCCACTGATGAAAAAACAAATTCTATTAATTGCAGGCTTGCTCCTATTGATTGCGCCAACAGCCGAGGCCAAAGACTACACGCCTAAAGAATGCCCAGTTGTGGGAAACTTAAACAGCCGCATTTACCATGTTCCGGGCGGCAACAGTTATGCCAAAATGCTCAGACAAAACAAGTCAGGGGACAACCGGAAGTGCTTCCAAACAGAATCACAAGCCCAAAAGGCAGGGTACAGGCAAGCAAAGCGTTAATTTTAAGCGCCACAGTTCTCTTGTCACTTCCCAGCCTGGCAGCAGAAGTAAACCACTGTTCGGATGCTGATACTTGCTGGATTAAGGATGAAGGGAAGCAATACAAGATTCGGCTTCATGGAGTGGATGCTCCAGAGAGCGATCAGCCCTATGGGCCAGAGGCCAAGCGCTTTATGAATAACCTGGTTGGGCATAAGCAAGTAAGTCTCAGATGTTCCGGGATATCGTATGACCGCAAAACTTGCAGTATTTACCTAAACGGAAAAGACGTTTCTGCAATCTTGGTAAGGGCGGGCTATGCCTGGGACTACCCAGAATATTCAAATGGCCGTTATGCCCAAGAGCAAGCGAAAGCCAAAGCCGCTAAAGTTGGCTTATGGAAGGATAGCAATATCACCAGCCCCTATTGTTGGCGTTGGACGGGGAAGGATGCCTGTAACCGTGATCCCCAATATCAACCTTAAAAAGGTTGGGTGGCTCAGTTTATGTTGGCCACAGTCGGTCAATTCTTATTTGCCATTCCCCTCTAACAAAGACTCTGGTCACCTTTAAGAGAAGTTACAGCGGCTTTGATTTCATAACAGTAACTCTCACACCATATCAATTTGATATCAAAATCCCAGAATGCCTTGCAATCTGGACATGGTGGATCTAATAATCTTGCTCGTGATAGAGAGACAAGCTTTCTGAAGCCTTTAAAGTGCCTGAGTAACTGCCCGGCCGCTTTCTTTAAGCTTTAGCCAAGGCAAAGGTAATAGTTAATATGTCTAAACTGGACATCAAAAAGCCAGTGACTTTTGAACAACGTGTATTTGCCAAAAACTTCAAAGCGGCCAGAGTCTCCCGGGGGCTCACGCAACAACAAATCCATGAACTCACTGGGGTTGGACAAGCCTACCTTTCTGATTTAGAACGCCAGCTGCTCAATGGCAGAGTTGACACCCTTGCCAAGCTATCCCGCACGGTCAAGATCCCCCTTTACTGTTTGCTACAGCCAGAGTTTGAGAGAGCTTTTGACTTTTCCAGTAGCCTTATATGGGAAGATTACAAAGAAAAACTGGATGATTCAGAGGGCATTTGCTACGAGCGCAAACTTTTAATTCGGAATTTTATCGCGGCCCGCTTGGCCTCTAGGCTCAGAAAAAAAGAAATCACAGCTCTTACCGGCATAAGCAACGATTTTTTAATCGATTTTGAGCGCGGAGAAATCGGCATCGGGATTGACCGGGCAACCAAGTTGGCTCAAGTGGTTGCCCAACCATTATTTGCGCTATTAATGCCCTAAACCATATTTTCAGAACCTACAAACTCACTACTTGCTATTTTTTCAAGCGATCCTTATACTATTTCCATTATTTTCTAGCAGTAGGTTTCAGTTTTCATATTTGTTGAGGGCGAGTTCTTTCGCATGGTCATTTCGCACGGGGCGATTACATTTTCAGATGAAAAAAATCGTTGTATTGAAAAAATACAACGTGAACTGGGCACGACCATCCAAGCATTATTGGGTGATTCCACTGTCGTGGAAATATTGCTGAATGCAGATGGAACCCTTTGGGTGGAATATTTAGGACAAGCAATGCAGGCAATTGGCCAAATTCCCACCAGCAAAGCAGAGGCACTGATATACAGCGTTGCGGCCTATCATAACTCTACCATCACCCGCGAAAACCCCATACTGGAATGTGAGTTACCAGGATACGGATCACGATTTGAAGCCCTGATTCCCCCAGTGGTATCCGCGCCCGTATTCACCATCCGGTGCCGAGCCTCTCAAGTCTTTACCTTAGCTGATTATGTAGCGGCTAACATTATGGATAAACACCAGAAAGAACAGCTGGAAATTGCCATTCGAGACCGAAAAAATATTCTAGTGGCAGGCGGTACAGGCTCAGGAAAAACCACGCTGGCCAATGCCCTGATTGCGGAAATCGTTCAGGCCCACCCAGAGCACCGGCTGGTCATTATTGAAGACACCGCTGAAATTCAGTGTTCCGCTGAAAATGCGGTTCTCCTTCACGCCACTGATAACGTGGATATGCTCCGTTTGCTTAAAGCCACCATGCGCTTAAGGCCGGATCGTATCCTGGTCGGTGAGGTTCGAGGTCCTGAGGCCTTGGCCTTACTTAAAGCCTGGAATACCGGCCATCCTGGCGGTGTGGCCACAATACACGCCAACAGCGCAGCCGCCGGGTTGATTCGAATGGAGCAGTTAATCGCCGAAGCCACGCCGACCCCAATGCCTGTTCTAATTGGTGAAGCTGTGGATCTGGTTGTCTCAATTGTCAAAACACCCATAGGCCGAAAGGTTCATGAAATTCTTCAAGTCCTCGGCTATTCTCCACAGGACGGTTATCTAACCGTTTAAGTCGTCTTATCCGTTATCGTTTGGCCAAACCCACTCGGGTTTGATTTATCAACACTTTCGCATCCATACCTTGAAAATACCGTTCTAATCCAACGGTGGCTGCGGCATGTCAACAAAGAAAGAGGAAATCAAATGGCATTGTTCCCCCCACAAACCAAAACTGCCTTGGTCTATGCACTGTTAGCCACCTTGGCCCTATGTTCTCTCATTTGCCCGGAACAGGCCCAAGCCGCCTCTGCCGGGGGAGCAGGATTACCTTGGGAAACACCCCTTCAAACCATCACCCGCAGCATTCAAGGCCCAGTCGCTTATGCCATTTCCTTGCTGGGAATTATTGGTTGCGGGGGGATGCTTATTTGGGGCGGAGAAATCAACGAATTCCTGCGTCGGGGCATTATGCTCGTTCTGGTCATTGCACTGGTTATGCTGGCCTCTCAGGTCTTATCCAGCCTGTATTCCACAGGAGCTGTTTTTTAATGGCCTCCGAAGATGAATTGGAAAAGGTGCCCTTCCACAGGGTACTCCACCGACCCCATCTTTTTCTGGGTGGAGAACGAGAACTGGTCATGTTTACAGCACTGGTTTGTGCAGGGTTTGCCGTAAGTTCCCAAACAGTTTGGGCCGCCCTGTTGAGTCTGGCCATTTGGATGCTTTGCATTGGTTTTTTCCGTCAGATGGCCAAATTTGACCCCCATTTAAGCCGCATCTATCTGCGCCATCTGAAATACCAGTCCTACTACCCACCTCGCTCACGTCCAGCCCGGCTCGATTAAAAGGGAACATTATGCCACACTCACTCGCACTCTATCGGGACAAATCCGCAGGCGTAGCCGATTTCCTCAACTGGGCCGCCCTGGTTGATGACGGAATTGTTCAATGCAAGGACGGTACCTTATTGGCCGGATTTTTCTATCGCGGTCCTGACACAGCAAGCGCCACTCCCGCCGAACGAAATTATATTAGCCAGCAGATCAACCGAGCTTTAACCCGGTTAGGAAGTGGCTGGGCCACCTGGATGGATGCCGTTCGCCTTCCTGCAATTGGCTATCCAGACCTGAACGAATCCGCCTTTCCTGACCCAATTACGCAACTCATCGATGCAGAGCGTCGTATGCAATTTCTCACCCAGGGCGCTCACTTTGAAAGCCATTATGTCTTGGTGGTTGCCTACACCCCACCGCTGAAGCGAGAATCCAAGGTGGTGGATCTCATGTATGCCCAGGATTCAACTACTCCCGCACATACCGGGGATCGCATTCTGGCGGGATTCAAAAAAACGCTAGAAGACCTGCAAGATACGCTTTCAACGGTGCTCACCATTGAGCGCATGGGCTGCTACACCCATACCGATTCGTTTGGTCAAGCACACCTTCGAGATGAACTGATCAATTACCTACACTTTGCCTTAACAGGCCTTTCCCATCCCATCAATATTCCACCTGTGGCCATGTTTACCAGTGGCTATTTGGGCGGGCAAGAACTCTGGGTCGGTGATACTCCCAAAATCGGGGAAAACTTTATTTGCACCGTGGCACTGGAAGGCTTTCCCTTTGAGTCTTACCCCAACATGCTGGATATTCTGGAGCATTTACCCATCGCGTATCGCTGGTCTACCCGCATGCTATACCTGGATCCGCACGAAAGCGTGAGTGAGCTCAAACGCTTTCGGCGTAAATGGCGGCAAAAGGCCCGAGGTTTCTTTGCCCAAGTATTCCGAACTTCCGGCGGCATCGTCAATGAAGACGCCGTATCGATGGCCACGCAATCAGAAGCTGCCATTACAGACGCGCAAAGCGCCCTAGTTGCTTTTGGTTATTACACGCCAGTGATTACCCTCATGGGGCCGGATAAACAGGAACTTCAAGAAAACGCCCGCCTGCTTATCCGAGAAGTACAACGCCAGGGCTTTAGCTGCCGTCTGGAAACCCTAAACACTCTGGAAGCATGGTTAGGCTCTCTTCCTGGGCATAGCCATCCAAACCTGCGTCGGGCTTTAATTCACACCGTCAATTTGGCTCACCTATTACCCCTGGCCAGCGTGTGGGCAGGAAAACCAACCTGTCCATGCCCGTTGTATCCAAACGACATGCCTCCCCTGCTTTACGGGGCTTCCACGGGTGCCACCCCCTTTCGACTGAATCTGCATGTAGAAGATGTTGGGCACACTTTAATTTTTGGACCTACTGGAAGCGGGAAATCGACGTTATTGGCCACCCTGATTGCTCAATTCCGTCGCTACCCGGACGCCTCTGTTTTTGCCTTTGATAAGGGGCAATCCCTTTGGGCCTTGGCCAATGCCACTGGCGGGAGACATTACAACATTGCTGCTGAACAAACCCCAAACTTTACACCGCTGGCGGTATTAGAATCCCAAGCCGATTTGGCCTGGGCGGAAGACTGGATCGCCACTTGTTACGAACTCCAAGCTGGGTCAGCTCCGAGTCCCGGTCAAAGACAAGCCATTCACAAGGCAATGACCATATTTAGAGAGAGTAGTGGTTCTGAACACCGCTCACTTACCGATTTCTGCTCTACCGTTCAGGATGAATCCATTCGCTCAGCCTTGAGCTTTTACACCGTATCCGGAGCACTTGGACATTTGCTAGACAGCGCAAGAGACGGCCTTCAAGCAGATACTTTCACCGTTTTAGAAATCGAAGACCTGATGGCAATGGGTGAAAAAGCTGCCATCCCTGTCTTGCTTTACCTGTTCCGGCGCTTTGAAAAGTCGTTGAAAGGTCAACCGGCCTTGCTGGTTCTGGATGAAGCCTGGGTGATGCTAGGCCATCCGGTATTCCGGGAAAAAATCCGGGAATGGTTAAAGGTGCTTCGCAAAGCCAATTGCGCAGTCGTAATGGCCACTCAAAGCCTTTCAGACGCCGTTCATTCTGGGATTTTTGATGTTCTGGTGGAATCTTGTCCTACAAAAATCCTGCTGCCCAATGAAGAGGCCGACAAAGCGGGAACAGACAATCACCTTGGGCCGCGCGATTTGTACACTATTCTGGGATTAAATAGCGCCCAGATTCAAATGATTAAGACCGCCATTAAGAAACGGGAGTATTACTACCTGTCCCCGGAGGGCCGCCGCCTCTTTGAATTGAACTTGGGGCCAGTGGCCTTGGCCTTTACTGCCGTGTCAGACAAGAAGACATTGGCTCATTTACAAGAGTTGAGATCCCTTCACGGAGACCATTGGTCCTATATTTGGCTTGAAGAGAGAGGAGTGAATTATGAATCATTATTGGATTAATGCCGGATTGGCCCTAGTGGTCAGTTCAGCCTTGCTTAGCTTGCCATCCCTACCAGCCCATGGACTCGACGCAGTTTACTGCACCAACTGCGGAACGGAATGGACCCAACTGATGAACAAGGCCATGCAGGTCAAGCAACTGGCCAATCAGGCCCAGCAGCTTAGCACCCAGATCAACCAGTATAAGGATATGCTCACCAACTCAAATGGTGTATCCCAACATCTGTGGGGTAAAGCCATGTCAGATTTCAACCAGCTTAACCAACTCATGGGCCGTTCCCGCTCATTGGCCTACTCCGCTGGTGATTTGGATGGCCATTTTGCCAATCGGTATGGCACCTATGACGCCTACCTAAATAAAAAAATGGGGGCCAATGACTGGAAAAATAAATATGCCCAATGGTCCAAAGAGGGAAGCGATAACGCCCTCTATACAATGAAAGGCTTGGGTCTACATGCCTCCCAGCTTCAAAACGATCAATTACTCCAACAACGCCTTCAAGCAATGGCCAGCTCCGCCCAAGGGCGAATGGAAGCCCTACAGGTGGCTAATATGATGGCGGCCCAAAACGCTGACCAACTGATGAAATTGCGCGAACTCATGATGCTACAACTCCAAATGCAGGCCAATTTCATCGCCCAGCAACAAGACCGGCAAGCCGTCCAGGATGCCGCCAGCAAAAACTATTTCAAAGTAATTCCGACACAAACGGGCGGAAAAACAATGACAGACCTTTATTAACCCACTAAGAGGACTCGACCATGATTCATTTAAAACTTGGCTACCTGATTTTGATTATTTTGGGAACAGCAAGCGTATCATCTTTTGTTACTTATCAATTCGCTGTTCCAAAGTCTCCCGCCCCCATAAGTCAGGCATGCCCTCCCGAACAACAGGCAAAAAGCAAAGCTGGCCCTAGGGTTATCCCAATCCAAAAAGGCAAACAAATGACCGATCTTTATTAGGAAGAGAATTTTTGTTCATGAAGTTAAAAAGGCCAATTTGGCTAGGTATAGCGATTTTCATTGGTTTTTTTCTCCAATGCGACACAAGCTATGCACTGGAACCATCGGAAACAACCACCGATTTATTGCAATATTTTCGTGACAATATGGCAGCTTGGGAGCCCGCACTGCGGGGAGCTGCCGAGCGTTTGTTCTGGCTTCTTGCCGGGATCGAGTTTACATGGTCGGCCATCCGATTGGCGCTCAAAGGCATGGACTTCAACGAGATATTGGCAGAATTGATCAGAACGGTTCTCCGGCTTGGCTTCTTCTGGTTTCTGCTTCTCCATTCCAACGATTTGGCCAATGCCCTGATTCAGAGTTTTAAAATAGCGGCAATTAATGCCAGTTCAACCCCGCCCCCGGACATTGCACAAATATTTTCCATTGGGTTAAATATCGGCTCAAAACTTTTAAACTGGAATTTTGCCACCAACATTAGCAACCTAATTGTTGCCTGCCTAAGTGCTCTTGCAATCATCATCTGCATGGGCCTTATGGCAGCCAATATGATCGAAGCCATCATTGAATCTTACTTTGTAATCTCAGCTGGCGTTATCCTAATGGGCTTTGGCGGCTCAAGCTGGACAAGTGAATATGCCAAAAAGCTCCTAGTATACGCGTTTTCAGTTGGTGTGAAATTGTTCGTGCTGCAACTTGTGATAGGGCTTGCACAAACAGTCTTACTAGATTTGGCATCCCGATTCGATCCAAGCAGTATTCAGGATACGTTGGTCATGGTTGGGGCCGCTCTCATCATGTGGCTTCTTTCCCTAAACATCCCCAACAAGCTGCAAGCCCTCATCAACGGAACATCTTTTGGTCAAGGCGGCATGATTGCAGGGGCCATTACCGCTGGAATGACAGCGGCGGCAAGCATCGGAGCGGCAGCAGCCACCGGTTCTGCCAGCACATTAGCAGGAACAGCCAGTACGCTTGTTGGCGCTCATCAATTGACCGCTCAGCAACGCCAGGACGCAGCTCCCGGAAGTAAGCCATCCTATTTCCAACAATTGGCCAAAAACACAGCACAAGCAGGGATGAGCACATTGGGGCAGCGTTTTCGGGGCGAAACACGGCATGGAAATTTTGGCGGACAAATGGGCCATGCCATGTCCCAACAGGCCGAAGCCATCAATACAAACCGAAAAGCCAAAGCAACAGCAGCCTCTCAGAAATCAGAAAAAGAAGAAAACAAAATCTACCCCCAACAATCAGAGGGTTAACACCAGGAAGGAATAAACAGTGAAACCATGAAACAGGCATCTACCAGTACAATACCTAATCCTCGGCCTCGAAAACCAACCGTTTCAGCCTGGGATCAACCCGGTACAGCCAATCCCGATTATCAAAGCGTGTTTCTGGATATGCGCCGCCAATGGAATGAAGCCATTGCCGATCACATTGCCCGTGAACGCACCTGGAAGCGGGTCGCCTTCCTCTCATTGGGAATCGCTCTGGTCTGCGCGGGTGGCATGGCTTATTTGGGTGCACAAAGTAAATTGGTACCGTATGTGGTGGAAGTGGATAAATTGGGAGCCTCCCTGGCCATCCAGCGGGCTGACAGCGCAACGAAAGTAGATGCCCGGATCATTCGTGCCCAACTGGCCGCCTGGGTCACCCAGGTTCGCAGCCTCTATCAGGATGCCGGAGCCGAGCGCACCAACTTGAGCAATGCTTATGCCATGGTACGCCGTACAGATGCCGCCTATAACGCTCTGAATGACTACTTTAGCAAGCATGACCCCTTTGAGCGTGCCAAAACAGAAGGGGTGAGCGTAGAGATCAGCACCGTTTTACCTATTTCCGAGAATACCTGGCAGGTGCAATGGACAGAAACCGTCCATTCTTCTAAGGGTGAATTACTCAGTACCACGCCCATGCAAGCCAACCTTACCGTGGCCATTCAGCCACCTCATGAGGAAAGCATACTTTTGAAAAATCCAACGGGCGTTTACATAACCCACTTTAACTGGTCACCCCGGCTTTAAGAGAGGAAAAACCCTATGAAACATCGTCTATTTCTTGCCTTCCTGACTGCCAGCCTGCCAATGACAGCAATCGCTCAGCAAGTCCCTGCCCTGGACACTTCAGACATAAGGGCCACTTACATGCCCACTGGCTACGTCTCCATGCAAGGTTACGGCAAATTGCCCGTCTTATCGGATGACACCATAAAACTCAATCCGAAAGAACAAAAAGCGGTCAGTCTTGCCAACCAATGGAAAAACAAAGCCGCCATGCCCGTTATTGGAGAAGATGGGGCAGTGAGTTTTCCTTTCGGCGTCACACTACCTTCAGTCGTTTGCGCCCCGCTCTATGCCTGTGATGTTGGTTTACAGCCCGGTGAAATCGTCAATCAAGTGGATGTGGGCGATTCCCCCCGCTGGAAAGTCACACCCGCATCAAGCGGTATCGGGAAAAACGCCATCACCCACTTGATTATCAAGCCCGCCGATGTGGGGCTAACCAGCAATATGATCGTCAATACCGACCGCAGAACCTATAACATCCGCCTGGTGAGCAAAAAAGACGGCTGGATGCCCTTGGTCAGTTTCTCCTATCCTGAAGACACAGATGCAGCCTGGGAGGCCTATCACCAGACCCATTCACAAAAGGGTTCCCCAAACGCCACCGTATTTCAGGAAAGCAATACCTTAGCATCAGGCGAACTGGATTTTAATTATCGTTTGAAAGGGGATAATCCTCGCTGGAAGCCGGTTCGGGTGTATGCCAATGCCAGCAAAACATTTATCCAGTTCCCGGCCAATGCGCAAAACCATGAAATTCCCGCCCTGGTCATCCTGGGGCCGGGCAATCAAGATCAGCTCGTCAATTACCGTATGGTTGGCAATCGCTATGTGGTGGATCGAGTCATTGATAAAGCGGCGCTCATCTCCGGAGTGGGCCGCAATCAAAGCCGCGTGGAAATTCAACGGGAGGGCAGTTAATGGCCAATTTTAAAACACTTATTCCTCTGCTCTTATTATCCCTGGTGCTTAACGGGCTTCCAGCACAGGCAGGCCATCGAAAGCCTCAGAAAGCTGTATCCGTGAAACCCCAGATTCCGTTTTCCTTTATCACACCCTCCCAACCGAGTCCTACCCTGGCCCGTCTGCAGTCTACTTTGCAGGGCCGAGTGGAGCAAGAACGTGAATTAGCACCAATTCAACCTGTTTATACACAAGTCTTTCTACCGGCCCCTCAGCCCAATATTCCCCCAGCACCAGCTACCTCCGAAAAAAACCAGTTAACCACTGCATCCGTTAACTCCAAAACACCCCCATCCAAGCGAGCAGGCTCCTTGAGGCCAGACTATGCAGAGCGCTCCTGGGTTAGTGATCTCACAGTGCCACAGGCCATCCCATTGGCAGCCAATATCGCAGCGTTTTTGGCCAGCCAATTTAATCCTGTGACAACCACCCTGCTTCTGGCCATGCCCCACAAAAAGCAACTCAACAACCCCTTGAGCCCAGAACTGGAAACACAACTTCGCCAAGCTGGATTTACGCTGGCCCAAACGCGATCGGAAGCGCCCCAGGCTCAGCGCGTCCGCTACCAGGTCAGTGCACTGGGATCTGGCATCCTGGTTCAACTGCAAACGTCGAATCAATGGGCAAGCCGATATTATCCATTGACCTCCACTCAGGCCCTCATGGCGACCCACCCCTTTAGCATCCGCACCCTGGGAGACACCAACCCGTGATCATTGAAAAACTAAAACAATGGGCCTCCAGTCTACTGCAAGCCCAAACACCCGCAAGTCCCGATCAGTTAACCTCCCAAAACCCAAACAACCCCGACGTAAGACGTATCACCCAAGCCCCACTGGTTATTTTTGGAATACTCGCCACCATAATATCCATTGGTATTTTCGCCATCGCTTATTCCAAAGCGGCCAGCTTTCAAAAGCCAGTCATCGAGACCGAAGCAGATCCCAAAGCCCAAACCACCCCCGACACCCCAGACTGGTTTGCCAAAAAGCAGCAGGAAGGAGTGATTGGCTCCATGGAAACCGAGTCTTCTGCCCCGGTAGACTTATCCCAAACCAAGGAATCCACAGACATCCCTAACCTCGAAACAGCCTCCCCTCCCAGTAACCAAGCGCCAACGCCCATGACCCCTTATCAGGAAGCTCAGTTTCAAGCTTGGCAACACCGTGAGCAACAACGCCAACAACTGGAAGAAACGCGTCGGACTTCGCTCCAGAATGCACTTCAAGCTGATACCACCATCTACAGCAACCCCAATACAAAAACGACGCCTCTTGGCAATGGGCTTCAAGCAGGCATCAAGGAAACAACCTTTGCCAGCAATCAACCGGAACCGGAAAATTATTTACTCCATACCCGTGTCAAAGCCGTTTCCCCTTATGAGGTGAAAGCCGGAACGGTTATTCCATCGGTGATGTTGGGCGGCGTAAACAGCAATCTTCCTGGGCAAATCACAGCCCAAGTGGCCCAGAATGTTTATGACACGGCCACCGGCCAATATTTACTGATCCCTCAAGGCACCAAATTGGTCGGAAATTACGATCACCAAGTGGCTTCCGGTCAAAGTCAAGTGCTGGTCATCTGGAACCGGCTAATTTACCCCGATGCTTCTAGCGTCACCTTGGCCGGGATGCCTGGCACCGATCAATCAGGCTATGCCGGTTTTAAAGACAAAACCAACAATCATTTTTGGCCCACCTTCCGCAACGCCCTGATGCTTTCGGCCATTACCGCTGGTGTTCAACTCTCCCAACCTCGCGCTCAACAAGGGGATTTCAGTTATTCCAGCCAGCAAATGGCCGCTGGTGCCCTTGGCCAGCAAATGGCTCAACTGGGGATGGCCACGGTGGGACGCGGGCTCAGTCAAGCCCCCACCCTGACTATTCGGCCCGGTTATGTCTTTAACGTGATGATAAACAAAGACATCATTCTCCCTCCCTGGCAACCGGAGAGCGCCCAACGGTGATGAACCCGCCCGTTTTCAGTACCCCTCGCCCTAAGCCCAACTACTGGAGTTGGGTACTCTTGGCCGTGGCCATTACGGCCACTAACAGCGTATTAACCCAAACATTGGCCCGACAATTCAGCTACCATCCCGCTCTGGGGCGACCATTATGGGGTCATTGGTATAACCCTTTTGCCTGGAACCTCTGGCAGTTCCAGTATTACAGTCACGCCAAACACTGGTTCAATCAGGCCGATGTGGCATCCTTAACTGCCTATGTTCTCATATTACTGGCAGCAGCGCTGTACCAAGGCTTTACCAACCGTCGCGCCCAAACCCATCATGGATTGCATGGGACTGCTCATTGGGCCAGCCGGAGAGAAATCCGGCAAACCGGCTTGCTACCCAAACGGGGCAAAGCAGGCAGCGGGGTCTATGTGGGGGCCTGGACCGATCAGCAGGGCCAAACCCAGTATCTCCGCCATGACGGCCCAGAGCATATCGCAGCCATTGCCCCCACCCGATCCGGGAAAGGCGTAGGACTGGTCATCCCCACCCTCTTATCCTGGCCTCAAAGTGCTGTGATTCACGACATGAAAGGAGAGCTTTGGGCCCTCACCGCCGGATGGCGGCAAAAGATCGCCAAAAATAAAGTTCTAAAATTTGATCCCGCAGCCGTATCCGGGAGTTGCCGCTTTAACCCGCTGAACGAAGTCCGCCTGAACTCGGATCATGAAGTGGCGGACGTGCAGAACTTGGTGACGATCATTGTCGATCCCGATGGCAAGGGGTTGAATGACCACTGGACCAAAACCGCCCACGCCTTCTTAACCGGTGTCACCCTGCATTTGCTCTATCTGAAACAACAAAAGAAAGAGCCGCCCGCCAGTTTATACGATGTGGCAATGGCCTTGAGCGATCCAAACCGGGAAATCAATGATTTATACAAGGAAATGCTGAATATTTTGCACAAACAGGGTGCAACGCATCCCGTGGTTGCCGCAGCGGCCCGCGATATGCTGAACCGACCGGAAGCTGAACGCGGCTCTGTCCTTTCTTCGGCCATGTCCTATTTGAGCCTCTACCGTGATCCACTGGTAGAAGCCAATACCCGAATGAGCGACTTTGAGATTCAGGATCTCATGCACCATGACCAGCCGGTGTCCCTGTATCTGGTGGTTCGTCCTGCCGATAAAGACCGGTTAAAACCCCTCATGCGGTTAATTCTGAACCAGATTGTTCGAACGCTCACTCGGGAAGAAATGCAGTTTGAAAACGGGAAACCAGTCAAGGCATACAAACACCGGCTATTACTGATGCTCGATGAGTTTCCCTCCTTTGGAAGGTTGGAAGTATTTCAGGAAGCCCTAGCCTTTATTGCAGGCTACGGCATTAAAGCCTATTTGATCATGCAAGATATTTCCCAACTGCGCGCCGCATACGGCAATGATGAATCCATTCTCTCGAATTGCCATGTACGGGTAGCCTATGCCCCAAATAAACCAGAGACCGCCGAATGGCTGTCTAAACTCACCGGCACAACGACCGTCACCGTCCAGGAAATTTCCACCTCTGGCCAGCGCTTTGGCGCCGTGCTCCAACAAGTGAATCAGTCCCAACAGACTGTAGCCCGTCCTCTCATGACTCCCGATGAATGCCAGCGCCTGCAAGGACCTATAAAGAATGAACAAACCGGGGAAATTCTTCGGGCAGGGGCCATGTTGATTTTTGTGGCAGGTTTTGCCCCCATTTATGGCACTCAGATTTTGTATTTCATTGATCCGGTATTCAAAGAGCGGGCGGCACTGATGGCACCGCCAAAGACCGAAAGCCTTTCCCCCAGTCTAGAGCAGGCGGAGGTTGCCCAATAATGGATAGAAAACGAATGGCAATCCTACTTTGCACTATGGCCGGGGTGATTCTGGCGCTTGGATACCTAGCCACCGCACTAGGTCTATGCATCAACCTGACCCCCTCAATGCCAGTCGGCCTTTATCTTACGCACACTGGACCTAACCACCCTCTGCAACGAGGCACTTTGGTTCTACTCTGTCCCCTGGAAACACCTGCCTTTCGTCTGGCAATGAATCGCAATTATATTGGCGCTGGCTCATGTCCCAATCAGAGTAGCCCCTTACTCAAACCCGTCGCCGCCGTGGCAGGCGACACGGTGACATTAAGCCCTCAAGGAGTCCAGGTGAATCAAACCTGGCTGCCGCAGAGCAAAATCTTTAATTACGATTCCGCTGAACGCCCCTTGCCACACTGGCCTTATGGCCTCTATACCGTCCATTCCGGAGAGGTTTGGTTATTCAGTACCCATTCTTTGCAGAGTTACGACAGCCGTTATTTTGGTCCAATCGATGAAGCCCGAATTACCACTTCCGTAACCCCACTGTGGACAGGAGGCTAGCCCCGCCATGATGCCCTCATTCGAGCTGATGCAAATGTGCGCCCCGAATGTCGCCCCGCAAACTCTGGCCGCCATTATTCAAGTGGAAAGCGGTGGCAATCAATTTGCGCTTGGAGTCAATGGACCTGTGAAGCGCTTGCCAAGGCCCACGAATGCTCAAGAAGCTGCCCGGCAAGCCCGTTACTATTTGAACTTGGGGTATAGCGTGGATCTAGGCCTCATGCAGATCAATTCCAATAATTTGCGGGGTCTGGGTTACACCGTGGAAACAATTTTAGACCCCTGCAACAATCTGCGGGCTGGAAGTCGAATTTTAAGCCGAGGGTATGCCGGAGCAGTTAAACGCTATGGAGAGGGACAAGACGCCTTAATGGCAGCATTATCTGCCTATAACACCGGCAATTACGAAAAGGGCTTCAAAAATGGCTATGTGGCCAAATATTACCGGAACAAAGGTATTCAGGTGGTGGTGCGCTCCCAACCAGCAAGCCTAAGGATAAGCAAGGCCCCTGCATATAAACCAAGCCTGCCAGTGGATCCGTTAGCGGATACATCCACCCCTTATTTTGCGGACACCACCGTTTATAAACGGTCTATCGAGACTCAACCAACCCGAATAACCCAACCCAAACCACAGGAGCTTGTCTATGACTAATCCAATCATCAGCCAGAGCATGGCCGATTTCGGCCTCCCAGGCGTCATCATCGAACTGGATCCCGATGAGGCCGAAGCTTGGGGGGCCTTTGAGGAAACCGCCATCACCGAACAAGATGCCATTGACTCCGAAATAGATATAGAGCTGAGCGTGGAGGTCGCAGAATGAGTGACTACGCTAAAACTGTTTCAGAATCCATTATTCGCCAATTAGAACAGGGCACCGCCCCCTGGCTCAAGCCTTGGCAGGCAGGTCAGCGGTATTTACCCTTTAATGCAGTCAGTGGCAATCCCTACAAAGGCATGAACGCCGTTTGGCTTTTGTCTGTGGCTGAAGCCAGAGGCTATGGGGATACCCGCTGGATGACCTATAAACAAGCCACCAGTCTGGATACACAGGTCAACAAGGGGGAAAAAGGAACTGTCATTCAATTCTGGAAATGGCAAGACGAGATTCTGAAACTGGATGAAAATGGTCAACCTGTTTTGGATGAGAAGGGTAAACCGATTAAAGTCACTGTTCGCCTGCAACGGCCCAAAGTCCGTTCAGCTGTGGTCTTTAATGCCGATCAAATTAGCGGTTTGCCGCCAATGGAACTCAAAACGGCTCTCACGGAATGGGAACGCCATACGGAAGCCGAATCTATTTTAAAAGAGACTGGGGCAATCATTCAGCATGCAGCTGGAGATCGGGCCTTTTATCGTCCCTCAACTGACAGCATCACCCTCCCACTACGGGAGCAGTTTCCAACGGCTGACCGGTATTACGCCACTGCTTTGCATGAGCTCGGTCATTGGAGCGGTCATGAAAGCAGACTTAACCGAGATCTTCGCCATCCATTTGGCTCTATGGGCTATGCCAAAGAAGAACTACGCGCCGAAATCGCCTCTTTAATGCTGGGTGAACAACTCGGCATCGGGCACGATCCTGGCCAACATGTGGCCTACATTAGCTCCTGGATTCAAGCTCTGCAAGAAGACCCCCGTGAAATCTTCCGGGCATCAACTGACGCAGAACGCATTGTTCAATATCTGAGGGGCCGAGAAATACAACAAGAGCAGAGTCAGGAACATTCAATCTCACCAATTCAAGCCCCGGTATTGGCCATCGAACCCAAGGAGCCTGTCATGCTAAATCAGCCGACTGAACGCCTGTATCTCAATGTTCCTTATGCCGAGAAGAACCAGGCCAAAGCAAAAGGAGCCATCTGGGATCGGGAAGTAAAATCCTGGTATATTGGGCCCCACGGGGATACCGAAGAATTGATAACCCGATGGGGAAAACAGGAGAGCGTAATTCAACCTCAGCTGGATCCTGCCACTGAGTTTGCTCAAGCCCTGCAGGAGGCCGGGCTGCTGTTGCCTGGAATACCGATTATGGACGGGGGACTTCACCGGGTCCCAGTGGAAGGAGACCCTAGCGGTGAGCGCAGCGGAGCCTATGTGGGTTTTACTGATGGCCACCCAGCTGGCTACATCCAGAATCATAAAACCGGACTGGAAACCACCTGGAAATCCTCTCAAAGGACACCCATCCTGAGTGACAAGGATCGGGAAGGCCTTGAAGTGGAAGCCGCTCAAAAACGTGTTCTGAGAGCCAAAGAGCGGGAAGCCTTAGCCATCGAAACTGCAGGACTGGTGGAAGCCCATTGGCAAGCAGCAGCCCCCGCTCATTCTCATCCTTACCTCAGTGCCAAAGGGGTACAAGCCCATGGCTTAAGAGTCAATGCATTGGGGGCCTTAGCGCTGACTGGCGGGAAGTTGGATGAGCCGCCCCAACTATGGAGTAAACCCGGGGAACTCCTGGTGCCAGTGTTGGATGAAAACGGTCGCTTTTGGGCGGCACAAACCATTGACGCCTCCGGACGAAAAAGCTTCCCCCGTGGCGGAAAACTCGAGGGTGGACATTTCCCCATTGGTAATTTGACTGCATCCGAGACAATCCTGATCGCCGAAGGTTATGCCACTGCAGCTACCCTGCACGAGTTGACCGGCTTGCCGGTTATTGTGGCCTTTAATTCCGGAAACCTGCCAACAGTGGCGGAAATTTACCGGAAGAAATTTCCGGAAAAGATTCTGGTCATTGCGGGCGATAACGATCACACCAAACCCATTGAGAAGAACGTGGGCCGTTTGAAAGCCCAGGAAGCCGCTCAAAGGGTAGGCGGGTTTGCCATGCTTCCGGAATTTGACAAAGGTACTTCCGGAAGCGACTGGAACGACTTCCGGAAAGCCCAAGGGACCCAAGCCACCCAGGCAAGGCTCCAACTCGGCGTGAACCAGGCCAAGGCCCAAAAACAGGCCAGTCAAGAACACCAACCATCGTTAGAGAAAGAAAAAAGAGTCAGTATGGCCAAGGCACCTGAAAAAACACTGGTACAGACCGGTGGACGAAGCCTGACTCGATAATAGTCCAACGAAACCCAACCTGCCCCGGCCACCGCCGGGGTTTTCTTTTGGGGCTAGCGGTTGATTCTCACTCATGCTAAAATATAGCTAGACTGGCTAGAATAAGAGGTGCCTCTATGGCAGACATGGCCGAAAACGAATGGCGATTATACGACGCCAAGAACCGCTTGAGTGAAGTGGTAAATCGGGCTATGACCATAGGGCCACAACGGATCAAGCGGAACAGGGATGAAGTCGTTGTTCTCTCCCTGGAAGAGTTTGAACGCTTATCTGGCAAAAAAAAGAGCTTTATTGATTTTTTGAAATCCAGCCCGGTTTTTGAAGGGTTGGATTTAGAGCGAGATCGCTCCCAAGCACGGGAGTTTGAGTTTTGAAGTACCTCCTGGACACCTGTGTTCTCTCAGAATATCGACAACCGAAACCCAATCCAGAGGTTTTAGCCTACCTGGAAAGCCTGAACAGCCTTCATTTTTTCATTAGCGCCATTACGGTGGGTGAAATTACCAAAGGCGTAAAACGTCTGGAAGATGGGAAACGAAAACAGGCCTTTGAGCACTGGTTGAATGAGCTAGAATCAGATTATGCAGGTCGTATATTGCCTGTTTCAACAAATGTGGCAAGGCTGTGGGGAGAATTGTTGGCCAAGGCCCATCAACAAGGCATAGGACTGCCCGCCATTGATGGCCTGATTGCCGCCACAGCAATGCATCACGGGCTACATCTAATCACCCGCAATGTAAATGATTTTCAATCCACCGGGGCTTTACTAATAAACCCTTGGGAACTATAAATTGCCTCACTAACCTTAGGTTTAGCGGCTGACACACGCGGTGAACCTCACTTTTAAGGCAGTTGCTTTTTGTTGGCCACACTGGCTCAGTTTTTGATTGCCATTTGTACCGGGATTTTCTTTTATGTATATATGTCGTAAATCAAGAAAAAAATAGCAGTCTCCTTATTGCAAAAATAGCGGGTGTTGTAATGGAAAAATAGCGAGCTATAGATATTGAACATGTACAGGCGTTGGCAAGAAACAAACTTAACAGAGGCATTGGAATCCCGGGGTTTGATCCTCCTAACTGACCGGCTTTCCGGTTATTGTGAACTTTAATTCCGGAAACCTGCCAACAGTGGCGGAAATTTACCGGAAACAATTTCCGGAAAAGGTTCTGGTGATTGCGGGCGATAACGATCACACCCAACCCATTGAGAAGAACGTGGGCCGTTTGAAAGCCCAGGAAGCCGCTCAAAAGGTAGGTGGGTTTACCCTATAATTCCGGAATTTGACAAAGATACTTCCAGAAGCGACTGGAACGACTTCTGAAAAGCCCAAGAGACCCGAAACACCCAAGCACGGCTCCAATTAGGCATGAACCAGGTCACATCCCCAAAACAGGTCATGCAAGAGCATCAACGGGAGTTAGAGAGGCATATCAAGGTCAGTCTGACCCTCGCCCCTGAGAAGCTTCGGGTGCAAGCGGAAGGGCGAAGCCTTACCCGGGAAAACTCCAACACTACTCAACCGCCCCGGCCATCCTCGCCGGGGTTTTCGTTTTGTCTCGCCATCCATGCCCAACAGCAGTAAAATAATCTCATATACAAGCAAAAACCCCGGCGTCATCACCAAACTGGTAAGTCTGGGAGAGGTTACATCCAGGGTCTATAAGCCTTAAAAAGGCATATCCCCGGCATCTGTAAAACGCGGAAGCGCTAGGAAGAAAACCGGGGCATACATTAAAATTATAACAGTTTTTGTTTGAGAATCAAGATGATCTCCGATTTATTATCTGAACCAAGACTCCATGCATACGGATGGGGACAAGCGGAGGAATCGCTTGTTATTGCCCGGTACAAATGGAATCTCGCACTCTCGGAGGCTCTATATCCATCACTCTCCCTGCTGGAAATAGGGCTGAGAAACCGGATAGATAACACATTATCCAACCTCCATGGCTCTGATTGGCTTCAGGAAAGCTGCCATTACTGGATAAAGACGTCCTGGATGCAGTCAAAGGGATTCCCAAACCCAGAGCAAGACGCCATTTTCAAAGCAAAGCAAAAGCTGATTCGGGACAATGGAGGGTGGAGCCACCCAAAACTAGTTGCAGAACTTAATTTTGGCTTCTGGACGAACCTGTTCAAGTCCCATTACCACCCCACCATCTGGCACAGTAAAGAAAAACCCATGCGAATGGTATTTCCAGAGAGTCCAAAAATATCACCCAAAAAGGCTTACGATGCTCTCAGTCGAGTTAGAACGCTCCGTAATCGCATTGCACACCATGAAGCGATCTGGAATAAGCCAACCTTGCAGGAGGATTACCAGACAATTCTCTTCCTCTTGGCGGCAATGAGTCAACCTCTGGAAGCGATGGCCAATGATTTAGACCGTTTCCTCATTGTCTGGAACGACAAACCAGAATAGGTCAGTAGGCATCAATGTCGATAAAGGCGCTGACCGTTAGCATCGACCAGGGAAGCGGTCATTACGGGGAAATCTCAGTTGAAACAATACTTTCTAAAAAAATATTGTTTCAAGAAGAACGCCCCGGCTAAACGTTGAAAACCCAAAGCTGGGTTCTGGTGGATGCTGGAACGTTCGGATGCTGAAACAGAATTACCTATAGTGTTTCAATTCCGGAGCTCTGGTCTAACTGTTAGGGGCTATGTTAATCTGAAATTCAAAGTTTGTATTACTCTACCAGCCGGACTACTGGCTGTAACTATATTTTGGGTAACTTGATTCTGGTATAATGCTATGAGTAGAATAATTTAAGATTGAAATAGTTTATAATTCAATATACTTATTATATGTTTGGTACTCGTGGCTAACAGGGCTATAGATCAATGAGTTTTGAACCGCTTATTACGTGTCCTAATTGTTCTACCCAAGTTAAGGTTACGGAGTCGCTTGCGGCTCCGCTTTTACAAGCCACCCGACAAGAATATGAGCAGAAAATTGCTCAACAAGAATTGATAGTTGCTCAAAGAGAAGCTTCAATAAAAGAGCAACAAAAAGCTCTGTTAGAGGCTCAAAAAGCCATTGATGACCAAATAGCAGAAAAAGTAAAACTAGAGCGCCAGTCTATTATAGTTGAGGAGGCTCAAAAGGCGAAATTGGCCGCAGCATCAGAGCTGGAATCTAAGAATAAAATAGTGACTGAGTTGCAAGAGCTGATAGACAAAAAAAATGCCAAATTGGAAGAGGCTCAAAAAGTTCAGGCGGATTTATTGCGTAAACAGAGAGAATTAGACGACGAAAAACGAGAGCTTGATTTGACGATTGAGAAACGTGTCCAATCTTCTGTCAATGAAGTCCGTGAAAAGGCCAAGAGGGAAGCTGAAGAGGGGTTGAAGCTTAAGCTTGCTGAAAAAGAAGAGCAAATGGCATCTATGCAGCGTAAGATCGAAGAGTTGAAACAGAAGGCAGAGCAGGGCTCTCAGCAACTTCAAGGGGAAGTGTTGGAATTGATTTTGGAAGAAATGCTCAGAACAAAGTTCCCTTTTGATGCTATCGAGTCAGTTGGAAAAGGTGAGTTTGGGGGCGACTGTCTTCAGCGCGTAAATGGTACAATGGGCCAGGGATGTGGTTCCATCCTGTGGGAGTTGAAAAGAACTAAACATTGGAGTGATGGTTGGCTCTCTAAACTTAGAGATGACCAACGAACAGCTAAAGCTGAAATTTCTATCCTGATTTCTTACTCACTACCCAAGGAAATAGAGACTTTTGGCCAGATTGATGGGGTTTGGATTGCAGCCCCGCAATACACTGTGCCTCTAGCAATTGCTCTCAGACAAAGCTTGATTGAGATTTCAAATGCTCGAAAATCTCAAGAGGGGCAGCAAACAAAAATGGAACTGGTTTATGATTATCTGACAGGGCCACGCTTCAAGCATCGAATTGAAGCTATTGTTGAAAAATTTACTGATATGCAACTTGATTTAGATAGAGAAAAGAAGTCTATGACTCGCCAGTGGGCCAAAAGGCAGACCCAGATCGAGGGTGTCATTGAATCTACTGTTGGAATGTATGGGGACCTGCAAGGCATTGCAGGTCGCGCTATACAAGAGATTGAGGGTCTGAGTTTGCCAATGCTTGAACCTATTAAAAATGAAGCACAGAATTAATTACACTTTTTGGTAGTTATATATACCCTTAACGTTTTGTGCTAAAAAAGTACCTTTTGAAGAGGCTACACACATTGCATTGAAAACATCTATGGGAACACTAAAGTAATGGTAACTTGTTCCATTTTTAAACTCTACAATTAATGTTAGATTGATTTCATCATAACCAAAACCTGCAAGATTAGAAGATTCAGGAGTAAAGTTCCAATTCATTTCTGGCTTTTACCTTTCCTTAATTATTTAAGAAACTTTCAAGTGTTTGCAGTGAGGTCCATTCCAATACTTCAGAAGGTAACTCTTTAGAGTGGTCCATTAAACCCTCTAAAAGCTTTTTAATGTTCTTAAAAGAGGTTGAGTCTGTTGATAATTGTGTAATTGCATTATAGGGCTTATCTTTGGCAACTTCTTTTTTGAAAAAAGTATTTTCAAAATTCTTTTTTGATGCCACCAAGCGCACATTAGTGGCGGAGGAGTTTAGCTTGGTTTCTTGAAGAATATTTTCATTCATTGTCCAGGCTGAATTTTTGCTGCCGTCTGAATTGGTCGGCGTGTCTGAATCATGCAGGACAGAATAACTTGAGCCGAATTGATTTAAAATTTTACATAGAGAGACGATTGTTGCCTTACCCCTTGCTCTGAGTATATGAATATCTTTGAATTCATCGGGATGGTGATGAACAATGTATTTAAATGCTGTATATTCGGTATCGCCTTCAACTACGATTGTTTTACCCCCAAAAAAGAATTCCGCTAAATAAGGATCGCAGAGGTTTAAAATCTTGAGAAGTGTTTTATCATTCTCATCCAGCCTAGCCCTTAATGGTCGAAACAGAGTTGTCCCTTGGATTGATTCTCCATCTTTCCGTTCTACTCTGACAATCGAGGTGTTGTCTCTGGAAAAGTCAATAAAAACTGGGGAGTGGGTTGTAACCATGACCTGCCAGCTATTAGTTTTAGGCAAATCGTATAGAATCTTGCAGGCATCTCTTACTGCGTTAGGGTGCAGGCACAACTCTGGTTCATCAAGAAGGAGGACGTTCGGCATAACTGTATCATCATTTCTTCCTTCTTGTAACAACCTTAACGCAGCCCATAAAAGTGTTCGTCTCGCACCACTTCCTTGTCTATCTATGCTGCTTAGGTGGTGTCCGTCTTTATCAATGCCCATCCTCAAAATGGGAGATGTTTTAAAAAATGATAAGCAGTTGTCTAAGTCACCATCAATATTCGCGTCGAATTTTACAACGTGATTTGGAAAAATGCTTGAAATTGTTTCGGTGATGTGTCTCTCAACAGTGTCAATTTCAGTATTTGTTTCACTTAAAATGGTTTGATGAATTTCAGCAAGAGAAGAAAGTAACTCTTGGTATTTTGGGTTCCCAGATTTTAACGCTTTTACCTTTTGTTCAAGGGCCTCTTTCAGAAGTTTGATTACATTTTCAGCCTGTTTTTCAGGGCCTTCAAAAGCCTCAATTCTATGCGGCTTTGGCCTACATGCCTTTGCTACATTTGGAGCTCCCCATGGACCCCTTGAAGCATGCCAGTTTTGTGTGGTAGTATCCCATCCAACTTTAACAGGGTCTTTCTTTGGCTCAAGCCATACCCATTTTTCTTTTACGTACATTTCACCTTGTTCATTAGAAAGAACCCACTGTTCGCCTGGGGCTGTTCTATCGTAAACAATAGTTTCCAGTTCTATTTCTGGATAATCTTTTTTATTGACATAGCCATTTGGGAAATCCTCCATTGTTAATTTCCCTTCGGTACTTCCATGAGCCATAACCACTTGGTAAGCCCTTAATATAGAACTCTTTCCAGAGTTATTAGGTCCAACTAATACAACAATATCGTCAAGCTCGATTTCTACAGCCGTTGTCCCTATTGAACGAAAATTTTTGATGCGAATTTTGGAAAGGCGAGGTCTTGGGGGTGGTGGTGGAACTTCTACTTGGGGCTGGCTCTGGGGAGCTGTTTTCTTTGGTGACAT